>JACQFE010000035.1 GCA_016200265.1 Planctomycetota bacterium | reverse complement strand
TAATACGAATCCCAATAATTATTGGCGCTACCTCCGCGGTGCCATGGGCGGCTTGTCCGCCCGTACCAGTACTGGCAGGCAAGCTACCAGTGGCACTCACTGAAACCGAACCGCGCCATTAATTTCTGGAATTGGTATAACGGGAGAACGAAACATGTTTCGTCACAAACGCACTTGGATTCTCTTGCTGACCGGCGGTTGCGTGCACAGCCCCAAGTGTCCGCAGGGCAGCGATCCGTGCGAACCGAAATTCTCGCCTTACCGAACCGTCAGATGCGCTACATCAAACGGCTGCGGGCTTCGTGTTCGAGGCGGGTGACGATCTGATGCCAGAGGTCGGTCACGTCGGAGAACTCATACTGTAGAAGATCGGCCAGCAGCACGTAGTCCTGCGACTGAAGAGCCTGCTTGATTTGCACAAGGACGCTGCGAGGGCGATCGAGGGCGTCGGCCAGCGGCACGTCGCGAATCTGAATAGTCTCCGGATTCAGTCCGAGCATCACAATGGACTGACCGATGGCCTGATGAATCTGCTGCCAGACGCGAAGACTATCAGCAAGCACAGCGATGGCTTCGGCTGAGCTGCCCGCGGTGAGACGATGTGCAATATCTTGAGCCTTTGATTCTGTTGCTTCGAGCGAGGCAGCGGCCTGGGACATGGCATCGATGACCAGCGATTCCTTCGTGCCGGTGTAGACGTCGAGGCGCTCAAAGGAGAAGACTGGGCGTTTGAGCGTATCGGTCATCGCGTTCGGTGGAACCGTTGCGCCGTCGCAATGCACGGCGACGACAACGTGTCCAGGCGCGCAAATCCGAGCCTGCACGACGCGCAACGCCTCTTCGAGCGAACCGGCGGCGAGGTCATCATCATTCAATTCAACATCGTCAATGTAGAGACTCATAATGACCCTTCCGCACCTAACGCAATCGGCGTGCGAGAAATGATTCTCGCACGAGCTCGACCACCGTGAGCCCTCATGTCGATCGTTCTTTGGTCGCGTTCTTGAACGGCGGTGGGATTTGCCATTCGCCGAAAATCGAAACCATGTCGTTCACGCCGAGCGGTCGCGGCAACGCATATAACTCGCCATATTTCACGCCTATGGCGCCGCCTTCCGAGCCCGCGCCACAACGAACATAGTGCTCCAATCCGGCGAAGCGTTCCTCATCGAATTGCGAGCGATAGCAGCGGATGGCCTCGATCTTTTGTTCAATCGTATCCGTGATATCGACCACGAACTGCGAATGCCAATGATGAATCTCCGCGGCGATGCGTGTCGGGCGATAGACGAGATGATCCACGCGAAACGGTTCGGTTCCGCCAAAGCGGTCGTTCCACTTGGTGAACTGCGAATAGAATCGCGACGCCTCGGCAATGAGCTGACTTTGATAATGATCCGGCGACGCGGAGGGCGTTCGACCGGCCATCGTCACTAGAATCTTTGGTCGGTATTTTCGCAAGGCGGTCGCGAGCGCATATCGAGATTCCGGGCCATCCATGAGAACACGATTTGGCAGGCCAAGCATTTCGACCACGGTAGCGCGAAGCACCTCGGCAGCGGCGTGCATTTCCTTCATTCGCGTTTCGGGCGTGCCGCGCGGTGTCGGTTCGCCGTTGGTCATGTGAAACATGCCGACGCGATAACCTTGCTTGACGAGCTTGGCCACCGTGCCTCCGCTGCCAATTTCGATGTCATCGGGGTGCGGTGACGTAAATACGATGTCGAGTCGATCGGTCATTCGAGTCCTCTCAATTCGTCGAGGGATTCTAACCGTGTCCATTCGCTCGGCAAATTTCCTCGGCCTGCGTCCTCTGTGAATAGCACACCAGGCGCTCGAAATGCGTGACACCTCTCCGCAAAACTGATACGCTTACAGTATGAACAGCGGTGCGAGAATCATGGATGGCACCGCACTGGCCAAGCGAATTCGTGATGAAGTTCGCGAACGCGCAAACCGATTGCGATCTCGCGGCGTTGAGCCGACGCTGGCGACGGTGCTCGTCGGGAATCACGGGCCTTCGCTGGCCTATGTTCGCGCGAAGAACAAGCGCTGCGATGAAGTCGGCGTCCGCACGGTTCAAGTGGAACTCGCGAGCGGCACGACGACGAATGATGTTGTCGCTGCCGTCGAGCGACTTGCAGGCGATGCGTCGGCTCATGGCATTCTGGTGCAGCATCCCGTGCCCACGCCGATTGATCGACGAGCAGCGTTTGAGGCAGTTCCGCTTCTCAAAGACGTTGATGGCGTGAGTTCGGCCTCGCTGGGACGCACGATACTGGGAATGCTCGCATTCGTGTCGTGTACGCCGAGCGGGATTATGCGTCTGCTGAGCGAGTACAACGTGCCGCTCGAGGGAGTCGAAGCCGTCGTCGTGGGGCGAAGCGCGATCCTCGGTCGACCGATGGCGTCGATGCTGATTAACGCTCATGCGACGGTGACGTTGTGCCATTCGCGAACGCGGAATCTCGCGGAGCAAGTAGCCCGGGCGGATGTGCTCATTGTCGCCATCGGGCGGCCTCGATTTGTCCTAGGAGAGTGGATCAAGCCCGGGGCGGTGGTGATCGATGCGGGTTACAACGAGGGAAATATAGGGGATGTCGATTTTGATGCGGCACGTTTGCGGGCCGGATTGATCACCCCGGTGCCCGGCGGCGTCGGACCGATGACGATTGCGACGTTGCTCGAGCATACGGTGCAAGCGGCGGAGCAACAGAATTTGGAATGATGAATACGGAATTCGGAATGGGGAATTGTGAATGCGGAATGCTCAATGAAGTGTAGCGTCACCCCTGGTGGGTGACGATAAGTTGTGCCCCGCCCACAAGGGGCGGCACTACAGAGACGCGTACATGCCGGAAAATATTGAACTAGAAAAAGTCTACGATTCCCGCGCGGTCGAGCCGGAGATTTCCGCGCTATGGGAGAAGTCCGTCGCGTTTCGGTCTGTCCCGGATGGAAAATCGCACGAGCGCACGTTCACCATCGTCATGCCGCCACCCAATGTGACCGGTGCACTGCACCTGGGCCATGCGCTGAACAACACGCTACAAGACATTCTCATTCGCTATCACCGCATGCGCGGATTCAACACGCTATGGCAACCGGGAACCGATCACGCCGGCATCGCCACACAGGCCGTAGTCGAACGACGAATTCGCGAACAGGAAGGAAAGACGCGATATGAATTGGCGGAAACACCGGAGAAATCTCGCGAAGAACTCGTGCGCCGGATATGGCAATGGAAGGATGAATACGAACAGCGCATCCTCAATCAACTGAAATTGATGGGTTGTTCGTGTGATTGGGAGCGAACTCGCTTCACACTCGACGAAGGACTCAGCCGTGCCGTGCGTCTGATGTTTTTCAATCTCTTCAAAGATGGGTTGATTTTCCGAGGTAAGCGTCTTGTGAACTGGGACACGCAGTTGCAGACGGCCGTGTCTGATGATGAAGTCTACTATGAGACTGTTAAGGGTAAGTTTTGGCATTTCAAGTATCCGGTGGTAAGGCAGCAAGGCAACAGGCAACAGGCAACAGGCAATGGACTAACGGCGCTGAGCGCGGACGACCCGGAATATGTGATTATTGCCACGACTCGCCCAGAGACCATGCTCGGAGACACAGCAGTGGCCGTGCATCCCGATCCGCAAGGATTTCTGGATCGCGAGGAGAAGCAACTGGAGGAAACGTGGGACCGACTTTCCAATCAGTCAGGCAAAGAGGCAACGGAAATCCAAACTAAGCTCGATGCCATCGCCGCGCGGCGCGAATCGCATTTGCCTACCCTGATCAAACTGCGCGATATGGCCCACGCTGGATGCAAACTGCGACTGCCATTGGTCGAGCGCGAAATTCCACTCATTTGCGACGAATGGGCGAATCCCATGCTTGGCAGCGGCTGTGTGAAGATCACGCCCGCGCACGACCCCAATGACTATGAAGTCGGTCTGCGCCACAAGCTACCCATGATCAATGTGCTCACGCCCGATGGAAAAGTCGCGCCCATCATCGAGTCTGATCTTTCGGACGCGCCGGTCAAAGCCGGTACGAATGAGAATGCGCATAGTCATGTCTATGCCGGTCTGGTATTCGGCACTGAAGGGCGTCAACGAGTTGTTGATGACATGAAGTCCAATGACTTACTTGCCCATGAGGAAGACCGCGACATCGAACTCGGCCACAGCGACCGCAGCAAGCTGCCGATTGAGCCGTTCTTGTCGGATCAATGGTTCTTGAGTACTTCGGGACCGCCGAAAAGTGTGAGTCATTCTGAGCGAAGCGAAGAATCTCTTGCCCTCGCTCAGTCCGCAATGAATACAGTTGAGGACGGCCGAATTCAGGTGTTCCCGTCGCGCTATGCCAAGACCTATCTCGATTGGCTCGCCGAAAAGCGCGACTGGTGCATCAGTCGACAACTTTGGTGGGGACACAGAATCCCAGTCTGGCATCCACCTAGACTCAGCGCTGTGAGCCAAGAGGAGGAATCGCGTCTATTAGACGCGGCGGAGATCTTGCTGAAATGGGAGAAGGAAGGAAAAGCGTTTTCACGCCTGTGGAGAGGGGGCGAAATTCCATTCAAGATCGAGATTGCTTCGCTTGCCCGAGCACTGGAAAGCTACTGGTGCCCCTCACCAGAAATAGAGCATCAATTCGACGAACTAGCAAGAGAGTACAAATTCTCGCAAGACCCTGACGTTCTCGACACATGGTTCTCGTCTGCGCTTTGGCCATTCAGCACGCTCGGTTGGCCGCATGATACGAAGCATCTGAAACAGTACTACCCGGGATCTGTGCTGTGTACATCCCGCGACATCATTACGAATTGGGTAGCTCGCATGGTAATGTTTGGTCTATATGCGAGTCGCGAAGCCCCATTCGATCGCGTGGACGTGCCGTTTGATCATGTGTATGTGCACCCGAAAATTCTCGATGGCCGCGGCGAGACCATGAGCAAGTCCAAGGGCAACGGCGTCGATCCGGTGGACATCATTCACACGCATGGGGCCGACGCGCTGCGCTACACGATGGCCGATCTGACCACCGAGACGCAGGACATCCGCATGCCCGTCGAGTATCTGTGTCCGCATTGCGGAAAGCTGACCGAGCAGAGTGGCGCGATCAAGGCCGAAGAGCAATCTCGCAAATCGCGCGGCCAGAAGCTCGAACGCAAGCTCCAGCCCGCCGACTGTACGCGGGTCAAGTGCACGCACAAGGAATGCAGCAAGGAATTCGCCACGCAGTGGGCCGATGCGGAAACGAAAAAGCAGCTCGGCATTGGCCGTGAGACCTCGGAGAAATTCGAGATCGGCCGCAACTTCTGCAACAAGCTCTGGAACGCGGCGCGATTTGCATTCATGAATTTGCAGGAGGCAACAAGGCAACAAGGCAACGAGGCAACAGGGTCGAGTAGGGTGCATCTTGATGCACCACATCAACTCGCTCCCGAGGACCGCTGGATTCTTGCGAAACTATCGCAGACGATTCGCGAATATCATCAATGTATTGCCGGCTATCAATTCTCGGCGTCGGTGAAGGTGCTCCGCGAATTCTTCTGGGATTGTCTCTGCGACTGGTATATTGAACTGACCAAAGCCCGCTTCACCAATGCTGACGATCCATCGGGCAGCGCGGCGAAGCGGGTCTTGACATTCTGTCTCGATCAATCGCTTCGTTTATGGCATCCCACGATTCCGTTCATTACCGAGCGGCTTTGGACACAATTAAATACAATAGTTCCGAAACGCGGTTTCTCAGGGCTTGTCGAACTGAAATCACAGTCGATGCTCGCGACCACAGAATTTCCGCCGGTCGATGGGTATCCGGCTTTCGACGACCCGGAAATCATCGCCGTCTTTGGAGAATTGCAGGACGCCACTCGCGGTGTGCGCGAGCTTCGCAACACGTACAACGTGGCGCCGCGCGATCCGGTGAATGTGACCGTCATCGTGCCAGCGGAAAATCTCTCAGGATTTCAGGCGCAGTCGCACATACTCAAGCACATGGCCGGCATCGGCGAGCTGAACGTAAAGTCGAGTGGTTCACGACCGGCCAATGCCGCGAGCATGACCATCAACACGCTGCGCATTTATGTGCATGACATCAGCAACGATGCCACGGAACGAACCCGGGCGAAGAAATCGCTTGAAGCGCTCGAAAAGCAAATTGCAGGCAAGCAGAGCAAGCTCAATAACGAGCAATTCATCGCCAAGGCCGATGCCGAACTCGTCGCGGCAGAGCGCGAACGCTTCGAGTCCATGCTCGTCGAGCAAGCCAATCTGCGAGCGCACCTCGCGGAACTGCTATAACGTTGCCTTTTCACCACAAAGGGCATGAAGAACACGAAGATTGCTGAGTTCTCATAGTGAGGCTGCGATCTTTGTTGGCAAAACACTCAATTTGTCCCGTGTTCCTATTTTGTTGAACCGCAGGGGGGCGCGTCGCCGATATTTATACGAATCCCAATAATTATTGGCGCTACCTCCGCGGTGCCATGGGCGGCTTGTCCGCCCGTACCAGTACTGGCAGGCAAGCTACCAGTGGCACTCACTGAAACCGAACCGCGCCATTAATTTCTGGAATTGGTATTAGAGGTACGCTGTTTCCGCGCGAGCACGAGGTAAACTTCCCATGCTGTATTTCGCATTTACATTCTGGCTTCTGGTCATCGTCTTTTCGGCCTGGGGCGTGCATCACCTTTGGTCGGGGATGATCAAGCCCAAGGTACTCAACGCCCTGCTTCTGCCAGGAACGCTCGTCGCGATCTGCGGTCACCTTCTCGGCTTGCTCGTGACGGGCGCGACTGTAAGTCAGGCCACGCTGTTTAAGGATGACGACTCCGGCGAGCCGGAAACCACGACGGACGCCAAGCCGCGAATTCCGATCCTCGGTCCCGTCGTCATCGGCATGCTTCCGCTCCTGGCCTGCGGCATGGCGATTTACTTCGCGGCACGGTTCATGGGTTCGCCATTGATTTCGCACCTGCCGACAAGCTATGTTGGCCGCACGTTACCACTCAGTCTCGCCGGCATCTGGCAGCTTCTTCGCGACTTGATCAGTCTTACGGAATCGATGGTGGCCGCACTGCGTGCGGCGAATTATCACGACTGGCGCGTCGATGTGTTTCTTTATCTGGTAATCTGCCTGTGCATTCGCATTCGGCCCTTCAAGGGTACGGTCCGCGGCTCGCTCGGGGCGATCGTGATCGTGGGGATCGCCGGTGTGGGAATTTCATCATTTTGGGATGCGGCCGACGCTCGCGTGCAAAATATGTGGGCGACGTTGAATCTCATGGTCGCGACGTTGCTGCTACTCTTGATCATAAGTCTGCTGATTCGCGGGACGTTCAATTTGATCCAGGCACTTCGCGCGAATGCGTGATGGCTGCGTTGCCTGTTCGGCCACCGTGTATCTATCTGGATTTGCCTCGGAATTTGTCGGCAGGGTACTTGGCGGTGTTTTTTTTCATTTTCTCTTCGATCGCGGACGCCAGGTCAATGCCCATCTGATTGGCGAAGGAAAGCACATACGCCGCGATGTCCGCAATCTCCTCGCGGATCGCGATCATCGTCGTCGTATCATCCTTGACCGCGGCGAGCTCCTCACTTCGCAGCCATTGAAAGTGCTCCATGAGTTCCGCGGCCTCGATCGCAATGGACGCCGAGAGATTCTTCGCATCGTGGAATTTTTCCCACTCGCGTTCGGCCACGAAGCGGGCCATCAGGAGCTTCAACTCGTTCACAGTCGTAGTCGCGTCGTTCATTTTTGGCCGTGAGCCTTGAGACATCGCTGGAGCCGGGCCAGCGTTTGGTTTCGCCCCAAGAGCATTAAAGTGTCTTGAATGCTTGGACTAATCGTGTTGCCGGTAACCGCGACGCGTAGCGGTTGGGCGACTCCGCCCATCTGCAATCCGAGCGTCGAACGCACCTGTTGGACGACGGAATCAATCGACTCCGCCGACCAACTGGATAGGCGTTCGAAAGCTTCAGTCAACGCGGCCACGACTTTGATGCCCTGAGGATTGTTCTTGAGCAAGACTTTTTCGACGGCCTTTGCGTCATACGTCACTGCGTCATCATCCAGGAACGCGAAACCGCCCTTGATCAGCACATCGGCGAACGTGCGGAAACCACTGCACGCCGCAAGCACGCGCTGAATAAATGAATCCTCCGCTCGCAGCGCCGCCGCAGCGCGGGAATCTGCGCCGGCGTTCAAACGCGCGAAATCCTTGAACGCTTCGAGCAACCGCGCGGGCGTCACTCGCGTCGCCCATGTCGTATTGAATGAAATCAATTTCTCACGATCGAATTTCGCGTTGGTCTTCCCCACACGCTCGATGGTGAAACGCGCCTTCAATTCGGGGAGGTCGAAAAATTCCAGTTCTTCTCCCGGCGACCAGCCCAGTAACGCCAAGAAGTTCAGCAGCGCTTCGGGTAAATAGCCGGCGGTCCGAAAATCATGCACATCGATTTCCGGCGGCTTCATCCCCTTTGCAATTGCCTTTTCCTTGTCGCGCTTGCTCATCTTCGTTCCGTCCATGTTGAAGATGACGGGAAGATGCGCGTAGCGCGGCGTGTGAAACCCAAGCGCCCGCTGCAAGGCGATGTGCTTGGGCGTATTCATCAAATGCTCCTGCCCACGAAGCACGTGCGTGATTTGCATCAACTCGTCATCCACGACGCATGCGAAATGATACGTCGGGAAGCCGTCGCTCTTCATCAGGACAAAATCCTCGGCCTGCTCCAACGGCAACACGACTTCGCCGAGAATTTCGTCGTGAACGCGAATGTCCTCGCGCGGCATTTTCAATCGAATCACGACCGCGCGACCGGCCTGCTTCGCGGCCAACCCTTCAGCGACAGTGGGCAGCGGATCCGGGCGGATGTACGTAGTCGATCTTCGCTCGCGCTTGGCCGACTCGCGCATCGCCGCAAGTTCCTCCGGAGTCTCCATCGCATAATACGCATTTCCGTCGGCCAGCAATTGTTCCGCATGTCGCGAATAGATTTCGAGCCGTCGACTTTGAAAATATGGGCCAAGCCCGCCGCCGACTTCCGGTCCCTCGTCCCACTGAAGCCCCAGCCAGCGCATGTCTTCCACGATCTTTCCAGTGGAGTCCTCGAGGTTTCGGGCTTGATCGGTGTCTTCAATGCGAAGCACGAACGCACCGCCGTGCTTCCGCGCCAGGAGCCAGTTGAAGAGGACCGTGCGGGCCCCGCCGATGTGCAGATATCCCGTGGGCGAAGGCGCAAATCGAACGCGGATTTTTTCAGACGCACTGTTCACGGTTCCGTTATACCCGACGAGTTGAAATGGTGAAACGCGGCTGATTCAGGCGCGTTGGCGCTTTTCATCCGAAGAATCAGCCATCTCACCGTGCGTCGCAGCCGGCGGGGACGAGGCAAATCCGCGCCCGCGAGCCAGGCGATAGACGTACCACAAAGGTCCGCTCAGACCATACAACATGGATGCCGTGATCAACGTCGGCGCCGGAAACGAGATGAACACGAGCAGCACCGCGATCACGAACATGAATTGCCCGAACGGCTGACGGCCCACAAGATACGCGCGACTCAGCCGACGATACGGAATTCGGCTGACCATCAGAAAGCCGATGCATGTAACCAGGATCGGCGTGGCGTCCTTGATCCATACGCGAAACGCACCGGTAATGGGCTGATCCTGCAGGAAGATCAACGAAACCATGATCAACGCGGCGCCGGGACTCGGTAGCCCGCGAAATGTCTTGTAGTCATGACCGGCCTCGGCGTGCTCAACGTTGTATCGCGCCAGCCGCATCGCGGTAAATGCCACGTAGGCTGCCGCGGACACCCAGGTAAATCGGCCCAGGGCGTGCTCGCTGATCGGCGAAGGCACGATCGACGATCCCGCGAGCTCTTTGGTCATGAACGCAACCACAAGCGTCGCCGGAGCCACGCCAAACGTCACGACATCGGCGAGCGAATCCAGCTGGCCGCCGAAATTCGTCGTGCTCTGCGTGACACGAGCAAGCAAGCCGTCGAAGCCGTCGAGAATCATCCCCAGCAGAACAAGCCCAGCGCCCACGGAAAGAAATGATGGCAACATCCGCTCCAGAATTCGGGAACTCAGCGTGAGAACATGCTCCGGCCCGACGCCCGCCCCGAGGTCATACGTCGCCCGCAGAGCGAAGTGAATGGCCGCGAATCCGCAGACAAGGTTTCCAAGCGTGACCAGGGTCGGCACAAACGCCAGCGATCGCAGTCGTCGGCGACGACGCAGTATGCCTGTCTTGAATTCTTCCGGTTTGCTTGTGCGATTCAAAGGACGCATGATCAGACCCTTCGCGATGCAGTCGACTTTTCCAACGGCTCCTGCGCGCTTGGTGACGCGGGTTCACCGCGATGCATCTAACTTGACGATGCCACCGGCAGTCGGGCCATCACGGTCAGGCCGGCGTTCACCTTGTCGCCAACTTTGACCAATACTTCGGTTCCTTCAATCGCCGGGATGATTAACTCCGTGCGCGACCCGAATTTGATCATTCCGAACCGCTCTCCCATGGAAAGCGTGGCCCCGGGTTTTGCGTGACAGACGATTCTCCTCGCGACCAGGCCGGCGACCTGACGCACGACAATCGGGCCGGGCAGCGCCCAGGATTCAATCACCAGCGTATTGGATTCATTTTTTGCCCCGGATTTCGGATGACGGGCGTCAAGAAAAAGCCCCTTTTGATAGGAAATGGATCGCACCTTACCGGCACACGGCGCTCGATTCGCGTGGACGTTGAACAGACTCAGGAACAGCCCCATGCGAATGGCCGGCCCGCCGATGGTTTCATCGCGCTCCAGTCGCGTGATTTCTGTTATCGTTCCATCCGCAGGCGCACAAAGCTCACCCGCGGAAAATGTGCGAATCCGCTGCGGATCGCGAAAAAAGGAAATGACCCAGATCCAAAACGCAAAGATGGGCAATGTCATCGGCCACCAAAGGAGATTCACGGCGGAGGAAGCGACGCCGCAAACAATCGTCGCAATGACGAGAATGATTACTCCTTCTCTGGCGATTGGAATTCGCAAATCAAGTTCTCCAGTTCCGTTGATCGTGCACTTTTGTCCTTCATTGAATGATAGCACGCTGCGGTACGAACCACGATTCCACAAGAAAAGAAAAAGGGCGAGCCTTTCGGCTCGCCCCCTTCCCATCTCTCCCACAGAGTGTGATTCGCTTCGGAAAAGCGGCCGCACGGGGCGGAGTGAACCGCCCCGTGCGGCGCCAAGTTACCCATGTCTATCCATTACGCCGTCGTGCTCTGACGACGCGAGAAGTAAATCTTCGCGCCGATGAGCAGGAGCAGCGCCATCACCGCGATACCCCACTGAGAAACCGTCGGGATCGGGGTGAAGCAGTGTGAGTCGTCGTGCGAGCAGGCGCCTGTCGCCTGGTCGCAGCTGTCGACGGTGCATTCCACGCCGTCGTCGCAGTTGATTGGCGTACCGGCGACGCATCCTGATGCCGGGTTGCAAGACTCGACGCCGTTGCAGGCGTTTCCGTCATCGCAATTGACCGTAGAATGCGCACAGCCGTTCGGCTCAACGCAGCTATCGTTCGTGCAGGCGTTGTTATCGTTGCAATTCAGCGGGGTGCCTGCGCGGCAACCTGCCACCGGATCGCAAGTCTCTGCACCGTTGCACGTGATATGGTCATCGCAGACCAGCGGGGTGCCGGCCACGCACTGACCGGTCAGGTCATCGCAGGTTTCGAGGCCGTTGCAAACGTTGCCGTCGCCGCAAGTACCGCAGGAGCCGCCGCAGCCGTCGCTACCGCAAACGCGACCCTGGCAATTCGGCACGCAGACGCAAGCCGCTCTGTCAACGCACTTCTTCGTTGACCAGCTCTTGTCCGGACCTGTGCAGGCGCTCAATGCAACATCGTCCGTGCAACCGACGTCCGAGCCGTTGCTGTCGCAGCACGAGCCGAGGATCGTCTGACCGCAAGCGGCCTTCTTCTCGATATTGACCAAGAGCACAGTGCCGGCCGGCGGTAGACCGCCGTTACCGATGACCTGGGCCAGATACAACGTATCCGACGGATTCGGAATGCCGTAGCAAGTGCAAGACTCGTAGTTGATTCCTACGTTGTTGTAGCATGCCGCATTCGAATCGGAACCCGCGCCAAACTGATCGGTGTTTTCGCAGTCGTCATTCGAGTTACCCGGATCGTTGGGGTCATTCGCGCTACCCCAGAACGTGATCTTTGTGTCGGCGCCGGTCGAGCCGCAAGTATCAATGGCCACAAACGAGGTGGACGCCTGATACAGGAAGATCGCAGCGTAGGCCGGATCGAACGGAGCTTCAAACGGACCGTTCGGACCGTTGTGCAGAATGCACGGATCGTTCAGCGTGCAGATCGGCGTGCAGGTGCAGTCCGCCGTGCAGCGACCTGGCGGGCACGTTCCAGCAACGCCTGGTTCGCAGACTTCGCCGGGCTCCACAATGCCGTTGCCGCACACTGACGGGCAGATCGGACCGCGCTGAACGCTGTAGTTATCGACGTCAATGAGACCCGCGGCGTTGTTGGTCTCCATGATCGCACGCTCCACGGTCTGCGTGCCGTCACCCGCCGACGTCGTGGAGAAAATCACCGCGCCGTCATAAACGTAATCGAGAGTGCCGCCGTTTGGCGCACATGGATCCCTTCGGATTTCGAAGTGTTTGTATGTGCCGCTGGCATAGTCCCACGGACCGGCATTGTGCAGTGCACCGGCAGGGGCGTCATAAATATAGATGAACCCCGCATTGTAGAAGTAAACAATTGTGCCGGCTCCACCGTCCGCACCGACCGTGAAATATTCCATCGTCTGGCCGAACGGAGTGTTCGAGGCGATGTCCCAGCTGATCGTGCTCGGTCCCACGACTTGCGCGGGGCCCATGTCCGGCGTGAACGCGTTCACGCGGCATGCGGTTCCCAGACTGACGCAGCCGGCCGGGTTACCACCCAGCGGGTCGCGCGTGAAACGCAGGTGCTGTGAGCCGGTCGCCGGATTGACGATTTCAATGTGCGGCTCGCGGCAATGCTGCGAACTACCCGAGTTGAACCAACCGTTCAACGCGTTCGGGAAGCTGATGCAGCAGTTTGTGTCTACGACAGGGTTACCCGTGCAGCTTGCGGCAATGGGTGTCGCATGGCAGGTGCCGAAATACGCCGCACCGCAAATGTAGTTCGACTGACCGGCTTGATAGGCATCAAAATCCGGCGTTTCAAAGCCCGTCGTCTCAATAGTCGGCGCCGACGAATGCAGACCACCACCCGGAATATGCGGGTTCTTAACGCTTACGTCCTTGAGCTGATTGCGCGCCTTGTCGCTCATCGGCTGAATCGCCGAGACGGTGTTCAGCGCTACAAGCGCGACCGCCATGGAGCCGGCCACGACTGTGAAAATTGCTTTCCGATTTTTCATGTCTTCCAGTCCTCCGATTATTTTTCATCGCGAAACTGCTGGTGAATCTCGCGACTCGATTCCTATTCTTGATCCCGTCCGCCTCGACGCTCGTGGCGAAACCGGGAACAACTGATCAAACGCATTTCAAACTGTGATGTCGATCTTTCAAGACGATGCGCGGCGAACTACCAGGCCGCAACCCCGACCAAGATCGGGGGAGCACGAGGTTGAGAAGGCTTGATCAGATAGCATGGATGAAATGGGACCTCCGATGCGAAGACCCCACGCTGTGGGCCTGAAGAAGAAACCGCAACGCGGCCGCCGATGCGTCCGATTTGGGCGGTGCTGATCGCCTCAAGAAGCGCGGCATTGAAATAAGCAACGAGAAACGCGACCAGCACGTAACCCGCGAAACTCCCGATCACTCGGACAAAGAAGCCATGATCACCGAGCGTGCCGGCCAGTAAGCCGTTGTGCATGCCCACCGGGCGGAGTGAAAACTCAACTCCCATCCATCCGAGCGCCAAAAGATAGGGGCTGAAACCGACTTTTCGAGTGATCCTTGCGCCCAACGCCGCATACACTGCGGGGATCAACGTCATCAACAACCCGGCGGCAAATGCGCCGACCTGCGGCTGCGACCGAAGAGAGCCAAATGTAAAAGCGCTGAGACCCCAGAGAGCGCCGGCGACGAACGCGCGCCCCGCAGGAAGAACACGAATCGCATAAAATAGTGGTAGAAGTGCGAACCATCCGAGAATTGAATAGCCGTCGTGCTGGGCCAGTCCGACCAGGTATGCGCTGCCGGACAACGACAGCGCCAAGCCGGCACCGTGCGCTAATCGCACATGAAACGGAGTCACGCTTCGCACTGATTCACTCACGAAATGCAATCCTCTGCTCCTGAACAAGCGTCGAAAAACGATTCACAAAATGCGAAATCGGCTCGAAGTCTTGTCTACCAAGCCGCTAATATAGGCTTTGTTACCGGAATGTTCAATTAAAATCTTCGCATACTTTTGATGAAATGCGAAAATTCCGCCCTTGTGGGCCATCATGTCCTAAATAACAAGCGAACGATCTACATTATAGGACCATTGCTTAGAGCCGTGGGTCGCGGTAAGCACGCCCTACTCGATAGCCCTCAACTTGTTCTTCGAGCGATTTCACAAGTGTTGTTCGTCCGAGTCGCTGGGCGAGGTCTTTTGCGCTCTCCGCGGTTTCAATCGCCTTGTCGAATTGTCCGGCTTCCGCATAAGCCTCAGCGAGAGTCTGCAACACAAATGGTTCCTGGTAATTGGTGGCTTTTGCGGCCTCTTCTGCAAGAGCGATCGCCTTGGGACCATTGCGGAGCGTCGCATCGGAGGCTGTCGCGTAGACATGGGCCAGCATGTGTGCGAACCGGGCGAAGTTCGGCGAATGCTCCAGGCCGGCGTTCAGAACGCGAATCGCGTCACGCGCTCGACCCGCGCCAATGTAGTATTGAGCGAGTTCCTGAATGGCCTGCACAAAGTTCGGTTTTTGCTGCGCAGCCTGTTCATACAGTCGCACCGTATCAGCGACGTTGCCGCGCTTGAACGCCACCACACCCATGCCGTAGGAAGCCTCGGCCTCGAACCCATGAATCTCCGCGAGTCGCCGCATCGTCTCACCGGCGGCTTCGAGGTCGTTCACCGCGAGCAGAGATTTCCCAAGGTTCCAATTCGCCTCGCCGCTGTCGGGCGTTTTGCGCACGGCCTCGCGAAATTCCGAAATCGCGTTTTGGGGTTGGTTCGACTCGACGTACAAGAGCCCTAACTGGATGTTTGTGGTCGCCAGATCGGGCCTGGCTTGTTTCGCTTCGTTAAACGCCTTGATCGCGTCGTTCGTCTCGTGCAATGCCTCGTCGGTCCGCCCCAGCCGCCGCAACAAATCGCCGAGCTTCGCATGCGCGGACGCAAACGTGGGGAATGCTTCGATTGCCTTACGGAACTGAGCCTCGGCTTCAGCAAGCCGGCCCTGCTTCATCAGCAGCTCGCCGTATTGGGCGTGGGCCACGGCGTTGCTGTCCTGCAGCTCGAACGCGGTTTTGAAGTGCTGTTCAGCTTCATCCAATCGTCCAAGCGCCGACAGCGCCATCGCCGCATCTGCCATCACTGGCGCATTGAAGGGGTCGGTTTTAAGTGCCATATTAAGGTGTTCGAAGGCCCGCGCCGGATCTTCGCCGCGCAGATAGGCGTGTCCGATGGTTTGCTGGAAATACACGGACGCCGGGCTTTGCTCAACAACATGGACCAGGAGGGGCAGCAGATCGCGGATGTCACCCGGAGTCTTCGCCTCGTCCAACCCGGCGAGTCCGGCGTGGAACTGTTCGACGACTTTGATCATGTCCCGCGGATCGGGCAGACCCTGGGTACAGAATTGCTCTGACTGCACCGAGCTGCCGCCGCCGATGTAACCAAGCGTTTTAACGGCGCGTAATGCTTTTTCGTCCATGGCCACGATCTCAGCCCGCCCGGGGATCATGGAGTCGTATTTCTTTCGAAGGTCTTTGGCCAGCCGGTTGCCCACCGACGGGTTCGCGGCAAGGACGTTGTTTTTTTCGTCGGGATCCTTTCTGCGGTCGTAGAGTTGGGGCTTGGTGGAAGAAATGTACTTCCATTCGGGAGTGACTAGACTTCGCTGTTCCGCCCAGTTGAATGACAACAAGGCATACAGGCTCTCGGAATAGTTCTCTTCATCTTGAATTGACTGGCCCTCCAAGGCTCGCGCCAAGGAACGAGAGAGGATTCCCGACGGAACCGGCCAGCCGAAGAGTTCCAGAAGCGTCGGGAAGATGTCAATTTGCCCAACGGTGGCGGACGATTTCTTTCCTGGCGCCACCAGCCCCGGTCCGTAAAAAAGAAGGGGCACGCGCAAATTCGTGTCGAACAAAAAGGTTGTGTGGCCAGCCTCGTCGTGCTCTTTGAATGACTCGCCGTGGTCTCCCACGATGACCACCAGGGTGCGCTCTGTGAGTCCTTTATTGGCCAGCCAATCAGTGAGCTGCTTCACCTGCGCGTCGAGGCAGGTGATCTCCGAGTCATAGGGTTTGCGACCTTCCTTCGCAAAACCATCCGGCGCGATGTGCGGGTCATGTGCGTCGTAGTAATGGAACCAGGCGAAAAAACGCCTGTCCTTTACCGTTTCCAGCCACGTCAAGGCCCGATCGGTAACGGTTCGTCCGGGGATTTGCCATTCCAGCGGCTGCTTGTCGAAAGACACCTCGCCCATGTCGTCGAAATAGGCGTCGAACCCACGTTGAAGTCCGAATCGTTTGTCGAGGACGAATGAAGCGACGAACGCCCCGGTCGCATAACCGTGTTCTTTGAAGATCGTAGCCAGAGTCGGAAATTTGTCACTCAGTGCGTTTCGTCCATTGTCGCGGATGCCGTGCTCGCGCGGATATCTGCCCGTCAGCATCGTGGTATGAGCGGACAGCGTGAGCGGCACCTGTGAAAACGCCTTCTCGAAGAGCACGCCCTTCGCCGCAAGCCCGTCAAGCGTCGGGGTTTCAGCATCGGCGTAACCGTAACAGCCGATATGATCGGCACGCGTGGTGTCGAGCGTGATGAACAACACGTTGCGCCCCTGGGCCTTGCCCGCCAGAGTTGATTTGGCATCCTCCTTGTGGCTACAGCCGGTCAGAAACACCACCAACACCAGGACACTAAGGAGAATTTGCGACGCGATTCTCGCAATGCGAATTTCATCCCCAAGGAGGACGTTCTGGTTCTGACGTTTCATCGGTCTCACCCAATGTCCACAATCGTTGGCGCTCAGTTCGTATCGGGATTCACTCTTATACGCTGAATTCCACGAGGGGAACATTGCGGATGAGGATTTCGTCATACATGAGTTGCGCACATGCTACTCGGTGGCGGCCTGTGGAGATCGCAAAATGGGAACAAATCGCGGGGATGATCCATCGCGCAGGTCGCGAATCGCCGCCTCGCGGGCCATGGCCTGAAACACCTGCTGCGACCGGACGGCAGGCTTGCCGTTGTCCGAGCGCATCCGCACGTAGGAGCCATCGGTCCGGAGCACACGTCCCTTGGCATTTTCGGCGAGAAGCGTGGGCAGGATTTCGTCCACGATCCGCTGTTTCGTCGCCTCGGCCTCCACGGGAAACATGACTTCGATGCGGCGATAAAAATTTCGCGGCATCCAGTCCGCGCTACCGAGGAACACTTCCGGATGACCGGCGTTTTCAAAATAGAAAATGCGGCTGTGTTCCAGGAAGCGGTCCACGACGCTGACGACACGAATGCTTTCCGAAATTCCCGGCAATCCCGGCCGCAAACAGCAAATTCCACGAATCAGAAGATCGATCTTCACGCCCGATTTCGACGCCCTATACAACGCATCGATCACCGACGGCTCCACCAGGGCGTTCATTTTCACAAGGACCCGCGCGGGAAGATTCGATTCCGCGTTGATTCGCTCGCGATTGATAAGCTCGACGACTCGCTCACGGAGACCCATTGGAGCGACGACGAGTTTCTTGAACGGACGCCGTTCCGAATAACCGGTCAGAAGGTTGAAAAGCTCGCTGACATCTTCGCCAAAATCGGGATTGGCGGTGAACAGTCCAAGATCGGTGTAGATGCGCGATGTCGACGGATTGTAGTTCCCGGTCGCGAGGTGAACGTATCGACGAAGACCATCGGCTTCGCGGCGCACGACTAGCGCGGCCTTGCAGTGCGTCTTGAGCCCGACTACGCCGTAAACCACATGCACGCCCGCTTGCTCGAGCGACTTGGCCCAAACGATGTTGTTTTGTTCGTCGAGGCGGGCCTTCAGCTCGACCAACGCCGTAACCTGTTTCCCATTGATGGCGGCCCGCGCCAGCGCGTCGATAATCGGGCTTGGGGCGCTGGTGCGATAGAGCGTTTGCTTGATGGCGAGAACCTGCGGATCGTTGGCCGCACGCTCGATGAAATCCACCACGCAGCCGAAGGACTCGAACGGATGGTGCGCGAGTACATCCTGATTGCGAATCACGTCAAATAGATTCGGAGCGCCGGCAAAGACCGGGGGAACTCGCGGAACGAGCGGCTCGTCTTTCAACGATCGAAAACCGTCGAGCTGCTGAAGTGCCATTAGGGCAGTCAGGTCGACAGGGCCCGCCACGCGGTACACGTCGGATGGCACTATCTCCAGGGCTTCCTCCAGCAACTTCACGAATCGTTCGTCGGCGTCGGCGGAAATTTCCAGACGCACCGCACGCCCTCGAATCCGCTGGCGAAGCGTGTCTTCAATCGCCTGCAACAAGTCTTCGGCCTCATCCTCCACAAAGTCGATGTCGGTATCGCGCGTGACCCGGAACACAGTCTTTGCGACGACGCGAAAACCGCCGAACAAATCGCCGAGATGTTGCCCAATGATGTCTTCCAGAAGAATGTATCGAAGCTGGTCATCCACACGCGGCAGCGTCATCACACGCGGCAGGACCGCCGGAACCTGCACGACGGCGAAAAGCTCCTGCGTACGACCCTCAAGCTCGCGCTCGATCACCAGCGCAATGTTGAGGCTCTTGTTATGAACGTGAGGAAACGGGTGGCCGGGATCGATCGCAAGCGGCGTGAGCACGGGGTAGATATTTTTCGCGAACAACTGCTCGACGTGCTGACGCTCCGGATCGGTCAGCTCATCATATCGCACGCGGCGAATTCCTGATCCGGCAAGGCCAGGAAAAATCTGATCGTTCAAACAGTGATATTGTTCCCCAACGAGCTCATGAGCTCGCTTGTCGATGGCCGCCAGCTGCTCCGCCGGCCCCAATCCGTCCGCGCCATAATCCTGCGGCTCGATCCCCGCACTAACCTGATCCTTCAAACCTGCTACGCGGACCTCGAAGAATTCATCGAGATTCGAGCTGAAAATGGACATGAATTTCAACCGCTCGAGCCACGGACTCGTGGCATCGACAGCTTCTTCGAGAACGCGGGCGTTGAATTCCAGCCAGCTCATTTCGCGGTTGATGTAAAACTCGGGCGGAAACGCGGCGTTGGCATTACGGGCCATGGTTGATCAAGCCCCCACCGACGGAATTGCGACTTCCCCGCGAAAAGTTCGCATCGGCGTTCCATTGGTTGCGGGCGCCGTTAAGAGCCGAAGATGTGTGTCGAATGCCTCTTCGAAAAGATCGCCTTTGCGAAGTGCATATTCAACTTCGACGGCGACATTGGCGTCGGAACGCAGCACGATTTGCGTGATTCCCGCTCGGCGCTCGGCCCGCGCCGATTGAACATGATTCAGGTGCGTGCGATCCAGGGCGTCGGCGATGCGGAGGATGCCGCTGAGCATTCGGACCATTTCGCGGTCTTCAGGGACCAATCGGGCGAAAATTGGATGCGACTTGTGTGGCTTGGCCCGGCGGTGATACCGAGCCACATTCGCGATCAGATCCAGCTCACGCGTCGAAAACCCCGGCATGGCGCTGTGAACGATCAAATGGTACGCGTGCTTATGGTGTTTCTCGTGCCCGATTAAATAACCAACGTCGTGCAGAACCGCGCCGGCCCAGAGAATTTCCCGAGATTCGGCGGTCAATTGATGGCCATCGCGCAAGTCATCGAAAATCTGCAGTGCCAGATCTGCCACGTGCTCGCAGTGTGCTTCGTGCGAGCGGCACTTTCTCGCGAACGCCCGAACGACCGTCATTCGCTCTTCCGGACTTGATGGCGCGGGAGCGAACGCGCCCATGTGGCGCTGGACCATCCACAGCAACATCCCGTCACGCAGGCCTTGCTCGCTGACGATGATTTGACGGACGCCCAGTCGCCGGGCCACACGATCGATGACCATCGCGCCGGCCACAATGATATCCGCTCGCTGCGGATTCAAGCCGGGCACATCGCGAAGCTCGGACAGCGTCATTCTCGAAAGACGCGCTACGAAATCCTCGATTTCGGTTTGCGTGACGACATAACCATGAACGGAGCCGGGCTGCCGCTCTCGTTCGCGCTGGCAGCGAATCATTTGTGCCAGGCTGGTGAACGTGCCGCCGCTGCCGATCATGACTTCGGGGTCAAAAAGAAGTTCGCCGAGCCGTTCGGAAAGCACTTCGTCGATCGACTTGCGAAGACGCTTCGTTTCCTTGTTCGACCACGGCACAGGCCGTTGAAACCGATCGCTCATTCGCACCGCACCCAGAGGCAGGGAATGAATTTCTTCCAACAGTCCGCCAGTGCAAAGAATCAGCTCGACGCTCCCACCGCCGATGTCCATGACGGCCGCCCGTCGGGCGGAAAGATCGAATCGGTGGATGGCGCTGCGGGCCGCAAGGCGAGCTTCCGTCTCGGTCGAAATGATCTCAATGTTCACTCCCGCGCGGCGTCGCACGAGATCACAGAATGCTTCGCGATTGGAGGCCTCTCGCACCGCGCTGGTGGCAACGGCCCAAATTTCATCCGCTTCAAAGCCGTCGGCGATTCGCTTCATTCGGCAGATGGCGTCGGCCGATCGCTCCATCGCCTCGGTGCTCAATTCGTTCGTCTCTTCCAGCCCACAGACCAGTCGCGTCATCTCCCGCTCTTCGTCGAGAATAGAATAACGGGCGTCGGCGTCGACTTCCGCGACGACCAATCGAATCGAATTTGACCCGACGTCGATCGCGGCGAGTCGCAATTTGTGGGCCTGGTTTCCGTCCGTCATAAGTTGTTCACCTGTGGTACGCACACATCCGCAGGCTCCTGCGGCGGCGCCCCAACCGAAAGTTCTATCGACCGAGAAGGCGGGGCAACTTTTTCAGGAACAGCTCGCAACTCGCAATGAGGCAAAATGCCGTCCAACAGCGCCCGGAACGAAGAATCGAGCGCATCCCGCTCACCGCTGAGGAAAGCTTCAAGAAAGGTTCGCTGCGCTTCTCCCAATGCTGCGGTCCACGTTTCCAATAACTCTCTGAGGCTTCGAGATTCCTTTGAGCCTTTTGATTTTCGTTTTTGATTTTTCGCGGCCACCCGCGCACCGATCGCAATCAGGTTCCGCAAGTCATTGATATGGCCGAGACGCGATTGCACGGATTCCACGCCGTGATAAAGCTCCCCGCCGAATTGAGGTGGATAACAAGTTTCCGCCGCTTCCATCGCGTAACGCAAATGTTTGGCCGCAATCCTCAGCGCGTGCATTTGATCAAGGTGTTCCAGCTCGGCGGAAGCGGCGCTTCGGAATTCGTGCAGCCGGCGTCGGACGGCGCGATCGGCCAAGACCTTGAACGGCCCTCTTGCCGCGTCCTCATCCTTAAACTTTTTCTGTCGAAGATCGCCCGTCAGTTCTTTCGTCGCGTCTTCAAAGCGGGATCGAAATTCGACAATCTCCTCATTGAATGATTGATCGGCTTTCGCCCGACTCTTGCAGAGAGCCTTGCCGATCGAATCCATCGCGATCGAATCGGCTGCGCCATCCTTGAAATGACTTTTCAGGATTTCGCTCAGGACGTCACAATCACGAAGGTCGCCGCAAGCCCTTCGAAGTTTCCCGTTGGCTTTTTCGACGGCGCGGCGCGGGTTCTTTCGAAGCGCGAATTTGAACATCGAAAGAGCAACGCCCAATCTCCGGGTGGCCACACGAAGTTGATGAATGTCTTCGCAGGTTCGTTTCTTGCTGCAAACGCGACGAAGATGTTTGCGGGCGACGCGCATGCGCTCACCAATGACGAGCTTTGCGGCCGCGCCGCCAGGAGTGTCGCCGCTGAATTTTTGAGCACTCTTCGACATGGAATTCCCACCACCTCGAGGGCGAGTGCACGGATCGCTCAGGAGACCGTCGGTGAAACCAAGGCCTTCACCACGTCGCCCCTCGCGACGGCGTCCAAGGCCTCATTTAGCGTTGCCAGATTATAGCGTGACAGGCGCATTTTGCTCCACAAGGCCGCCGCCCGCTCGGTTCGCAGCATGGCCATCGCCCGATGAAAATGCGAATAATCGGACCCCCAGCAGCCCAAAACGTCCAGATGTTTTTTGTTTACGTCGAGGTGGGGATTGAAGTTGGTTGGGCCGTGGTCTGTATATTGACCCACAACGACGACTCGGCCGGCTTCGCGAGTAAACCGCATGGCCTGGGGCACGGCATCGGGGGCGCCGGTGCATTCAATTGTGACGTCAGCACCGCGGCCATTCGTCCGTTCGCGCACCCATGCGAGGCGATCCTCTTCGCCGACCGTCATGAAATTCAACCCGTCGTTTGCACCCATCTGTTGCGCATTCGCCAGCCGCTCATCCGGCGCGCCGATGCAAAGAACGTTGACCGCGCCGCTGAGCACGCTGAACGCAATCGCCGAGAGTCCAACCGGCCCGGCGCCAAGAACCAATACAGTCTCCGCGATTCCTACACGCCCGCGCTCCACTGCATGAAGCGCCGTCGGCAATGAGCACCCGCCGGCCATATACAATTCGCTCGGCACGCCGTCCATGCGAATGCATCGCACGCCGGGCTTGAGATAAACGTACTCCGCCCATCCGCCGCACAATCCATCCGCAAGTCCGTAGGTAATGCCATACACCTTGCGACTCGGGCAGCGCGTGCTTGCCTTTGCCACAAGGCAGTGCCAGCATTGGTTGCACGTTCGATGCACATCGAGAAACGTCGCGCGATCGCCTTCCGAGAAAGGCCTGCCGTCAACGTCACGAATCGTTCCGCGGATTTTTTCCAACGTACCGACCGTCACATGCCCCGGGATAATCGGATATGGAACACCGGCAAGCCGCCCGTCGCGCAGGTGAACATCAGTCCCGCACACCTCGCTGAGTTCGACTTTGAGAAGTGCGGAATCCGGTTCCAATTCAGGTAATGCCGCCTCGCGTAGCTCGACCGGTCGTCCACCGCCCGGCATGATCGCAAAACGCAATTTCTTGGATGCTTGCACGGCTCAAAGTCTATGGGACGCGGAAGCGTACGACCAGTTGGCACAGATTTTTTCATTGACAAATGAATGGAAAAACTGGAAAGTCTGTGGAATCATCTCCCTTGGGGTGGACCGAAGTCGTCGGTCTTTTCGGAGGATTCCATGCATAGCTGGTGCAATGAAGTGCAGAAGGTGCCGTCGTTGTTGCTCCGCGTTCAAGGCCTCCGCCTCATTGGGCTGATCGCGAGTTTTTCAATCGCAACCCCCCTCTTTGGGCAAAACCAATTCGCAAATTTTGAAACGCCCCAGGTACATCCGGTGGAGATGACGCCTGATGGAACGACGTTGCTCGTGGCGAACACAGCGGACGACCGCATCGAGGTGTTTCAACTTGGCGGAACTCTGCCGGTATGGGTCGCATCGATTCCGGTAGGACTCGAACCGGTCAGCATTCGTGCTCGCAGTAACACCGAGGCCTGGGTCGTCAATCACCTCTCTGACAGTGTGAGCATCGTCAACCTGACAACGCGAAACGTGTCCGCCACATTCTCACCGGGTGACGAGCCGACGGATGTTGTGTTCGCGGGGAATCCTCAACGGGCGTTCGTCTGCGTTTCGCGGTTGAATCAGGTGAGCGTGTACGACCCGGCCAATCTTGCCGCGCCGCCGACGATTGTTCCCATTCAAGGCAGTGACCCGCGTGCGTTGGCGACCGACGGCACGCGAGTCTTCGCGGTGATTTTCCATTCCGGTAATCGCTCGATGATTTTGCCGTCGCCTACTGTTTCCGATCCTTCGGGACCGTGGGGAGGTATGAATCCGCCGCCGAATAGTGGGAATGCTTTCAACCCGCCGATTGCACAGGGATTGCCAGCGCCGCCTCCCGTGTCGTTGATCGTGAACCACGAGGTCGGTCACATCAAGGACGACAATCAAGGCATCTGGGACAACATCGTGACCTGGGACATCAACCAGCACGAGGTGGCCGTCATCAACGCCTCAACGCTGGCCGTCACTTATGCCAGCAACATGGTGAACAACATCAACATGGCCGTGGCCGTGCAGCCGGGCACGGGACGAGTGACCTTCACCGGGCACTACCTTCGCAACGAGGCCCGCTACGAAACTGTCGCCCGAGCCCAATTCAATCGTGTGAACATCTGTTCGTTCGACCCTCTCAATCCGCCGACTCCGCAAAACGGCAACGGCGCATCTGTTTCAGACATGAATCAGCATCTGTTCGTGACGCCACCCTTCGGACAATACATCACCTCCGCCACTGCGGCGCAGATCTTACTTTCGGTGAGCGATCCGCGCGGCATGGCGTGGAACGCCGCGGGGACAGCCGTCTATGTCAGCGGCATGGGATCGAACAACGTCATCAAGACGAATCTCTCCTCGCAGCGCATGGCGACAATTGCGGTCGGAAACGGTCCGACCGGACTCGCGATGGATACGCCAAGAAACAGGCTCTATTGTCTGAATCGCTTCGATGGCACCGTCTCAGTCATCAACACATCGAATGATAGCGAGATCGGTCGGGTTTCATTCTTCGATCCCACCCCGCCAGTCATCAAGAACGGACGCCCACTTCTTTACGACGCGCATTTCACCTCACGACTCGGACAGGCCGCCTGTGCAAGCTGTCACGTCGATGCACGGAGCGATGCACAAGCATGGGACTTGGGCGATCCGTCGGGTGTTATGAAGGTCTTCAATCAGACGTGCGGCGCGGGGACGCCGTTCAGCGGCATTTGCAATGATTGGCATCCCATGAAAGGCCCGATGGTCACGCAGCCGTTGATCGGCAGCATTGGCGGCGAGCCGCTGCATTGGCGCGGCGATCGGGAGGACATCGAGGCGTTCAGCGTGGGATTCACCGGCCTGCTGGGCGAGCCCACCCCGCCGACGCTCGCACAAATGGTCCAACTGGGTGATTTTCTGGCGACGATTCGCTTCGCCCCAAATCCGTTTCGAACGATTGACGATCAACTGCCGGCCTCCGTGCCCGGTTTCGCGGGAAATCCGGTGAACGGTGAGACCTTGTTTAGTACTGCCCCGCTCGTCGCAGGCGTCGCGAGTTGTGTAAACTGTCACGCTCAACCGGGCGGCGGACTCAACACGCTCATCTCTACGAACGTGATCGGCGGCCCGCAGGCCATCAACGTGCCATCGCTTCGCGAACTCTACCGCAAGAGCGGATTTTCCTTCGCTTCGACAACCAACAGTCTCGCCTTCGGCTTCACGCACGATGGTAGCGCCGACACGATCTTCAATTATCTCCAAAGGCCGCAATTTACGTTTCCGGCCGGCCCGACGGGAATCCAACAGCGGCACGATCTCGAAGCATATTTGATGTGTTTCGACAGCGGCACGCATCCGGCCGTTGGCACGCAGATCACCGTGACGGGCATCAACAACAACGACCCGGCAGTGGTTTCGCTGATTGATACGATGACGCAACTTGCCGATTCGGGTGTGGTTTCGCTGATCGCCAAAGGTCGCGTCGGCGGGATCGCTCGCGGCTACATGTATCTCACGGGCGCGGATTCATTTCAATCCGATCGATTGACGGAAACTGTGGGGACCGATGCCTTGCGACAATTGGCCGTCGGCGGCGGCGAGATCACGTTTACGGTTGTTCCATCGGATACAGAGGCCCGAATCGGCATCGATCGCGACGGAGACGGCTACTTCGATCGCGATGAACTCGACGCGAGCACCGATCCTAACGATCCGCTTTCATTTCCTCCTCAATTCGACCCCGCAGGGCCCGTGGACGATGGAACAGGAATCAATCAGGTCCGCTACATTTCATTCAAAATTTCAGCCGATCCGGGCACCAGCCAGGCGATTCGCGTGAGCTTGGTTCAGTTGATGCATCCGAACCCCCCGAATCTGCCGCAATTCCCGGCACCTAATTTTACGGCATTCGAAGGCGAACAACGCTGGGTCGGGCCAGTGAGTGATTGCCTCGAAAACGAATCACCTCCCGCGACATTCAAATGCGCGCTTGTCCAGTGCGTGCCGTATTACGCGGACTGGAGCCAAGTCCTTGGCAATCAAACTCTTCACGTCACGGGCGCCGAAATTGTCCCAAGCTCTCAATATGACATCTCAGCTTTTGGTTCCAGTTGCATGGGAAACGAAGATACATGTACCGCACATACGCCAGCGCTGAGTCTGAAGACCGAGCGCTGGGGCGATGTCTCGCCGCCGTTCCAAGCGCCTTCACCTCAGCCACTTACACAGCCGAACGTCACCGACATTGCGACCGTGGTGGACAAGTTCAAGGCGCTTCCAACGGCGGCCATCGTTGCCCGATGCGATTTGAGTCCAAGCATCCCCGATTTACTCGTAAACATCAGCGACGTAGCCGGCGCCGTCGATGCGTTCAAGGGTCTCCCGTACGTGTTCCCCGGACCTAGCTCTTGTCCGTAGTCGTTGCTCTCGCACTTGGTAGTCGTTTTTTCAAACACCTTCAATTGGTGGTCGCGCGCTCGGCAGGTACTATTCAAACGCTCGGGCGAGTGGCGGAATGGCAGACGCTGGGGCCTTAAAAGCCCCTCGGGTGAAAACTCGGTGCGGGTTCGAGTCCCGCCTCGCCCAATTGGGAACTACTTGGATCGTCAACTCTTTTAAAGCGACTAACGAATTACTGGAAACGTACGCGAACAGATCGCGCGGAATCTAGAGGATTCCTTCACATTTCCGGACGCCGGAACTCCCAGCATTCCGCACCAGCCGTCACGCTCGCGCACCGTCGCACAATCGAAACAGCGATTTGCGCATTGATTTCGCACCTGTAACTCCGGTATTATCCTTACTAACTGCGGCGGCGATTCGCTGTCCAGCATCATGAGGGCGCTTTGACAACCCGATTTCCACACCCCGCAAGCAAAGGCGTCCCCGCGAACGTGGCAGGAAGTGAGGGTCATGCGATGAACGCGTTCATTTCAAGCATAAAATTGCGATTGTTGGCGAGCGGTGCATTTGTTGCATTCGCGGCAGCGGCCGCCTTGGGAGTTCCACCAGCCGGCGGAAAATATGCCACTGGAGGCCGATCGTTTGCCGGATCGCGAAGCTCAAGCGCTCCTCGATCGGTTGCGCCCAGTGTTCACTATCAGTCAGCGCACTCCGCACCGGCGATGCATCCGGCGCCGGTGATGCATTCCGCACCGCCAATGCGCTCGACACCGACCGTCTATTCGGCGCCTGCCGCACGCCCCGCTCCTGGGGCCCAACGTCCGACCAACTATGGCCCAGCGCCCGGGATTGGGCGTCCATACTATGGACAATCGACCCCAGGCGTTGAACGCCCAACGAGTCGTCCCGTGCCGGTGACCCCGACTGTTGGTGCACCGGATACCAAGTCTCAACACGCATTGCGCACACAGGGCAATGGACGCGAGGTGATGGCTCGACCGGATTTCAATGGATCGAACCACGTCGTCTTGCGTCCCGAACTCAATCAGGCGCAAAGGCCGCTATCGCGACCCGATTTCAATAATCACGATCGCGGGACATTTCCCGGCGTCGTGGCTCAGCAAGATAGCGTAGGAACTTCGTGGCGTGGAGTCGGTCCGCGGTTTAACTCGGGCTATGGCTTCGATAATTTGTGGAACGCTTCGCGGTATAGGCATGGCATTAACGACCACCGTATGCGATATTGCGGGCCGTTCAACTCAAATTACTACAGCTACGGATACCGGCCGCTGTGTTACTACCCTCGCTACTATCCGTATGCCTATTCGACGGCGTATTTTTATGACAATTGGCCGTACTATTCGGCGTTCGGTACAGGATACTATCCCGGCACTGTGGCCTATGTAGAGCCGGGTTATGCGACGACGTACCCGACTTATGCAACAGGTGACACCTATTTGCCGCCGTCCACCGCGCCACCGACGGGATACGTGGACAACTCAACCGGCACGTACGATGCAGGCGGACCGTCCGGGCAAGAGCCGACGCAAGTGGCCCCCGAAGAAGGTCAGCCAAATCCGCAGTATCAATCCCTCACGGCCACCGGCGCGAACAGCGCACTGGCCGAAGGCAACACGGCCTTTCGCGAAGGTAAATTTGACGAGGCCCGGCAGGCCTACAGCCGTGCGGTGCTCGGCGACGAACGCGATGGCTACGCGAAGATGCTCTATGCCACTGCAAACTTCGCCACGGGTGATTACAAGGTCGCGGCGACGGCGGTTCGCCGATCGTTGCTCACGACCCCGGAACTCGTCACGTATCCGATCGACGTTCGCTCGCTCTATGCCGATCCGACGACGCTTTACGGACAGATGGACGGTCTGGCGAGGCATCTGAGTTCGAATCCTGAGGATCGTGACGCGGCGCTTCTGCTCGCTTATTTGCACTATTCCATCGGCGAGCCGGGCCCGGCGCGGGACATGTTCAAGTTGCTTGCGGAAACCGATTCGAAGGATTCCCTGGCCAGCGAGCTTTATGCCGCAGCCACGCGCGCGGCGGAATCCACGCAGGCGCGACCTGTGCAACCGGCCCCGAAGCTGCCGGCATTTCGCCCGGTTCCTGGTTCTCAGAATCTTGCACCCTCATCTTCAAGCGCTCCTTCACCAATGATACAGCCGTCAGCACCGGAACCTCCCGTTGAGCCCCCGCCGCATCCGGATGTGCCGTAACGAGAAGTTCGAAAGAGGAAGTAAATTTTAGAGCATTTAATACTCAGGTGTAGGGCATCCACGGCTTCGGAAGTAGGCCCTGCATTCGTCGGCATCGACGGCGAGCAGGGCGTCGGCGACGCCCTGGATGAGTCCTTCGATGGCGCGAGCGGCGATGCGACGGAGCCATGCTTTGACCTTGGCCCGGAGTTTTTCGATGGGGTTGAGGTCGGGTGAATAGGGAGGCAGATACCACAGGCTTGCGCCCACGTCTTTGATGGCCTCTTGAACGCCGACCACTTTGTGGCTGGAGAGATTGTCCATGACCACGATGTCGCCCTTGTGCAGTGCCGGGGCCAGG
>JACQFE010000020.1 GCA_016200265.1 Planctomycetota bacterium | reverse complement strand
ATGAAACGTGGCCACATCCATCACCGCCGGCATGGGCCGCTTGTTCCGGTTGTCAGGCATTTCGCGTCTCCTTCCTCGAATCGCGTAAAACCTAACAACTACCGTACTTAATAGCCGGAGTCAAACAGAGAATCAGGAATATATAAACCCTTCTCCCCACCTCTCGTCACTCAAGAATGACACCATGCCGATGAAATTCCACTACCGCACGATCACCAGCTATCGCGAGCTTCCACCCAGAGTCATCTATACTTCGCCGCGCGAACCAAAGTATGGAACTGAAGAGCACCTTGCCCAGCTGGATGAATTCGTTCAGCGCGCCACCCCACGAATTCCGTACGATTCCAACGACGTGGTCTCGATGGTCTTTGCTAATCGCATGCTCGGTCATGAACTTTCCTGCCGACAGTTTGCAGAGCTGATCGAAGAGCGTCGAGCGATGCATCGAAAGCACCTTAGCGATGTGGCACGGCGCCTCGAAGAGTTGCTGGAGCGAAAGCCATGGCGTGGCAGACCGAACTCTTCGCTGGACACTGAAGTAACCGACGTCGAACGACAAATCCTCGATCTTGAAAAACAAAAGCGTGCGCTCGAAGTTGCTTTGTGGCGCGACACGCAGGAACTCCGCAGCACGCTGCTTGAAGAACGTCGCGAGCAGGAAGGCATGAAGCGGCGCCTTGGTTACCTGGCAGGAGTTGGCGATGCCGCTTGAATTCGGCAAGAGCGCCCGGGTACAGGAACTCTGTCGCAAGTTGAAGCCCATCATCGGAGAACGAGCAGAGCGAATCTGGTTGGCGTTCCTTGCAGAAGATGAAGACGGCAAGGCGCAGATTGTTGATTACCTTGAACTCTTGAGCGCGCAGCATTTCCGTGAGAGCCTCGAAAGCCAAGGACCGGGCTTGATTCCGCCCAATGCAACACAGGCCGCAGGCGAATTCGAACTCGGCCAGGTGAGTTACAACAATCGCGATCTGTTTCCCTTCGGCCTCCGCGAAGGCGAATGGACTCAGCATGTCGGCGTGTTCGGAAGAAGCGGCGCAGGAAAGACGAACTTGGGTTTCCTCCTCGTGCAAAAGCTGATCGAAGTAGGGAAGCCGGTGCTTATCTTCGATTGGAAACGAAACTACCGAGACCTGCTGCCACTCCCGGGTTTTGAAGATGTCGCGGTATACTCCATCGGCCGCAGCATTGCGCCATTTTCGTTCAATCCGCTGATTCCGCCGCCGGAAACTTCACCAAAGACCTGGCTCAAGAAGCTCATCCAAGTCATCGCCCACGCCTACTTGCTGGGCAACGGCGTGTTGTACATGTTGCAGGAGACGATCGATCGGGTGTACGAAGAGGCCGGCGTCTACTCCGGACACATTGAACGCTGGCCCACATTGCGCGACGTGCTCGAACTCCTCAAGAAACGCTCGGTCTCCGGACGAGAAGCAGGCTGGGCTGCATCGGCGTTGCGTGCACTTGCCTCACTTTCCTTCGGTGAGATGGATGTTCTCGTGAACCAAGGCCACGACGATATCGCTTCGCTGCTCACTCGTCCTGTCATTCTCGAGCTTGATGCGCTCACGCAATCTGACAAAGTCTTCGTTGTTCAGGCGCTCTTGCTCTGGATCCACCACCTGCGCATGGTCGAACCAACGCGAGAAACATTCAAGCATGCCATCGTCATCGAAGAAGCGCACCATATTCTTTCCGGTGAGCGACAGAGTTTGCTGGGCGGGCAAAGCGTCATGGAGATCACTTTTCGGGAAATAAGAGAATTTGGCGAAGCGATGGTAATACTCGATCAACATCCGTCGCAAATCTCCATGCCGGCGCTTGGTAACACGTACTGCACGATCTGCTTCAACCTCAAGCATAGGACGGATGTCAACGCCATGAGCCAGGCTATGCTGCTTCAGGATGAGGAGAAGAATATCCTTGGTGAGTTGCAAGTCGGCGACGCCGTTGTTCGTTTACAAGGCCGATCGGTCAAGCCTTTCTTGATCAAGGTGCCGGAGTTCATCATTCACAAAGGCTTGTTCGATGACGCGAAAGTGAGACATCACATGACGCGCCTGGGGCTGCTTGCGGTGCGAGATCATCCGATTGTGCGAACTTCGGTTGCTGAGAACTATGGGCGCGATCTGCATGGGCAAGTGAATACAATGCACCGCATGACGACGAGAGATAATAACGACTTCTTGGAAGGTGGGGCAGACGGCCTTGCGGCGGTTCATGACGGAAAAGGCGAGAGTTTGACACGTCGGTTGAACGATGGCGGTTTTTCAAAGGCAGAGGTGGCAATGCTTCAAGATATTGCCACTTTTCCAGAAGCCGGGATCGCAGAACGCTACAAGCGCCTGGGCTGGAGCGTGCGGCAGGGGCAACGCGTCAAGCAGCGGCTGCTCGCGCAAGGCATGGTCACCGAAGAGCTGAAAACCACTCCGCGAGGAAACATGCGAGTTGTTCGGCTTACCGAGAAAGGAAGGGGTGTGGTGGAAGGGAACGCTGGGTTGTGAGCGAATGCGGCGTGACGTCAGGACTATATCATGCGACCACCAGTTACAAACATCGGTGGTCGCGGCGGGATTCCACGCAGCTGCAGGAGCGGCCATTGTCACAATCGGTATCGCTTTGGCGAGAGTGGGAATTCTGTCCCATGCGACTTTTCAATAGTCTCTTCAAGCGCAGGGCAGCTCAATCCGAATGAGCAGGCCTCCGCCCGCGGCATTCGACGCGAGGACGTCGCCGTGATGGAGGCGAACGGCGCGCTCCGTGATCGCCAGACCGAGCCCGCTGCCGCCGGAGTCGCGTTCGCGAGCATCCGAAACGCGGTAGAACGGCTGAAATATTTTTTCAAGTGCTTCGGCCGGCACGCCCGAGCCGTGATCACGCACAGTGATGCATGCGGAGTGCGCGGCGCCGTTCTTTTCGACAGTGAGCGTCACTTCGACCTCACTTCCGACAGCGGTGTAACATACGGCGTTACGGACCACATTCTCGATGGCACTGTGAAGTAGTTGCGGCGTGCCCAGAACCTCACACGGATCGCAGCGCAGCACTCGAACATGCCGCTGCTGAGACTCAGCTTCGAAGTCCGCGTCCGCCGCTACGTCCATCACCAATTGGTGCAGGTCCACCGGTATCTGATCAGACTGAGTGCCCGCGCCCTCGAGCCGAGCCAGGACCAACAATTGTCCAATGAGCTCATTGATCTGTTCAGCTTCTCGTCCCACGCGTTCCAAAGCCGCAGTTGCGCGGGGATCCGCGTCACGACTGGCGATGCCAAGGGCAAGATAGAGTCGGGCAAGAGGAGAACGCAGTTCGTGCGAGACGTCGCGAAGCAGCCGCTTCTGGCTGGTGAAAAGCGTGTCGACCCGCTGTGCCATTCGATTAAATTCACGGCCGAGTTCGCCGATCTCATCACCACGGGCCGCGAGGCGTTCGTCGACGCGGGCGGTCAGATCGCCGGCCCCCAGCCGCTGCGCCGCTCGCTGCAACTGCCAAACTGGTGAAGTGAGATAACGAGCCAAAGCGTAACATCCGAAGCCGGCAGTCAGTACGCCGGCAACCACCCACAACAGGAAAACTCGCGAGGATACGAGCTGCTTGAAGTACGGCTCCGGTCCGGGCCCGGAAGGCTCGGCCATGGCGAGATACGTTTGTCCCTTCGAATCAGTCAAGGGGATGGCGATGGGGTGCGGGGGACCCAGGTCAATCCGTCTGCGATCGTGGAGGGCCTCGACTCCGTAATCTTTAGCCGCTTGCAAGACACTCGCGGGGACGACTTGGTTCCGCAGTTCGTGGCCTTTTTCATCCAACCAATAGGTGCGAAAGCCGGTCGCCATCTCGAGTTCAGCGGCATGTTGCTCGAATGCTTCCCTGCCTTTGGATTCAAGCACGGCGATGGCGCCGCGTACCTGGAGTTCATGGAGCAGGTCAAAACGTCCGGGACGCCGCGCTTCGGCGAATGGATAGATCCACACGACCAAGGCCAATGCCGCGATCACCAGCGTGTTCGCCAGCCAGAACCACAGAAAAATCTTCAGGAACAGGCTGCGTGCAGTCATACGCATTCCAATGGGCCATTCTGTGGTTGAGGCGCGCCGCTACGCCCCCGGTTCGCGAGGCATTACATAGACATAACCCGCGCCGCGAATGCTCTGGATGCGTTCGCCGCCTCCCCGTCCCGCACCAAGCTTTCTTCGGAGGTTGCTCACGTGCACATCAATGCTCCGGTCGTACGGAGCGCACGAACGCCCGAGCACGCTCTTGCTCAAGTCATCCCGACTCACGACGGCGCCGGCGACGCGGAGCAGTTTTTCCAGCAGGGCGAATTCCGTTGCGGTGAGGGCGATCTCTCGTTGCCCGCAGCGTACGAATCGGGCCGAGGGATCCAGCTCGACGTCGCCAACGCAAATCGCGGCTCGCTCGTCTGGGGCAGCACGTTGTCCACGTCCGGTTGGGGTTCGTCGGAGAACGGCGCGGAGCCGCGCGACGAGCTCACGCGGGTTAAACGGCTTCGGCAGGTAATCGTCCGCCCCGACTTCCAAGCCCACGATTCGGTCGATGTCCTCTCCACGGGCCGTGAGCATGAGAATGGGAAGGTCGGAATGAGCGCGAATGCGGCGCAAGACTTCAAACCCGTCCATTTCCGGCAGCATCACATCGAGAATCGCCATTTCATACCGCCCGCTCAATGCTCTGCGAACGCCGTCTTCCGCCTGCCTCGTCGCTTCCACCTCAAAGCCGGCGGAGCCCAGGTAATCGGCGAGTAGTTCACATAGCTCTCGATCATCGTCGATGATCAGCAAGCGCATTTCGCCACCCACGTGAAAAGAATTCTTTGCGTTCTCACGCAGGCGACGTCTTCAAGTCTACACTGTTTGCCTGGGATGGACGTCGTAGCATGCGTAAAGAAGCGTAAATTTTCATTTTCAAAAATTGACTCTCGAAATCGTCTTCCGCAGTCATAATAAAGCGTATCCGGGACCGGAAAGGATGGCGAACTTGATCGGCAACCTGAAAGCGACGATGGCGGACGGCAAACTGGGAACAACAACGACGCATCTGGCCATGCAACTCGGCGCGCGATTGACGAATCATGCGATCCGCACACGGCACGGTCAAACGCTGAGGCGAGAGGCGATCGCTTTGATGATTGCCGTGAGTGCCGCAGTGCCCATCGGTTGCACCTCGCAACTTGGCGGCATCGGCGGCGCCAGCGACAGTTGCCAAGGCAACTGCCCGCTTCCGTGCGTTTCGCGCCCGGCGGTGACACAAGGCCCGTACTTCGTCGATGAACGACTCAATCGTTCGGACATCCGCTCCGATCCTTCGGACGGCTCTTTGCAGCCAGGCATTCCGCTGCACTTGAGGCTGACCGTATACCAAACCGATGGCACCACCTGTAGCGCATTCCCCGGCGCTACAGTGGATATCTGGCACGCCAATGCCGAGGGCGTCTACTCGGATGAAGCAGTGGAGGGCACTGCGGGGCAGAAGTTCCTGCGAGGATACCAGGTCACCGATGAAAACGGCGTCGTTGAATTCACAACCATTTATCCAGGCTGGTACAGTGGCCGGACGATTCACGCCCATTTCAAGATTCGCACGTTCGCGGGGTCGAGCACGACTTACGACTTCACTTCCCAGCTCTTTTTCGACGAAGGCATCACCGCGCAAGTCGCGACGCAGAGCCCCTACAACACGCGCGGCCTGCCGGACACAACGAATGGGCGGGACAGCATTTTCGATGCGCGCTTGCTGCTAACGCTGACGCCGGAAGGGGATGGTTACCTTGGAACATTCGATCTCGGAGTTCGGCCACAATAGTGCTTTCCGGAGGACTGAATCAATGAAGCGTGAAGATTCGTGGAACCCCCTATTGGATCGCCGTGATGTCTTGCGAATTGGGGCTGTCGGGGCCGCGGGACTGGCAGGCTTTGGTTTCGCGGGCAAGGCAATGGGACAATGTGTGACCAATCCCAGTGAAACGGAAGGCCCTTTCTGGGTCGACGAAATGCTCAATCGGTCGGACATTCGCTCCGACCCGACGACCGGGCAGCTCCAGGCGGGCGTACCGCTGCGGCTGGCGATCAACGTGTCGGAGATTCAAGCTGGAAGTTGCTCACCGGTCGCGGGCGCTTACGTTGACATCTGGCATTGCAATGCATTGGGGGCGTATTCGGATGAACCGGTAGGGATGGGCAACCCGAACACTCTCGGTCAACGGTGGCTTCGCGGTTACCAGGTTTCCGACGCGCACGGGAATGTGCGGTTCTTAACGATCTATCCCGGCTGGTATATGGGCCGGACTGTCCACGTTCATTTTCGCATTCGTAAATTCTCCGGAAGCACCGTCACCTTCAACTTCACGAGCCAGATGTATTTTGATGACGCGGTTTCCAATGCGATCTATGCGAGCACCGCGCCATATTCCACGCACACGGGTCGAAACCCGGCGTCCAACGGCCAGGACAACCTTTACAACTCGGCCCTGTCGTTGCGGATGTCACGGAATGCGAGCCACGTAATCGCCGGTTTCGATGCCGTGATCAACTCCGTTCCGGGACTTGGATTCATGAACCTGACCCCTACGGATGTAGATTCTTTGGAGCACGTGCACGACTTCGGTGGCGGCTCTCCACCATTCGCGTTTACGTAATCTATTCGGTAGTCACCGGGTTTTGCGAGTTGATTGCCGCAGGTTTTGATAAAATCGGAGGGAAATTCAAGATGCTAAACCACCTTGCGATCGGTCGAGCTACGGCAGGACTGTTGGTGCTTGCCACGGTTGGTTTTTACTCGGTTCAGGCCGAAGCCGCCGAGCTGTCCGGCAACCTTGCAAACGCAACGTCAGGAATGGAAAGCGCCACGGTCAGTCGATGGCTTGCCTTCAGCTTCACCACCGATGCGTCAGCGCATCAACTCAGTTCGGTAACGCTCTTGTTGGCAAATACCAGCCCCGGGACAGCTGCAGTTGATCTCTACGCAGACGGCGGACTGGAACCCGGCTCGTTGATCGCGACGCTCAATTCGCCCGCCGGCTATTCAACCTCGCCCGCGGCGGCGACATTCACCGCCAATGGAATGGCGCTCGATCCCAATACGACATATTGGGTGGTCTTGAGAATTTTAAGTGGAACCTTTGAGTGGGCCTGGACTGCAGACAATACGGGAAGCGGCGCGGGGTTCGATCCGACTTGGGGCGTAAGCGAAGACGCTGGTGCGGCCTGGTACACCTACGACGTCTACCCGACGCAGTTCAGCGTGAGCGTGGATGCCACGCCCGTTCCAACGGTTTCCAATTGGGGATTGAGCATTTCGGCGCTGCTGGTGTGTTGTGCGGGTACGATTTTGTTGCGGCGCGGCGATCATCGTCTGCGGCCGGTTGATGAGGTAAGTGTGAACATGGTCAGAGTTCAAAGTTTCTTTGTTGGGGTGGGAGGAACAAATTAGGATCAAATGAGTTTGCAAAGACAGGAAAGCAAAAGGACTGATTTGTGCAGGTTCCCGAGATGGCGAGCGACGCAGCTTGACGGCGCGATTCAACGTGCCATAAATCTGGCACTCGAAGTTCGCACAAGCCGAAAAAGTGCCTCGAAAGGTTCGCTTAGCAGGAGCAAAGAGTAGAGTTTAAGCGTCAGCGTGCGGCTCAAATATTGATGTTCTTGAAGAAAAGTGAGCTTTATCCGTGAGCAGCATGAATGCGTGCCACTCGCTTGGCATTACGAAACGTCTTGGTTTGGTAAAGAAGTGTATCTGTCATGCCGAACGCTGTTTGCCCGGGCCTCGGAAAAGCCTGCTCGGTCGCAGCCTTGCCCGAAAGAAAGCGGTACCAAGTTCGCCCGTTCCTGCAGCTTGAAAAGTCGCAACAACTAAGGCCAAGCTACTCACCGGCAACACCTGACCAGAAAAAATGACATCTGTTTATAAATGTTTCTCGTCACTACCAAGTGGTTTTCGATATTGAATATCAAATGCTGTTTGATGCGTCACGCAAAAACTCCACATACTCTTTCGCAGATTGTGCGAACTCTTGCGGCAATCGATTGCGTGTCAATTGCATGGCACCCTCTTAAAAAGTGTCCCGAAGTCTTGTGATTGATGGATCTGCATTGCACATCGCTTGTGAACGCATCATCGATCGGCGACTTGTTGGCTCTACGTCCACGCGGAGGCGTGACTGTATTCGTCTTGACCACCAAAGAGGTTGTGGCAAAGCGCGCGGCGATCCTGCTGGAAACGAAGTGCATGGGAACTGCTGTCGGCGCTGCAAATTCGATTGCTTCGCATTACTCGAAAGTTCGTAACCTGCCACCGTTTTGTGAATGCAAGAACGCATAGCCTTTCGGCCGAAGGCAATTCATCTGAGATACGCTTTGATAGATTCAACAGGCGAAGAGTGATACTGAATGCCGCTTCCTAAAATCTCCATCTTAATCAGTTTTGCGAACTTCGAACTTCCTCGCCTTCGAATTCTTCCCACTTTCACGGCAAAGCGCGCATTTGAGCCTTCATCGTACTATTCTGGGCAAGCAGATTCTCGTGACACAGACTGGCATCATTGCCAACCCTGACTCGAATTCGGCGTTACCCATTTGACCGCAGTGACGCCAAATAAGTTAGACTTACAACTCAGTACAATCCCATTTTATTTTCTGGATTTGTATTGCGCTTACCATTTGCTTTTGTCGCACGTTTCATTGGGCGGGCCGTGATTCCCGCGGCCGAGCACAATTCGAGTTAGGTCTTGAGTCAGCTTTTTGGAGAGCGCAATGATGAACCTACCGAGCATTACATTTTTGAAGTCGAATCAATCACTTGAATTCAGTGGAGTCCGGAGGCCGCGAGTTCTCTTACTGGGGGTGTTTGCTGCCGCGACGTTTGTGTATTGCGGGGGCAATTGGGCCTGGGGCCAATCTTGCATATTCCCGTTGCCAACTTGCTTGGCGGCGGAAAGTTGCCCATCCGGATGTGCAATCGATTGCGATCCAGAATTGTATCACGGTTGTTATGCGGGGGCAGCGTGTCAACCACGATGCGTTGGCGACACGCTTTCCTGCACGAGCACACTGCACTACGCAGACGAGCTGAGCGATGTAATCCGCATCGAGCAGGCCTTTGATACGGTGAAGGAAAGCAAGCGCGTCCCGGAGACCGGGAATCTGCCCCTTGTCAAAGTGTCCGGGAACGCAATCTGTACAGACAGCGGAGGCAGCTGCAACCCCGGGAACGGAAGGAATTGCGCGTTCCCGTGTCTGGTCGCCGCAGGGGATGTCAACTACCAGGATTCTGAAACCGGACTTACGTTGCCGGGAATGCCTCAGGTTGGGCTGATTCGCGTCGCCGACAATCTGTACGTGATCCAGCCCGAAGAAGTCGGCCATCTGGAGAGTCAAATTACTTTCGTGAGCGTTGAGCTGTGCACAAGCTGCTGCTCCAGCTGTCCGCAAACCTGCGAGACTTACTCAGCGAGTGCGAGCACAGCCGTGCCCGGCTGTGCTGACGACGGCGCATGTTCGGTTGCCTCCTGCATCGCCGGCGTTTGCAATCACGTCCCGAAGGATTGCGATGATGGCGATCCATGTACGATTGACAGTTGCGACGATATGGGCGGGTGCATCCATACCTCGAAGTCTTGCGACGACGACGATCCATGCACCATAGACAATTGCGACACGAGTGGGGAATGCACCCATGACCCGAAGCCTTGCGGACCGGACGAAGTTTGCAGGAACGGAGAATGCCAACCGGTGTGCGATGAGAACGGGAAATGTGAGACTGGCGAAAATTGTTCAAACTGCCCCAAGGACTGCATCAGCAGTCATCCGGGCTGCGGGAACGGGGTCTGCGAGCCAAGCCTTGGCGAGGATTGCGTCAGCTGTCCGGCGGATTGCAATGGGATTCAAGCTGGAAAATCCAGAACTCGCTTTTGCTGCGGATCGACCGAGCGCGGTGTGAATGTCGGTTGCCGGGATCCTCGCTGTAACACGAATGGCTTTGCGTGCAGCTCCGTGCCCGTGGAGTCCTGCTGTGGCGATTCCGTGTGCGAAGGGCTGGAGAATCCCTGCAACTGCGCCATCGACTGCGGTGATCCGCCGGCGCATGAAGAGCCCGGCGCTACCTGCAATGACGGGATCGACAACGACTGCGACGGTCTAATTGATGGGGAGGATCCAGATTGCGGATGCGCAGCCAGCGGATCACGATGTACTTCAGGCGTGCAATGTTGCTCCGGAATTTGCAAGGGCCGCGGCGTGTGTCGGTAAGAATAAGTGCTCGCAGAGAAAATCCTCGCAATCGTTCCTTCGATCAATTGGGTTACTGTCAGTTTGCTGGTTAGCACCTGGATTGCTTGAAGCAAAGTGCACCCGAACCCTGGCGTCGGCCCCCATATGGAATCAATCTGCAATCGCGAATCTCATGGTCCCGATTGGAACTCCGTGCCCTTTGCCGTTGCGTGTGATCGATGTGGGACGGATCTGAGGGGGCAGGGCAAACCATGCTGCAAGTCGTGCGGCTTGGAATTCAATTGGTCGGATAAGATTCCGACTAAACATCTGACTTGCGAGAAATGCGGCTACCTTCTCTTCGGCCTTCCCGAGACTCGCTGCCCGGAGTGCGGCTTGACGTTTACTTGGGAAGAGGTCATTCATTGGTATCATCGTCAACGGCTTCCCTATTTTGAATATCATTGGCGCCAAATTCCAATTTCGTCGTTCATTGGCACGTTCCGTCTATGCCTACATCAACGGAAATTGTGGCGTACGATAAAGCTCCACGACCCACCAATCGTGCGGGTACTTGTCGCGCAGATCGCGATCTCGATTTCGTTATTCGGCTTCCTCGTAAGAGTGGGCAATGGGGTTGTAGAAACCTGCGATGGCCTAGGCTCATCGGTGGGCCCGCAGTATTCGTGGGCAGTCTGGGGCGAGTGGATGTGCAGTTGTTTCATGAGCGGCTACAGGGAATCTAACGCTTCGAATCTGCTTGTCACTCTGGCTTTATGGTGTGCGAGCTGCTTTGGTGCAATGTTACTTTTGCAGCAATCGATGCATCGCGTTCACGTTCGAAATGCACAGATCGTCCGAGTATGGGCCTACGCGCTCTTACCAGTCATTCTTGCGTCCATACCGCTTGCATCCTTAGAGCGCCTAACAAAAAGAGTATCGGTGAACGATCCATGTAGCCGAGATCAAGGGTGGACATGGAGGTCTGCCGATGGCCAAACCGATATTGGATGACGATCTTTGGAATGCAATCGAACCACTGCTGCCGCCGTCAAAACACCGCCGGTTTCGGTACCCGGGTCGAAAGCCGGTGCCGCATCGCTCCGCCCTGACTGGGATCCTCTTCGT
>JACQFE010000033.1 GCA_016200265.1 Planctomycetota bacterium | reverse complement strand
TACAAGCCGCGCCGCTGGGTCGTCGAACGTACGCTGGCCTGGCTGAGCAAGTGCCGCGCCATCTTGATCCGCTATGACAAGAAGGCCTGCAATTACCTCGGCCTGCTCAAACTGGCGTGTGCCCTGCTCTGGTTCCGCCGCCTCTGGCGATTATCATTTTGAGATAGTTTCTAAATATGAAACCAGATGAGAGATTCGGGCCGAATAGCCCCGGTCCATCGCAGTCAGGAGCGGGCAAGAGCTCACGAATCTGGATTTGCTCTGCGGTCGGGGCAACAATGGGCCCGTCGAAAGTGAGCCGTATGAAATTTCTCCGGCTTCGCGATAGGCTCGAATGGTTGGGAGGACTCGCCTGAATCAGGTTAACACTCTCAGATGTTCTCACTTGGAACGTGCGAACCCCTCCGGCAACTCCAGAATCAACAACAACTGCACGTAGATCATTGAAATCAACCTCGAAATCGGATTGATCGGCATGGATCACATCCAGAACATTATCACCTTCCATGAATGGCATCGCCAACTGAAGGCGGCCGAGTGTGGTAAGAGCGTCCCGGAGCTGCAATAGAACTTCGCTGGTACTACCACTGTCGCGCGCGTTCGCATTCTCAATCCCTATCTCATTGCCCATTTCCTCTTCGGGCATGTAGAATTCCTTATGTGGGTTTGGCCTCAGGGCGATGATTGCTTTTTCTTGACCCTTCGCTGGAGCGGCGATTGAAAGTAGGATCACGGCAAAAGTGGATTTCGGCATGGGCTTGCTCCAAACAAGAACCTTCGATGCACGAAAGTCGAACCGTCGCGGCGCCGACACACCAATCGTGGACATGCCGGCGCCGCGAATGAACCTTGTTCTCAAACTCGATACAGGCCTCGCCCCGCCTTCTTCACTTGATTCATTTGCGGAAGAGCATTGCTCACGGCCTTGGTCAGGTTGCTCGCGGTCGTCTTGTAGCCGACCTTGACGACACCTGCGGCGATTTCACTTGGAGTTAGTGGCTTTGAAGTTCCTCCCAAAACCTTCACGATGAATTGCTTCAACGAGCCTTCTCGCCCCGCACGACTTCCCTTACCCTTGCCCGTCTTGGCTACGCCGCGCGGTCGACCACCCTTTCCACGACCCTTGCGCGAAGGACCATCCGGAATGGCCAGCCCGCCCGACATCATTCCCATCGCGTTTTCCAGACTCTGGATCTGCTCATCGATGGTCGAACGGCGATCGATGAGAACATCGCGATATTCGGAAATATCCGCAAGAATCTTGGTCGGACCTTCCACTGCGTGCATACTTCCGCCGCTTCGTCCGCCACGACCCGGTGCACTGGAAGATTTCTTGGACTTTCCCTTTCTTCCGGCGCCGTGGACGGCATTCACATGCCGTCCCAGATGCGCTGCCATAGTAAATGAACGATCACACTTCTGACATTTGAATTGTCCCGGCATTCCTATTCTCCTTTTGAATAAAAGACAACGATGTGAACTGTAGGGTATCGATTGGCACTCTGCAAGTCTGGAATCGCGTTGATTCTCGCCATGTGATCGCTGTCGTATGTTGTTACCCTAACAAATACCCTAGCAATTCTCAATCGGAAAAGTGGGATGCCTGTCAAACATTGGAAATACACGATCGAGGGCAATTAGGGGAAATTCATCACTAGCGACCGTTCGCGTGCATCAGCAAGCCGCAACGCCGCACATTTCAATCCAACCATTGCTTCTTATCTTTCAGTTTCATAGGAACGTAGTCCTCGGTGAGGTACTCAAGGTCCTTGGAAATCATGGCTTCGACCTCCATCTTGAAACCATTATCCAGGAGTCTCTTGATTTCCTTCTGCCAGGGTCGCTTGTCCGCAAACCAGGGATAGGCCGCGATTTGCTTGCATCGCTTGATGTCTCCGTCGTCAAGTTCGATTTTCACATCATCGGATAGGCCGCAGCGCTCATAGTCAAAGCTGGAAACCCCGATGAATTTCGCGTCAGGAATGGCCATTCGCCGGGATTCATAGGCGAGATTGATTGAGCCGTGTTTAATGACCGAGTAAATGTAATACCCCCAGGGATCATTATCGAGAAGGACGAACACCGGAAGATCAAGTTCCTGGTGCATCCGCTGCAAGAGCCGCCGCATTCCTCTTGCGGGCTGACCCCCACCATGGGAGACGATGCACTGGTGCTTGTCCCAAAATCGATCCTCATAAAAGCGCCGCCAAACCGTGTCCTTTTCGACATGCAGAATGTATTTGGCCTGACACTTTTTGAATTGAATCTGTTCCGGTTCGCAAATACTCGGGACTGCATACCCCGCACTACCCATGATCGTGCAGTCCAGCGTATTGCCGGCATCGACGATGGTGATTGGACCGACGAGGTTGCCACGATTCGACGCGAAAACGTGCAACTCTTCGCGCAACGCGTCGATGGCAACCTCGACATCCTCAATAATCGGGTCCGATTCCTCCTGATTGTCGAAGGTCTTCTCGTTCGTTCCTTTGATGGTGTGCTTGGAGAGATAGAAAATCTGGCGAATGCTGGCGGACTTGCCACGGCTGATCAGCTCCTTGCACTTGCTGGCCACCAGAAGCGTCTGCATGAACCGCTTGGCCTGGCCGTAATTAAACAGGCTTCGCGACTGCTTCGCATCACCCATTTCGATGTGCCGCGTTTTCTCGTTAAACGCGACATTCGACAGCATGCGCGCAGGGATCAGAACTTCGGGATCCTTCTTCCGATGGGCCTGCTCAACAACGGCCGTCGCCAATGATTCAAGCTTTCCGGCCGCAAGGTCCTTCGTTCGCCGACTTGGCAGTTTGGTTTTCGCGGGCATTTGCGTATCATCTCAAACCTTCAAAGGGCGTAACTCGCCTATTCCGAATCAATCATCAGGATTTCTCGAAGGAACCAGGCCCGTCGCTCGGTTTGATCAATCCACATCTCAATCATGCTTGTCGATGCGACGTCTCCATGCTTGGCGCAGACTTCGTGCGTGGTTCGAAGGAAACCCGCGAGCTTCAGGTTGTCGTTGCGAAGTTCTTCGAGCATGACCTCGGCCTCAATCGATTCTTCATTGTTGTCCTGCAGACGCTGGTGGCGGGAGATTTCGCCGATCGAGCGCAGCGTGGTGCCGCCGAGTTTTCGGGCCCGTTCCGCAATTTCATCGGTCATCGCGAAAAGCTGTTCGGCCTGCTCATCGAGGAGAAGATGGTAGTCTCGAAAATGCCGCCCCGCGATGTGCCAGTGAAAACTCTTGGTCTTGAAATACAATGCAAACACATCGGCCAGCAGCGGTCGTAGAGCGTCGCCAATTTCCGCAACCGCCGAATCGCCCAGACCTGTCGTCCTCTTGGATTCTGTTGTCGTTCGTTTCGTCGTCTGAACTCCGTTCCCTTGTCTCATGACGTGGCTCCTTTCGTTTGAATGCTTCACTCGACTGCATGGTATCCGTATTTTCGCCTCGGTCGAACATTCGATCAAAGCACGGACGACCCCTATTCATTGTACGCCGTCGACGATGCCGACGGTTGGGGTTGGCATTCGAAATCGCGACCGGTCGCAATGATATGGAGGCTTGACGCTCAATTGAGATCGTCCGGCGCGGTAGATTCATCTGACCTATTGTGTCGCGGGTGACGCTAATGTGGTTAGTGACCAACGTGTTCCGCTAGCCACCTTTCCGCGTCGATGGCCGCTTTACACCCCATGCCCGCCGCCGTGACCGCCTGACGATAGACGCTGTCCACGCAGTCACCAGCGGCGAAAACGCCCTCCACGCTGGTCGTCGAGCGATAAGGGTCTGCAAGCTTGATATACTTCTTGGCGTCGAGTTCGAGCTGACCAACCAGAAACTCCGTCGCGGGCGTATGACCGATGGCCATGAACAGCCCGCCAAGCTCCAGCGTCGATTCCTTCTTCGTCTGCGTATCCTGAAGCCGTACTCCGCTGATCATCTTGTCGCCGAGCACATCCGTCACAACCTTGTTCCACGCGAATTCGATTTTCGGATTGCTCGTGGCCCGTTCGACCATGATCTTCGAAGCGCGAAGCTCATGACGGCGATGAATCATGTACACTTTCGATGCGAACTTGGTGAGATAGGAGGCCTCTTCGACGGCAGAATCACCGCCGCCGACCACGCCGAGCACCTTGCCGCGAAAAATCGGCAGCGCCCCATCGCACACGGCACACGCACTAACGCCGCCGCCGGTTTGAGCGAGCCGCTGCTCGTTGGGCAGACCCATCCAATTCGCCGTCGCGCCGGTCGCAACAATCACCGAGTGCGCGAGATATTCAACATCATCTTCCCCGACAACCACAAACGGTCGCTTCGAAAAATCCACGCTCTTGCAATCGTGATACGCGTAGCTGTGACCGTCATTCGCATCCGCCACATTCGGCGTGAATCCGTTGTCGGTCACGATGCGCGTGTGAAATCGAACGGCCTGTTGCTCGAACGCACTCATTAGGTCCGGACCCATGACGCCGTGCGGAAATCCCGGATAATTCTCGACTTCCGTGGTGAGCATGAGCTGCCCGCCGGGAAGCAGCGTCGTAGGTATCGTTTTGGGTCTTCCGGCCAGAACGAGCGGTTCGAGATTCGCGCGGGCAGCGTAAATGGCGGCCGTCCAGCCTGCCGGACCGGAACCAATGATGATCACTTTCTCCACGTAGCGTTCCGGCTTGGGCATCTTCGATATGTCCTTTCCGCAGTTTCCTGCACAATGCCAATACGATGCGTCGATATTACCGAGTTCGAACCAGACGTGACAGCCCGCTTGCGGTTGACCGCATTCGATAGCGACTCTAGTCTGGCAATGCCTTGTGAAATAGGACGGTCCCAATGAGCCTGCGACGCATTCTGAATTCACGAATTGGAGCAATAGCGCGAAGGGTGCCTTTTCTCATCGTGATTTCCATGCCCGCCTATGGATGCCGCACGAATCATACACATCCGGTCAATCAGGAGTTTCGAACCGAATCCTGGTCTGAGGACGGCCTTGCCGGACGACGGATCACCACCGAACACTTCGATTTCTTCAGCACAATTTTGGATTCGGAATTCGAACGAAATGTTCCGCCGTTGATGGAGTCGGCCTATTTGGCTTATGCAAATTTGGCTCCGCCGGCGCACGCTCCATCTCGGCCCATGCCGGTCTTCCTTTTTCACACGCGGACCGAGTGGAACATCTATGCCCGCGCGCATTATCCGGTTCGATATGAAACCTATGCCCGCATTCACGTCGGCGGGTTCAGCGAAGGCGATACGGCCGTCATCTATTACTTCGGACGGAACACGACGCTCGCGGCGCTGCTTCATGAAGGCTGGCATCAGTATGTCGCCTCGTGTCTCGCAAGCGAGCCGCCGGCCTGGCTCAATGAAGGACTGGCCTGCTATTTCGAAAGCGGCGAGGCGCGAACAAACAACGGGCTCGTCTTTCCGGAGCGAAGCACGCTTCGGGTCAACGGCCTGCGACTGGCGATTTACAACAAACGAATGTTGACTCTGCGCGAGGTGCTGAGCATCAACGCCGGCGACGTACTCCTGCAAAACGACTCCTCGCTTACAAAAAGTTATTACGGGCAAGTGTGGGCTCTCGTCGCGTTCTTGCGCGAGGGACTTGGCGGCCGCTATCGTGCCGACTTCCAGACATTGCTGACCGATTTGTCCACCGATGCCTACCACGTTCGCGAAAGCGCAACCCGACTGAGTGAAGGCGAAGCGTCAACCACGTCGCCCGCGGTCGCCGCTTTCGAGCAGTATTTCCACGCAAGCGTGGACGCCATGGATTCACAATATCAGGAATTCTTGCGAACCTTGACCACGTCTCCCTAGCTTTCATCCAGTGAAGCACGGCGACTGGCGATCTCTTCGCCATACGGAGGCAGCGTAGTAAGCCGTTCATCCTCCACCGCGCCGCCGATCGTGAAATGGTACAACGCCTGATACGCCATCCCCTTCAATCCAAGCAGATCATGCACCGGATCGTCGAAGTAGCAGCCGATACCGGTCGCGCGAACCCCGGTAGCCTCGGCCTCCAAATACAACACCTGGCCGATCATCCCTGTTTCCCAGTGCAGCCTTCGATAGAACCAGGCACCGTGTCGCTGAAGTGGCCCCTCGAATTCCGCAATCATGGACACGGCAAAGCATCCATCGCCGGCGATCTCCTGGCCGCAACTCACTTGGGCCGCAAGCTTCCGCGCGTCGCCGTATTGGAGTGCGAATAATGACAATTCATCCGGACAATTCATCGGTCGTTGCCAAAGAAAGTCGTCTCGTATCTGACTACGAATGGATTCGAAGGCATTTTCATTCTTGCGACCGCGAATTAGGAAATACAGGCCCGGCTCCAAACCTTCGACGCGGTGCACGAAAAGCAACAGGTGAACGTACGACTCTGTGTAACCATTGGGATTCGAGTTGGATTGCATTACGTTCCAAGGCACGCGACCAGAGCCGGGCACGACTCGTGTCAACATTCCGTAAAACTGCGATGCGCTGATGCTCGTCGTTCCATCGAAGGCCACTCCGCTTCGTCGCTGAACGAATATGCGCCGGGCGGAAATTCTGCGTGTTGATACCGGCGCTTCGCCATCACGGTCTGGCAGCGAATGATTGTCGCTAGTTCCCGCAGACACGGACTGCGGAACGTTTCGAGGTTTTACGCACGCCTCCAACGCGATCTTCACCCATTCCCAATCCACATGTTCATGACTCAACCGGTTTGCTTTGCCCAACCAGGAAGCGCCGGCAATTTGATCAATAACGCTCGTTGATGGAATGCGAGGGACGATTGGTGCGATATCGCGTTGAGGGATCACGACCGCGAGAAGGTCCGGATGTTCGGACTCCGCGTCGGCAAAGTCGGATTCACGATTGAGTCCAAGCAAGCGACGGAGGTCATCATCGCCGAGTCCATCCAGCCATCTCACTTGCCATCCCAGGTGCGCCGCTGACAACGCAATTGCCGCAAAGGCATGACCGACGTCGTGCTGACAATACCGAAATCCCCGCTCTCCGTATTTCCACACTTCGCGCCATACAATCGAAGTGAGCCCGACGAGAAAAGAACTTTCAGGAAAGGCACTGATTGTGTCGCGCCACACGGCGCTGGCAATTTCCGCTCGTCGTTCAAGCAAGTGATCCGCGGGCGCGTAATGAAACACTCCAGGAGTCTCACTGAATCCAGTCACAGGTCCCGCAATCAAATAGGCTTCCGTCGGATGCAAATTGCCACTCGATGGATTCACTCGCAGCGCCCACCGCGATCCGCGATATTCCTTCCAGGCCGCAATCGCCATCGAGAATTGGAAAAACGCGGATAACGAATGGACGTTGACTTGCTGTGTTTCAGTTTCATCGGCTTGAAAAATCGAATCGTAAGTCGGACCTGAGTCTTGCGTTGCAATGAGAAGCGGTAACGTCGGCGCGCCCTCAAATCGGCGAAATGGATTGGGTTGATTGACCCAATCCAAATACCCGAGCGATCTCGCGAAATGATGAATATAATGCTTGGTCTGTTGATGATACTCCGCGGCGCGTTGCCAACCGTCCATGACTATGATCTTGAGGCATTCGCCCCGACCTGTCGATTGACTCGGCACGCGACCGATCGACGGAGCCCCAAAGCCGCCGGATGCCTCGAATCAGGGAATTCCCACCGTCGGGCAAGCTTGCAAAGTCAAACCCCTGAATGTGCTCAGTGCTCCCGCGCCATTCAAGAGATCAATCGATGCAAGAATGTCGATCGGAGTGAACACCCCACTTCGATCGAGGTCCGTTTGCCAGATCTGCAGCACAGGATTGCCGTCGAGAGCGTCGATCAACGCCAGCGCGTCGGGCGTATCGCTGAGTCTGCTCGCATCCGTGTCTGCGCCCAAAGCCCCGATGCATGCGGTGTCCTGTTCGCCCTGCAAATGCTTCACGCACGTCCAGCGCGTGGAGGGAATCACGCGATCAAACGTGATTGTGGCCTGATTCCCGTTCTTCTGAACGTTGGAAATCACCGGCACACCCGGGCCGGACGGAACTGCAGTAATCTGGAAATTCGCGGCCGCGAGCGCCCCTGGATCACTGGAGAACGTAAGCACAATCGAGTTAAACCCAAACCGAGTCGAGACGTTGTTGGGATCGTTCGGAAAACGCGCATCGATGGTGCACACGGGCGGAACCGAAGCCGTGATTCCAATGCTGACTGGAATCACCAATTGTCCGGCCACAAACTCACCCACGGGTATGTTGTTCGCCGGTTGCGCCTCATCCTGAGCAAAAGTTTCATCTGCGATGAACCCAATCGTGTACGTACCTCGCGCACACGCCGGCACCGGAAGCAAGAGCGTGCCGATGTATGCTCGCACTCCAGGATCAAAAATCTCGACGCCCGGACTAGTTGTTCCCGCGAAGTTTGGACCGGTCGGGCTACTGATCGCTGCGGCCGGAATCTGATCGCTCGGCGAATTTGCGGCCATGATCCAATCCGGGCGAGCCGTATTCTGCCACCCCCAATCGCAAACACCTGCAAATGATCCGCCACACCTCGCACCTGATTCGCCCAGCAGAGCGGGGCAGGGATCAGAACAGGTGCCACCGGGGCATTGGGCCGAACTCACACACAAATTCCCGTTACTGGTGCCGCCGGAACAATGTTTGAAGGTGCACGGCGTGTTGTTGCAATCCAGTAATGAATTGCTGCAAGTCTGGCCCGCGTGTGTTCCGCCGAAACATTGGCTCGGACAGGCAAACGTTTCTGCAGGGTAAGCAAGATCGCAACCGGGATTCGGCGGGGATGCATTGGCCCCCATGAATCCGCTGGCGTCAACCTTTGCTTGAAACGACCGCACCAAAGGATTTCCATCCCGATCCGGATCCCAATCACTCATCTGCACATTCCAGGCCGACGTGAATCCACCTGCCGAAACGGTGAGAACTTGGTTCGCAATCGAAAATCCTGCGGGATAGGCGAGGCTTGGATCCGTTCCGGGAAGCGGCGGAACCGGTGTAAAATAAAGCTTCATCGTCCCTGTTGCGGCGACGACGTTTGCGATTCGGGTCGTATCACCGGTCACCAGACGCTCGGCGCGGGTTCCATCCTTGACTTTGCCCGGCAAAGCACCAAATGTCGGCACCGCTACCAGTGCTGCCATCAACATCAATTGATTTCGGAAACTTTGTGTTACCATCTTCTTGCCTAATCCCTCTTGCCCCTGAGAACCAAACACGATGCATCAACTGCCGTCAGCGGGGTCATCCATTTTATCCGATCAATGCCCGCCTTGGCAGAATGGAGCCAACGCGACACGTAACTGTTGGCACACCGGATCATCCCCGTTTGATGGATCGCAGCGAAACAGCGACTCCTTGCGGCATGGCGAATGTCGAAATCGCCCTAGGATCTGCCCCACCCTTCGGATGCACTCTTCGGTTTGAAGGCTTCGTTCCCCCATGCTCGTATTGATTACCACGACATCGCTTTCAACCAATCCGTGATACGCCGGCTGCAACTGAATCCGGGTTACCAACTCATCGCCCAAAGGTGAATGAAGAAAACTCCGCAAATACGGTTCTGAAAGGGGAAGACGATCCTCGTGGCATTCATCAACGTCTTCCGTATGCCGGAATAAACCAAAAACCTCGGATGCGAACGCCGAGGTGTCATCGAGCACTTTTCGCAGTTCCGTCATCGCTCGGTCCGGGTTTCGGAACACCTCCTCGATGGAACCCGGCAAGGGCATGACAAAGACCCGGTTGTCGTAGGGGTATGCGTGTCGCAAGGAAGGCTCCGCGTCCGCTTCCACGACTACCGACCCGTACCGATCCTGTTTGTGAATTGATTCGAGCGCCTCAGGGAGAATTTCAAAAATCCGATCTTCGCTGAATTCGATCCAGCGCGCCGACGCAACCCGGCAATCACGAGATGCCTTCGCGGCGCAGCGATTCACTTTCTTGTCCGAACCGGCCTTCACCAGACGCAAGTAATGCGGCGGCTTTGTCCAGAGATGATCAACCATCATCTGGATCACCGCGCTCTTGCCCGAGCGCCGGGCACCACTGACAAAAGTGATAGAAAGCCCCATCAGCCTGACCTTTGGATCCGGCGCGCTTGATACATATCGCCGGCGATCCCATGGGATTGTTTGGCCGCGCGCTACGGTTGGGCGGCCCATCGGATCATAGGCCCCGGCTTGACGCTCGACCACCAATAGATGCTTCAGGAGGCCGGTGATATTTATCGGTCACTGGGCGGAACAAGGTTCCTCAGAACCAGTTGGATGCGCTCGGCAGGACTCGAACCTGCAACCCCCTGGTTCGAAGCCAGGTACTCTATCCAATTGAGCTACGAGCGCGACGTAGAGGCGGTCGCCTGAATGCGAGGGATTATACGGGGACAAGCGAATTGCGAAAATATTGGATATGAAAAAGGATCGTACTGACTTAAAACTGAAGAGTGAAGCGAGAAAAGGCCCTTTCTATCTTCGAACTTCCATTTTCTCGCGCTACTTCCAGGCGCTCCAAGGTGCCCTCCGCCAACCAATTGACTGACCGGGACTTGGCGGAAGCAGGATGAACCATTACATTCAGACAGGTTGTCTGGATGCATCCGAACATTGGAGGCAAAGCGCGACACCTCCGCGAAGGACTTTGAAAACAGTGTCCAAAAAAGAAAAGCCCGTTGTCGAAGAACTGGGTGAAGTTCCAATTCCAGATGATGTTCTGGAGGTCATTCCGGTTGTCGGGGATTTGCCTATGGAACCTGACGGCGGTCCGGCCGCCGCGAAACGCAGCATTGGCCCCAAGGAACCGATCCCATTCAAGTGGAAGATTGTCGGAACTGCCGATCGCTACGTCCTGACGCTTTTCAAAAGCGTCGAGCGCGAAGATGCCGACGCTCAACTCGAAAGGCTTTCCAAGGAAGGATACTACACCGGTCTTCGTGTTACGGATATTCACGAGAAAATCGAGCAGCCCGTGCAAAAGGAAGCCAAGAAATCCAAGCCCGCAAAAAATGAGCCTGCTGAAAAATCCTCGAAGGCGACTCGACATGGAAAGACTTCGAAGCCGGCACGTCGCGATGAAAAGTCGGCCAACAAGGATCGAACCGTAAGAATTACGGCGTCCAAGAGTTCAATTCGCAAATCAAGCAAGGCCGCCGAAAAATCAGTCGTAAAAACCGCAAAGTCTTCCAAGAAAAAATCTGCCGGCGGCAAACCCTCCAAGGCCGTTGCGAAACGACGATAGAAAGCAGCGGCAGAAGCCGGCGGTGCTACTCGTTGCCGAGCTGCGTGAGTCCGCTCACACCGGTGAAGCGACGCGAGGCCATTCCCGTGTGCGGCAGCCCTTCAGGCCAGAAGCTCAGGCTCACTCCGAAATCATCTTTCGAATTGTCCAGATCCAATGAAAGTGCTCCATACCAGCGCGGGAACCGACGAACGAAAGCAAGACTCGCTTCCAGCGTCTGGCCGCGTTCCAGATCAAAGAGCTCTCGAAATGCAGTCGTGTAACGGTCCGTCATCTTGTAATTCATGTCGAAGCCGAGCAGATTGGAATCGGCCTTATCAATGAAGCGATAGGCGATCACATAATTGAATCGTGGCGAGCGCTCGACCGCGAGCGAGAGATTGAGAACATCAACGCGCTGGTCACTGATGTCATAATTGATCTCATTCATCAGTGAAGTTCGATCGTTGATCCGCCATGTGGAAGCGGAATTGACGAAGTTACGCGAGATGCTGTTTTCGGGACGCCAGAATGAGGCATAGCCGTTCGTCGCATCGTTTCCATCGGCGTTGCTGAATCCGCCCGCCGAGAGCGTATTCGTGAAGACGTCCACAATGCGTCGATAGTCATCCCGACCCCGCTTCGTCTGCCATCGCTGCCGAACCGCGACGGTGGCTCCACTGAGATCCTGGGCACCTTCAACCGTGTCATCAAATTGGAACAGATCTTCACGATCAACGTTGGCGGCACTGGTCCAGACAGTCAGCTCTGGCTTGATCACGTGCCTGATTCCGTCTATATCCAGCAAACGCGATCGAGTTTCCGGATAAAGCTTCCAAAAATAGCTGCTGGCGCGGATGCCGGTTTCGGCAAAGCCTCGGTATTCACCGCCCTTGTCGATGGTCTCCGACCAGGATGTCCCCCGCCCGGCCACAAACGGCACCGCGCGGACCGTGCCAATGTCGAGAGGAAACGTCGCTTCCTGTCTCGTATCCGTGCGGAATGTGCCACCGGAGCTGGGAGTTGAACCATTGTGCAGGAAATCTCTGAAGTCTTGCTCAGCCGCGCGATAACGCACCACGCCGAGGCGGTTTTCGCTGTACCACGTGCCGGCATCGCCAATCGGCTCGCCGATGATTTCCAGATTGAAATCCGGATAGCGTTCCGTCTGCGTCAGGAAGTCCATCAGCCTTGACTGAAGCGCCACGGTAAATGCCCAATTGTCTCGCTGTTTCTTCAAATAAAGAATGGTCTCTTGTTCCTTTTCGTTTTCATACTCCTTGGGGAAGTATTCTTCGAGGAAGTTTTTGTCGGAAATATACGACAGCTCCAGCGAAACCTGCCAGTCGTCCTCCAGGTATTGACGGTGACGGAACAGAAATCGATCTCGAAATCCCTGCGGCGTCGGTTCATCCCGCTCGTGGCCCAGCTTGTCCTCGCCATGATCAACGATCGCGTAACTTTTCATCAACCCGAAATAGCGATCCTGTTCCCACTCGGCGTTCAATCCCACCGCAGGACCTCGCTTGGTGAAGTACTCCGTCGTGAGCGTGGAATCGAATCCCTTCGGCGTCTCAATTCCCAGAAGGTTGAAGAAATGCCATTTGGTCTCGAATTCCGTCCCAAATTTCGAGCTATAGCCAAAGCGAGTGCTTCGAATCGCCGTCTCGCTGCTGGATACGTCTCCTTGAAGGTAAGGCCACCAGAGAATGGGGTGCCCCAGGACGTTAAACGTCGCATCGTGAATCTTGTAAGTTCCGGCCTGCATCCCGGTATGCTGGCCGCCAGGATCGGGCTGGGTTCGGTTGATCAAATCCACCTGGCTCGCGCCGATGTGATAGTGCGGAGTGTGAAACTCACTTGTGGTGATGATCGCATTGTTGGCGGTGATTTCATTCGCGGAAAGCTGCCGGATTTCGTCCGCTCGAACATAGAGCGAAACGTTTCTCTGAGCGAGCGAAGACCTTGCGACTGCATCAAGAATGACCGCCCGCTCGTGATGAAAGTCGTAATACACGCGCTCCGCCCGGATTATGTTCATTCCCTGCGAAAGCCGAACGTCGCCCTCCAAATAGGCGGCCTCCACGTCCACGTCGCCGATGGACGACGCCATCACTTGCTTGTCAGCACGATGCCTTGCGGTTCGTGGCTTTTGCCTTGCAGACGTTTTTCCTGACTCAGTTTCAGCCGAGGCGCCACCTTGTGCATTGAGTTCTTTTTTCCGGTTATCGCTTTTCGCGCCTTCATTCTTTTCGCTCGCAGACGGCGGAGTCGCGCCCGGCGACAAATAAACAACCGCGGAATCGGCCTGAATTTCGAAATATTCCGTAACCCCTGGCGAGCCGCGAGAAAGGTAGACGCCGCCCACAACCACCATCACCTTGCGGCCACCTTCCGCCTCCAACAGCTTCAATTCACCCTTGGACTCGAAGTGGATTACAGGTTTTTCGGGACGACCGGGTTTTGCCGCGGCAATCCCGTTCGGATCAAGCACCCCAAGCGAAATCGATGGATCAGGTTCCCCCGCACCGCTTTCCACGATCGCATTACGGATCAGATTGCCGCGCTTATAGACGTCAGAATCTGCCGTCGACTGCATGGCCACATCGTCCGTATCCACACGCACATCCCCGAAAGTGCTGAGCGACACAAAAAGCGATGGGGCGGTCGTATAAGTGCCTCCAAGCTGGGTAATTTCGGCGTCGCGGAACAGAAATATCTGGAGAAATTTGAACGCGCGATTTCCGTCCTTGCCTTCACTCAGCCAAACCACGGCCTCTTTTGACCGAATCTCCTGTTTTCCCTCTCCTTCCAAGGTCAACAAGAAATCACCGGTGAAATGCAGGACATTCAGGCCATCCTGGGACATGAAACGGTAGACCAATGGTCCATTCATTGATACCGGATACTCGGTAACCCCACTGGGTAGTAGAGGAACCTCGACAGTATCGGCGATAGGTGGGGCAGGTTGTCCAAGCGAGGTAAAGGAACCGGCTAGAATGGCGGAAAGTAGGCCTATTCCAGCGGCGCAACGCATTTTGACGTCAACCATCCGTTTGGTGGTCAGTCGCGGAAGGCTGGATGATTCCGCGCGTCATCCAACAACCGATCGCGATCAGGGGGGAGTATAGGGAGCGATGGGGCCGCGTCAATTCGGCATTCCTGGGTGAATAACCGTTGGTAATCACAAAAGCCCTCCAGAAAATTGCGAAAAATTGTCTTTGCTTATTCCGATTTCGATGGTACGATAACCAGGCGCTTTCCGTTCCACTTGACGGAGGTTGCGCTCAGAGGGAATTCATCAATTTGCTGACTCGCCGTCCAATCCCCCATTGGACGGTTCCCTAAGGCCCGGTCTACCCCACCGGGCCGTTTTTTTTCCAGACCCTTGATCACTTGCGTCGATGACACAAAGTGGCCGCATCGTTTGCAGGCGCAGGGACAAATTCAAGATGAAATCACAGCCGACCCTCTCAATTAGAACCCGCTTCAACTACGCGCGTTATGCCTTCGTGCTATCCGGCGCTGCATTGTCTCTGTGTCCCGCCTGCAGAACCTCCACCCTGGGCCTCCCGATTGCACTGGTCGGTGATTCCATCACCGAATCGCAGGCGCTTGGAAAACAAGGTCGGCTCCTGGGCAGGCCTTGGAAAGAGGCTGAAGGCGAGTTAGGCCCCGCAACCGACAAATTTGTCGACCTCAGCACCGGCGAAAAATACATCGCCTTCAATTCGTTCCGGATGTTCGGCAAGCAATCTTTCAGTCTGGTGCAAATTTCCAGATTGGATCGCGTGCTCGACGTGCAGGATTGGATCGAATGGCATGACGGCTTTGAGGATTCGTACAAGCTCTCAAGAATCAAACCCAAGGTAATCGGAGAAGACCCGGCGACGGCCGAAAGAGCCGCGAAACTCAAGCCGCCGATCTTCGTATTCGCTCCTGAAGGCCAAGACAAGCGCCTCCGCGTCTATGACGCCACCAACTGGACGCACATTCGAAAACGAATGTTGATGCTGGAATTTGATGGCAACGGAATCTGCCAGGCCGCGAAGTACTATGGAGTGGCGGGTTGCCAGCAGCTTCGATCACGCCTGGCTCCGTCGAACACGGCATGGCTCCCGCAACCACGGCGGAATGACAATCACGCAGCAGCCGGTTCGCACGGCTGAAGTCTTCGCTCCAGTTCACCGCTTTCGATTTCTGCGGAGAGACGCATCGCCCTGCGAAATCGATCGCAGCGCCAATCACCTTGCGTCAGCCCGGCATTCGCGTACGCGGCCCGGAGTTGCTTGATTCCATCGGCAAGACCATATCGCCACCGAAACGATGGAAAAGCCTGCGCGAACCGCGAACCGTCCACACGGTAGCTCATCACGTCACGCATGCCTGTCGCGGCGATCCGACTCGATCCGAAAATATGTTCTTGCACCAAATCCGCCACATCGATGATTCGAAAATTCTCTTCCGCACGCGCGAGATTGAAGACCCGCTGAGCGATTTGATCGGTGGGCGTCTGCAAGACCGCAAGGATGGCCCGGGCCACGTCGTGCACATGAAGGAGTGGCCGCCACGCCCGTCCATCAGTCGCCATCGCGATTCGACCCGTGGTCATCGCCGCCGCCGTGAAATCATTCACCACCGTGTCCAGACGCATCCGCGGCGATCCGCCATAAACCGTGCCCAGCCGTAACGATATGGGATTGAAATTCAACCGGAACAGCTTCAAAAGCGATCGCTCTCCAAGGAGCTTGGAAGCAGCGTAAGCTGTGAGCGGTCGGGCATCGCTTTCCTCGTGCAGCCATTCATCCCCACGCGAGCCATAGATGGCACATGAAGACGCGAAGATGAACCGGGCAACGCCGGCCTGCCGACAACATTCGGCCAGCCGTAACGTCCCCGCGACGTTCACGTCATGAACCAGTGTGGCGGCAATACCCGAAACGGCATCTGCCAGGCTCTCCATGATCCCAAGTTCTGGAATTCCGGCTAGATGAATGACCGCATCAAACGGAACAAGATCAGAACTCTCGATGCGGCAAATGTCGCAATCAAAGGCATCCGGTTCTTCTCGCACCCGGCCAAAATCACAACCGGCGTACAAATCACAGTCCAGACCGGCGACCTCGAACCGCGTCGCACGCAGCACCGGCGTCAATACCGATCCAATGTAGCCCTTATGTCCCGTCACCAGCACGCGCATGACTTGATTATCGACCATCGCAGCGAAGTGTCTGGAGTGCGACACTCGTATCCGACGCGTTTCGAGTAACGGAAAACTCACAACGCCGGGATGTCACGACGTGTGAAAACAGCCAAGCCGGCCAGCCAAAACAAGAAGCCAATCGCCAGCAGAATCAGCATGTCACGTACGCCCGATGCACTGCTCTGCAAGATGTGAATCGGTCGGTGATATTCAAAGACGCTCAAGAACGCGATGGATTTCATCGTCGCGTTGAACGCGGACAGAATGTGAATGAACAACGACGCAATGAGCACGGTGAATGCGATTGCAATGGCCCGGCCGCGACGATCACATATCGATGATGCAAACCACGCGATCCCGCCGGCCGACACATAGAGAGCATAAAGATTTAGCGCCACCAGCGCGCGATGGGCAATCGGTCCCATCGAGGATGCGCGAAGAGCGGCAGAAGCGGCCAGATTGCCGATCAATGCGGCGGTCACCACCGTCAATCCCGTGAAAAGCCACACCATCGTCTCCATAACGTACAAGTTCGTTCGTGTCGCGGGCACGCTCAAGATGAGGTCAATGGTTCCCCGGTCGATTTCTCCTGAAGGTACGCGCGTGCAAACGATGAGCGCATGCGCCAATAGCAGGCTCAAAATGACCGGGTGAACCCATGCCAGCGACACGAGCAGCATGGGCCCGATTTCCTGACCGGCATCCACGCCCAGAAATGCCGCCACCAACCGTCGTACAAACGGCATCTGCAGAAGTGGCCCGGTCATTTCCTCAAAAAACGTGGACAATGCGTACACAAACAACACTTCCATCACGCAGAGTCCAAGGGCAAGGGCAATCGTGACACCGATCGTTTCGCGAAACGCCTTGTGCAATATTCCGACATTCAATGAGAATCTCCTCGCGACGCATGAGGGAAGGGCCTGAAATCCGCCGCCATCTCGATTCGTCTCGCCGGCAATACAGCGCCGATGCCAAACTATTGGCACTTTTTGAAAATTCCAGACCGCCTCGCCATTGTAAGGAAACACCGGAATTCCGCATTTCCTTGCTGCAAGCGATATCGCCCCAATTGGGACGATCAGGAACGGCGAGCCGGGGTCAATGCTTGAAGCCTCTTTCTTTCACGGCTATATTTCGTTTTGAAAGACTGGCCCGGAGCCAGTTTCGCGAGAATTGGTCGTTGCGAATCGGTGGCGACGGTGCATACAACCCTTTGGGTTGTTTCGATAACTGACCGCTTTCCTTTGGCAATGATTCCAGGCACCCGATTCGGCAAACCATGGCGGCGTAGCTCAGTTGGTTAGAGCGTGGGATTCATAACCCCAAGGTCTCCGGTTCGAACCCGGACGCCGCTAGTGCTCCTTTCTGTGAAATCTCCGCAGGAAATGCCATCGATCATGCGGACAATGTCGATGGGCTTGCTTCCGTGCGTGTCACCATGCGGCCGGAAGCAAACGCCGTTACTGTGCCCTGGAATGCATCATGCAGGAATTTCCCTTTGTTGATTCCTGACGGTTTCCGGCTTGTTTCCTGTGTTCAAGACAAACATGGCGACCGACGGGCGTGTGAAAACAACGTGCGCGACTCGGTTGATGCGCTGTCCGTCGCACCGATGCTACACGCATCCGAGAGAGGCGCAAATTGTCCGAAGAAAAGCGGGCGCTTCAGTGCGTGACCAGCTTCTGCCCGCATTGGCTGCAATACCTGCAGTCGAATGCAAAATCACGGCGGCATTGCATGCAACGCTTGATTCTGCATTCGCTTTCTTTCTTGGGAGCGGAATTGAACTGAACTCCAAACGAACGCGCCGATGGTTGGACGTGCTTGACCTCGCACGCGTATCGAACTTTTTCGCCTTGAATCACAACGGCGATTTCAACTGCGTCACCGATTTTCAGGCCGGCGGGGTTGCTGGAGACCTTGATCCCGCCCTCGGATACGTTCTGCACCACGCCTTCGAGCACAGGGCCCTCGGGTCGGAAAATCAATGCGCTGACGCCGGGGATTGGCTCTCGTTGTGATCGGCGATTTTCGTCCATTTGAACCTCGTCAAGTGAATGGATGTACGCGATCAGACTGTTGACCGACACAGATTCATGAAATATCGACCCACGAATTCCGCTGGTTTAGGTTCCGGCAATTATCGCCCTCAATTGAGGTGCGCCGTGGCTGCTAATTCCGCTGGCGGGCATGTGATCAAGAGCCTGCCGAATCCGTGCCCATTCGCACCGAGGAGTCGAAGTTCCCAATCCAATCACTTTGTACGGCCCTGCACAATACCTTTCGACCGACGAATGGCAGCAAATTGATTCGAATCGGACTTGGCGCGTGCGTAAGATCACTTGACCGATAATCGTCCGCAAACCCTGCAGCCATTGTCCTTCAGGCCCAATTGCAGCCGCCATGACGCCCCGCTAAATTACCGTTGATCGTGGCAATTGCTTCGCAAATACAATGCCGCTTGAGCGCATGATTGATGCGCAACAAGTCTCAAGTTTACGATCAAGAAACAATGAAATGATTGTTCTCGGAACAACCTCGGGTTGGACAGTGATCGTCCTTGAACAAAAGATTGAATGAGGCGTCTCGACTTGAGTCATTGCTCTTCCTGCTCGCGTGAAATCCCTGCGGACAGCCGCGTCTGTCCCTATTGCGCCGGCCCAATCGCCAGCCTCGGAGCCATTCCGACGATGAGCTCTCCTCTCAAGCCCGCTGCAACAAGCTACCATTCCAGGCCGGGTTCGTCGTCGTCCGATTCCCTCGACAATGCCCGCTTTACCCCAGGCACGATGCTCGCCGGCCGCTACAGAGTCGTGGGCCTGCTCGGCAAGGGTGGCATGGGCGAGGTCTACCGGGCAGACGACCTCAAGCTGCGACAACCCGTGGCACTCAAATTTCTTCCCGCAACCATTGACAAGGACGATCGCAAACTCGAACGATTCCTCCACGAAGTCCGCGTTGCTCGCCAGGTCTCCCACCCCAATGTGTGCCGCGTCTACGACATAGCGGAAGTCGGTGGACAGCATTTCATTTCAATGGAATACGTAGACGGCGAAGATTTGGCCGCCGTGCTACGGCGCATGGGTCGACCATCCAAGGAAAAGTCTCTACAAATTGCCCGACAGCTCTGCGCCGGATTGGCCGCCGCCCACGACAAAGGCGTCCTGCACCGCGACCTCAAACCCCACAACATCATGATTGACGGGGAGGGTCGCGTGCGCATCACTGACTTCGGACTCGCCGGCTTCGTCGAGGAATTCGCCGGGAAGGAAGTTCACGCCGGCACCCCGGCCTATATGGCCCCCGAGCAACTCGCCGGCCGAAGTGTCTCCACCAAGAGCGACATCTATTCGCTTGGCCTGGTGCTCGGAGAACTCTTCACCGGAAAGCGGATTTTCGAGGGTGCCGATAGGGATCGAGCTCTGCGTTCTCGCACGTCCTCACCAACCAGTTTGTCGTCGCTTGCCGATGATGTGGATCCGGCGGTCGAGCGCGTAATCCTCCGCTGTCTTGAACCCGATCCTGCGTCGCGCCCTTCCTCGGCGCTCGCCGTGGCCGCAGCACTTCCCGGCGCGGACCCGCTCGCCGCGGCCCTGGCCGCTGGTGAAACGCCCTCGCCCGAAATGGTTGCCAACGCCGGCGAAGTCGGCGGAATGCGACCCGCCATCGCGATCGCGTGCCTCGTCGTCATCCTGGGCGGGATGTTCGCAATTGTACCTTTCTTTCGGTCGGCATCGGTTGCCCGATTGATTCCACTGCCCAAACCACCCGCAGCCCTCGCCGATCGAGCCGGTGAAATCCTCAAGAAACTCGGACACACCGATCCGGTCGTCGATACCGCTCACGGCTTTTACACCCAAAGAGAGTTCTTCCGACACGTTGAAGAAACAGACAAATCCGTGGCTCGCTGGGACCGACTGGCCTCAACCCGACCTTCGCCCGTGGGATTCTGGTACCGGACCAGTCCCCGCCCGCTGGTCCCAGCGAAATCGTCCGACCGAATCAGCCCCAATGACCCGCCGCTCCAAGTTTCGCAAATGGCCACCGTAACCTTGGACCCCCTCGGACGGTTGGTCGGCCTGGCGGTCGAGCCACCGCAGCACGAAAGCGAAACAACGGACATCGCGCCGCGTAAGCCCACCGACTGGTCGGTGATGTTCTCGGAGGCCCAGATTGATTTGAACCTCTTTTCCCCGACGGAGCCGCGCTGGTCGCCGGGAAACTACTGCGACGAACGGGCCGCATGGGAGGGTCGATTCCCCGACCAACCCGACGTGCCCATTCGCATCGAGGCCGGAGCCTATCGTGGAACCCCGACCTATTTTCAGATTGTCGCACCTTGGACCAAGCCGTGGCGGATGGAGGAGTGGCCTACTTCACTCGGTCAAAAGGCTGCCGATGTCACCGTTCTCAGCATCCTCGTCATCTTGGTGTTTGCCGGGGTCCTCGTAGCCCGTCACAACCTGAAGCTTCGCCGCTCGGACCGGGCCGGCGCGAATCGGTTAGCGATGGTCTGCCTGCTCCTCTTGATCGCCAGTTGGATTCTCGTCATTAACTACGTCGCGGATATCTGGGAGGAATTCAACCGACTTCGTATCCTCATCGGGCAGGCTCTCGTCGCGGTCGCCGTCATGTGGCTCTGGTACATCGCCCTCGAACCTTACGTCCGCCGCCGTTGGCCTCACGCCCTTATTTCCTGGAGCCGCCTCCTTGCCGGACGGATTCGCGATCCATTGGTCGGGCGCGACATTTTGGTTGGTGGCGTGGGCGCGCTAGGGCAGTTGGCAAACGAAGGTGTCGCAATCTGGATGAATTCGTTGCTTGGTCTACCACCTTTTACTCCAGACCAGAGAAATTGGGAGTTTCTCCTGGGCCTACGGTTCCAGATCGGGGCTTTCTTCGACCCCGTTTTCGTGTTCTTCCCCTTGGCCATTCTCTTCCTGCTCCTCCGCTTGCGGTTGCTCCTCAGAAGGGAATGGTTGACCATCGCCGTGGTGCTCGCGCTTGAGGCGGGGCTTACTGTCGCCAGTGCCCCCGGAGATCAACCTTTGGCGAGCACCATCATCTGGGCAGTCATGCGAATGATGGTCGTGGCGATTGGGTTGCTGGTCATCTTGCGCTTCGGTCTGCTCGCCTTCGCCTTTCTCTTCTTCTTCGGCAACTTGATAGAAGCGCCGGCGTTCTGGGGGCTTACCGGCTGGCAGTCCGGACCGTCGTGGACTGCGATCCTGATCGTCACAGCGATTACGGTCTACGGTTTCCACACGGCCTTGGCCGGTCGATCGCTATTTCGCGACGAGCTCATGGAAGCCTGACAGCGTTCGCCCATGCCCCGTCTCGTGCGACTTTGGTCCAAAACACAATTCATCAATTTGGATGCACCATCAATCGCACATATCTCGCGCAACGACCAACGCGAGGTTGCATGACTTGCAACAACGCGACATTCCTCTCCGCATGCACTCCAATCGAGTGCACTGTCGTCAACTACGCTCATGTTCTCTTGCGTCGCCTAGGCCTTGGATCGGGCCCCACATTTTCAAACAGAGCGCTCGGCGTCGCATCTATCGCCGCCGAATCCCGCTCCACCACAATTGTATCTTCCAACCCCAACTCATTGGTCTGTTTTTTCACGACCTTGCCATGTTCATCAAACTCCATGTCGGCCTGAACGGTAAATGTCTTCGCGAGGTCCACCAGCGACTTGCGAAAGCTCTCTTTGTTCACCTTGGCAAGCGCGTCCACGGAGTTCACCACTTCATCGATATACCGAGTGAACACGTCACGCCGACGCGAATAATCCGCACGAGCGCGCTTTCGACGAAGCAATGTGGCCAGTCGCCGGCCACACTCCGCGATACCCAACTTCACCTCTTTGCGAATGTCATCATAGTCGGCGATGGCCTCCTTGCCCTCGGAAATAAATGGAACCCACACGCTGGCCATGTGAATGAGAATCACCATCGGCGCTTTGGGCATGGCCCCGGACGACTGCGAAACACCATAGTTGTTCCACTTCGTGTCGATCACCGACTTGAACAGACAACACGAACTTTGCTGATACAAAAGCGGCACACGATTGGCGAAGCGAATGATCCGCGACGTGGGTTCATCTCCGCCTTCGTTCGGCTTTCCATTGTCACTCGCTCCAGAGTCTTCGGCCTCATCGCGCCGATCAAACCCCAGCTCGCCGCCATAGGCCACGCCCACCTCAATCTGAAACGGATTTCCGCGATACACCGCGGGCGGACGCGTACTGGCCGTATAGAACTCCGCCTTGATCCCCTTGAGCAAGCCCGAGAGAATCGCCTCCGCTCCCATCGGCGCCAGACAATCCGTCGAAGGCGCCTTCAACTTCGCGGCCTGAAGTGCCTGATACAATTTCTCCGCCGTCTGCGGCTCGACCGCATTCACCCAGCTCTGCGGCGTGACACCGGCGGCCGCACATACTTGTTTGGCCACTGAAGGACTCACGCGCGAAAACTCAGTCGACAGAAACGCACCGAGCTTGGTCGCGCTCGTCTCCTTGAGCATCTTCATCAATGTGCCAAGCTCGATGCCGTAGGGATGTGGCTGGATCTCTTGCGTCTCCGGCGGGAGTTTGTCCGTGCCTCGCGCGAACTCAACCATCGATCCCTCCGGCGGATGGTAGATGATCTTCGCGTGCGGATTCGCGATCGCGGTCAATTCCAAATACTCGTCAACGCTTTGCCGACCTTTGTTGTATGAGGCCTCCAGCTCGATGCTCACTTCGGTCCCGTGAGGCCAATCAACCTCGGCCGTCTGCTCGTCAATGATATCCGGACGATTCTTCTTCGTGTCGATGGCGAGACTGTAGTGATGCGCCTCCGCGCGGGCTGATGTCCGACTCACGATGCGGATCGGTTTTCCAGTCGTGATCAGTCCATACATGCCCGCCGCACTGATGCCGATGCCCTGCTGCCCGCGCGACATCTTCAAGCGATGAAACTTCGAACCGTAGAGCAATTTTCCGAACACGTTGGGAATTTGCTGTTTGACGATTCCGGGCCCGTTGTCGCGAACGGTCACCCGAAACCGCTCATTGTCAGTCTGCTTCACGATAATTTCGAGATCGGGAAGAATACCGGCCTCTTCGCACGCATCGAGGCTGTTATCAACGGCCTCTTTCACCGTCGTGAGCAACGCCTTCCGCTTGTTGTCGAAACCGAGGAGATGCCGGTTCTTGGCGAAGAATTCGGAAACCGAAATCTCGCGCTGTTGTTTAGCCATCGACTCGGCGGTGGCCGTCCGCCGACGCGGCGCACCCTTCGAATCCGCGGAATCGGAAATCCCCTCGACAGAATCGGCCTCGGCCACCGCGCCGTCCGCTGATTTCACCCCTTGAGGCGCGACGCTCCCGCTTCTGGGCAATTGTTTCGTGGCGGCAGGGCGTTTCGCCTTGTGTGGTTCCTCTTTTTTTGTACGGCGTTGATTCGATGGAATTTCCGCGAATGTGAGTTGTTCGGTGATTGCTTTCTTGACCACGACGAATCCGTTCCTCCGGCAGATTGATCCCGCGCTCGCCTCCCTGCGAAGCGATTCGCGGCGATTATACAAAATCCATCGAGGCGTGCCTGAATAGCGAAAACCGACAATGCCACACGTCTTTCTGAGGCCGCCGCAGGCGATCGAAGAATCTCGGATTCGAGATGCTCCGCTTCACTCAGAGTGTCGGCCTACAGTTTCCCGATTGCCGAATTTCATCTAGAATCCGCCTGAGAAAAAACGAGGCGGACATCACTTGCAAACAGCATTGCAATCATTACCTGCAGAGCTCCTGCTCCACATTCGCCGAACGGATCCGGCCTGCGTCCGCGCTTGGTTTGACCAGCTGCAATTCTCCGGCATTGCCCACGGAACGCTGATCGTTCGCGCACAAAACGATGCCCAGCGACGACACCTCGAATCGAATTGTCGAAACGCGTTTACCTATGCGATCCAGGCAGCCACAGGCCGGCTCGTGGGAGTTGATTTTGAAACCGATTCAAGTCCCGATAATTCCGCCCTTACCCGCGATCGAGATTTCTCGACATTTGGGTCAACGCTGTCTCCGGAATGTCGGCTCAACGATTTCGCCCTTGGGCAGTGCAACCGATTTGCCCACGCGGCCGCCGTTGCGGTGGCCGCCGATCCGGGAAAAGTTTACAGCCCGCTCGTCATTCTTGGCGAACCCGGCTGCGGCAAAACTCATCTCTTGCAGGGTATTTGCGCGGCCGCACGTGAACAAGACGCCAACCGTACGATCATCTATGCACACTGCAAGCAATTCATACAGGAGGTGATCGAACACGCGGAGTCGGACATGCTCTGCGCTCTTCGAAGCGCGTACAAGACCGCTGACTTGATTGCAATCGACGATGCGGACCAACTGGCCGGCCGCCAGCGGTCTCAGGAAGAATTTTTTCACATCCTCGAACACCGGCTGCAATCACAACTTCAGGTGATCGTGGCGCTTCGCCGACTTCCGGAGCCTGGCGCCGGGTTCGAATCACGCCTCATCAGTCGATTTCAATCAGGCCTCATCGTCACACTTGAAACACCCTGCTCTGATACGAGGACCGCCATTGTCCGCGAGCTCGCCCGCCGTTTCTGCATCGAGATGCCCGACGACGTCGCAGAGCAAATTGCTCATCTTGCCAACAGTGGTGGTCACCAGCTTGAAGAAACTGTCACGCTTGTGGATCGCTACTGCCAAGATCGAGGCGGAGTCATTGATGCGGCGTTGTGCCGGGCCGCACTCAATAGTGAAACGCCACACGCCTCAATTCACAGCATCATTGAAGCAACTGCGACAGAATTCGGCGTCGCTCCCGACGCCATCACGAAATCTCGCCCATCGAAAAATCTTCGACTCGCCCGTAGCTTATGCACGTACCTCGCACTGAGGCTCACCGACCAGACGCTCGCCGCGATCGCCGGCACCAACTTGCTCGGCGGCCCGGAGACAATCAAGACTCAAAACCGCGATGTCATTAACCGATTGAAGTCTGACCGCGATCTTGAGCAGCACGTCGCGCGTCTCTTGACCCAACTGACAGGGTCAGACCCAAAGGAGTTAAATATACTGTCAGTTTCTCGTCGCAATGGCACGGCCACTGACCAGTCTTTTCATAAATCCGAAAGCGGAAGCGTTGAATGACCAGTTTCCTCACAAATCTACTCACAACAAATGCACGATTTGCGAGGCGGCGGTACCCCTCTAGCTCTTGGTCACGCCGGAAGTTACGTATGGGCGGGGTTTCAATTCGCACGGATTTCACGTTGTTTATCTCTACTATTTCGTGTATACATCTTCCACTTAATACAGATCGACGACACGCAACCTGGAAGGGAGCAGACGGATGAAGCTTCGATTCAATCGCGCGGAAATGGCCGACGCTTTGTCAGCAATCACCGGCGTGGCCGCAGTTCGGACACCCAAGGAAATTCTCAAATGCGTCCGCATCGACGCGTTGTCCGATGTGCTCCTCCTGTCCGCCACGGACCTTGAAATTGGAGTTCGATGCGCCGTGACTCAGGTCGACGTCGAAAGCACTGGCGAAACGCTAGTGGCCGCCGATACTTTCTCGCGCATCATCCATGAATGCTCCGACGAGACCATGCTGCTCGACATTTCCAAGAACGATCTTCAGCTTCGCGGCAGCGGCAGCCACTTTAAGATTCGCACGCAATCCGTTTCCGATTTTCCGCCGGTTCCCGTCCTGGAAGGCGAACCCGACTTCGTCGTCGACGCAGCTGACCTCCGCCGTCTCCTTGAATGGACGAGTTTCGCCGCTGCACGCGAGAGCACGCGATACGCCATCAATGGAATCCTCATGGAGATTGCCGGGAAGGAACTGGTGATGGCCGCCACCGACGGCCGCCGCCTCTCCGTGGGTCGTACGCCGCTCACTTCATCAAACGTGAAAACCATTCCGCAAACGATCGTGCCCACGAAGACCGCCGCATTGATCGCCCGACTGCACTCCGATGGCGACACGACGGCATTGGTCAAAGCAACCGCCAATCAGGTTCTTTTCAAGATCGGCCGGGCCTCCATCAGCTCGTCGCTCGTTGAAGGCATGTTCCCACGCTATCAGGATGTGGTTCCCACGGATTGCGATCGCATCGTTCAACTCAACACAATGGAGTTTCTAAGCGCTTTGAAACGAGCGGCCCTGTTGACCAACGAGGAATCAAGGGGTGTCCGCCTTTCCTTTGCCGAAAACACGTTGACGTTGTCGAGTCGGACGGCCGAGCAGGGTGAAGCGACAATCTCCATGCCCATTCGCTACAATGGAGAAACCGTGGACATCGGCTTCAACCCTGTGTTTCTCACCGATGTACTCCGAGTTGCCAATGAGGAAGAAGTGACGTTCGCGGTGAAAGAGCCCAATCGCCCGGGCCTGCTCAAGCTGAACGACAAATTCCTGCATGTCGTGATGCCGGTGAATTTGTCGTCAGCGTGAAGCAGTTGTCAGTGACCAGCAGTCAGTTATCAGTTACCAACAGCGGTTCCTGACCGCTGACAACTGAATACTGGCGACCTGCTGATAACGAGCGACCGACAAGAGAAAGCGATAACGCCGAAAGTGGCCAACAAACAGACCCAACTCACTTGGATCCAAAAAAACCGCGGTCCGCGAGCGGATCGCGCTCGACCGGCCTCGACTCTCGTCCTGGAATTCGCTCGTGTCCTCGGCGAACGGCATGCCAATGTGCTTCAGCCGGTGGCCGAGGCCGTCGGCGAAATCGTGGACCGTCGCTTTTGCGAACAATGCCGCCTTCTTGATGTCCAGGGCGGCGTGCTCCGCTTTGGGGTCAAAGAAGCCAACCTCGTTCCCATCATGCGAATGAAATGGTCCGAGCCGATTCGATCCGCGTTCGCCGCCCGGCGGAGCCACCCACCCCTGAAGGTTCGCGAGGTTCGCTTTGAATTCAGCACCGGTGGTCTCTCAATCCCGAGTCCAGAGCAAGAAAAAAAGGCAACGAAATAGCGACAATGCGGGTGCCACTGGCGGCCTGCCCTCCAGTGTTGGCAACGCGAATTTGTAACCTGTAAAGCTCGTCCCATCGCATATATCGATACATGTTTTGAGCATCGGCGAAGTTCGCAAATTCCCCCAACTCCGAGTAAACTAACCCCATGGTTGAAGCAGCAACAACAGTACGAAAATACGACGAGAGCAGCATCACCGTTCTCGAAGGTCTCGCCGCCGTTCAGAAAAACCCCGGCATGTACATCGGCGGCGTGGGGTCGGCCGGACTCCATCATCTTGCGTACGAGGTGATCGACAACGCCGTCGACGAAGCGCTCGAAGGCTTCTGCGACGGCATCCTCGTCCGCGTGAATGCCGACGGAAGCTGCACCGTTACAGACAACGGTCGCGGCATTCCCGTCGGCCCGCTCGCCCACGAGAATCCCCAGCTCAACGGTCGACCCGCTCTCGAAATCGTCATGACCGTCCTCAACAGCGGCGGAAAATTCGACCGCCGCAGCTACAAAGTCTCCGGCGGTTTACACGGACTCGGCGTCAGCGTCGTCAACGCCCTCAGTGAATGGCTCAAGGTCGAGGTCTATCGCGATGGACAAAAACACACCATGGTCTTCGAGCGCGGCATCACCTCGCAAGACCTTCGATCCGAACCAACGACGGTCAAGACCACCGGCACGAGCGTCACCTTCAAGGCCGATTCACTCGTCTTCCACGAGACGGAATTGAAGTTCGACATTTTGCAGGCGCGACTTCGCGAGCTCGCGTATCTCAACAGCGGCCTCCGCATCCGACTGATGGATGAACGCACGGGTCAGGAAGTGGAATACTGCTACGAGGAAGGCATCAAGAACTTTTGCGAGCACCTCGCCAGCGGCGCCGAACCTCTGCACAGGGAAGCGATCCTCATCAAGGCCGAGGACGAAGAACTCGGCATTGGTTGCCGCGTGGCCCTGCTTTTCACCGACGCCTACACCGAGAACATTCTTTGCTTCGCCAACAACATTCACAACGTTCACGGCGGAACGCACATGTCCGCAATCAAGGCCGCGATCTCCCGCGTCGCGGGCAATTACGCCAAAAAGAACAACCTCATCAAGGGTAACACGGCCGTGACCGGCGACGACTGGCGCGAAGGACTCATCGCCGTCGTCTCCGTCAAGCTCCGCGATCCGAAATTCGAGGCCCAAACCAAAGTCAAATTGCTGAATCCCGAAGTCGAAACCTTCTTGCAGCAAGTCATCGGCGAGCAATTCGGAAATTACTGCGAAGAGCATCCGACGGAGGCCCGCAAGATCGTTCAAAAAGGCGTGCAGGCGGCCCAGGCGCGAGAAGCCGCACGACGAGCGCGCGAGCTGTCGCGCAAGAGCGCTCTCAGTGGCGGCGGACTTCCCGGCAAGCTCTGGGACTGCCGCAGCAAAGACGCGGATGAAACCGAACTCTTCCTCGTAGAGGGCGACTCCGCCGGCGGCATCGCCAAGCAAGGCCGCGATTCGTTCGTTCAGGCGATCCTGCCGCTCAAAGGCAAAATCCTCAACGTCGAAAAGGCTCGCGTCGACAAGATGCTCGCTCACGAGGAAATCACCAAGCTCATCTCGGCCGTCGGCTGCGGTGTGGGCAAGGAAGAATTCGACCTTGCCAAATGTCGCTACGGCAAGCTGATCATCATGACCGACGCTGACGTGGACGGCTCGCACATTCGCACGCTGCTGCTCACGTTCATCTTCCGCCACATGCGTCCATTGCTGGAGGCCGGCAAAGTCTACGTCGCTCAGCCGCCGCTCTATCAGGTGAAAAAAGGCAAGCACCTCGAATACCTCCTCGACGATCGCACGCTGAATCGAAAGCTGGCCGAACTGGGACTCGGCAGTATGAAATTGCTTGTTCACCCCGAAGGCAAGCCAGAGCACATCGTCGAAGGCGATCTGCTTCGCAAGTTGCTCAACCTGCTCGATTCGCTCGAATCGCAGACGCGCATTCTCTCGCGTCGCGGCATCCGCTTTGCCGATCTCGTTCAAAATTATCGCGATCCGAAGAAAGGTCTGCCGCGAATCCTCGCTCAAATTTATCGAGCCGGTGAAGGCTCACCCGAGCGCCAATATCTTCACGACGAGGCCGCATTGGCCGAGCTTCGCACGAAGGAGACGGCCGCTCACGGCGAGGTCGAAGTCATGGAGCCGCGTCACGTGCTGCTCGCTCAATCAAGCGCCAACGGCGAAAGCAATGGCGAATCCAAAGACGTCGATCTCCCGCCGCATCGCATCGTGCATTACCGCCTCGCGGAGTGCAAAACCATCGACGATCTTCTCATCGAGCTCGAAAAAATGGGCTTCGCCGTCGCCGATCTTTTCTTCAAGCGAGAAGAGCTGGTCACCGGCGAACGCACGCCGTCCCGCTTCATCCTGAAAAACGCCGACAATGAAACCCTCGAGCTCGACAACCTCGCCGAAGTCGCCGCCGGCGTTCGCGAGATCGGCCGCAAGGGTCTGGCCATCAAGCGCTTCAAAGGCCTGGGCGAGATGAACTCCGACGAGCTGTGGGAGACGACCATGGACCGCGGCAAGCGCACGCTGCTCCGCGTGATCATCTCCGACGACATGACCGACCTGGAGCAGGCCGACCTCGACGCCCGAGAGGCCGACCGCATCTTCCGCCTCCTCATGGGCGACAACGTCGAAGACCGCCGCCGTTTCATCGAAGACAACGCGGTGAATGTGAAGAATCTCGACGTGTAGGCGATTTATTGCTCTGATTGTCGCAGCGAATTAAGCAGATTCAGTATCTGCTCTGCGAGTCTCACTGCATCCATAAACTTGACGGGCCACGGGCTCTGTGCAGATGCACTCCCGACTTCTTCTGGACGGATTCGAATACATCCAACTTCGCTTTCCAAATGCGAAATGTGTTCCTTCGATGCTGTTCCTCCTTCAGCCAAAGCCCTGATCACTTGCTGTTGAAAAATTGTGTCATCATTTCGGTGCACCCAAGTTTCTCGATCGATGAGAACCAATCCGGCGTGGTGAAAAATGGCTAATACAAAGGTGGCACAAGTCAATCCGAATTTTGTAGGTCCGACCAGGAATTCGCTTGTTTCCTCGTCAAAGCTATCGTTGGGTGCGCTGAAACCGTAAGGGACCTTCCTTCTCCGATTAGCGCGCCACACTTTCCTGCAGATCATCGCAACTTGTGTTGCCTCTCGCGGAGAGATTGGAGGATCTACCCAAATATAGTCATCTTCAGGTGGATCATTTCGAAGCTTCAAGTGCCAAGCAAGGTCGAGCAGAAGGACTTGGTTTGTTTCGCGGTTCCGATGCAGAATACCGATGTGCCGTTGAGTCGGGTACGTTTCCTTTAACGCAATAGCGACAACACTTATTTCTGAATAACCACGCTGTGTGGTTGTATAGACTCGGTCCACGATTAGCGAAGTCCAGCAAGGAGCCTAGATTCGTCTTCTCCGCGGGATAGCAATTCGCTCTCCACACGCTGCAGAAATCGAACGCGCGATGGGATGTGGCTCTTGGCCGGGCGTGTTGTTGTCAAAAGTGCGAGCAAAATATCCGACGAGTATGCGGAGACATTAATGTAGCCAAGAATCGACGTGCAAGTCGCGAAGTCCGCATTCCATAGAAGTTCATCGATACAATCGTACACCAAGTCGAGGGCGGAATCCGGGAAGCCGTCCTTCTCAAGCTGGGATGCTCGATTTACGAAGTCTCCGACAAGGTCTCTTCTTCGCGCGAACCAACGCGGAGAATCAGAAATATCCCCGACTTGTGAATTTGCCCAGCAAATATCTGCTGACCTATGCTCCTCCGTCCATTGACTAACCAAGGATGCCTTGCCGTATCCGCAATCACCTGTGATAACAAGATATGTCGGCCCGGTCACGTCCATCGTGATGTAGCCGTCGGGCAGCTTCAAGTCGGCAGCGAGTTTTGGAAACGTGCCCACTGCTGTGCCGATGAAGTTTCCGCCGAGCCTCTGGGTGTAGAGCGATGACTGATAATCGATTGTGCCGACTTGCGTTCCAGTTTCAAGGTTGATGGGGCTCGAGCGCTTCGTAAAGCGTGCGTTCGATGCACCACCGAAACAGGTTTCCTGCATGTCGGTTGAATCTGTTGAGATAGTCGATGGCAATGCCTGTCTCCGTTTCAGTCTCTGCGTAAAAGTCACTGTCGATTATATAGCATTCCTCATTGGTCGGCTCTGCAAAAACGATACCATGTCGGATCATTGCTGAATGACCCTGCTCTTCAAGGCGAACCCGAACCTCCCTCGCGACATGCTCAATATAGTCCGATATCGTTTGATCTCCAAGCTCCCCCGCGATCCTAGGATTCAGCAACTCGCTCCATGAACGCCCTTCGATGCCTATCGACGACCTTTGGATAAGATTGACATATCGGAGTCCAACCCGACTAAAAAAACTCGGGTGATAAACTTCTCCAAATTGGCGCCGCACAAATTCGATCCGTTCGCGAAATTCTTCCCAACGTCGGTAGCTGCTTGTGCTAAGCGCGATGAATTCACGCGTAAGCGCGATAGACCAAAGCCTATCGTTCGATTGGAAGACATATCGGACTCGAGGCCCTATCTGATTGATTTGCCCGCCACGTACAATTGTCGATGCGACTGCTAGCCCGCTGCTCTCTTCGTAAAGCGGGTAACGATCGCGAACTCGTTCTTGGAATACTGCTGGTGGAGATGCCTCGATTTGAAGTATTGTGGGGAATTGGATCTGGCAAATGACTTCCTTCAGTGGGTTCTGACGGTATATGACTCTTTCGGAATTCGGAAAGGGCATTATCACTAATCCAGTCTTATTTTCGAATGGCAGCCGCAGCAATCGTTCGATCGACGAAGCATAAACCTAGCGTTGGCTCTCAATCAGGTCAAGGCAACTGTTTGCGTCTTTGTGCCGCTTGGAAATAGACTTATTACTGTGCGATATCCCCAAACCTTCTCTCCCTCCCCGCAAAATCACGGATCGCGGCGTCGAGGTCGGCGGGAGTGAAGTCGGGCCAAAGCGTCGGCGAAACGTAAATCTCCGCGTAGCTGATCTGCCAGAGCAGAAAATTGCTCACGCGGCGTTCGTTGGCCGTGCGGATGAGCAAGTCGGGATCGGGCAAGCCTCTAGTATAGAGCGAATTTGAAATCTCCGATTCGTTGATCTCCGAAATCGCGAGTTCACCGGTTCGCACGCGCTCCGCGATCGCCCGCACCGCGTCCACGATCTCATCGCGAGATCCGTAATTCAGCGCCAGGCACAGCGTCAGCCCCGTATTCGCGGCGCTCATCGCCACCGTGCGATCCATTTCCTCGAGCACCACCGCCGGCAACCCCTCACGCCGACCGACGTGCCGAAAACGCACATTGTTGTCCATGATCGTCTCGCGCTCGGCGATGAGATACTTCACGTACAGCCCCATCAAAAAATCCACCTCATCGCGAGGCCTCTTCCAATTCTCCGTGCTGAAGCTGTAGAGCGTGAGGGCCTCCAACTTGAGCCGGGCACAGTGCGTGACGATCTTGCGGACGGTTTTGGCCCCTTCTTCATGACCCTGAATGCGAATCAAACCGCGCTGCTTCGCCCACCGGCCGTTGCCATCCATGATGATGGCCACATGCCGCGGAAGCTGCGTTCGCGACAATCCAAGATGTGTCTGCGGATCAATCGGCGGTTCGGTCATTGCACGAAGTGTACCGCGAATCCGCCCCGTTACCGAGCCGCGCCTGCAAGGAAGCGGAAAAAATAACCGCAGATTGCGCAGATTTCCGCAGATTTTGAATTGAGTGCAAATGAATTTGGACCACCACACCGGTCGTCCGGAATTATGGAACCGCGCTCCTTGGAAGTGTATAAGAGCGCACTGGCCGTTTCGCAAAATGATGGGTCACTCATTTCGTTGAGGTCATAGTACTCCGTGACTACGAGTATTCATTGAAGTTCGGGCCAAGGAGTTCTATCGAGCCGAACTCCTCATCCCATCTGCGAAAATCTACGCAATCTGCGGTTATTCTTTGTTCCTTTACAAGCGACTCGGTTGGTTCTGGAGTCGGCGATATAATCGGCGGGATGATCATCACCATCGACGGCCCCGCCGGTTCCGGGAAATCGACGGCCGCCAGAAAGCTCGCGGCGAGGCTCGAGGTGCCATATCTCGACACCGGGGCCATGTATCGCGCCGTCGCCTGCGCCGTGCTGCGCGCCAAGGTCGATCCCGACGACGCAACCGCCGTCGCCCGCATCGTGAGCACCATTCGCCTCGATCTCGATTGCGGCCCGACGCACACTCGCGTGCGCATCGACGGACACGACGTGACCGAAGCCATTCGCACCATGCCCGTCAGCGCCGCAACCTCACGCATCGCGCCGCAACCCGAGGTCCGCAAACGCCTCGTCGAAGATCAACGTCGCATCGGCGCGAAGCTGGGATCGTTCGTGACGGAAGGCCGGGATCAGGGCAGCGTCGTATTTCCAAACGCCGACGCGAAATTTGTGCTATACGCATCAGTTGAAAAGCGCGCCGAGCGCCGCTTTCAGGAAATGACCGCCGACGGCGAAGACGTCACTCTTCAAGATGTGAAAAACAACATTGCCGCCCGCGATGGCGTCGATGCCAAACAGTGGGCCCCATTGCTCGAACAGGATCGCGCCACGCTGCTCGATACCGCCAATATGACCATCGCCACAGTGGTTGACGAACTGATGCGAGAACTTCAAACTCGCGGACTCTTGAGCGACAATCCTTGAATTGAAACGAATATGACGAATGCATTGCGAAAAATTCTGATCCAGCACCTCCGAACCGAGGAGCTCTTTGGCATTCGGGACGTGCCAATGACAGTCACTCAAGCGTTAACACTCGGACGCCAATTCGCCGGAATCGGTGCGACCGCCGCAAACACGAGCCCGCAAGGCAATGTGGGTTCGCGGGTCGAAAGAGGGGCGGTATCGCATCCCACCTTACCAAGGGGGGCTGAGGGCGACCGAGGAGGAAGCCCGAAGGCGGGGTTCGCACCACGCCCTTCCAACGCCTCCGCCGAAGCGAACCTTGCTCGCCTCAAAATCCTCGACGACTCGAAAGTAAAAGGCTGCACACACTGCGAATTGCACTCCGGCCGCACGCAAACCGTCTTTGGCCAGGGCAGTCCGACCGCCCGTATTATCTTCGTCGGCGAAGGTCCGGGCTACGAAGAGGACAAACAAGGACTCGCGTTCGTCGGCCCGGCCGGTCAGCTTCTCACCAAAATGATCATCGCGATGGGCCTGACGCGCGACGAGGTCTACATTTGCAACGTGGTCAAATGCCGTCCACCCGGAAATCGCACGCCATCTGCCGAGGAAATCCTCGCTTGCAGTCCGTATCTGCACGAACAAATCGCGATCATTCAACCCGAAATGATCATCGCCCTCGGCGCGCCGGCGGCGAAGACTCTGCTCAACACGGCCGAATCCATCGGCAAACTCCGCGGCCGATTTCATCAATACCATCCACCGATATCCGAACCCAGAGCGCAAGCGACGGGCAGTGGCAGGGTGCCTCAGCCCTTGGGCCGGGGGACTGACGAACTTAGTGCTTCAGCCGCTTACAGCACGGTCAATGCAACTCCCCTGATGCCGACGTATCATCCGGCCTATCTCTTGCGGAATCCCGATGACAAGCGAAAAGTCTGGGACGATTTGCAATTGGTGATGGCCCGAATGGGTTTGGGTGTGAAGACTGCAGGCTGATTCTTTCGTAAACACGAGAACGCAAGAAGAAATGTCCATTCATCCCACCGCCATCATCGAACGGACCGTCGAGCTCGACTCCAACGTCACCGTCGGGCCTTACTGCGTGCTTGAAGGCAATGTGCAAATTGCTTCCGGCTGCCGGCTCGCTCACAATGTCTACGTTACCGGCTGGACGCACATCGACGCCGACTGCGAGTTGAACACCGGTGTCATCGTCGGCCACACGCCGCAAGACCTCAAGTACAAAGGCGAGCGCAGCTACTGTCGCATCGGGAAAGGCACGATTCTTCGCGAATACGTAACCGTCCATCGCGGCACGCTGCCGGAATCCGAAACCGTCATTGGGGAAAATTGCTTCCTGCTTGGCGGAAGCCATGTGGCCCACAATTGCAAGCTCGGCAAAGGCGTGACGCTGGTGAACGGGGCGCTCCTCGCAGGGCACGTCGAAATCCGCGACGGCGCTACGCTCGGCGGCGGCGCACTCGTCCATCAATTCGTCCGCATCGGCGAGTGCGTGATGATCACCGGAAACGCCCGAGTGCCGATGGACGTGCCTCCGTTTGCGATGGTGGACCCCGATGGGCGAGTCTGCGGCCTGAACCGCATCGGAATGCGCCGCGCCGGCATATCGCCCGAGCAACTCGACGAGCTTCGAAAAGCCTATCGAATCCTCTACGGCTCGCAGCTTTCGTTCCGCGAAGCGATTGACCGCTTATCCCGCGAAGCCACCGGCGACGCCGGCCGAACGCTCCTCAACTTCCTTCAAGCCGACTCCCGCCGCGGCATCACCGGCCGCAGCCGCCGTACAACGTCAGCGTCTTCTCATGAAAGCGATTAACTTCGGAGTGTCTTGAAATCCCACATTAGCGAAACAAATCTGCACAAATCTGCGGTTCCGTCTTCTTGGCAACCTGTTGTTTGCGCCGGGCTTGGATCAAACAATTGCCTTCCCACGCATACCCCCCGGCACCGGCTGTTTGAGCTGTGTCAAAATCGTCGGCGTCACGTCGTACAGCGTCGGACCATTCACGCGGCCGCGAGCTGGAAGCGACGGATGCGACAGGATGTACATGCCTTGCTGCGCGTGATTCGCATCGTCCGGGCCGGTGTCATTCTCAAACGTGTAAATCGAATCCGAACCCACCATGCCCACGCTGCGCCAACGAAGATCGCCGAAGATGACCACGAGATCCGGGGCCACGCCGTTGACCTTCTTGTAAATCTGCTCCGGCTTGTAGCACTTGTTGCCCATCAAGACGCCTTTGTCATCGTTGATGGCCTCAATCTTCTTCGCGAGATCATCACGAAACGACTCATACTTCGATTGCTCGACAATGCCGTCCGGCTCGCGACCCTTCACGTTGATGAAGCACCGGCCGTAATATCCGCCGTCGCCCCAGGCCGTCGTGTTCTCCCAATCCACATCCTTGTAATCGAACTTCTGCTTCGGCTTCGGCGGCGACTTGAACACCAGGAAGCCTTCGTTCGCGAGCCACTGATTGAACATGCACCCGCCGACCATCGTCTTGCAGCCGTGATCACTCACGATCCAGACGGCCGTCTTCTCGAGGTCCATGCACGCCAGCGTCTCGCCGATTTCGCGATCGATAATTTTGTAATACTCGAAAATCGAATCCTTGAACGGATTGCCCGGCACATGCGAATGATGCGTCGGATCCATGCAGCTCCAGAAACCGTGATGAATCCGATCCACGCCCATCTCCACCGACCAGTACAAATCCCACGGTTTGGTTTTGAGCAGATGCCGAATGACCTTGAATCGCTTCTCGGTCATCACGTGAATCTGATCCAGCAGCCACTTCTTGTCGTCGGTGCGGAAACCCTTCACATCAACCATGTACTCGCCGACGAGATCGTTGACTTCCTTCCGCAGCGTGACCGGATGCGTCCACTGAATCTTCGGATCAGTCGTATCCGGCGTGAGAAAGCTCGTGATCATGCAGCCGCTAAAGGGCCGGGTGATCGGATATGTGCCCGGCACGCCGACAACGATTGAACTCTTCCCGGCTGCCGACAGAATCTCCCAAATCCGCGGCTCCTTCACCGCCAGCGACGTGGCGATCATGAGCTTGTCGTATGAGTGATCGGCCCGATTGCGAAAGCCGTAAATGCCCAGCGTGCCCGGGTCTTTGCTCGAGGCCATGCAACTCCACGCCGGCACGGTGATCGGCGGCATGGAACTGGTCAGCTCACCGTACGTGCCCGATTGCATCAGCCGCTTGATGTTCGGCAAATGATCTACCCACTTGTCGAAAACCAGCGTCGGCTCCGCACAATCCAACCCAATCACGGCCACTTTTTCGATCTGTTTCATGGACCTCCGTTGTCGTTCGTCATTCTCTTTACAGAGCCGCGCCCGTAAGGAAGCGGTAGGCAAAAAGGCGAAACCGCAGATGACGCAGATTTGCGCAGATTTCTCGCCACATTTCGCCCCCAGCATACTCATTTTTTCGGCCAATGCACGATTTGACTTACGCCGCCGCCCTTTGTTTCGCCACCTCTATCGCATCTGCCAGAAGCCTCCGATAGCGTATCAACAAAAATACTTCTGCGACAAAAGCCCCCAGAAAAATAATAGCAGCCGCAATTGCCGCACTATATCCAGAAAGAAAAGAGCCGGTACTTCGTCCGAAGCCACTACCTCTAAACGAGGCGAAGTATAATGAAAACGCAACTTCATATGACTGCAACGCGCATCCTACTATTAGCGCCCACAGCAATACTCTGCTTGCTCGTGCCAACCTTGCCTGACTGCCTAGTAAAGCAATCCGTCTCAACAGCGCGATCCCAATGCACTGGGCTATCGGAAACATCACTCTTTGGAATGCCAATATCGTGGAACCGCCAAGCGGATCGAAGCGAACAAGCCATCCAGTAGGAACGAACTCGAAAACAATCCCCGTAATGAAGAAAAACTGGATCGCAACTCGTCGAGCCTGAAGACGATCGGATGCAACAAGAACGTTCCCAAGTAACGAAAAAATAATCGCACCAAGAAATACAACATACGCGATCTGCGTAATCCATTGCGTGGCATTAGAGTTCAAAGCACTTGGCGAAGTTGACGATTGAACGAACAAAAACGCGACTAAGAAGATCGCCGTGACTAGCAACGTGATGTCGCCAACCAGCAGCATCCCCACTCCCGACCGCACCCGCCGCAGCCATTTGATATCCGCAAGATGAAGCGCATTCGTCGCCAGCGAATCAACCACAGGCTGGCCGCACTCCGGACACTTCGCCTCCAGCGACAGCGTCCGCAGGTTGTATCCGCAGCCCACACAGGCCACGTCCTCACGAATCGCCAGAGTGGCCCCGTCGAGCGCCTCAACGCGAATCGTCTCACTGACAGGCCGATGACACTCAGCGCACAGCCCAAACACATCGCATCCGCGCAAATCCCCTCCGCACGCCGCACATCGAAGATGGATTGAAATCTTCATTCGGTCACAATCAGTTTCTGAAATCTCAAATTTCAAATCTCAAATGTCCGTTGTCAGCAAAAAGAGTCGAACATGCCATCGAATCCTAATGCGGCCTCACTCAGTTTCTGAAATCTCAAATTTCAGATTCTCTAATTGGCAATCGGAAATTGGGAATGGCAATTCGCTGCCAATTCGCCCCAAAGTTCTCTTGGTCTTGACGTCTTGATGTGTTGACGTTTTGACGTTTATCTGCCAATCGTCAATCTCCAATCGACAACGATTCAAATCTCTCCCAAAAACCTGAGCCTTCGCTCCACTTCCACCTCCGGCGCCGCAAAATCAATCTCCGTCAGCCGCTGAATCTTGTTCCGAAGCCGCTGGGCGATCAGCACCGCGAATTCGAGACGCGCATCATCGCTTCCAATGTGCATCGCCGGATCGGGCGTCGACCAATGCGCCCGAATCGCCGGACCTGAGAAATTCGGGCACGCCTCCGCCGCCGAATCGCATAGTGTGATCACCGCATCAAACTCCGTCGCCGCAAGTTCATTCCAGCTCTTCGATCGCTGATCGCCGATCGGCACCCCGATGGCCGCCAGTGCATCAATCGCCAGCGCATGAACAAACCCCGCCGGCTGCGACCCCGCGCTAAACGCCTCGAATCGCTCGCCGCCGACCTGTCGCAATATCGCTTCGGCCATCTGTGACCGACACGAGTTGGCCGTGCAAAGAAAAAGAACCTTGATTGGCCGTTTTGAATTCATTTTCTTCTGCTGGTGAAAAAGAAATCCCTTGTCAGCGTTCAGCTCAAAAAGCCCAATCCCGCGCCATCCGATAACCATTACATCGTCTGTCGTCGGAAAGTTCAAAAATGCACATTGTCCCGCGGAATCAACGCCACGTCCTAATGATCGCCCACGCCTTTCCGCCCACCGGCGGATCAGGCGTGCAGCGGCCGGCCAAGTTCGCGAAATACCTCCCCCAATTCGGCTGGACTCCGCACGTCTGGACCGTGGACCACGTCGATGCCCTGCCCACCGACCCAACGCTCTGCAACGATCTTCCGCGCGAAGTGACTGTGCATCGAATGGCCAACCCCGATCGACTGCGCGCGTTCGCAAATGCTTTGGCGCGTTGGTCGAAGGCGACAAGTGGCTCGCCGATCGGCGCTCGCGTGGTGCGACCTCTTGTTCGCGCCGCCTATTGGCGAGCAAAACGCAAGTTGGCCTTGCGACTCCCCGACGACGCCATCGCCTGGGCCCGCGCGAGCCTCAAGCCGGTGCTCAAGCTCATAAAACAACAACGGATCGACCTGCTCTTCTCGACCTTCAGCCCCGCATCGTGCCACTTGATGGCACTACAACTCAAGCGCCGCGCTGGTCTGCCCTGGGTCGCCGACTTCCGCGATTTATGGACCGACGACTGCCGCTATCGCGAAACCCCGCGCCGCCGCGCTGCCCACCGCAAGCTCGAAGACGCCATCCTTCGGGAGGCCGACATCGTCGTGGGAGTGACGCCCTCGCAAACCGAACTGCTCGCCCGTCGCGTCCCGGGAAAGGAATTCAAATTCGTTACGATCACAAACGGCTTCGATCCCGCCGACTTTGCGGACCTCAAAGATTCTCTTTGCGCCTCATCCGAACCCGGAGCGCAAGCGACGGGCCAGACAAATCGTCAATGGCCAATTGCCAATTGCAGGGTGCCCGAGTCCTTGGGCTGGGGGACTGACGAACAGCAGACTTCAGTTCGCACAAACAAGTTCGTCCTCGCCCACGTCGGCCGCCTCGACGCCCATCGCATCCATGACGAATGGTTCTCGGCTCTTCGCTTATTTGCCGCCCAACTTGGCGCCGCGCGCGAGCAATTCAACCTGCGCGTCATCGGCCACTGCAACGACCAAACGCGCCGAAGCCTCCGCGAAACCGGCATCACTTGCGAATTCGTCGACTACGTCAGCCACACCGAATCCATTCGCGAAATGTGCAACGCCAACGCTCTATTGCTCCTGCTCCCCACAGGCCCGAACGCCGAAACCATCATCGCCGGAAAAGTCTTCGAATATCTTGCCGCCCGCCGACCCATCCTCGCCATCGGACCATCCGGCAGCGAAACCCTCCGCATCGTCGCCGATCATCACGCAGGTATCACAACACCGTTTGAAGAATCTCGAATTGCGAGAGCGCTTGAGAATATTCTTGGACTTGCAAATACCGATCACGACGAGGCAAAGTCGAACGAATCGGCCAGTGAATTGAGAAGCACAAATCCTGCTCGCAACCTAAACTCGTTCAGTCGGATCGCATTGACCCGCCAACTTGCAGAAGTGTTCGATCATCTCACCGCGTGCACGCAACCAATCAGAGCCCGGAGCATGAGCGACGGGTTATCAATCCGAACCGCGAGCGCAAGCGAGGGGCCCGAATCATCGATAGTGCCGGTTCTACCCGCCATCACTTGATTTGGTACGTACTTCGAATTTCGCGCCTGCCAAAATCAATTGATTTACTTCGTGCGTGTCCTTCGTAGTGAAATTCTACGTGCCTCCGGGCCCCAAAATTGCATCCAGCAATTCCCGCTCCGCTGTCTTATCCCGGCGAATCGGCCTCCACACCGTATTCTGCGCTGCCGTCGTTGCCGCATCGCGATCGATCGCCGTCGTATCCCCAGGCCGGTCGCTGCCGCCATGATCGTAGCCGAACATTCGATACCCCGAAGTCGCCTGCTCCTGAATCATCACCCGGCAATACACATCGCTGTGGCCCATCGACTGATCGATCTTAATTTCCGCTGCGCGACGGATTTGATTCCGTCGGCTTAACCCCACATCGTGTTGCGCCGAATCACCCGACGCCGGACCTGTGTCCGTGAGTCCCTTCACCACCCCGCCCACATTATCGCGCGATTCCAAATGGTACCCGTTCCGAGCAAGCGCCGCCTCCGCCGTGTCGATCATGGCCGCACGATTCTCAGCTTGACCGTGCCGAACGGTGTAATCGATCGCCGAAGGCCCCGGCGACGCGCAGCCTCCGACGACCACGCCAAGTCCGGCCAACAGAACACGACCAAAACGCGCCATGAAAATCACTCCGCGGCAGTCCTGATTTCCGCCCGAATCCCGACTTGCAAAACAAATGCCGACTATCGCTGAATATGTAACCTGTAACTGGTAATTAGTAATTGACCACTGACCGCTGACGACTGTTCACTCGATCTGCACCGCCGCCAATCCCATCGCAACGTTGTCCGCGAATTCAAAAACCTTATCCAATCCCGTGACGAGAAAAAGCCCCCAAACCTTCGGCTCGATGCCGCACAGCACCATCCGCCGGTGCTTCGCCGAAAGCCGCTTGCGAATGCTCAGCAGCGACGCGATGTTCGACGAATTGACGTAATTGACTGAGCCGAAGTTCATTACGACGTGATGATCGTCACGACCGTCAAGCTGCTCGGAAAGAGCGGCCAAGTCATCACTGAACGCCGGATCGTCCTGCAACTCAACAACGATGATGTTTTCCGACCAGTTCTCAACAGACACGAATAATAACTCCGGATTCCATGAACTACGCTACACGCGGGTTTAGCGTAAAGGCGTGGCACTGTGGTGTCAACGCGCGCGACTCACCGCCGATGCTCGAGAACGTTAGGGTGCATCTTGAACCACCCTTTTGCATGCCAGCACCATCGAACTCACCGCATCCGCACCAGCGTATCACGCTTGATCGCCAGCCGACGCAACATCGGCGACGCATCCCGAAGCCAGCGCTTCGCATCATTGTAATACCCGGCCGTCGGCTTCAACTCCCCCATCTGCGACGACCAATACGAATTGAACGAGTGCATGTAAAGCTCGCGCAAATACTTGCTGTACACGCTCGCCAGCGCGATCGGAAAATGTTGATCCTCTCCGCTCACCGTGAAATCGATCAGACACGTCCGCTGCGGCGACTTCAATTCATACGCACTTCGCAACGGCGACTCTTCGAGGATTCGCATCTCATATCCCGGAAAGGCCGTCTGCAACACGTCACGATAATGCGCCCGCCCGCCCAGCCGATCCACGCAAACGCGAACCTGCTTTTCATCGCTCGTCCGCAGCATCCGATCCAGCACATTCAGCGCCTGACCCACAACCGTGGCAGCCTTATTCCGCGTCTTTGAAATCACGCGATTGAACTCGCCTTCAAGCAGCGGCGCACAAAACGCTCCGAGAAATTCAACATCCTTCGCCTGCGCATCGCGCCGTACCGCATTCGCACGAGTCCCCACATCGCCCACTTCGGGACAGAGCGGCAGCGGAAAATCATTCAACGCATACCACGGATATCGCTCATTGTCGCGCGAGGCCCCATCCGCTACGCCGTCCAGAAACGAACGCCATGTCTCATGCTTCTTGCCGGCCACCCGCAACATCACCAGCGCCGCACGCTCCAGCGCATCCAGTCCATCACCCGATCGATAGAGCTTCTTGCTGTCCGCAACCGGCAACCGGCGATCGCCGCGCGCCGGAATTCGCACGCACGATTCCGAAAGCCGATCCCAAAGACATGAATGAACGGCGTCATCCGGCACCCGAAAACAAACCCCGGACACCACCAGCGGCCCCAACAGCGGCCCGTACCCGGCCTCATCAATCCCCGCCAACAACGCCATAGCGTGCCACTTCCGTGTCCAGATGCCGGATGTGCCCACGCTCGCGCTCATCAAAGTGCCGCAGGCACGAAAGACAATAGCCCGGCACGTAAGTGCCGGGTACACGTCGAACCAAAATACACGAAGTCCCGGAGGGACGACAGAATGGCAATGCAAAATATGGACGCGCTATCGTTTGTTCACCCCATCAATCAATCGGGCGTCGCTCAATCAGGCCCTAACGGCGGCCCTTTGTAATTTGCCTTGTTCGCATTCCACCAGGCCTCCGCCTGTGCTTTTGTTATGAACGACTCGTCTGTCCAAAAAGTAAATGAACTACTGGCAGCAGATCCCATTAACGAATGTTGATCCATCATTTTGATATCACGCTCAATAATCAAATTGCCAATCTCCGTGGGTGTTTGCTTCGCATGACGTGACCACCAATCGCTCCATCTGCCACGAAGTGCATCCAATTGTTCGCGATTACCGGCGATAAACTCGGACATCTTGCGGTGCTCCATCCAAACTCCGTCATCTCCAGCAGGTGCAATAGGGACTTTTGAAAGTAAGCTCTCTTGGATACTTGCAAACTCCGGGATATCGCCAATGAATGCATCGAGTTGGTAAACAATTCCGAACATGACGGCTTCCGATGGGTCTTCGCGGTGCCGATGATCAATCGTGATGCTCGTATCAATACTAGAAATCATTGTGGGGACGATTTCGGACCAGTATCGAATAAGTCGTTTGGGTCGAAATTCATCGACAAGCGCGAGTGCAGCCAACGCTCTCAAGTTCTTGTCCTCCGATTTCAGTGCGGCCCGCAAGGCGCTGACCGATTCATCGCACGTTTGCGGATCCGCATCGGATTCGTGCCCTGCAAAACCGAAGTTCAATTCATATACAAGCGCTGCAAATTGCCGCTCGGCCGGATTTCCTTTGTGCAGCTTCACTAAAGTGTAGTCCATTCCAGCCTGTGAAAGCACTTCAATCAGCCGAGGTTTGATTTCCCACGAAACCTTGAAGAGCTGATCGAACACCACCGGAGAAATACTTGGCCCCAAATCAATGAGCTTCTGCCTCGCTTCCATTATTACTTTGGAATCATCGTCCGCGAGTTTCTTGATTAACCGTGCAACATCGGCACTTGGGACCGGCGGCGTTTCTGCGAATGCGACACTAATCAGACACAAAAGTATAAAACTCCTTGCCATTTTGATCGCCATGCTATTCACCGCCTTTGCACCTTCACTCCATTCACACTTTCACACCCGATCATCTTGGCACCGGATATCCCCAATAAAATTTCGGATTATCCCAGATGATCTTCCCGTGCCGCATATCCTTGTTCTGCACAAGGTCCGACGTCTGCGCGCCGCGAACAACTCCATCCAGACAAAGCAAATTCGCATAGTCGCCATGAAATCTTCCGAGCCGTTGACCGTCAAACCATCGGTAATACTCGGTCGCTACATCGCGCGGACTTCCCGCCGGTGAATTCGGCGCAATGTCAAATAGGAACACTGTGTTGGGATGTCGAATGAATCGCTTCGCTGGAAGTGGATCCTCTCCCATATCCTTGAACCCCGGCGTGTCCACCGACGGAGTGTGTTCGCCCATTCCATCAAGCACCTGGTTCATCCCATAATGAAATTGATTTTCACCTGTATGACTCTTGAATGCCGGCGTCAGACTCTTGGCCGGACAAATCCAAACGTGAAGTTGCGGAAACTCCGTTATCTTTTTGTCAATCTTTTCAACTTCGTTATATGGCGGTGAACCAAGATATGGGGGAAGCACATTAAACCATGTATAGGGTTTATTCAAATCCGTATTGGTCCCCTCGGTCGGCAGAAAATCCAAATTGTCATCGCGATACATTTGCAGCGCTGTGCCCCACTGACGTTGGTTGCTCATGCACTGCACTCGTCGCGCACGTTCCCGCGCCTCTGAAAGTCCCGGAACTAGGAGAGCCAACATCAACGCGATGACGGAGAACACGACAAGAAGCTCAGGCATCGTGACCGCGCGATAAACGACCTGACTCGATCTTGATTGAGCAGCCATTGCGATTCGATTCCGCCCGCGCCAAGGTCGGACAGAGGTTGGCCGACAACCATACTCCTTTGTAACGCTGTCGCAAGAATGTCTCAAAATCCAGAAGGCGCAGTCCTATAACAAACTAACGAGTGAATGTTAAATTTACTGTACCACTGTCTAATATTGCAAGATTTTCTTTGCCTTCTCTAAGCAGATTGTTGTTTCACGTGAAACATGTTCTAGAAATGTTCCGCATGCGAAAGCCTGTTTCACGTGAAACAGAGTTTCGCCGGAAAATCGCGAATCTGTCGCTCCTAATGAAAGCCTGTTTCACGTGAAACAACATTTGGCAAATGATCCCGCACCGTGCGAATCATCGCCCCTCGCTCAGTCGTGCGCGAAACACAGAGTTTCCAAACTCTGTTTCACGTGAAACAAGATTTGACCTTGATGTCCGCGGCCCAATCGTTACCATCAAAAGAACATTGCTGACCTCAAGGAATGGTTGGCAAACAAACGATTTCGCAGGAGAAAACCATGCCGCCACCCCAAAAACGTCTCGGGAGAGGCCTCGATTCGCTCGTCAGCCGCCTGATTCAATCAGAATCAGATTCGCAGAAAAGCAACGCCGTAGTGGCCAGTGAGCCACCATCTCAGCCTCTGCAGCGTTCCATTGACCCGAAAAATCAACTTGTCACCAGGCCGAAATCGGACGATTCGAGAGAACCACAAACCGATTCACTCATCACGATTTCGATCGAGAAACTGAAACGAAACCCGTTTCAGCCGCGGGAACAATTCGAACCTTCCGCAATCGCTGACTTGGTACGTTCCATTTCCCAAAGCGGAATCCTCCAGCCGATTCTCGCTCGAAAGGTCGCAACCGGCTTCGAAATCATCGCCGGCGAGCGCCGTTGGCAGGCCGCCAAACAGGCAGGGCTCAAAGAAGTCCCCGTCATCATTCGCGACGCCAGTGACGAGAAAATGCTTGAACTCGCTCTCGTCGAGAACATTCAGCGCGTGGATTTGAATCCCGTCGATCGTGCAAGAGCCTATCAACGATTCTGTAGCGAATTCAAACTCAGGCCCGAGGAAGTCGCCCGACGCGTTGGGGAAGATCGCTCAACTGTCTCTAACTATTTGAGAATACTGGAGTTACCATCAGGCGTCTTATCCATGGTGGCCGACGGTCGAATTACTCAAGGCCACGCCCGCGCCCTTCTTGGAATTCAGGATGCTGCCAAGCAGCTTCTCTTGGCGGAGCAGGCCGCCAGGAACACCATTTCCGTGCGGGCGTTGGAAGAAGTCTGCAAGCGCGAGCTGGCCGCGATTAGTGCCAATGGAATGGCACTTCCTGAGCCACGAGAGAAAATTCGCTCGCCGCACCTGAAGGACTTGGAGACGAAATTTGAACAGGCCTTGAAGACCAAAGTTTCAATCTACGAAGCCCGACGCAAAGGCACCGGCCGAATCACCATCGAATTCTACTCTCTTGACGACTTCGATCACATCGCGGAAAAGTTAGGTATACGTTCGGATTGAAGAATTTGTCCATACCGGATGAAGGCTTATTGTTCGCGACCAGAATCGAGAGAACCTTTCAAGCCCAATGAAGTATGATGTACCGTCGAAGAATCGGATGAAGAACGAAAGTCGCTAGTATGGTCACCATCATTGACGCACAACGAAGTGAACTGGAAGCACTTTGTCGCAAGTATCACGTGCGGCGGCTGGAGGTGTTCGGTTCCGCGGCCGACGGCACGTTTGATCCCGCGAGAAGCGACATTGACTTCCTAGTTGACTTTTTTCCTTTCAAGTCCGGCACGGCTTTTGATACCTATTTTGGCTTGCTAGAAGACATCGAGGCGCTTCTTGAGCGCAGGATTGATTTGGTTGATCTAGAGTCCATTCGCAATCCGTTCGTGCTTCGGCGAGTCAATGAGAGTAGAAAGATGGTTTATGACGCGGGATCCTCCAATATTTTGTACACGGGGACACAAGTATGACTCAAACGATGACCGTTATCGGCGCCGGGACGATGGGGCGGGGGATTGCGCAGGTGTTTGCGCAGGCGGGATATGAAGTTTATGTGACGGATGCCATTACCAAGGCACTCGACGAGGGCGTGGCGTTCATCGGCAAGATGCTGGATCGTTCCGTCGAGAAGGGTTCGCTGAAGGCCGACGACGCGACTGCAATCAAGAGTCGCATTCATAAGGCCGCGAGCATGGCGGAAGTTCCGGCGTGCGAGTTGATTGTCGAGGCCGCCACCGAGCGACCGGACATCAAGACTGAGATTCTCAAGAGTGCGCAAGCGAAACTCGCCGACGACGGTATCCTTGCGACGAACACGAGCAGCATCAGTGTCACGCAATTGGCATCAGCCACGAAGCGACCCGATCGTTTCATCGGCATGCACTTTTTCAATCCCGTGCCGCTGATGAAATTGGTCGAAGTGGTTCGCGGTTTGCAGACCAGCGACGACACGACCAAGCGAACCATGGAACACGCGCAGAAAGTCGGCAAGACGCCGATTGAGTGCAATGACTTTCCGGGCTTCGTTTCGAACCGCGTCTTGATGCCCATGATTAATGAGGCCGTCTTCTGTCTGCAGGAAGGCGTCGCGACGGCCGAGGCGATCGACCAAGTAATGAAGCTGGGGATGAATCATCCGATGGGACCCTTGGCTCTCGCCGATCTCATTGGTCTTGATGTCTGCCTGTTTATCATGGAAGTTTTGCATCGCGATCTGGGGGATGGAAAATATCGACCGTGTCCGCTCTTGAAGAAGATGGTTGCGGCCGGTCGGCTGGGGAAAAAGACCAAGCAGGGGTTTTATCACTATGAGTAAAACGCAGGTCGAATTGAAGATCGAGGGAGCGCACGCGGCCATCACGTTTATCACCGATGAAGGACTGAACGTGCTGAATTCCGAAGTGCTTCATTCATTTCACGCGATCGTCGCCAGGATTGGTGGGGAACCGCGAATTCGGACGGCGGTCATCCATGGAACGGGCAAGGTTTTTCTGGCCGGCGCGGACATCAAGGAGATGGCGAAATTCACTCCTGCGCAGGGAAGGGCCTATGCGGAACTGGGGCAAGGCGTTTTTGCGGACCTTGCGGCTCTGCCTTGTGTGACTGTGGCAGCGATCAATGGACCGGCCTTGGGCGGTGGATTGGAACTGGCGCTCGCCTGCGATTTCCGATTCGCCGTCAAATCGGCCAAACTGGGATGCCCGGAGGTGACGCTGGGATTGATTCCGGGCTGGGGCGGCGTTGGGCGACTGACGAAACTCATCGGCCAATCTCGCGCGAAACGTCTTTACCTGAGCGGCACGCCGCATTCGGCGGAGGAGACGCTTCCCTGGGGTTTGGTGGACGAAGTGGTAAACTCGGCGGAAGATTTGGAGCATCGTGTGGCCGCCTTTTGCAAATCGTTACATCGAGCGGCGCCGTCCGCAGTTGCGCTTGCGAAGAGAGCCGCAAGAGATATGGACGAAATTACCCCGTTCGCGGAGTGCTTCGAAACGGTGGACTCGCAAGAAGGCATGGCCGCATTTGTGGAAAAGCGCGCGGCGCGGTGGATGGAGGGTTGAGCATCATGATTCGTGCATACACGAGTGAAACGGTCGGCGAAATAAAAAAGCAACTTGATGAGAAACCGTTCGTCGAGGCCAGGGACTTGTCCGCATTTGATCCGACCAAGGCACTCAGCGAGCCGGGGTCGTTTCCCTACACGCGCGGCGTGCATCGCACGATGTATCGCGATCGGCTCTGGACCATGCGACAGTTCGCGGGATTTGGAGCGGCCGAAGACACGAATCAACGATTCAAGTACTTGCTCGAGCACGGTCAGACTGGATTGAGCACGGCATTCGATCTGCCGACGCTGATGGGGCGTGATAGTGACGATCATTTGGCACTCGGCGAGGTGGGTCGATGCGGAGTGGCCATTGCTTCACTGGCCGACATGCGGCGATTGTTCAACGGCATTCATCTCGGCGAAGTCAGCACGAGTATGACCATCAATGCGCCGGCGGCGATTCTGCTGGCGTTCTACATTGCAGTGGCTCGCGAGCAGGGCGTGGCGCCAGATCAACTTCGCGGCACGTTGCAAAACGATATCCTCAAGGAGTTTCACGCGCAGAATGAATACGTGTTTCCGCCGGGCCCAAGCGTGAAGCTCGTCGTCGATACGATCGAATATTGCACGAAGCACATGCCACAGTGGAACACGGTGAGTATCAGCGGGTATCACATTCGAGAGGCCGGCGCCACGGCGGCGCAGGAACTGGCGTTCACGCTTGCGGATGGAATGGCCTACGTCGAGGCGTCGATGGCTCGCGGGCTTTCGGTCGATGAATTCGCGCCGCGGCTAAGTTTCTTTTTCGACGTACACAATGATTTCTTTGAGGAGATCGCCAAGCTGCGGGCGGCGCGGCGGATCTGGTCGCATGTGGCGCGGGATCGATTTGGAGCGAAAGACGAGCGAAGTTTGAAGTTGCGCATGCACTGTCAGACGGCCGGCGTCACGCTCACCGAGCAGCAGCCGATGAACAATGTCGTACGTGTGGCACTCCAGGCGCTGGCCGGCGTGCTCGGCGGCACACAGTCATTGCACACCAACAGCATGGATGAGACGCTGGCGTTGCCGACAGCGGAGGCGGCCAAGCTCGCCCTGCGGACGCAGCAACTCATCGCGTTTGAATCGAACGTGACACAGACGGTTGATCCGCTGGGCGGCAGCTATTTCGTTGAAAAGATGACCAACGAGATTGAGGCCAAGGCGTACGCGATTTTTGATCAGATCGACGCAATGGGCGGAGTGGTGAAGGCCATTGATCGCGGATACTTCCGGCGGTGCATTGCGGAGTCGGCGCTGGATCAGCAGCGGGCGCTGGATCGCGGCGAGACGAAGATTGTGGGCGTGACGGATTTTGTCGAGGAAGAGCCGCAGGAAATCCACATTCTGCAAATCACAGAAGAAACGGAACGGGTTCAGATCGCGCAATTGAAAGAACTCAAGCGGGCGCGGGACGCGAAGTGCCACGCAGAGGCCCTTGATTGCTTACGCCGCGACGCTCGCGATGGCGCGAATGTCATGCCGGCCTTGATCGACGCGGCTGAGGCCGACGCCACCGTGGGCGAGATGATGGAGACGATGAAATCGGTCTTCGGTGCTTACGACGGCGGCCCGGAATGGTGATGCGAATTGTCGAATTGTAAATTCGGAATACTGGGTAACGTTTACGGCGTCCTATCGGGGCTACGGCGTTCTGAGTAGCGATGTCGCGGACGGTTTCCTTGAAAATGGAATCATGAAATGCGCGTTTCGCGCGTAATCGCCAAAAACTTTCGCTGTCTCCGCGACGTCGATCTCAAGCTGCGCGAATTTAACGTCGTCGTTGGCCCAAATGGGGCGGGGAAGTCGAGTCTGCTACAACTCCTGCATAGTTTCGTTGAATCAGCCCGCGGACACCTCGGGGATTTTTTCTCTAGGCTAGGAGGTTTTCATACTGCGCGGTCGCTTTTTGCTGAATCGGAAAGTGTCAATCTAAACCTCGCATTAACTGAGGAGAAGAAGGGCAATTCGTGGCAATATCGGCTCAATCTCTTGGGGCAGGGTGGGGGCGCATACATCGTGCAGGAGGAGGAGTTCGATTTTAAGGAAAAGAGAAGCGACGCAGTTTCAGTGATCGAAGAGCGATTCGTTCGACAGGGATTGTCGATAAGCTTTCAGCGCCATGAAAAACCAGCATTGAAGCTAGCTTCCCACAGCGTTTCAACTTCCGAAGCAGCGCTGCTCGAGCTTTCTACGCGACTTCCTGAAGTCAGGCGCTTTATTGACAGCTTGGAGCATATTGCGCTATGGCGAGGATGCGTTTTTCAGCCGATTGAACGTGTCCGGTCACCGCAACAACTTAGACCAACTACTTCGCCGGGTTTTGATGGAAGCGACCTGTACTCGGCGCTTTACTACCTGCAGACAAAGAACAAGACCGCATTTAGGGAACTTCTGGAGATTCTGCAATTAGCGATTCCGCAATTGGAGGAGATTGGGTTCCCGCCCGCTGGCGCGGGTCATATTTACATGAGTTGGAAGCAGAGAGACTTTGAGAAGGAGCTCGATGCTGTTCAACTTTCCGATGGAACGCTGCGATTGCTGTGGCTACTCACTATTCTATTCACGGCTCCCGATGATGGACTAATCATGATCGACGAGCCGGAGTTGAGTCTGCATCCGCAGTGGATTCAGCTTCTCGTGTCGGTCTTGCGCAAGACTTCGGCGCGAACTTCGGTGCTCATCGCAACGCAGAGCGCGGAGCTGCTTCGGTGGATCGAACCGAATGAATTACTCATCGCAGACGCCGGAGAAGCGGGAACCAAATTTTCGTGGGCTGATGAGCATCCGAATCTCGGAAAATGGCTGGAGGATTTCACGTTATCCGAACTCTGGACGATGGGCCAACTCGGTGGACGACGATGAAAATCGTGGTGATCTGCGAGGGCGCGACAGAAGCTGCGCTCAAATCGGGTCTGCGGGAACTCGTGCAAACGAGAAGTATTAGCGCGCGTCGAGTCGGTATCGACACACGTTCGCTTGATGGTCCAACGATTCGCAAGAAACTCGGTCGGGTTGCGAGCAACTTATTAGTGGAGGGTGACGTTGTCGGCGTGATCGCGCTGTCGGATGTCCATCCGAATTACAGAAATGCAAGCGAAACAAAAGAAGCGCTGCGTCATTACGCAGCAGAGGCCGCAACTCATCCTCGCTTTCGCGCTCATGCCGCGCAATTTGAATTCGAAGCATGGCTCTTGCCACATTGGGATGAAATTACCAAATCGCTCAAGGTAAATGCAGCAAAGCCGGGCGCAAATCCAGAACAAGTCAACGGACAGAGTCCACCGTCTCATCGTCTCAAGGGGCTTTATCAACGCGCGAGGCGAAAGTATGACAAGGTTGTCGATGCGCTGCGGTGGCTTACGGCCGAGCGTTTGGAACAATCAGCGAAGGAGTGCCCGCAATTGAAAGAATTTCTAGATTCACTCCTTGAGTTCGCCAGCACTGCGCAAACAGAGTAAGCGCACCTTGCATGAGCACACCCCTATTTTGTAGCTGAGGTCTTTGCGTTATTTGGTGGTGGTGGAGTGTTGCCCCGAACGGAATTCATCACCGACGTGGCCTTTTCTTTCATTCGCTTGAGCACCCATCGAGCCCAGGCGAATTCCGTGCCGAGGATGGCCAGGCCGGCGGGAATGACAATCGTGCCCGGGCCCGGCGCGACGAGCATGACGATCCCTACGATGACGACGCTGCCGCCGACGATGGCGATGACGATCCGCTTTGTTGTCTTGATCACCATTACAGGGTCACGTTCCCGGAGCTCATCGAATCGGTAATCCGCTCGTGCGGGTGACACTACGTTCGATTTCAAGCACCTCAATCTCGAAAGACTGGGTCATGGGCTTTCTGCGCTTCATCGCCAAAGAAAGATATCGTGGCTCGTTGTCTATCATTGTACGATCGCCTAGAGGTCCGAAGTCGTCCAATCCTGTCTTGCCCTCAATCGTAATGGCGGTACACTGGCAGGTCGATTGTTTTGGGGTGGCGATTGTCTGAGATCAAACCAGGGAAGGAACTTCGATCGATGAAAATTTCAGGTCCGGGTCGAGGGTTGGTTGTAATGGTGACGTCTGCTTCGATTTTGTCGTTCGGGACTTCATGCAGGAATCGAATCGGCGGCAACGGCGGCGGTACGCTTACGGCCGATGAGCAGGCCGCGGTCAATGCGGTTGTCAAACAACTCGATTCGAGCGCCAAGGCGCTGGGGACGGTGGCCACCAGCTTTACCGGCCTGGACGCGAGCGGCAATGTCACGGCGGGTCAGTGCCCGGTGGTGAACGCGCAGCTTGCCAGCGGTGTTCTCACGGTTTCGGCTGATTTCGGTACGACGCCCTGCACCAGCAACTATTATTCGAGCACGGTGAGCGGGTCGGCCAGTCTCACGCTCAATACGGTCTCAAAATCGCTCGATGTGGTTTTTAATGATCTGGATATTGGCGGCGACACGACTTCCGGGTCGGGCAATTGGACGCTGGTGCGGAATGGAACCAAGCGAACTCTCACCGGAAGCGTTGATCTTAACACAACGAATGTCGGCAGCGCCAGCGGAAATCTCGACGTTCAGGTCGACGTGACGGCGCTCACTCTCAAGATCACTCAGTCCAACTTGCTGATCACAGATTCAACGGGGGCATCGTACTCAGTTTCAATTGATGAACTTGTAGTTGATCCGCTGCAAAGCGGAAATTTCGTGCCGAATGGCGGAACAGTTTCCTTCGAGATTCCCAATACCAGCCCGCCTCCGGCCAATTCATCCGTGGTCATCACCTTTACTTCCAGCTCGCCGAACACGGGAGTCGTCGCGGTTTCCATCGATGGCGCTCAGGCGGTGAATTACAAGCTGCCGGGGTTCTAGGTCGCAATTTTGCACAAGGCATTTCCAACCGACCCCCCATTGTCCCCTTGGTAAGTGGGAGGCGAAGGCGTTCTCGCCCTAATGATTCAATAGAATTCCGTGCCAAACTGGCAGCGGATCAGGGTGGTCGCGCAACAATTGACAGCTTCCGCCGGATATTTCGAACCACTTCAGGTCAACGGTTTTTGGCGCATAACATATTTCCATAAAACAACTTAAGTCAGATTCGGTCAGGCATCAAAATGGCTGCCGCTTGAGGCATGGACCGTGCTTGGCATCTACTGCGGAAAGAGGCGTTCCCGCAGTGGTGCGATACGATGACCCTGTCCCCTACAGAACGAGCGACGACCCGGCGGCGATTGCTTTTTGCTTATGGCCGGTTGGTGATCGCTCCGCAATGGTACGACGACTTGGACGCCCATTTCAGGCCGGTCGGGCTGGAAGTCTGCCGGACGCGGAGCGGCTCGGATGCAATCGATCGCATTGAACAGGGCGGGCTGGCGGGTGCCGTTCTCGTTGCCGATGACCACGAGATTCAGGGTCTGTCACTGGTACGGATCATTCGTTCGATCGACGCGGTGTTGCCGTGCTGGTTGGTGACGGACGCGGCATCGCGGGCGACGCTCGAGGCCGCTCTGGCGCTGCGAGTTGCGAGTGTGATTACGCGACCGTCTGGGCCTGAAGATATTCGGTTGCCGGTGGATCGCGTGCTCCATCGTCCGCTCGGGCCGATCGAGTCATAATCGAAACGCGTTGCACGGGTAATTGGTGTTTCCGAAATTTGAAACGGACTAGCGATTCATTTGAGATAAACGTTGGATGCTAATTGAAAGGAGTTGCACACAATGGCGAAGTTGAACATCAAACCCCTCGGTGACAAAGTGATCCTCAAGCGAGTGGAGGCGGAGGAGAAGACCGCCGGCGGCATCGTGCTGCCCGACACCGCGAAGGAGAAGCCCAAGCGCGGCGTCGTGCTCGCGGTGGGCAATGGTCGCCTGCTGGATGACGGCGGCCGCAGCGAGATGCAGGTGAAGAAAGACGACGAAGTTCTTTTCACCAGCTACGCGGGCACCGAAGTGAAGATCAACGGCGAGGATTATCTCATCATGGATGAGAACGACATTCTCGGCGTTGTCGGCTGAGGCCGAAGACTGAAGTGAGAAGTGCGAAGTCCAAAAGCGAACTGGCGCGTTGAGCTGATTTGTTCCTGGAATCCGAAATCTCAGAAAGCGCCGACCCTGAATGCTGACAACTGAAAACTGACCTCTGATAACTACGGAGCAAATTTATGGCCGCAAAACAAATTGCCTACAGCATGGAAGCCCGCGAGTCGATTCGCCGAGGTGTCAAGCAATTGGCACGAGCCGTCAAGGCCACTCTCGGCCCGTGCGGGCGAAACGTCGTCATTGAAAAATCCTTCGGCGCACCGACCGTCACCAAAGACGGCGTCACTGTCGCCAAGGAAATCGAACTGGAAGACGCCTATGAAAACATGGGCGCGCAGATGGTGAAGGAAGTGGCCTCCAAGACTTCCACCGTCGCGGGCGACGGCACCACCACCGCGACGATCTACGCCGAAGCGATCTTCGATGAAGGCTTGAAGAACGTTGCCGCCGGCGCCGATCCGATGGCACTCAAGCGCGGCATCATGGCCGCCGTCGAGGCCGTCGTCGAAGAATTCAAGAAGATGAGCACGCCGGTCAAGAATACGGCCCAGATCGCCCAAGTCGGCACATGCTCGGCCAATCAGAACGCCGAGATCGGCAAGCAGATCGCCGACGCCATGGACCGAGTCGGCAAGGACGGTGTCATCACCGTCGAAGAGGGCAAGGCCCTTGAGACCACAGTCGATCTCGTCGAAGGCATGCAGTTCGACAAAGGCTACATCTCGCCGCACTTCATCAACAAATTCGAGAACCTGCTTTGCGAACTCGACAAGCCCTACATCCTCATCAACGAAAAGAAAATCAGCAGCGTCAAGGACTTCATCCCCGTGCTCGAGAAAGTCTCGCAGTCCGGTCGGCCGCTGCTCATCGTGGCCGAAGACATCGAAGGTGAAGCGCTCGCCACGCTCGTGGTCAACAAGCTCCGCGGCACGTTGCAGTGCTGTGCGGTCAAGGCCCCGGGCTTCGGCGATCGTCGCAAGGCGATGCTCGAGGATATGGCCATTCTCACCGGCGGAACGGCCGTCTTCGAAGACTTGGGGCTCAAGCTCGAGAGCATCACCTTGGCTGATCTCGGTTCGGCCAAGAAGGTCCGCATCGACAAGGACAACTGCACGATCATCGAAGGCGGCGGCGCGAGCGACAAGATCAAGGGCCGCATCGCCCAGATCAAGAACGAAATCGAAAAGACCACCAGCGACTATGACAAGGAGAAGCTCGATGAGCGTCTTGCGAAGCTCGCCGGCGGCGTGGCTCAGATCAACGTCGGAGCGGCCACCGAAGTCGAGATGAAAGAGAAGAAAGCGCTCGTCGAAGATGCGTTGCACGCTTGCCGTGCGGCCGTCGAGGAGGGCGTGCTGCCGGGCGGCGGAGTCGCGCCGATCCGCGCCCTCAAGTCGCTCGATTCGCTCAGCAAGAAGCTCAAGGGCGATGAAAAGACCGGTGCGGATATTATTCGTCGGGCGCTCACGGCCCCGATTCGTCAGATCGCGGAGAACGGCGGGCTCGACGGCTCGATCGTCTGGCAGAAGGTCAGCGAGAGCGAGCAGACGAACTTCGGCTTCAACGCGTTGACCGATGAATACGGCGACATGATCAAGATGGGCGTGCTCGTGCCGACGAAGGTCGAGCGCGTGGCGTTGCAGAATGCGGCCAGCGTCGCCAGCCTCATGCTCACCACCGATTGCGCGATCATCGAAATCAAGGTGAAGGAAAAGGGCGGCGGCGGTCATGCGGGTCACGGACACCCAGGTATGGGCGGAATGGGTGGCATGGGAGGCATGGGCGGGATGATGTAATCAGTACGTCGTCAGTCGTGGAGCTGCGTCTTTCCGAGCCGCGCCCGTGAGGAAGCGGAAAGACCCAACCGCAGATTTTCGCAGATGCGGGTGCCACTGGCGGCCTGCCCGCCAGTGGCAAGTGAGTGGCAAATGATCGAACCCCTCTCCCCTTGGGAGAGGGCAGGGTGAGGGTCGAATAATCAGACTCTCTCTTGCAACTCAAGAGTGAAATAAGACGAATGGCGGAGCCGTTCAAGAATCTTCAATTGCCGATGCGGAAATGGATTTTCCTGTCGGTGCTTTTTCTAAGTGCTATCCTAATTGTCGAATTTCTATCGCGCTTCGGATCTAGGCAAAGAGAGAAAACGATGAGCGAATTGAAGTGGCTAGATTATTCCGGACAGTCGACAGGGGAGCTGATTTCACTCGAAGGGAAGTATCGCACTGATTCTCTGGTTGTTGCGATTGACCAGGCATTGAACCAGAAGTCTGCGAGAATTGGCGAGGGTAGTCTCACAACGGAGGAACGGATTGTCCTTGCAATTGAGGCCCTCGAAGCGGAGGTGAATAATGGAGGATGCGATCAGTTCTTTTTCAATTCATCAGGAGCGTACGCCCCGATAATCGTCCAGGCGCTCCGGAGCATCGGGCGTGAAGACGTTGCGGCGTTGACGGACGAAGCGGTTGGCGCGCTTGAGATCCGCGGGCCATTGACAGCAGACGCAGTTGATGCGGCAATGCAACTCGAGAACGTATATCGAGATAACAAGCTTTCGGATTGCACCTCACGTTACTTCCAGATCGCTGGCGACTTGGCACCAGCGCTCTTTGCATTTATAAAGGCGAATAGTGGCAAAATCGATCGAGACGATCGAAAATGAGTGCAATCCAAATCGAAGAGGAGCAATGTCCCCTGCGTGCGGCTATCTGCTTTACAAACTTGACCCTCCCAATTATCCCGCACCCCATAAATGAATCACGAATGGCGGTGCCGTCCAAAGAAATCATGGCGTGACCCGAGTCTCAAAGCCAAGATGCGACCTAATGCACTGTGTACTCGTGCTTTTGCGGATCGAAATCCAGGCGGCCCGGATTTTCGAGGACTAATGCTGTAAGGTCCTTTGCAGTGTCGTTATAGGGTATGAGTTCGCGAAGCGCTCGCTCGTATGTCGCTTGGTCATATTGATCAGAGGGTTTTTCAACCAAATGCGCAAGATGGGTTAGGGCATCCACCTCTCCATGCCGAGCCGCAACAGGCGAAAAATAGTCCAAGCGGTATCGACGCGCCGTGCCGATGGCGCGCCAAGCCTTTCGAACCGCTTCATCCAGACTCGGATCGTTGCGGCCCTTCAGCGCCTCGTACGCAGCGTTGGGACTTTCGCCATTGGCCATGTAGCGTTCAAGGGCCGGAGTCACGCGGGGGTTTTCTATGCGACCAACAGCTTGCAACCAATCCGGTGACAAAGATTCATCGCGGTACAGTCCTGCGATGAGAAGCTCTCGAAAATCTTCCTGCCAATCACGTGCAACTACAATCGATGCAAGACTCGGATTGAACGGTAAGTATTTGCGAAGCAGTTCGCGGTGGGAGTCTTGAAAAAGATGTTTAATTGCTTTCTCGAGGTGAGCGTCTGCAACTCCGCCCGTGCTACCCATGGCCTCAAACAGGTATTGAATGTTGTTGTACCCGACCTCGGAAAGCATACGAATTTGCGGATCACTTTCCCAAACGTCATGCGTGCGACTGGATACCTCAAGAACTTGCTTGATATAGTTTTGAATCTCTTCTGCTGTCCACCGCTGCGGACGCTGGATGGCGTCGAGCCCACTGCGATCAACTTGCAAATTGCTAGGGCCGACTTCTTTTTTTATTCCCGGGCGGTTCGCCGCTGGAGGGTCGGCGGCCAGCGCGCCGGGAAAAGAGCTTAACATCGCTGTCCTAACGACAAGGACAAGGTGCCGGGAAAACCCTCTGTGCATGGAATACCTCCCATAGTTCGCCAAACGGAGGAGAACTGGACCAAGGGTTCTGTCCAAAGTAACCAATTAATCGTACCCTGTGTTGCGAACAAAGCAAAACCGTTGCCACAAATCATAGCGAATTCGTCACGCCGTTGACCTGATCGCTCAAGCCGCAAAATTCATCGACCACCTTTGACGTTATGTGAGTGAGGGATTATGGTCGCTTCCATCCCAACACCATCGGTGTGCTGTCATTGTTGCCTACTGCCTGTTGCCCGTTGCCTTGCGACTCGCCTCATTGCCTTCTTGCCTTGCTGCCTCCTTGCCTTTTTCCCTCTTCTCACTTCAATCTTCAGTCTTCGCAGGAGTGCCACATCATGACATTGATGAAAATTATCCTTACCAAACGAACCCATTTGAAAGTATGGCTGAATGCAATCGGGGACAGGAAATGGGGTGGGTGCGAGAAGGGATTCACGCACCAGTGGACGGAACGACACAGCACTGGCGGGCAAGCCGCCAGTGGCACATACCCTCACCCCGCCCTCTCCCTGACAGGGAGAGGGGGAATAAGGAGGGTGTAGGTACTCGTCACCAGGGATTGAAATCCCTGGCAACCGTCGTGCGCCCTGACGGGCGAAGGCGAAAGCCACGCGGCTCGCATCGTTCTGCGAAAATCTGCGTCATCTGCGGCTCGCCTTTCCCGTTCATGTGCGAGAATGGCCATTTTCGCGGGTTCAAATGAAACCCGGTATACTTGCATGAAGAACGATCAGAAGCAGTTGCTTTCAATCATTGCTTCGCAAAGGGAAAAATGAGTTTGAATTACGAAAACCTCGCCGCGTTGACGCCGAGGCTTCGAGAGGCCGTGGTGAATCTGCTCTATCGAATGGCCGATGACGAGTTGCTCATTGGGCATCGCGATTCGGAGTGGACTGGGCACGGGCCGATTTTGGAGGCCGACATCGCCGTTTCCTCGATGGCCCAGGACGAAATGGGTCATGCGCAAGCCTATTATCAGATGTTGCACGAGCTGGGCGAGGCCGATCCGGACACGCTGGCGTTTGGGCGCAAGCCGCGCGAATACAAGTGTGCGGCGTTGGTGTGTCTGCCGAAGGGTGATTGGGCGTTCACGATCGTGCGGCAGTATTTGTATGATGCGGCGGAAATGATTCGGCTGACGGCGTTCGCGGCGGGTTCGCTGCGACCGCTGGCGCAGTTAGCGACGAAGCTTCGCGGCGAAGAGAAGTATCACATGATGCACGGCCGGGGCTGGGTGTTGCGGCTGGGCGATTCGACGCCCGAGAGTCACGAGCGAATGCAGGCGGCGCTGACGCAGCTTTATCCGTATGCGATGGGGCTGTTCGAGCCGACGGAATATGACGAGCACCTGGCACAGGCGGGCATTTGTCCGCGCGAGGATGAACTGCAGCGCGAATGGGAGTCGGCCGTGGCCCCGGTGCTGACGGAAGCGGGTTTGAAGGTGCCCGAGCACTTGGAGCCGGTGTATGGCGGTCGAGTGGGCCGACATCCGGCGGCGCTAAAGGAATTGCTCGACAGTATGCAACTTGTGTACAAAATTGATCCGGGCGCGAAATGGTGAACAGAGAGGCAACAAGGCAACAAGGCAAGGAGGCAAAGAGGCAAGGAGGCAGTGAGCGTATTCAGGCGGCGTATGCGGCGTTGGAGTCCGTCACCGATCCCGAAATCCCAGTCATTAACGTCATCGAAATGGGCATGATCGCGGATGTGCGGGTTGATGGTGATCGATTGGTCGTCGATTTGACGCCAACGTTTGTGGGTTGTCCGGCCATTGATGTCATCACGCATTCGATCCGCGAAGCAATGCGTTCAATCGGTGAGACAGAAGCGGCGGTGAACGTCGTCTATGAGCCGCCTTGGTCATCGGACCGAATTACGGAGGAGGGTCGCCGGAAGCTGAAGGAATTTGGATTGGCCCCGCCGAGTGCGCGGTGTGAGAGTGGGATGGCATCGATTGATCGAGTCGCGTGTCCGTTTTGCAATTCAAAGAACACGTCGCTCGAGTCCATTTTCGGTCCGACGTTGTGCCGCTCGATTCATTATTGCCAAAGTTGTCTGCAATCATTTGAGCACTTCAAGCCGGTGTGATTAGCACAAGCGTCGCGAGGCGCCTATCCCTTTGGCGGAGACCTCGTCTTTGAATTTAGAACAACAGCGCGCTGATGCATCCGACAAGTAGGAAGAATGCGAATAGAATGACTGCCAGTGGGCGTGAAACCTCTCGCCACAAATAAATGCTGGGGATGATGCTGTACGTGCCCAGCGTCAAGGCGAAGAGCATGACGTACCCAGGCGCTACGCCCTGCGACTGAAGCTGTGCCGCGAACATCACGTCCAAGGCGATGGGAACAGGCATGAAGACCGAGATCAAGCTGACGAGGGCAACGCGTGCCGGTGTGACTTCAGCGAGCAGCCACGTCCACGGCACAAGGGTCAAAAGAACGGACGATGCGAGGCTCGCCAGCAGCATGAGCGTGATCGTGGGCTTTACGAGCATCCAGACATGGCCGGCAAAGTCGCCGGCCAGACCCTTCAGGGCCGTGGCGAATGACTCAGAACAATCCGGAGCGGGAGGAGGAAGCGAACAGGCGTGCCCTTCGTCGCCTACCGTGAAAACGTTCATCGGTCGATCGCGCTCCAGCCAACCGATCAGCGCGGGAACCACGAAGATGATGACCGCAAGCAGTACAGCGTATTTTGTGACGCTCATCGCCAACGGCAGAGCCGCGAAAGTCATGGCCATTACGACGGGGTTGAAATTCGGAGAACTGAAAAGAAAACCCAAGGCCACCTCTACGCGCCCGTGGCCTCGGGTCACGCCGCAGGCCGCCGGCACGGAGCAATTTGCGCACACCCCCGCCGGCACCCCGACCAGCGCCCCTTTCAACGAATTCAGATACAGGTTCTTTCCGATTTTCAGCGGATAATACCGAAGTGCGGTATGGAGCAAAGCGCCGAACAACACGCCGAAGGTCATGCCGATCTTCATGCCGTCCAGCCAGTTGACGGCGCCGAAAATGATCCGCTTCCACGCAGGGGCGTCGGCGGACACTGCCAGAAGCTCATGGCTGTACGTCATGCTGGGCACATGCTGCCCGACATGGCGGGCTTTGTTCAGCAACTGCGGATATCGCGAGGCGAACCAGAACGTGCAGAGAAGCGTTATCGTCGCAGCGACCAGGATCGTCGGACGATAGTAGCATTGAACGGGTCGAGGGAGGAACGGAACTGAGATCGCGTTCATCAGGTCATCTCCGGGCATAGGTGCTGTTGCCGATCTGGACGGATGGGTGCAGGCACCCGATTCGAAACTCTCTCATTATCGGCAGCAGATCGCACACGTGCAACGCGTTAGCTGCTACGATTCGGTAACTCGCCTGATGGTTGGATCAAATTCTGAGCGTGCAGCGGGCCGATGTTTCGGGAGCCTGTGGGACTTATCCCCCTATCAAGGCCTAATTTCGTCGAATCAGAATGGGTTGAGTCATTTCGGTTAGCGGACGGGCGGGTGGTTGCAATCTGCGGGGTTTCGGGTGGTATAAACCATGTCAGGCTGTTTTCTTGTGTACTTGCGTCGGGGATTTTAGCGTGCCGAGCTTTACCTATAAGGCCGTCAAAGAAGGCGGTCAGCAGGTGACTGGGGTTCTTACTGCGGAGAACTATCTAGTTGCACTGCGCTTGCTCGATGAGCAGGCCCTTTTCCCGATTCAGGTCAAGGAAGGCCTCGAGCAGAGTAAACGGGCGTTCGGGATGCGGCGAATTAAGCTTGCCCACCTGACGACGTTCTTCTCGCAGCTTGCGGACTTGCTGAAAGCCGGCGTGCCGATGCTGCGAGCGCTGGACGTACTTTCCGGCAAGGGATCAAAGGGCACGCTCTCGCAAATCGTAAAGGAACTTCGAGAGGATGTGGCCGGCGGTATGTCGCTCGGTGACGCGATGGCGAAGCATCCAGTGGCATTTACGCCGCTACAGTCATCGATGGTTCGCGCCGGTGAGCAAGGCGGGTTCCTTGAAGACGTGCTGCAGCGCATCGCGATCTTTTTGGAGCGGCAGGACGAACTTCGGAATAAGGTTCGTGGAGCGATGGTGTATCCATCGATCCTGGTATTCTTCGGGTCGGGCGTGGTGATCTTCTTGCTTACGGTCGTTGTGCCGAAGCTTCGTTCGCATTTGCGGCCTGAGACGTTTAACGTTCTGACGAAGTTCGTGTTCGCCGTGTGCGATCTTCTCCGCGATCATTACCTCGGATTGCTGCTGGGTGTGGCGTTTGTGGTGGCCAGTGCCGTGACGTGGATCAAGACGGACATGGGTCGGCGGACGTTTGAGAGAATCAAGCTCTCGGCCCCGATTTTGGGCAATATCATCACCATGGTGGCGATTTGCCGGTTCTGCCGAATCCTGGGGACGCTGCTGCACAACGGCGTGCCGATCTTGCAGGCCCTTCGCATTGCCAAGGATTCGGCCGGTAATGAGATTCTCGGCGAAGTGATTGATAAGGCCGCCGAAAGCGTGAAAAAGGGCGCGGCCTTGTCTGCTCCACTGAATGAAAGTGGGCTATTTCCGCCGGCGATTCTGGACATGATCGCGGTGGCGGAGGAGAGTAATAATCTGGAGACGGTGCTGGTGCAGATCGCCGATACGAATGAAGTCCGCACGGCCCGAGCGATTGACCTCGGCGTTCGCGTGCTGGAGCCGCTATTGCTCTTGGTGATGGCCGTCGTTGTGGGGTGCATCATGGTGGCACTGCTGTTGCCAATTCTGACGATGGGGACGGGTGTGTCGTAGGAATGGCGAATGCGGAATTGCGAATGCTGAATGAAGGAACTTTTTCACTGTTAACAAATCAGGCAATGTACCTGACAACTGGCTGCTGATAACTGAAAACTTTCGTGGAGATGCAAAACATGCGAAGACGTATGAATCAAAGACGCAAAGGCTTTACGCTCATGGAAATCCTTCTGGTGGCGGGAATTCTCGCGGTGCTGGCCGCTTTCGCCATTCCCAATTTGATCGGCTCGGCCAACAGCGCGAAGGTCAATCTAGCCAAGGCCTCAATTCTGAAGAATGGCCTGCTGGGAAAGGCGCTCGATTCCTACAAATGGAGCATGGGCAAGTATCCCGATACGCAGGAAGGGTTGGCGGCCCTCTATCAGCCGAAGGAGAAGAAGAAGGAAGATCCGCGTTATGAAGGCCCGTATCTTGATGGTCCGTATGAGCAGCTCAAGGATCCGTGGGGAAATAACTACCACTATCGGAGCCCAGGGGAGATCAACACCGAAGAATATGATCTTTGGAGCAACGGCATCGACGGGAAGGACGACGGTGGAAAGGCCGGCAGCGACGACGTGAAGAATTGGATCGAGCGCTGAAAAGTCGAAACGTCGAAAGATCGAAGAGTCGAAACACGGGGAGCGCAAAGATTCCCGTGCGCTAGAGCCCTGATCAGAGCCTGGAGCGTGAGCGAAGGGAAGAGTTTGGCGAAAGAGCGAAGAGCGAATTTTGAAGATCGAATTTGAGGATGGCAATTATTTTTTCGATCTTCGCCATTCGCTGTTCGATCTTCGCAGGGTGCCCCAGCCCTTGGGCTGGGGGACTGAAAAGTTGCAGCGTTCAGCTCGTGGCTCTGCCCGATTTCTGCGTGGCAGGAATGAAACAATATGAAACGAGTCCCCGTCAGCTCACCGAATGCGACTCGTTTTGTCTTCCGTGGCGCATTCACACTTCTTGAGCTGATTCTGGTTGTGGGACTGCTGTTGCTCATTGGGGCAATGGCCTTGCCGCCATTTTTTGAGCAGCGGAAGCGAGAGGAACTTCCCACGTCGGCGAATCAACTACGGTCGCTCGTTGGATTGATTCGCGCCAATGCGGCCTTCGAAGGCAAGCGTTATCGGCTGCGTTTTCCGACGACGAAAGAAAAGAGCAAGACCAAAGAGAGCGACGATCGTCAGCCGATCGTCGAACGCGAGGGAGACCCGATTCACAATCCCGAAGTCTTTGTTCGCGTTACTTCGCCGTGGGCGGTCGGAGACACGTTTCTTGGCGAAGTGCGATGTGCGGGAATCTTTCTCGGCAAGCCCTCGATCGATGTGATGAAGGCCCGTCGCGATCAGACCGGCGAGGACATTGAAAAGACGCTGAAGTTACAGAATGAAATGCCGGAGTACGATCCGGACCGTCCGCCGGTCGAATTCGAACCGGACGGTACGACGGACTGGATCACATTTCTGCTCACCAAGGCCCCCGACCATGTGCGCCTGCAAGAATTGGAGACCTCGATCGAGTACCCGCGTGTGCAGGTCATCATGGAAGGATTGACGGGGCTCGGCTGGTTGCAGCGGCCATTCCACGATGAGGAGTTGGACCTTTTTCTTGAGAAGGGCTGGCCTGCGGTGCTGCGAAAGGACTTCCTCGATCCGCGACAACTCACGGAGAATGACGTGCTGGAGTTGCGGAATGTGGGGGGACATCCGTGAAAGACGATTGCCGATTGTCAATTGCGGAATGCAACAAGGCAACGAGGCAACGAGGCAACGAAGCTGGCGTAAAGAGAATCTTTGCGCTCCCCCTTCGATCTTCGATCTTCGATCTTCGATCTTTGCCATTCGCTGTTCGCCATTCGCGCCGAAGGCGCGGCTACATTATGCTCGAAACCGTGATTGCCGTCGGGCTGCTTGTCGTCGGACTGGCCGTGATCGGGGCGCAGATTCAGGATACCGACGTTTCGATTCGCAAGATGCGGCTCAAGACGAAAGCGCTGATGTTGGCCGAGCAGCAGCTTGCCTATCTCGATCTTGGACTGGTGAAGCTCGACACGATCGCGGAAGTGCAGGAGGGTGATTTCGGTCCGCGGTATCCGGATTGGGGCTGGCGGCTGACAACGCAGCCGACGAGTCTGGATGGAATCTTTCGGCAGCAGCTATCGGTCTTGTACAAAATCCGCGAAGAGAGATATCAGCCGGATACGTTCGACTATAAGAAAGCGGACGCCATCTTCGACGCCTACGCGTTTCATCCGAACCCCAAGCCGCTCGATCTGCAGGCCGACTTCGGAATGACGGATAAGGAGCTGACCGATCTCAATCAAAAGGTGAGCGACAATCAGATTCCCTGTTTTGACGGCGGAACATTCAATCCGACTTGTCTGGCCACACTGGATTCCGAACAGCTTCTTAAAGCACTTCCGGTTGCGATCAAGCTGTTCCCCGGCGCGAACATCGATCAACTGGAACAATTGATTCCGCCGGACGTGCTCAAGCAACTGAAGGACGCCGGGCTTTTGGGTGATTTGGAAAATGCGGCCGGCGGCGGTGGTGGAAAGGATGGCGGCCCATCGTCGAATCCTAAAGGTTCCGGATCCGGTTCGTCCGGTCAGGGATCAAGTGGCTTGGGAGAGGGTAATCGGCAATCGAACGGACCACTGAAGGGCGGTTCGGGGCAGGGATCGAACCCAAAGAGTGGCGCGAGCGGAAAGCCCTAGAAATGAAACACAGGACGCAACATCAACGATTTTCTTGGGGTTGCTACGGACGCACGCACCGGGCGGTCACGCTTCTGGAAGTCCTATTGGCCATGGGCCTGCTGGTCATTCTTTCGACGATGACCTATTGGTTTTATTCATCGTCGGTGGAGACGCGGGACCGCGATCTCAAAGAGGCCGACAAGTTAAGGCTGGCGCGAGTCGTGGTGGAACGAATCGCCACGGAAATCCGGCAGGCAAGTTCGGTGGACGTGGAAGGTCGCGTGGGAATCACCGGTGGAAAGGAACAGATCTGGCTGCTCAATTCCCGGGTGCCGACGGCGGCGCTGGCGGCCGTCCGCGCGTACGATGAAATTCCGGCGGGCGTCTATGACCTTGAAAAGGTCACGTACAGCATCGCACGGCATCCCGACGTTCGGAATCCTGACGGCTTTCCTGAAGCGCTTGGATTGGCCCGGGTCGAGATCCTCTCACCAAAGCCGTTCGATCCTTCGATGAAATCAAGAACGACCCAACCGACGGATCCGAATCAAAGCGGCGGAAAGAATGGAAAACAAGACGGCGATCAATCGAAGCAGGGTCACGGCGGCGGCAAATCCGGCAGCGGTTCAGGAACGGGCAAGACCGGCAGCGGTGCTCAAACCGGTGGTGGCCAAAAGAGCGGCAATCCACCCGGCAGCGACGGAATCGGCGACGATTCCGAGCCGAGCGCCGATCAAGCGGCGGAGGATTTGCTGAATTCGTTGATGTCGGATCAGGCGGCCACGGAGAACAACGGCGACGTCTCACTTCAACCGGACATCAACTGGGAAGAACTCTATGCACCGGAGATTCATTATCTTCGCTTTTGCTACTTTGACGGCAAGACATGGTGGGACCAATGGGAAGTATCGGGCGAAAATCCACTTCCGCAGATGGTGATGATCACGGTGGGATTTGTGTCGCACGCTCCCTTGGATGACACCACGGGCGGTCAAATTAGCAAAGAGCAATGGAACGACGAGTTCTGCACGTGCCTGAACAAGGATCCCGTGGATTGCTTCCCATTGGCTGGAGACCAATATTCCACCGTTGTGCGCATCGCACCCTCTGATCCGCTCTTTCGCTCCCGCGTGACTCGCGAAGGCCAGAACGTCGTCGAGCAGCTCAACAAGGCGAGCAAGGAGGGAACGCCGTGAAAGGCGAAACGTCGAAACGTCAAAACGTCAAAACGTCGGAATTGCCAATTGGCAATCGGCAATTTGACAAGAGGCAGTCGCGCCGCGCGGTAATTCTTCCGGTGGTCCTCTTCGTGCTGGTGATGATCGGGCTGCTCAGTGCTGCGTTTGCGTTCCAGATTCACGCCGACTTTGCGGCCACTCAGTCGGGTGCTGGCCGTTTGCAGACGCGATTGGCGGCCGAAGCGGGGATCGAACGGGCGAAGAACCTGCTGCTGGCGTCGCGATTCGATCGCAACACGTGGTACAACAATCCCGACATGCTGAATCGCATCATCGTGTGGGCAAATGGCCAGGACTCGCGCATTTCGGGGACGAATCAGGAAATTGATGAGACGATGGTGTACCGATTCAGCGTGGTGGCCGACGATCCCACGGACGACCGCGACTACATTCGATTTGGCGTCACGGATGAATCATCGAAGCTGAACATTAACACGTGCACCGAAGCCCAGCTTCTGCACCTGATCACACAGGTGACGCTCGGAGATCAAACGATTAATCCGAAAGAAATCGTGGCGGCCATTCTGGATTGGCGGGATACGGATTCGACGCCGCGAAGTGAGGCCGGTGATACGGAAGGAAAGTATTACGAAGAACTGAAAGTCCATCCGTATCGAGTGAAGAATGGCCCGTTCACGACGGTCGAGGAACTGTTGTTGGTGAAAGGCGTCACGCCGCAAATTCTATGGGGTGAGGATTTCGATCAGAATGGGTTGCTGACGCCGAACGAGAATGACGGCGACAAGTCATTTCCGCCGGATAATCAGGACGGTCTGCTCAATCGCGGGCTTGCACAGTATGTTACGGCCTGGTCCACCGAGACCAACATCGCGAATGACAATCGTCAAAGGGTGTATCTACTGGCCGATCAGGACGCGCTTCGCACTGAACTGACCATTGCGTTCCCGGATGCGCCGACCAAGGTGGATTACATTGTGAACGCATCACGCTCGCTCTTTCAACAGGGAGTGGGCGGTCAACCGGGAGGTGGGCAAAACAATGGTCAACCCGGCGGCCAGAACGGCAACGGGCAACAAGACTCAGGACAGCAGAGCGGACAGCAAGGCGGTTCGCCGCAGGACGGCGATCAAGAGGGAGACGGCACAGGTGCGCCAACCGGCGGGACTGGTGGGTCTGGTTCTCAATCGGGAGGCCAAAATGGACCCGGTTCAACGAAAGGAGGAGGCACGACTATCCCAAGTGGTGGATCGAAGCCCCCTACTGGATTGCCTAAGCAACCTTCATCGGGTGGTACATCGTCGATCGAGGGCAGTCAAAGATCTGTGAATTTCATGGGACTCAACGTGAAAGTGGTTGCAGGTGCGAAGGTTAAGGTTGATACGGCAGGAAACGGGAGTCCTCCGGCGGGAGCGGTTTCGAGGCAAGTGACGCAGACGGCAGGCGGCGGCGGTCAAAGGCCTGCCGGCACACCGAGTGGACAAACGAACCCCAGTGGCAGCACTGGAAATCCGGGCACTGGAAATCCCGGAACGGGAAACCCACCGACAGGTGCGTCCGGTGATGCCGGTGCGGGTAAAGGTAGTGGCACCGGCGGCTCGAATCCGCAGTCGGGTCAGCCCGGCGGTGGACAAACCGGCGGACAGCAGAACGGTCAGCCGGGTAGCGGGCAAAGCGGTGGGCAGGAAGGCGGACAGCCCGGCGCCGGAAAACAAGGTGATGGGACCGGACAGGGTCAACAGGGCGACGGCAAACCGAAGGCGCAAAGTCCGGCCGCTTTGCTCTTCGGCGCCAAGATGGACGGTCGTGATGTCGATAGTCCGCTTACGAACGAGGATTTGCCGCTGTTGATGGACCACCTGACAATGGTGGCTCCGCAGCAGAAAAAAGTCCCGGGATTGATCAATATCAACACGGCCCCTCGACTGGTGCTGGAATGTATTGAAGGACTGACCCCGGAGCATCTTGATGGTATTTTGAAAGTGCGCGATGGGCTCGATGCGAAGACGGCCTCGACGACAGCGTGGTTGGTGACGGAAGGCGTCATGGATAAGTATGCGTTCGACAAGATCGCCAACGCAATTACAGCGCGAGGCCAGCAGTTCACCGTCGAGTCGCTGGGATATTCCGATTTTCAGGGAATGGTCACCCGCTTGCAGGCGATTGTGGAGCTGAACGGGCCGGTGGCCCAGACGATTTACTATCGGGATGTGAGCTACCTTGGAGGTCACTTCCCGATTCGCGAGGAAGACGCAAAAAAGATTCGACGTGTCCACTAACGCACGACATCGAAAGATACTCGCTCTCGATTGGGACATTCGCACCCTGCGGATTGTCCATGCGCAGATTGGAAAGCGCGGGGTGAAGATCGATCGTATTCTTTCCGTTGCGATCGGTCCGGATGTGGATGTCAATGATCCCACACAACTTGGCGGACACATCCGCCGCACGCTGGAGCAGGAAGGCATCAGCACGAAGCACACGATCGTGGACGTGCCGCGCGATCAGGCGATTCTGAAGCTGCTCTCACTGCCGGCGGCCCGGACCGAGGATTTGCCCGGAATTGTGCAAATTCAAATCGCGAAAGAATTGCCGTTCGCGGCCGGCGAGGCGGTCATCGATTTTGCCGTGTCCGGCGGAAAAGTCGAGGCGTCCAATCAGGACGTTCTTGTGGCGGCCATCCGCCGCGAAGTGTTGCAGCAATATGAAGCGACGATCGAGGCGGCAGGACTGAAGCTCGATCGCATCGGGCTGCGTCCCTATGCCAACAAGATCGCGGCGTGCGCCCAGCTCCGCTTCGCGATGCCGGAGCGCGTGGTGTTCATCGACGTGCGCCCGGCGCTGACGGAAATCGACTTCATTCGCGACTCCGCATTGTCGTTCTCGCGGGCCGCTTCCGTCGCGATTCCTGTGGATGCCCGCGAGTCGCGAGAAGTCCGCAGCGGCGAATTGCGGCTGGCCATGCCCCAGGCCGTGGACGATGGGGCGTTTGGTGAACCATCAGCTCGCGAATTCCCTTCGACGCCGACGGCCATGGAATCCGGCGGCATTATTCAATCGTTGCTTGTTGAAGTCACTCGCTCGATTGAGGCGTATCGCGCGGACGACGTGGGCGCACAAATCGACCATGCGTTGATCGCCGGTGATTCGGGCGTGGAGGAAGCGCTGGCGGAGGCCATGCAGAAGAGGCTCGGCATCCCCGCGGAGCTTTACAATCCGGCCTCATCGTTCGGCTGGGAGGCGCAGGAGGGCGCGGCGGCGTCGGCATTCGCCGCGAGCCTGGGGCTTGTACTCGGTCATGCCGACGCGGGTTCGTTGCAATTCGATTTTCTGCATCCCAAGCGGATGGTCTCGCGGACTCAAACGCGATTGCGCATTGCCCCGAAGGTTGGAGCGATCGCGGCGCTGTTTGTGATTGCGGTGGTGGTTTGGTTTGTTCGAACGACGGCGCCGGCCCGGGCACGCCTTGTCGAGTTGGATAATCAGATCAGCGAGCTGACCACGAAGAAGTCCGACGGCAAGAAGCTGCTCGAAGTCATGGACATCATTCACGGCTTCGACGATCGACAACTGGTGTGGGTCGATGTGCTCCTGGACGTGTTGAATTGTTTGCCCGACACGAGGGAATTGGTGCTGACGCAGGTGGATTTGCTGCAAAAAGACGGCGAGATCCTGTTGAAGACGAAAGCGGCGACTCGCGAAACAGCTGCCAACGTGGAACAGAAATTTCGCGAGTTTCGGCGCGAAGGTCGCACGCAACAAAGGTTCGAGGTGTCGGCCGGCGCGCAGACCGAGAAAAAGGGCGAGAAGTATCCGTTCTGGCAGGACTTTCGGGTTACCGTGTTGAATTATGAAGTCGGCGTGAAAAAATCCACGGAGTCTCGGCCATGAATCGGAACACTCGCATTCTGGCGATTTCATTCGGCGCGGTGATGGCCTACGTGCTGATCTCCAATGTCGTGTATCCCTCGTGGATTCGGCCGTTGCTGACGCTGGATCAGCGCGTCGCGGAGAAGGAAAAAGAGCTGGGCGAGCTGCTCAAAGATGATGAGGCGGTTGATCGGGCGAGAAGTGAATATCGCACGCTAGTGGGTCGGATCGGCTCCTTCAATGTCGGGAAGGTCCAGACGGACGTGCGCACCCGCCTCGTGGCGATGATCGAGAAGTATCACCTCGAAGACGTGAACGTCGCTCCCTCGAGCCGTCCGGTCGAGGACCGTCGGACGGGGCTCACGACGGCCGTCGTGACGGTCAGCGCGGTCGGGAATTTCGATTCAGCCGTTCAGTTCTTGCGTGAGGCCGCCGAGCTTCCGCATCTTTCGCGCGTCGGCAATGTCTCGATTTCACCCGCCGGCGGCGCGAAAAAGTCGCCGGATGCCGAGCGAGTGAGCTTTCGTGCGCCGATTGAATTGTTGATTCTGCCCAAGAACAAAGTGGTCGGGCCGATCGACGAGAAAGCGCTGGTTCGAGCGGATGTATATCCGCGGTACAGTGGCCGCGATTATTCGAAGATATGGAAAGACAAGCCATTTTCGGATTGGGTTCCGCCGATCCCGCTTCAGATTCGTGTCGCGAAACCGAACATCAATGTCGAAGTGAATGCGCCGGTGACGCTGGAAGGGCTTCCGCCGACGGGAGGCGACGGGCAATACACGGTCCATTGGTCACCGCCGGACGGATTGAGCGATCCGTCGAGCTTGAAGCCGACGCTGGATACTTCGACGCTGATGGCGAACAAGCCGTATTTGTTGACCGTGACCGATGGAACTGGCGGTCCGCCGGCGACTGCACAGGTGACGGTGACGGTTCACGATAAGCCGCCGCCTACGCCGGATAAGGTTGTGGACACATCAAAGCCACCGCTTCCTCCGCCTCCGCCAAAACCCGTGCTCTGGAAGGATGACAAGAACCTTCAGCTTTGCATGGCCTTGATGCGGAGCGTCGGCGACAACCACGTTGATGAAGTGATGATCACGAATACGCGCACCAAGGAGAACAAGTATTACAAGGCCGGTGATGATTTCGACGGCGGTCAGTTGATTTTTGTGCATCAGCGCGGGGCGCTTGTGCATAGAATTGATGGGTATTTTGTCTATCCACTTGGAAATACGCTGGAAGCGCCGCTGGCGCTGGCGAATGCGGATGAATATCCCGAGCTGAAGAGCGCCGCGGAAAAGCACAAGGCGTTGGTTGAGGCGGATCGCGAGACCAAGCACGCTGCAGCCCCCAAGCCTGCGACGACGCCCGAAGTGATCAAGCTTGATGATTCGTCCTCACCGCCCGGTGGGGCGGAATCGAAGGGCGGAGTCGCACCGGAGAACGGGCCTCCGACGCCTGCAGCGGCTGGAAAACCTGCCGGGCGTTCGGCTCAAGGACAGCAACCGGGAACCAAGGAAGGGCATGGACCCACGCCGTCAATGCGGCCTGAAGCCGGCAAACCGGTGGGTCCCAAGCCGCCGGTTATGGAAAAGCCTGCTGCAGCGCCGCAGGAGCCTGCGACAACCGACGCGGCTCCCTCGGATGATGCGGCGAAACCGGAGGCTGCGCCGGCGGATGCACCGAAGCCAGTCGATGCGCCGGCGGATGGGGCGCAGGCAAAACCCGCGGGGCCGGACAAGGACGGAGTGTATCCAAACCCCGGTCGTCCTTTGCCGCCTCGGGCTCGGCCATGGAAGGGTCCGAGCCAGCAGCCGGCCGGAAAGCCGTGAGCCATCAAACTTGAGTGTCGCGATGTGACACTAACAACGCAGGAGAATTGCAATGTATCATCACGCAAAGTTCGCGGCGATCCGAAGATTTCGTTCCCTTGGCGAGTTCCTTCGAAAGGGATGTCTCGCGGCCGTTTGTGTCGCATGCCAGGCGGCTGTCGCACAGACCCCGACGGAGAACCCGCCGCCGGCGCCACAGCAACCGCAGCAACCACCGATGGGCGAACCGATTCGGCCAAGAGTTCCCGCCAAAGCTCCGAATCGAAACAATCCTCCGCAGAATCCGGCGAATCCCTCGAATCCCGAGCCGAACAACGCAGCCACGGGACAGCCCGCTGGAAATCCGCCGACTCCGACAATTCCTGCAACAACGCAACCTCAGCCCGGTGCGGCCGGAGCAGCGCAACCGAATCCGACGACACCAGGTCAACCGGCGACGCAGCCACTCGCGCCGGGGCAAACCGGAGCGGCTCCACCCAACGCGGGTCAGCTTCCCATTCTCAATCAGCCGGGAGCACCGCCCGTAATCCCCGGCGCGCCGACAAATCCGCAAGGCGCGAAGACTCGCCAAGGCGCCGCGGCTCCCGGCGCGCCGAATCCGACCGCGCCCGTGCAGCCCGCCGACGATGAAACCGTTCGAAAAACTCGAGAAGCGCTCACGCAACCCGCTGCCGCCGAACCGCCGACAGGCGACGATGCCAACAAGCCTGCAACTCCAGACGATTCGAAGAAGACGCCCGCGCAACGTGCGGCCGAGCGCCGCAAGCAGATGCAGGGCAAGACTGGTGATACTGCCGCGGGCAATCCCGCAGCGGTTCCCAACCCAGCGGTGAATCCGGGTTTGGCGGGCGGCGAAGGCGACAATCCCGACGCCGGACCCACCAAGTCCATCAACATTCCACCCGCGATCGCGGACGACGTACCGCCGGAGAAAAAGACCTACAGCTTTTCGATTAAAGACGGCAGCTACGAGCAGCTCGTCGAAGGCTTTGCGAGGCAAACGGGCATGGGAGTCATTGGCGATATCCCCAAGGAAGGGAAAGTCACGTTCGTGACGACGGAGTCGCTTTCGTTTGACGCGGCCCTCGCCCGAATTCGAATGCTCCTCTTTAATTACAAGCCCCACGAGCCGTATTGGATTTTGCGAGAGGACACGAATCTCAAGGTCGTTCGCATCAATGATATTTATCGCGTGCTGCCGCCGGATCGCATGTTCCGCAGCGTGGACGCGTACAAGACCGCCGCCCTGGGTAAGGATGATCTGGCTCTAGTGATCTATACGCCGAAGAGCGGTTCGATCGCGGATTTGCGGCAGGTGCGTGATTTTCTCCCGGATTACGTTCGCATTGCACCCGTGGAGAATTCCAACAGCGTGAGCATATTCGCTCTGGTCAGCGACATTGATAAATATCTCTGGCTCATCGATTTCTTTTCGAACAAAGAGGCCGACCCGCGAACGCTCGTTCGCATTGAGGTCAAGCATGTCGCTCCGAGCGAGGCGCTCACGCGGCTGAGCCAGTTTATGAATCTGGATGCGTCGGGCGTCCCCAAGGCCCCACCGGCAGCGGGTCGCCGAGTCGCGGGCAATCCCGCGCAGCCGTCGGCGATTGACACGATGCCGGAGCCGGCAGTGACGGTTGTGCCAGATGATTCACAGGGAATTCTCCTTGTGAGAGCGATGCAGGACAAGATTGACGAGATTAAGTTTCTATTGACGTATATCGATGTCGAACCGAGCGCGGAAACTTTCAAGCCGACGATCATCAAGCTGAGCAACGCGGACGCGGAGACCGTCATCAGCGCGGTCCAGCAGGTGCTGCAGGCGTCCATTCCGACGGCGGCGCCCCTGGCCGCACCGAACCCAGCAGCGAAGGCGAACAAGGTTAAGCGGCCTCGCGCCGGGAATCCCGCCATGGCGGACGAAGGTCAGATTCACATGTTCGCGCACCCGACGGACAATGCGATTGTGGTTCTCGCCGATGAGGCCGGCGTACAACAAGTGCGTGAATTGATTCCACTCTTTGACATCAAGACTCGCGCGGACTGGGTGAGACTTCCGCTGGAAAACATCGATGCGGCGGAAGCCAGTAGCACGATCACGAGCGTGCTGATCGGAATGGGCGGAGGCCGACAAGGTACAAAAGCCCAGCCCAATACGGAGCGCTTCCAATTGGTCATTGACCCCAAGGGTGGGGCGCTTTGGTTCAGCGGTGAACAAAAGGACCTCGATCAGGTTCGCGAAGTTCTGAAAACAATCGACGTTCGCGAGGATCCGGTGAAAATTCATACTGTCATCCTTCGCCGTCAATCACCCAGCTTCATCGCCAGCATGTTGCGGGAGATGGACCAGAATGGCAGCGGCGGCGGGGCTACGCCCAACGTGGGCAATACCAAGAAGAGCAAGAAACAATCCGCAGGAGCTTCGGCAGCCGTCACCGCTTCGAAGTTCACCGCTGACGACGGACAGAAGAAGCTTTATGTCCTTTGCACGGAAAAGGAATGGCAGAAATATCAGCCGATGATCGACCAGCTTGAGAATCAGAAGGACGAGGGTCCGCAGTACATTCGCATCGCGATGAAGAACATCGAGCCGCAGGATGCAGTGAATAAGATCGCGGATATGTTAAGTGCCGCGAACGAAGATGTCGTCAGCATGGTTCCAGCCGACGGCAGTATTCTTGTCTTCGACACCGATCCCAGGACCATCGACCGCCTCAACTTGTTCCTCGGTGAAATCGACAAGCCGTCAAGCATTGTCGAACGTACGTTTGAGATTCGTCACGCCAATCCCACGGATATCAAGACGGCCATTGAGACGCTGGTCGGCGAGGCGCCGTCCAGCAAGGCTCCCAAGCCCCGCAAGAATCGGGACAAGCAGCAGGGCGGCGGTGCTACGATGGAAGCGTCCGTGACCGAGGAACTGACCGTGCTCCAGGTTGGCGAGCGCCTCGTTGTTCGAACGTCGCCGCTGAAGATGGAGCGAGTGGCCAAGATTGTCGAGCAGTTCGACGTCCTTGATTCGCGCACGGAAATGAAGGTGTATTCCGACTTTCCACGCGGGACGGACATCGCGGGCATCGCCGAGACCATTCGCGGAGTCATTTCCGGAGGAACAAAACCATCTGGCAAACGGAACAAGGAAGGCGTTGTGGCAGGCGGCATCGAAGGACCGCAGTTCATTCCCCAGCCGTCGGCCGGAAAGCTCATCGTCATCGCTGAGCCGTCGCAATTCGCGGAAGTGGAGAAACTCCTCAATGTACTGCGCAGCGGGGTTGAGGCCGCCCCGCCGGTCGTTGAGTTCATTGAATTGAAATACACCGATCCCGCGGAACTGGTGGATGCAATCTCACCGCTGGTGGAAATCAAAGTTCGACAGCTTGTGGCCTCCGGTGACTTGCCGGATGAAAACGCTGATGACTCGGTCCAGAAACCTACCAAGAAAAAGGGCAGCACGACCAGGTTCGGTGAAGGATCAGGCGGCAGCGGCAACGGGCGATATCACATCGCCCCGGACGGGCGGAACAATCGCATCGTGGTGGCCGCTCCGCAAGTCGTCGTCAATGAGGTTCGTGAGCTGGTCACTCAGTTCGATCGGCCCGATCAGGAAAAGGCGACCCCCGTCTTCAAGACGGTTGAACTCATGAATGCGTCGCCATCGGAGATCGTCAAGGCTATCGGTGAAATGCGCGGGCATGGCAGCGCTACCACGAAGGGAGGGAAAACCAAGCGCGGCGATGCCGGTGATTCGTCGTCAAAGTCATCCGTTCCATTTGTCATCATGGAAGCGCCCGGCGGCGGCAGCAAGATCATTTTGCAGGGCACATCGGAAGAAGTGGATCAGGCGACCAACTGGATCAAGAAGCTCGACGCGGAGGCCGCCACTGGTCGAACGATCAAGGTCTACGAGCCCAAGCACGCCGAGATCGGCAAAATTGTGGACTTCATCATCAGCGTCGTCGAAGCCACGAGCGGCAAGGGAGGCCCTGGCGGCGGCAACGGCAAGCCGGCGAAATCCGGTAGTAAGAAGAAAGACAGCGCCAAGGACACCGATTCCGAGGAGGATTCCGGCTTCACCACGACGCGCACGTATTTCGGCAAGGATTTGTATCTGCAGGCCGACCTGATCGGCGGCAAATTCATGGTCGCGGCCACTGCGGCGAAGATTCGACAGATCGATGATGTGATGAAACAGTTGGACACGGACGAAGAGGCGATTGTGGGTATCACCGGACCCCAAAAGGACATTCCCACGTTGATTTATGAATTGAAACATCGCAAGGCGGATTCCGCAGTCACCGACCTCGATGGACTGCTTCATGATCGTTGGCCGGACGACAAGGAGCCGCCGGAAGTTCATGCGGGGAGTATTGGCGAAACACTCATTGTTCGCTACCCGAAAGAAGATCGCTTTCCGGAAATTAGGAAACTCATCGAGGAGCTTGTTGACAAAGAGAGCGAGGAGTCAAAGAAAATCGAGCGCAAGGCGCTGCACGTTCCGGAAGGCGCGGACCCGGTCGCGCTGGCTAGACTCTTGGAAGCACAGAATCCTCACTTGAACGTCAAGGTAGACGACAATACTCCCAAGGATGATGACAAGAAATATACAACTATTCGGCGCGTAATGCCTAAAACTGAGAAATCCAAACCTGAGAAGTCTTCGGCTGTCAGTCCTTGCGTTCTGCCGATTTCTCTTCGACGACTCGCGACCGAAGCAACACTAATTTCCGTCACCCAACCCGAATCGGAACCGGAAGATGATCAGCCTGTTGACGATATGGCGCCAGAGCCCAATGAGCCAGTTCCGCAATTGCCGCCCGCCGTGTCTCCTGCAAAATCGAAGCAACCAGAAGGTGTGCCCGGTGACGTATTGAAGCGGGCGGGATTTCCAGTGAGCGGAAAATCCAAGAAAGATTCTCAGGAAAGCAAGGGGGCGGACTCCAAAGACAGTGACACGAAATCCACCTCATCAGAAAAGAAGGCAGACAAAAAGAAATCCAAGAAATCCAATACCGAGACGAAAGACAGCGATAAGGATAAGGAAAAATCCTTATCCGAAGAAAAGTCCGGCAAGGGTCTGAGTGTCCACGTCAATCCAGATGGCAGCGTCATCCTGGAAGGGACCGACGCGGCCATCAAGGAGGCTCAAGATTGGCTCAAGGACCTCGATAAAGAGACTCTCGCCGCGACCAAACAAGAGGTCCGCATTTATCAATTGCAATACATTGATGTAAACAGCGCGGCGCGGGTCATTGAAGAAATGTTCAATGCGACTTCCGCGCAACGCAACGCGCTCGCAGCAGCGGAAATGGCTCGACGTCAACAGGCGGCGGCGGCCGCCAGGCAACAGCCCGGACAGGGTCAGCCCGGACAGGAGGATCCAAACAATCCTCAGAACGCACGTGGCCGCGGCAGACAGCCGCAACAGCCCGTGGCACAGCCACAGATGCCGATGGCTCAGCTTCCGCCATCGACGGTGCGAGTTTTCGCGAATACTCGTGACCGATCGCTGATTCTCAAGGCGGACACAAGTCTATATCCGCAAATTCTTGAACTCCTCGCCACCATCGATCAGCCCAAGCCGATCGACAGCGTGCTGCGGACGTATCCACTGCAAAAGCTGAATGCGGCCGAAGTGGAAGATTGGCTCAAGCACATGCTGGGCTTGAAAGAGGCCGGGGCCGCGCGATCGCGAACACCGGCAAGAACTTCACCATCGGCTGGTGCGCAGGGAGCTATGCCCGGCATGGGATCAACCGGTCCGCTCATCACCGACGAAGGCGGATCACTGCCACAGACGACTCTTCAGGAGACTGCCAGCGGCAACAAGCTCAACATCGATCCCGATGACATCACGTTGTTCAGCAGCGACGCGGGCAATGCCATCATGGTGATGGCCCCGGAAGCCGCTCAGGATTACATCAAGCGTCTCATCGAACAGCTCGAAAGCAGCAACATACCGGAGCGTGTCACAAAGGTGTATGAGCTCAAGAACGCGGAAGCTGAGGACATGGCTGATTATCTGGCGAGCTACTTTGCGGAAAAGCTGGGCACGCCGGGCGTTAAGGGCAAGCGTCCGGCCGGTTCGGAATCCGCAAGCTCCGCAGGATCGCATTTCACCAACACGCCGACGTTCGTCGCCTACTCGCGATTGAATCAACTGACCGTTCACGCCACGGAAAAGCAGATGAAGGAGATCGACGAGATCGTCGATCGGACTGACGTCATCGGCGGCGACAATCAGTGGCAGGACGTGGCACTCAAGTATGCTGACGCGGGACAGGTCGCGGAAATTCTCGCCAATATGTTCGGTTCGGGCGGCGGCAAAGGAGGTCGCCCCGGCGGCGCACCGAGCGCGGACAAAGGAAACAGTGCGGCCAAGTTCGTCGGCGATCCCGGCGGACACGTCCTTTACTTCACCGCGCCCATGCAGTTGCATGAGCAGATTCTGGCCAAGATTCAAAAAGTCGATGAAGAAGCACGCGGCATCGGAACCCTTCGCGTTGTGCAATTGAAGTATGCGACGCCCTCGGCCATCGCGGAAGCGATCGAATCGGCACTGACGGGCCAAAAGGCGCGTGGGAAGTCGGGCGGCGCAATTCCGGGCAGCAATCAAGGCGGCGGCAGCTCGAAAAGCAGCGGGGGAGCGCAATTCTCCGTCGTCGGACACGATGCGTCCAAACAACTCTTCATCACTGCCGACGACCCGACCTTTGAGAAAATTCGATCGCTTATCGCCAAACTCGATCAACCGGGAATGGCCTCGACCGTGGAATTCAGGATCTATCCGCTGCAATACGCGAATGCCAAGTCAGTTCACGGGCAAATGACCAAACTGCTGGGCGATTACATCAAACGGCTTGCGCCGGGAGAGAAACCTCAAGGGCTGGAGGCGTTCAGCGTCGAGCCGGATGAAACTTCAAATTCGCTCGTGGTGCTGGGCAGCCCAACAGTGTTCGGATTTATCGAGGAAAATTTGCGAAAGATCGACGTTCCGGGAGCAGTTGTGGGCAAGCCGAAGATGGCCACATTCACCATCAACAATGGAAATGCCTCGGACATCGTGCAGAACATCAAGGCCATGTATGCAAACAAGGATCAGAGTCCCGGCGCCTTGCCAGCGCCGATCGCGGAAGCCAACACGACTTCCAACGTTGTCATCGTTCACGGCACACAATCGCAGATCGATGAAATCAAGCGGGACATCATTGACCCGCTGGATGGACCGAATACGCAGCGTGTTTCGGTCAAGCCGATCAAGTTGAAGTTCGCCGATCCGAATGCGACCGCCGATGCGATCAACAAAATGTTCAAATCGGACAGCCGCAACGCCCGCGATCAGGTAAATGCGACCGGCGATTACACGTCGAACTCGGTACTCGTGTCGGCGTCGCCCGAGAACATCAGACGCGTCGAGGATTTGATCGCGCAGATCGACAACGCCGAGACGGCCCAGCAGGACGTTCACGTGGTCGAGATCAAGCACACCGATGCCAGCGCTGTGGCACAAACGCTCAATGACATTTTTGTAAAGAGCGGGCAGACTAAGGGTCCGGGTGCGCAAGGCTCGCTCATCACCATCGCGGCCGTGCAAGGCTCGCGATCCGTGCTCATCAAGTGCAAGGCGGATGAATTTGCCAAGATATCGGAGACGATCAAGGAGTTAGACAGCGACGATCCAAACAGGGTCGGTGACGTGCGCGTGGTGACGCTGCTTTATTCCGACGCGGCGGAAGTGGCCAAGTCGCTGGAGGCGTATCTGACGAACTCGACGGCGGCGGGCGGCAAGGGTGAGAAGCTGATCGGGGGCGTGCGGATCAGCGCCATGCCGCAGAGCAACAGCGTCATGATCAGCGCCGCGACGGAAGAGGTCGAGCGGCTGGTGGAAATCGTCAAGGGCATGGACATCGCCGGCGAGAAGGGCAACATCCCGCAGATCATCCCGTTGCAGTACGCCCGCGTTTCACAAATTCTTCCGCGCGTGCAGGAAATGTTCTCGATGGCGGGCGGAGTTCAGGGTGGTTTTCCGGGTGGGGGCGGGACCGGACAGCGATTCGGCAACAAGAACCAACCCCCTCCGGTCATCGCCGCGGATGAAGCCTCCAACGTGCTTATTGTGCGAGGGACGACTGCGGACTTTGAGGGCATTTCAAAATTGGTCGCCAAATTGGACACGAAGGAGTTGGGGGATAACAAGAACGTTCGTATTGTCGCTGTAAAGACCGGCCTTAACGTGACCCAACTAGCTGACACCGTCGAGACCAGCATGAGGGAAATCGCGCAAGTGAACATGACGTCGGGGCAGATGCGCGGAATGGCCATGCCAACACTGATAGCGACACCGGATACTCGGCTGAATGCGATCATGCTTGCAGGGAGCCCCTCGTTGCTGGCTTCTGCCGAGGACTTGATCCATCAGATTGAGGCCATGGGCCCGGCCGCGAACAAGGCCACCGTAGTAGTGCCCATTACGAATTACAAAGTCGAGGAAATGCAGCGACTCGTGGACCAGCTTACGGCCCAATCGAATCGGAATCGAAGCGGCGGAGGCGGGCGCTCGACGCAGTCCCAGCCCGTGAATCGGCCGATGCCGCAGCCGAATCGGCCATAATTGGCGTCAATCGCAGTTGCGGCTGCCAAGAACATCGGGTTGAATTCGGGGCGTTGGCGAATTTGAGCGGCGCGGCCTCAAACGATGTGTATATGGATAGTCGGTTGGCCGCGCGATCCTAGTATTGCCAGTGGCGATGTCGTCATTCTGAGGTTGTAAAGCGCTGTCGCAGTCATTCTAAGCCTTGCCTTGCAGAGGCGAAGAATCTCGACGAGGTGCTTCGTTGTGCTCAGCATGACGTGCTTTTTTCTTTCGTTAAGTAATTGCAAACAAGTACGCGTTGTTCGACATGCGAAGGACAAAGATCATGACGAAACCAAATCGGTTCGCGAGAATGCGCATAGGACGTTTTGTTTTGTTCAGCGGCCTGTTTGCGTTTTCGATGATTGGAATCGGGGCGTTCGCGCAGGCCGTTCGTCAGAATGAGAACGCGCTTTCCGCGAATGATGACTCCAGCGGAATCCCGACGGCAGAGGTCGTTCGTCGTGCGATGCTTGAAGACGAAGCCTCCATTCGGCAGGCCGTGATTCCTTCAACGCTGAAGTCAGATACGCAGCTCGTACAAGGCAATGAAGGTGTTGCGATGGAGCAGCAACAGCCTGCTCAAGGGCCCAAGCGACCGGCTCCCGCTCAAAATCAACCGACGCCGGCCGCTCGTCAATCGAACAGGCCGCAAGTGACACCGCAAAATGCGCAACCGACGCAGCCGTCGGTTGCAGCGCCGGATCGGGCGGTAGGTCGTCCGAATCCTCCTCGCAGTGATTCTCCGACTGCGGTTCAACCGCAACCGAATCAAGTGCCCAATGCACCCGCTCCTCAGCCGAACCAGGTTCCGATGGGGCAGGCGCAAATTCCTCTGAACGCACCGCAGGGAAATCTTTCCATCGATGAATTGATCAAGCAGATTGATCCGGCCATTCTTGCTCGTCTCGCGGGCGCGGATGTGACGGTGGACGTCATTGGGAATCAGATCGTTCTTCAGGGACCTGAAGATGCAGTCAAGGCGATCGAAGTCATCCTTCGCGGCCTCGATCGAACCAAAGGAGGCGAAAGAAACCTCGTTCAGGTGGTCACAGTCAATGAGCGCGACGCAAATGACATCGCCAGAACGGTCGAATCAAACCTTCAAACAGCGTTGCACAGAGCCAATGAGACTCAGGAGCAAAAGCCCAAAATTAGTGCATTGTCTTCGAATATCTTGCTCATCTCCGCGCGGCCAGAGGATATGGACATCGTGCTCGACGTGATCCAGAAAGTTGACGCCATTCCCGATCCACTCGGCAAGATCGAGATGATGCAATTTGAAATCAAGCACCGCAAGGCAAGTGACGTATCGAAGGAATTGGAAAAAGTCGTCAACCAGATTCGTCAGGCACAGACCGACAAGAAGCAGCAAAGCAGGTTGCAATTCATTCCCAATAACATCAGCAATACGATTACGGTCACCGCGCGAGAGACCGAACGCCCCACGATCCAGGATCTCATCGATCAGCTCGACGTCCCGCCGAACAAGAGCTGGAGCGAGCAAAAGCTGACTGTTTTTCCGCTGCTTCATTCGATTGCGGCCGATCTCGCCAAAGTCATTACCGACTTGATCACCAGCAGTGCCCAAGCCAAGGCCGGCGACCGCGACTCGACGCAAGAAGCTCTTTCACGGCTCGTCATCAGCAGGGCCAGTGCTGACGGAAAAATCACTGATTTCCCGCCCATCGATGTGCAAAAGGCGATCAAGATTATCCCCGACAAGGGCACGAACAGCCTGATTGTGGCCACACCGGAAGAAAACGTAATACCCATCGGCGAGTTGATTCGTCTGCTCGACGGCGTGCCGCTCGCGCCGGATTTCAAGGTCAAGCTATTCCCGCTCCGGTTCGCGGACGCGGAGACGCTCTCCAAAGCCCTCAAAGAGATGTTCGATCAAGGCAAGAAGTTGCCGGAAGATCCAGGCGGCGGCGGCAAGGGCGGCGTGCCCACGGAAGATCCCGGTAAGGCCATCGTCTACAACATCGGTCTGACCACGGACCTGCGCACCAATACACTTGTCGTCTCCGGCCGACCCGACCAGTTGAGCCTCGTCGAATCCGTAGTCAATGACCTCGATCGCCCCGCGACGTCGCTGAAATTCCCGCTGCGGCTGATTCACATGGATTACTCCGACGCTACGCAGATGGGTAAGACCATCACGGGCCTCTTTGACGCGAGAATCAAGTCGCTGGAAGGCACTAGCTCGGGCAAGGCCGCCATTGAGCGCGAGCGAATCTTCCTCAGCACCGACATCCGAACGAACTCGCTCGTACTCGCGGCGTCGCAAGAGAACGTCACGGAGATCACCGACATCATTCGTCAATTGGATCAGAAGCCCGCGAAGTTGTTCGATCAAATTCGCATCATTCCGCTTGTGCGGCTGACGTCCAAGGACATGAAAACCAAGATCACCGATCTTTGGAAGAGAAAGTCCGAGCTGCGCAAGGAAGCGAAGATTCTGGAGGACCTGCCCATCGTCGTTTCCGACGATCGGAGCAATTCGCTCATTGTCGCGGCCAGCCACGAAGACATGGACGAGATCAGCAATCTCGTGACGAGCCTCGAGGCCCAGCCGATGATGGAAGATTCGCAGCTCTTCAAGTTGGAATTCGCGGACGCATCGGTTCTTACACAGATGCTGAAGGATCTGTTCACGGGGCTTGCGGCTCAATCGGAAACCTTCAAAGCGCCCACGGTCATCGCCGATGTGCGTAGCAACGCCCTGGTCGTGGCCGGCTCACGCGACGCCATGGAAAAAGTCACGCAATTCATCAAGCGATTGGATGTCGAGCCCGGGCCGCTGACGTCGATCTTCAAAGTCTATTCGCTGCACAATGCGTCGGCGGCGCAGTTGGCCCAGAGAATGCAGAAGTTGTTTGATTCCCGCTCGAAGGGCGACTCGACCGCGAACAAAACGCCGGTTGTGGTTCAGGCGGAGGAGTCGTCGAACAGCGTCGTCGTTGGCGCGTCGCGCGATGACCAGGAGATCATTCGCAATTTGATCGACATGCTCGACAAGCCGTCGAGCTTGGCCCGGCAGTTCGAGATATTTCCATTGAAAATGGCCAAGGCCAAGACCGTCGCGGAAAAGCTCTCCACCCTTTTCAAGTCGCAGGGCGAGGGCGCTTCAGGTCGGGCCGACGTGATCGCCACGGAACCCGATGAACGATCGAACTCCATCATCGTCTGGGCGGCGCCATCGCAGATGGCCAACGTTGGCGAAGTCATCAACAAGCTCGACACCACCACGCCGACGCAGGAGATGATGGTCCGCGTCATTCAGCTCAAGCAGGCGCTGGCCGAGGATTTCGCCAAGCTGCTGAAAGACACGCTGCTCAGCGACACCGGCGGGGCGGGCGGCGGTGCGAGCGCGGAAAACGCCGTCATCGTGTCATTCCTTGAGAAAACTCCGGGGGGCGAAGAAGTCATTCGCAAGCTGCTCCGTCAGGATATCAAGATCACGCCCGACGCGCGAACGAATTCTCTGATGGTCATGGCCCCGGCGGACAGCATGTCCATGCTCGTCTCCATGATTAAGGACTTCGACCACATTCGCCCGGTGACGTCCGAGGTGCGCCTGTTCCCGCTGGTCAACAGCGACGCCAAGACGATGGTCGATCAGCTGACGGAAATTTTCAACCCCAAGTCCAAGGGCGAGGGCAAGACACAGACTCAGCTTGTGTTCGGCGGCGGCATGAATGAGGCCGAATTGGCGAGCGTAGGTCAGGAGCTTCGCTTCGCGGCGGACACGCGGACGAACACGCTGATCGTCGCTGGAGCGCCGGTGTACCTCGGCATGGTTGAAGATTTGGTGAAATATCTCGACTCGCAGGCCCGTGAGGAGCGAATTGCCGAAGTCGTTCCTACCAAATACCGCAAGGCGTCTGATATCGCGAAAGCCGTGCAAAGCTTCATTAAGCAGGAAATCGATGTGCTCGGCACGGGCGACGATCAGGAGGCGAAAATTCGTCGCCAGGAGCGTCAGGTGTCCGTCGAGGCCGTCGGCAGCGAGGAAAAAGGAAGCAGCAATCTCGTGGTCGGCACCAGCGCTCGGCAATATCAGCGCACGATGGACTTGATCCAATCGCTTGATCGACCCGAGCCGCAGGTCATGCTTTCGGTCGTGGTCGCCGCGGTCACCATGACCGATCAAGTAGATCTCGGTGTCGAGATCGCGGGACAAGATTTGAATTTTACTGACTCAGCCGTCGTTGGTCCCAACGGTGTCGTACAGGGTTCCGGTTTCGACTGGGTTGGCGGAACGAATCTCGGCGCCGCGGGTTCTGGTTTGGGTTTGAATTTCACCGTCACCGGCGAGGATTTCAGCTTCCTTTTCCATGCCCTGCAACAGGACAGCCGGCTGGAGATTATGTCCCGGCCGATTCTGCTTGTCCGCAACGGAGATGAAGGAAAAATCACCATTGCCGACCAGGTTCCGATCGTCGAATCGGCCAGACTTGCGGACACAGGACAGACGCAATCCACGATCGGCCATCAGGACGTGGGCATCATTCTCACCGCGACTCCGCGCATCAGCCCCGACGGCTACGTGACCATCGAGTTGAAGCAGGAGATCTCCAACATCAGCGGTGAAACGCTCCAACTGACGGAAGGCGTGTCGTCCCCGGTGTTTCAGAAGCGAGAGGTGGCAACGAACATCACCGTGCGTGACGGAGAGACAATCGTGGTCGGCGGCTTGATTTCCACGCGCAACAGCGACACGGAGAATAAGGTTCCGATACTGGGTGATCTTCCTCTCCTGGGGCCGCTATTCAGGCAGCATTCCGTGCGTGAAGAGCGGGCTGAATTGCTGGTGATCTTGACGGCCGACATTCTGCGGACCGATCAGGATCTCCATCGTGAATCGGTGAATGAGCGCGATCGCATCGAGCTTTCCGACTCGCTCAAGCAGAATCCATTGATGGCCGGCTTGCGAATTACCCCGAAACAGTGCGACACACTCGGCCCGGAGCCGGTTCACCCAATCAGCAGCACTCAATCACCGACTTCGCCTTCCGCGGGTCCGGCGATTCCGGCGCTGAAGAATGAAAACGATCAATTCGGCCCGAAGCCCAAGAGCTATGGTCCGCCTCTTCCTCGACCGCAGAGCGATCATTCATCGCCGACCGCCGAGGCCGAACATACCTATGGCCCGCGGATCGCGCGAACCGAAGAGGGTGACCGTTAAGGTGTCTGTCGATTGATTGTAGCGGCGCGTCATGCCTCCCCCCTTACAAAGGGGGGTTGAAGGGGGTTACCGCGATACACTTAACCGTTGTGCGAAATGATCGTGGACGCGCTTCGGCGGCGATGATCGATCGCGAATTTCTGTCAGAGTGCCAAACGTTCGAACACGCCGAATAGCCATGTTGACCGGCGCTCGGATCAATCGTGAGTGCCGGTGGAAAAACGATCTCAGGAAAATCAATAATGAAACCAACTCGTAGTTATTCCAATTTTCCGGCCGCCAAGTTCCTGCGGCGATTTGGAGTTCTTCTTGCCATTGCCTCGCTCGGCGGATGCAGGAATGGAGGTGAACACTCTTTGTTCCACTCCAAGCGAAACGCCAAGCGAGAAAACGTTTCAGTATTCTGCCTCTATGAGGCCAAGTGCTGGCTGAACCTCGACTCCGCCGGAGATCCGGACCCTGAGGGCATTCAATATCGTGTGTATCTCGACCCGGGCACAGGCCGCGGGGCCTATCGCGAAGGCACGTTTCACGTGGAGATGTACCGCATCGATTCCGCCGAGCGACGCGACAATGCGAAACGCACGTTGGTCAGTGATTGGCATTACCCCACAAGTGAATTTAGACAGTTGCACAGCAGCATCCTCGGCGATGGCTACCACCTTGAACTCCGCTGGGGCGACAAGGAAATCCCCGGCCACGACATTGAAATCATCACCCAATTCGAAGACCCACACGGCAACGTGACCCGCTCGGCCACCAAGATCCTCCGCGTGCCGAAGTACGGAGCGTAAGGAACCTCAGGCCACCGCCGAAAGCGGTATGTTGATCGTCATCCTGAGCGAAGCGAAGGATCTGTGTTGCGAGGAACTACGAGATTCTTCGCTGCGCTCAGAATGACGCCCTTCGCGCTTACGCTCCGGGCTCTGATGAGGGCGCAAAGAGGATCTTTGCGCTCCCCGGTTTCGACGTTTCGACTTTTCACGTGCCCGTCGCTCGCGCTCCGGGTTCGGATATGATGATGTTCATGTCCATCACGCCCGACGCGATTGTTGCGGCACCTGCCGATGCTCGGCCTTGTCTGGGCTGCGGATACGATCTTCGCGGCCTGGGCGATGAGCCGCGATGTCCGGAATGCGGATTACTCAATGTTCCGCAAGGCTACCGTGAAGAAGTCTGGAGACTGGTCGATTCCGGCAAATGGTTTTTCTCCGGGTTCTTTCTGCCGTTCAAAAAACGCCCGCCGGGCTGGTGGTGGTCGCTCGACCGACCGGGCGATGTGCGACGGTCGTGGAAGGAGGTCGCGCGCAACGCGATGCTCGCGGCGGGGATATTGTGCATAGGATGTCTGGCAGTCGATCTGTTCAAGGTCAAGACAACTTGCCATTGGACTGCGTATGATCCCAACTCCGCTGAGAGAAATCCCATCGACGTGGCGGAAACCATCTACGTCACCAGCTTCTCGCGCGACGGAATCAGCATCGGGGGCGACAACGACAAGACCTGGGAGAAACTCAAGGAACTCCGCGAGAAGGGACTACGCTTCAAGTTCACCGAATCCCGTGCACTGACTTTTTTTCCTCGTGCGGATTTGCTTTATTCTTTCGCGCCGAACATGTCCATCGCCGTCTTGCTGATCTGGGCGTATCCGGCGACTGTGGGGCTTTACACGCAGATTCGAAAGTCGCTGCCGTCGTTCGCGCGACCGAAGCGGACGATCGTCGCGGCCGCCAATCTCGAAAGCCATCAGTTGATCTACAATTCGGCGCTGGCCATCGCAATGGTCGTGGTGATCTACGCGGTGCGAACGACGGATTCGCTCAAAGGGCAGTGGCGAAGCAACGAGGGAACATTCTTTTTCGCCGCCTATGCGTGCATGGCAGTTCTTTCCGCCATTCGCTGGATCGGGGCGGTGCGAAGCGATTACACGCGTCAACTGATTCAATCGCGCAGTCAGGCGGTGCGCATTGTCGTCCTTTACGGATTGATTTTTCCCTGGGCGACGACATTAGCAATTCTGTTGCTCTCGACGGTGTTTCGGGGGCGTGCCCTGTCCGGTGCGATGGGGATCTGAGCTGCTTCAGTCGCGAGGTTTCACTTCCAGAATCTCCAACTCCACCGCGCCGAGCTTGCTCATCAGCGGAAAGCTGATGTCGGCCACGCCTGCATTGCGAAGCGAGGACACGGCGAAGGCGATGCGGGCCGGGCTGCAATCCGTCTCGCGAAGGGCGGCGTCGATGTCGATCCACTTGCCATCGATGTAAACTTCCGTCCACATGTGATAGCCGAAGATGTCGTCGGCATTGCCGAAGAAGGGCACGTACGCGATGCCGACGGCCACTCGCGAAGGCAGGCCGTTGAGCCTCGCCAATGCCGCGAGCAGCACGCCGTGCTCACTGCAATCGCCTTCCTTCGTGCGAGCGACTTCGCTGGCCGTCGCGAAGCCGATGTTCAGGCTTTTGTTCTCGACGTAATCGGTGACGAAGCGGCGAAGATTGTCGGCCAGCTTGTAGGGATCTTTTTCGCCTTTGCCGGCCTCCTTGGCAAGTTCAATGAGCTTGGGGTCTTTGGTGTTGATCATCAAGTTGGGTTCGATGAATTCGGCCAATTGTTCCGACGAAAGCGGTGTCGCATGGGCTGACGCCTGCGGCTCTTTGCTGTGCTTTTGGCGAGTGACAAGAAGGTCAACGAAACCGTCACCTTTCTTGACCACGTGCTGCATATCTGTTTCGGGTAGATCATTCAGCGCATCTCCGGCGGCCTTGAGGCGGTAGGTGATGGATTCGATCTTGGCGCGATCGAGCTTGCGCGGCGACTTGATCGTGCTCTTCATGAAAAATTCGGGGGCGACAAAGTCGGCCATCGCCGCCGCCTGTGTACTTCGCACGACTTCGAGGTCGCCGAGGCCGGGCATGGGAAGTTTCGAAAAAAGCGGATCTCCGTCGGCATCGACCCAGCTCACCATCTCCAGCGAGCCCATCGGCGCTTCCATTTTCACGGTGACTTTTTGGCCGCGCCCCGCGCCTGACGCTTTCGCGACTTTTTCCGGGAGCTTCTCCCAGTTGCCGATTTCATAGGCCGCCGGAATGGCCGCATCGTAGCGAAGTTCCGGTGCATACGTTTGCAAGGTGTACTTCGTCCCTGGTTTCAACCCGCGAATGAGATTTTCGCGAAGCGATCCCCAGGTCATCACCGCCCCTCTGGGATAATCAAAGGTCTGGGTCTGCTCCATGCCGTACTGCGAATTGACGATGTTGACTTTTCCGTCCTTGAAGTCGCCGCGCATCACGGTCTTCATGATTGAGGCGTTCATCTCGTTGCCAAAGGTGATCGGCGCGCCCTCGAGCGATTCGGTTGTGCTCTGCGTCATTTCGATTTTGACGGGACTATCGACGCGGCCAAGAGTCATGGAGAATTTGGACGCGCAGACGATGGAATCACCCTCCCGTGTCATCGTCGTGTGAGCGTAGCCGACTTTTCCGCCGGACATGTAGAGTTCGGCCCAATCGTCGCTGAATCGGCCCATCGGCGGATTTTTCGGATCGAGCGGCGCGGCGAGAGCGAGACCACAAGGTATCAAGAAGAAAGAAATCAGCAGACGGATTCGTTGGTTTCTCATTGTCTTCCTTTGGATCATTCAGATTCATGCGACGTTCGATGTCATACTGAGCGCAGCGAAGCATCTCGAGTTCGAGATTCTCCGGTCGCCTTCGGCAACCTCAGAATGACACGAAGCAAGTGCGCCATTGGGGCATCAGCAATCACAATGGCGTAAACAACCAGACCGAATGATTCTAGCGGCTTATCGCCCGAACCACTGCCTGAACTTGTAAATGGTCGTGTCGCGGCCGGTCTGGGCGATGGAATCGGTCAGCGGAATTCCCTTCGGGCACACCTTCACACAATTCTGGCTGTTGCCGCAATCGGTGATGCCGCCGGCGCCGGAAAGAACGGCCAATCGATCATCCCGATCGACTTTGGCCGTTGGATGGGCGTTGAAAAGAACGGCCTGCGAAATCGCCGCCGGGCCGATGAACGCGGAGTGATCATTGAACTGCGGGCATGCTTCGACGCAGCAACCGCAGGTCATGCAACACGAAAGGGGATACGCCTTTTCCTGCTCTTTTTGCGAAATCCGCGGGCCGCCACCGAGATCATAATATCCATCCACATGGACCCACGCCTTGATTTTTTTGAGCGACTCGAACATCGGCTTGCGGTTCACGAGAAGATCGCGCACCACGGGGAATTTCGTCATGGGTTGCAATGTGATTCCTTCGGGCGAATCCTTCAGCAGATTTTCCACCAGCGCCGAGCAGCCCTGCCGCACGCGGTCGTTGATGACCATCGTGCACGCCCCGCAGACTTCTTCGAGGCAGCATGAATCATAAGCGATGGGGGTGGTCTCGTGATGATCGGTCGTGACGGGATTGGCTGCGATCCGCAGCAGGACCGTTGTGATGTTCATTCCATGTTCGTAGGGAACTTCGAATGATTCCCAGTGCGATCCGGAGTGCGGATTTTCCTGACGCAGCACGCGCACGGAGACCATTCTTTCATTCGAGTGTCCGTGGCCATTTCCGCCATGTCCGTCGTGATGATGGTCGTTGGTGCTCATCGATCGTTCAGCTCAGTTCCTAACTCGTTTCTCGATTCCATTCTGCAACATTACGCATTCGCAGTCACTGGTTTACCGATTGGTTCTGTTCGCTTCTGCGCGGCCCCTTGCGTCATTTCCTTCCATGTCTTTTCGATAATCTCCGCTCCCTTCAGTCCATACGTTCGCGGACGCGGGGGGATCAGGCTTGTATCAACGGGCTCATAGCTGAACTCCACGCCCTTCGACGTGTACGTCGCGATCGTGGTCTTGAGCCACTTGTCCGTCTGCTGCTTGAATTCCTTGCACCACTGTTCGGCCTGCTGGTGCAATTTCTTGGGATCGTCGGCATCCGGCCCCTTGATGGCGAATTCGGGCTTATAATGAGCGCCACGACATTCGTCGCGAAGCAAAGCACCCTTGGTGATCACCTTGGCCATCAGGATCATGTCGCCAAGTGCGCGCGCGAAGCTGAAATTCTGATTCGTCCAATTCGATTTGTCGGCCAATCCGACACGGCTGTACCGCTCTTCAAGCTCGTCGATCTTCTGCAACGTGGCGGTGAGATCTTTGTTGAAGCGGACAACGGTCACATTGCGAGTCATCCATTCGCCCAGCTCGTTGTGGATGTGATACGGATTCTCGCCGCCGGCTCGCGAAATCAAATCGTGCATGCGCTGTTGATGCGGCTTGACTGCGTTATCAAAGAGCGAAGCCGGTGAATCGCTCGCGCTGCTCTTCGGCAGCGATTTGAGCCACGCCTCGACCGCCGGACCGACGATCAGCCCTGCAAAAATGCAGCTCAACAGCGAATTCGCCCCGAGCCGATTGGCCCCATGATACTGATAGTCCGCCTCACCCAGCACGTACACGCCGGGAACGTTGCTCATTTGATTCTTCAGCGAATCAAGGGCCAGTCCGCCGGACTGATCCTTTTTCACATAGTCGACCCACAGACCGCCCATCGTGTAGTGAACGGCCGGGAAGATCTTCATCGGCGTCGTACGCGGATCGACGCCCTGGAACTTCTCGTAAATTTCGAGGATGCCCCAGAGCTTTTTGTGGGCCTCGGCGGAGAGCTCGGTGACGTCAAGATACACGCAGAGGTGTCCCTTCTCCGCGCTCAGGCCTTGATTTACGCAGACATCAAAAATTTCGCGAGTGGCGATATCGCGAGGAACGAGGTTTCCATATTTCGGATAGCGTTCTTCGAGGAAATAATATCGCTCGGCTGCTGGGATCGACTGCGGATCGCGCGGATCCTGGGGCTTTCTCGGCACCCACACCCGACCGCCTTCGCCGCGAGCGCTTTCGCTCATCAACCGAAGTTTGTCCGTGCCAGGGATGGCCGTGGGATGCACTTGGACGAATTCACCGTTGGCATACTTCACGCCCGCGCGAAACGCACGAGCTGCGGCCCCGCCGGTGCAGATCATTGACATGGTGCTGCGGCCGTAGATCAGTCCATTGCCGCCCGTGGCGAGAATGACGGCATCCGCCGCCAGCGAACGGACTTCCATGCTGAACATGTCTTGGATGACAACTCCGCGGCACTGATTGTTGCCATCCAGAATCAAATCAAGGAATTCCCAATATTCGAATTTTTCGATCAGCCCTTCGGATTCCCATCGCCGCACCTGCTCATCGAGTGCGTAAAGAAGTTGTTGACCCGTGGTCGCTCCGGCGAAGGCCGTTCGCTTGAACAAGGTGCCGCCGAAGCGACGTTGATCGCGAAACCCTTCCGGCGAGCGATTGAAGGGCACTCCGAGCCGATCGAGCAAATTGACGATCTTCGGCCCCCAATCACACATTTCCTTCACCGGCGGCTGATGCTGCAAAAAATCGCCGCCGTAGACGGTGTCATCCAAATGCAGCCATTCGCTGTCGCCTTGTTGCCGTGTGAGATCGTTAACCGCGTTGATGCCGCCTTGCGCGCAAACGCTGTGCGAGCGCTTCACCGGAACCATGCTCACGAGATGGACGTGGATGCCCGATTCGGCCAGCTTCATCGCCGCCGCGAGACCCGCGAGACCACCACCGACTATGACTACATGTTGCTTGGCCATTAGCTTGTCTTGACCCTTTTCGACTTCGCCAGCGGATTTTCAATTGAGGATTTTCGATTGCCGATTACCGAGTGATGTCCCGTCTCAGTCGCCGATCGACAATTTGCACTCAACCGACGTTCCGATCCGACTCGCCCGCCATTGTGTGGCTCGATTTTGGTATCACCGTGTCTGCACCGAATCGCTTAAAGCCATTCAATGCGCCCAGTCCGATCAACGCCACAATCACGCCAAACGTCGCACAGACGTAACCGGCCGCCCGCTGTGACCGAGGCTTGATCGTCACGCCCCAGGTGATCAGGGAAGTCCAGATTCCGTTCGTCAGATGAAACACCGAAGCCACGACGCCGATCGCATAGATCGGCGCAATCCACCAGACTGACTGAATCGCCTTGGCTGCACTGAGTGCAGCATGTTCCGGATCAAATTTGCCTCCGCCTATCGGCTCACCGAACCAGTGCATCTGCCAAACGTGGTACATGATGAAGAAAAAAGCGATGACACCCGTCCATCGCTGCAACGAGTACCTGATGTTGCTGTTGTAATGGTAATATCGCGGGTTGTTCTTGCCAGTGCGCATGATCTGAAAGCCGACCAGCGAGTGAAACAAGAGCGGCAGGAAAATGAAAACGATCTCCACCGGTAGGAGCATAGGCCCCAAGCCGTGAATCTGATCCACGCCCTTTTGGAATTCTTCTCCTGGTACGAGCCCGGGCGCGAGGATTCGCGCGTTGGTCAGAAGATGAATGACAAGAAACGCGCCGATCGGCACCAATCCGCTGAGCGAATGGAGTCTCTTCACCAGAAAATGGTAATCCGCTGGAGGGGCCGATGGTTTGCTCTCAATTCCGGGTTCCGACACGATTCATTTAGCTCCTGATTGGCACGGCCTTTTGACCCGTTCGCCATGTACTTAGGCGCGATTATAGAGGTCATCTCCGGTAACGCAAAGCAGTCAATTCACATGCTGCGCTTGACGGATCAATTCCGCGGCCTAATCTGGATTCGTGCTTCCCGCGAGCAGTCTAGAGCGGACGAGTCCGCCGCAAATTCGTGCCTGCGCCGTGCGGCTTCGAGCCGCGCTCCTATTGTCCATCGGTTGCGCATTGTGGTGGGTGGCATTTCGAATTTTCCCTTCGCCTGCCGGCTTTGGTTCCCACGTCCAGCTCGGCCTGCCGCCTTGCAGCATGCCCATGCTCACGGGATATCCCTGCCCGACCTGCGGAATGACCACGTCGGTGGCATTTGCGGCAAGAGGACAATTGGCCTCATCATTCCGCGCCCAGCCCGCCGGTTTGATTCTATCGCTGGGGATGCTGGCCGTCATCATCGGCTCGACCGCAACGATGCTCACGGGCCAAACGTGGAAAAAGCCTCGATCCAATTCGCCCAGCCTGTGGGTAGCAATGGTGATCGGCATCGTCATTTTGGGCTGGTTGATGAAAATTGGTTTGGGACTTGCCGACGGCACTCTTCCACTCTGACGGTTCAGCGGTTAATGTCCATTTCAGCAATGGCCACTTTCGAACGAAAAATCGTTAACACTGCGCGGCGAATTCCGCGATTCGTTTTTGTCGCTTCATTGGCGTTTTGCGCTTCGTGCAACCTGGCCAAACCGCTGGCGGTCTTCATTCAGCCGAAACGATCGGTGGCGGCGGAATTCGACAAGCTCGGCGGATCAAAGGTGGCCATCCTGGTCTGGACCGATCCATCGACTTATTTCGATTATCCTCACGTTCGTTTTGAATTGGCCACGTATGTCGGCGACAAGCTCAATGCGGAAATGGCCCAGCGCAACAGACCGGTCGAAATCGTCGATGCGCGGGACGTGGAAGATTACGTGCAGAAGGTTCCGGACGCCGCCATTGATCCGGCCAAAGTCGGCAAACAGTTCAATGCCGATTACGTCGTGTACCTCGAAATCACCGAGTTCCAGATACGAGACGCCCAGCAGCCGCAATTTCTTCGTGGAAAGATTCGCGCAACGGTCAGCGTTCACGATTCGCATTCCACGGCGTCCATGTTGCGACGCTTCGAGCTGACTCCCGTGGAGTGCGTCTATCCCGAAAAACAATCCGTGCTGATGACCGCAACCAACTCGCCTTTGGTGCGAGAGGCCGTCTACCGAAAATTCGCCGAATATGTCTCCCGCAAATTCTATCAATATACAGAAGAAGCGTAGCCTGAACGCCGGAATTGCATTTCATTCTGTACTCGCCGAAGGCAACCATCGTCATTCTGAGCCTTGGTTCGCCAAGGCGAAGAATCTCATAGAGATGCTTCGCTTCGCTCAGCATGACGGACACCAGTTTCGACTTTCAACATTCGGCGGCCTCACGTGCATTTGCTTCTTGATTATAGTCCTGACGGGTTGCAACTACACGGTCCCCGTGAAAGCCAAATTCAAGCTCTCCGGCGGCCCGGTGCTCATATTACTCGATGACATCGGCGAACGTGTCGATTGGCCTCCGGCGAAGCAATATTTGTGGGACGATTTATCGCAGGAGCTGCTGCGGAACAAAGCAGTTCCAATGATCATTCCCAACGAAACGCTGCAATCGCTTCGCCGCACGATGCCCGATTTCGAAAAGCGCGGGGCGCGGGAGATTGGCGAAGCCGCCGGAGCCGAACAAGTGCTCTGGATCGAAACGCAGGAATTCCTCGCCGAAGAACAAATCGCCGATGCCCAGAATGCGGCCTATTGGAGCGCCACCGTCAAGGTGCTCAACGCTCAGGAGAAAAAGAGTCGCTCGAAAGTCAGGGTTTGGCCGGAAAATCCCGACGGAGAATACATTAACGTCTCACTCACGGGGGCCGCCGCCCTGCGCGAGCCGACCAAGGATGCGATCAGCAAGCTGCTCAGCGCGAAGATGTCGGTCGAGGTTTCCCGACTGTTTTATGATCACACCATTGAACAATCCGAGGCCCACGAAAAGCGCGCCGCCTCCGGCGCCAACAAGGACTAAGCGCAGCCTGGAAACCCCTCTCCCTTCCAGGGAGAGGGTAGGGTGAGGGTCGAACGCACCAAAGAATAAGCCGTCAGAATGCCTCACTAAAGCTTTCCGACAAGCCTCTAGACAAAGCCCAGGTCATCTCAAATTTTCTCTTCGCGAGTCATGGCGAGTCATGAACTTCAGTTCGCGCGGGGCATGAAATCTGTTGTAAGATCGAAGCGCAAAATGTGCGTAGGTATCAACGGCTGCCCGATAAAACGGCGTGCCCACAAAAATTACCCGACGTTTTATCAACCCAAGCCCGCCATCGACCGATAAGCCATCGTCATCCCATTCACAAGGAGGTTTGAATGATGAACACGCAAAATTCGATCGTTCGGAAATGCTGGAAGGGCCTGATTGCTCTGGGAATCGCGGGCACGATGTTCTCGGGTGCGTGCAACACCACCACGATTCAGGCCATCCTCGACGGCGTCCAGGTCGCGACGCAGGAAATCAACGGCTCGAACAAACAGAACATGTCGTTCACAGATTGGCTGTCGAGCCAGTTCCACTAAAGCGATTTCCGGCGAAGTGCAATGGTCCAGGCATTGCCTCCCCCCTTTCAAAGGGGGGACACAGGGGGGTATCTCGATGGGATCGAAAGTTGAGTGCAACCATCGCTCATTGATCTGATCGCATTTGCCCGTCTAGCTATTACTTGTAGCAGCATTCACGGCGGGCCATGACCCTTGGGGGAGCCAGAGTCAACCCGCGGTTCGCTGCGCAAATAAACTACGATCCTCAAGCGCGCCCTTCATTTCGATGGGATGAACCGTGCAGCCATGCATGGCCGCTACGTGAGCGATCCCCGCGCCCATCGTCCCAGCCCCGGCCACAGTGATGTTCCTAATTGATGCCATTTCCCTTCGTTGTGGTCTCAAAATAGATATCTCCCGCGCAAACCAACAATGGCCGGATTGTACATAAAATGCTTGACTTGGCTCCCTAACGCGTGTTAGTCTGCTTGTTGCGTTGGCTCGCTGCCGGCGACATACATCTCCCGGGGGTTGCAACGTCCATGTATTTGATTCGATTTGGATGCGCACTTTGCGCATTTGTGATTGTGCATGCAGCACAGGCCAATCCCTGCCCCTGCGTCACGGATGTTGACAACTGCGGGGGCACAAATATACGCGACTTCGCCATTGTCCTGGATTGCGCGAGGGACGCGAGCTGTGACAATTGCACAAATTCGTGCGACGTAAATTGCGATGGTAACGTCGACTACTACGACGTCGCCGTTATATGGTGCGCTATGCGACCGGAACCGGACTGCTGCAACCAGCCGGACGGCGCCTGCACGGATGCAAACAGCGCGCCGCCTTGCGTCATGACCTCACAACATTTTTGTGAGCATGAGAGCATGAATGGAACATTTCATGGCGACCTCAGCCAATGTTCAGGCGACCAGGCCATCGACATCCCCGCCGTATCGACCTGGGGCCTCGGCGTGCTTGCCATCGGTACGTTGACCGTGGGAACGATCCTGATTCAGCGTCGCCGCGCGTCCGGAACTTGATCGCGGATTACGCCGTACTTTCCGCCAGCAGTTCCGCGTATTTCGGTTCGGCCAGGATCTGGTCGGTGGGGACCATGGTGATCACGTCCCAGGGGCAGACCTGGGCGCACAGCTTGCAGCCGATGCAGACGTTCAGGTCGATCGTGCAGATGCCCATCGCGTAGCCGGGGTGCTTGGGGTCGGAAATCTTATCGATGCAATCCACCGGGCAGACCGTGACGCAGGCGTCGCAGCCGGTGCAAAGGTCCTCATCCAGGATCGCTAGTTGCTTGGGAAGTTTTTTCTTCTTGGCCATTGTTCAATCGCAGGTGAATCCGCCTTCAGTTTCGACAGCGACGTCTTTTGCTGGTTTCATGGCAATATCAGGCATCATCTTATCGCCATTTGCATTCGCGGCAACGCCCAAACGAAATTGAAACACTTCGTTTCACTTGAAAGTTACCCTTAAGC
>JACQFE010000031.1 GCA_016200265.1 Planctomycetota bacterium | reverse complement strand
CCACAATCTTGAGTGCCACCACCCGATCCGCCAGCAATTCCAGCGTCCAACGGGCACGCCCTTGGGGCTTGGGACCGCACGCCATGACGATCAACCGGGCTTCTTTCTCGCCGTCGAACATCGACTCGACGCTGGGGCGAAGCTGCTTGCGAACGTGCAGCAATATTCGAAACGACGAATCCGCAGATTGCGCAGATTTTCGCAGAGATTTCACCACGAAGTGCACAAAGAACACGAAGGCGGCGTAAAGCGAGACTTTCAGATGGGTTCGTTTGGCAAGTATTTTTTTCACGAATGTCATCCTGTGGCACTCGCGCGAATGCGGAATTGTGAATAGCGAAGAGCGAAATTGAAGGTGCGAAGAGGTCGAATGTTCGAAGAGTGAGAACGGTGGCTTATTGAATGTTTCCATGTGATGGTTCCCTCACGCCGTGGGCTACTTCTGTTTCGCCGCTTCGCGGCTGCGGTTCCGACGGCTTCTGTCTCAATAACTTCAAGGGCGCTCGGTGGAAATATGAATTTCAGTGAGCGGGGTCCATGCCGGTGCTGCCGAGCCGCCTCATTCATGGGGTGAGTACCCGCCGCCGGTGCAAAGAAAACCCGCCCGGTGAACGGGACGGCTCGTATCAAGTCGGAATTCTCGCCGCGAAATCAATTGAATCGACACGACCCGCCCGGTAAACTGTACATCTCACAATTCCAGTGGTTTTGGATCGGAGGGAGCTACTATGATTCGCCGTCATGTTCTATATGCGGGGATTGTCATTGCAATTAGTACGCCGGTGTTGGTTGCGGACACGATCCACGTTCCACAGGATTATCCGGCAATACAAGACGCAATTATCGCAGCTCAGCCGTCTGACACGATTATTGTTTCGCCCGGAACCTATCTTGAAAACATCCATTTCATGGGTAAGGCCATCACCTTAACCAGCACCGCGCCAAATGACCCCGCCGTTGTAGCCGCAACCGTAATTCGTAGCGCAGCGAGTGAAGGTTCGCAGACGGTCCACTTCTTAGGTAACGAAAACGCACTGACAAGTTTGATTGGATTTACAATAACCGGGGCGCATACTGGTGGCAACGGAACAATCGCGAGTCTCGGAGGTGGCGTGGGTTGCAACGAAGCTTCGCCGACCATTTCCCACTGCGTGATTACTGGAAACACTGCACTTGCCGGTGGTGGCCTCGCTTATTGTCATGGACTCATTGAAGACTGCACGATCGAAGGAAACACCGCGACGGTGGCTCCGGGCGCAACTGGCGGCGGTCTGCATAGGTGCAACGGCATTGTTCGCAATTGCAAGATTCTCGGAAACCAAGCAACCGGCGGAGGTGGAGTGGACAGTTGTGACGCTGTTTTCGAGAGCTGCATCATTGCCGGGAATACTGCGTCTGCGGGCGGAGGCATTGCTGGTGGGAATAATATCCGGCTGCGTAATTGCACGATTGTGGGTAACTATGGACCGCTCATAGGTGGCGGAATCCTCGCATCACAAGGACAAATTCTGAATTGCGTCCTCTGGGACAACCTCAGCGTACACCCGGGGAGCAGTCAGATCGACTTTGGTTCTACCGTGCAACCGACTTTCAGTTGTATACAAGGCGGTGGTGGCGGAACGGGTTCGATAGACACCAACCCAGACTTTGTCGATCCCGGATCCTGGAAAACTGCGGGTTCGTGGATACAAGGGAACTACCGCTTGCTCCCTTCCTCGCCTTGCATTGACGCGGGGAACAGTTCTATCGTTCCAGCTACAGACGTAACGGGACACCCTCGGGTTGTCGGGGCTGCGGTGGAGATGGGCGCGTACGAGTTTGGAGATTGCAATGGAGATGGGCTTTACGATCCGCAGGAAATTGCCGACGGAATCGTACCGGATTGCAACGGCAATCAGATCCCGGACGAGTGCGACGTGCCCGCCGGAACAAGCATCGACTGTAACAACAACGGGGTTCCCGACGATTGCGAGCTAGTGAACAACGATTGCAATGGCAACGGTATTCCCGACGAATGCGACATTGCCAATTGCCCGCCGGGAAATCTCACGTGCGCTGACTGCGATCACAACGCCCGTCCTGATGTTTGCGATCCTGATTCCGACGGCGACGGCATTCCCGACGCTTGCGACAACTGCCCAAACGTGCCTAACCCATCGCAATCCGATTGCGACGGCGTCGGGCCGGGCGATGCGTGTGATTCGCCGTTAGCGGCTGTGGGTGACGCGGCGGGCAAGAAAAACCGATACATTTCATTTGTTCCAAGCAATGACGCCTGCACGATGGCATTCAAAGTGACGCTGGTCGCGAGCGCGTATCATCCTGAATCGGTCGGGATGGAGAAGTGGATCACGGTGCCGGAGGATTTGTCGGGCATCGTGCGATTGGTGAACACGCCGGTGTACACGACTTGGCCGGACACGACGATTCACGTCGGCGACTGCGAAGTGATTCCGGCGGCGGAGTATGAGATTCGCAGCATCGTCGTCGGCAAGGACACTTCGGTCGCAGAGAATTATTCCGTCCCGCTCGCTGTCAGCACAATCGACCGACCCGGTGAGAGTTACTGGGCGGATGTTGCGCCGCCACTTGGGTCCGTTGATATTCGCGACATCGCGGCGCTCGTTGATCGTTTCAAGGAGCTTCCGACGGCGCTGCCGCTGGTGGTGTGCGACCTCGTCCCCGAAACGCCGGACAAGCGGATCGACATTCGCGACGTGGCCGCAGGCGTCGATGCGTTCAAGGGGCTGCCATATCCGTACCCAGCACCGACGAGTTGCCCGTAGGGAAAATTCGAAAAGTCGAAATGAGCCGCCCCGTGAACGGGACGGCTCGTAACAAATCGAATGATCATCACTCTACACCCAGCCACGGACACGACATGCTTCCGCGACGCGCGAGACGGCCAGCATGTAGGCGGCTTCCCGCAGACTCACCGACTTTTCCGCTGCCATTGCCGAAAGCGATCGAAATGCACAGGTCATTCTCCGATCGAGCTGAGTGTGAACGTCTTCCAAAGACCAGTAATAGTTAATCGTATTCTGAACCTGCTCGAAGTAGGACACGGTCACGCCGCCGGAATTCGCCAGGATATCCGGCACGACAATGATGCCGCGGTGGTTGAACACGTGATCGGCCGCCGGCGTCGTCGGACCATTGGCCAATTCCACAATGAGTTTCGCCTTCACCTGCTCGGCATTCTGCCGCGTGAGCACGTGCTCGACGGCCGCCGGAATGAGCACATCGCATTGACAGGTAAGCAACTCGTCATTCGAGATCACATCGCCATCATCAAAGCCACCCAGGCGCATTGCATTCCGCTCGTAGTATTCCAGGGCGCGATGAACGTCGATGCCGCCGGCGTTATAGAAGGCAGCATCTTCGGCACCGATCGCCACCACGAGACCACCCTGCTCGTGCAGCAACTTCGCGATGCCGCCGCCGACGTTCCCGAAGCCCTGAATTGCATATTTCGCCCGTTCCAGCCGCAGATTCATCTCCCGATCGACTTCGCGAATGATGCACATGCCGCCGTAGGAAGTCGCGTCGCTGCGACCGAGCGAGCCACCGATCGCGGGAGGCTTTCCGGTAATGACACCCGGATGCGAATGCCCCTTGATCGTCTCATACTCATCCAGCATCCAGGCCATGATCTGCGGATTGGTGTGAACGTCCGGCGCGGGCACATCGCGATCGACGGACAGAATCTCGTGAAACGCCCGCATGTACGCGCGAGACAGTCGTTCCTTCTCGGAATTGGAAAGTTCTCGCGGATTGCAGGTCACGCCGCCTTTGCCTCCGCCCAGCGGCAAGTCCGCAATCGCCGTCTTCCACGTCATCCAACATGCCAGCGCTCGGACCGTGTCGATGTTCTCCTGCGCGTGCCAGCGAAGCCCGCCCTTGCACGGCCCGCGGGCGTTATTGTATTGCACTCGATAACCGCGAAATACGCGCGTGCTGCCGTCATCCATGCGCAAGGGAATCGTGGCCTGCATCTCGCGCATCGGCTCACGGAGAAACTGGCGCTCGGCGTCGGAAAGTTCAAGCATCGCGCAAGCCCGGTCCACATGGGACTGCGCAATATGAAATGGATTATGGGCCTGCCCCGTCACTTCATCACCCTTGAATACGCGCAGGAAAAATCAATTCCACATTGGCTCGATTCGCCCCGAATTTCCATCCTTCGAGTCTCGCAAACCCTGCAATATTCAGCGAAGGAGGTGTATCATTAGAGCGAAAACAATCGTTCCAGGCAAGCCGGTGACTCAATGCCGTTCACCGAGTCGGATCCACCATTCCGATTGGCGTTTCAAATTCGCGCCAACTGCGAGTAAGCTGCGAGTCCTCGTTTCTCGTGTACGATGTCCGGGCCATCGAGAAACGCGTGTTGGGAGAAATTCGGGACCCTATGGATACGACAACGATCACTCAGAGTCCGTTTGTGGCACTGACCTTCGTGGCCGCACCGGCGCTCCTGACCAACGCATCCAGCGTGCTCGCCCTCAGCACGATCAATCGAATGCTCCGCACGCATGACCGGATGCACGAGATGTTCGCGAAATCGCAGTCTCCGGCTGAATCGGAGAGCGACGCGAACCGGATGATCGCGCAGGTCAATCGCATCGAACGACAGGCCACGCTTCTTCTGCGGGCGTTGCACGCGATCTACACGGCTCTGGCGGCCTTCGCGTGTGCCACTCTGGTAACACTCCTGGGAGCGGCGCTTTCATCATTTGAATCCGGCGTGGGCGAACGATTATTCGCGGCGATTGGAATTGTCATTGGCTTCATCGGCGTGGGCGGCCTGGTGTTCGGTTGCGTGAATTTGTTTCAGGCCACACGGCTTTCGCTGGTGAACATTCGCGATGAAGCGGCGGTGATTCGAACACGACGCTCAACGAGCGAGCTTCACAAACAATAATTCAACACAATGTAGAGAGAGAACGATCAGGGCGTTCAGATTCCTTCGATTCGGGTCCGACAATCGCGATGGTGCGGCGAGTCGCGAACAATGTGTCTGCGATCAATCAGCGGATGGTAGTACAAGCACTCCCCATGTTGACGTCGCAGATGCTCCCGATGCTTTCGTTTCGCAACCCGGCGTGAAGTGGCGGAACAGACACAACGAGCCGGTCCCGCCACGATCAACCTGGCTGAATTCGCCATATTCCAGGCGACATTTACTTTATCGCGATAACTTGAGAGATTCGACCGGCATTGCAACGGCAACGGCACATAACGGTCAAAGTGTATCAGTGTAACCCCCTCAATCCCCCCTTTGGCAAGGGGGAACGCGAAGCGCTTTGTTACACCTGACTGTGAAACGCGTTAACTCTTGGCATGGGTTTGCCAATACAGCCCAATAAGCTGCGTCGCATTAAACAAGAAATGAGTGACAATCCCAGGCACGATCGACCGTCGCCAGATGGTCATCACGCTCAGCGTCAACGAAAGCCCAGCGATCGGAATCAATGCCGCGACTGTCTGATCCTGTGCGTGCGGAAGCGTGAACATTGCGGTGCTGATGATGACGGCCAGAATCCACGAACCCGTCCCGCGCCGCAGTCGGGGCAGCAAGAACCCTCGAAACACCAGCTCTTCATAAGACCCAACTACGGACATGAACGGAACCATGATCCACAAGCTTACCGGTGGCAACATGTCTTTCAGCCGGTCGGCATTCTGTTCCAGACCCTCAAGCAGCTTGGGAAAAAACGCGAAGATCAACACCAACAGGAGAAAGTGAACGGCATAGGCAATGCAAGTTCCGGCCAACCCGACGAGAATATTTATCCATAGCCTTGCTATGCGAATTCCCACCGCCGCCCAAGTCTGACCTCGATGCCGAAGAAGCAACCCGATAAAGAACGCAAAGCCGACGGCCCGTATCAAAATCACTGGCACGAGCATGACTTTCTCAACCTGCGCGTGATTCAGCTCCGTGTCGTCAGTGATTCCGAGCTTCCATGCCGCGACATGGTGTGCAACTGTCCCCACGGAGATCTCAAACGCAGCCCACAGAAGAGCCAGAATCAATATATCGATCCAGGCTTGTTTCTTTGTTTCATTGAACAGCTTGATCGGCTCGAGGGTTGGAAGATGATCAGGAGGCGCAACACCGATCGCTCGTGCCCACGGGATTTCACCCTCAATCTCAATTGAACAGGCCTCCCCCCCGATCGACGGAGGCGATTGCGCAGGCGGACGATCTGGATTATCCGAAGATTCTTCGTCCACGCTGACCTTTCAGAATTCGCGCTCGACGACCACGAAACAAAATGTTCACTGACTGCGTTTGCTCATCGCCATTATTTTCTTCCAAAGCCCCGCGGGCACGGGCATGACCGACAGCCGGGAATTCCTCACCAGATCGAATTGCTTGAAATCCGCATCGGCCTTGATTTGCGCCAGCGTCACAGGCCGAGCCATCCGCTCCTTGAACGCGACGTCCACCACAACCAGCTTCGGATCATCTGCCTTCGGATCAGGGTACGCGCCGCTGACAATCTCCACGATGCCCATGACCGCCTTATCGTCGCCGCTATGGTAAATCAACGCGCGATCACCGTGCGTCATGGCCCGCAAATGAATGAGGGCCTGATTGTTCCGCACGCCCTCCCAGACCGTCTTCTTCTCGCGCTCAAGATCACCGAGAGCGTAGGTTTCCGGATCCGTTTTCAACAGCCAGTCACTCATCCACCGAATTGTCGATTGGAGATGCTCAATTGTCGAGCGAGATTGCGGACTGCTGCCTCGGGGCGATGGGAATTGATGGACAACGAGCCAATTCGGAATTGACGCAGTACAATCTGTTTTCCGCACTCTCCGTAATGATTCCATGGCGTTTCTCTTGCCGCGCAAACGCGGTTAGGATGATGCCTGCGCTCACGAAGACGTTGAATGAATATCGGCCTCCAATGGAGCGCTGTCATTTCGCGTGACGGTCCGCTGCTCTGCCGAATTGAACGATGGAACGGGAAATGAGCCAAGAACGAGTCCGGGTGCTGAATGTCGGCCAGTGCGACTTCGATCACGGGAACATCCTCCGCGTGTTGTCAGAAGCATTCAACGCCGAGGTAGAGCGGGCCGGTACAATTGAAGAGGCCTTCAACTCCGCTAAAGCTGAACACTTTGACCTGGTCCTGGTAAATCGAGTTCTTGACGTGGATGGTTCATCCGGGTTCGGCCTGATCTGCCGATTGCAATCGCATGAAGAAACTCGCCGAACCCCTGTGGCGCTGGTCAGCAACCTTGCCGATGCACAGGATGCAGCCCTTGCATTGGGTGCCCAGCGCGGATTCGGAAAAGATGCGCTTTTCAAACCGGAAACGCGCGATCGATTGGCGTCACTACTCGGCCTGCCCAAATGAATGATCGCGTGATTGGGTGGAGCGCCGAGGATTGCCGCCGGGAGAACAAGGATGCCTCATGATGACGCTCTTGCAAATTCAGTGAGCAGCCGTACGCGACATCTCCGTCATTTTCTCTTCCTGACATACCTTGTCACACTCTTGAACACGTCCGGATTTCTGAGTGCGGGGGGAGTCGTTAATTTCCTTACTGGAATCAACACCTTGGTCATCTACCTGACCTATTCGCTCATCTATCTGTTACCGGCCGCGATCCTCGTTGGCATAACTGATGCGATTCTTCGTTGGCCGATCCATCGCCGCCGTGAGACCTCTGCTGCAGTGGTGAAGAAGTCCTGGCTGATTTGGACGATCGCGATTTTGGCGACGGCGGCAACGCAAATCGGATTGTTCGCCGACAAGGAAGTGTTTCGACTTTTTGGCATGCATTTAAACGGCTTCGTCTGGAACACGGTTTTCAGCACCGGTGGCATAGAATCCACCGGAAGCGGGAATTCCACAATCATCACCTACGTCGTGATCATTATTGCCTTCCTGATTCTCTATGTCGCTCCGGCGGTTAACTCTTTGCAGGTTACGGCTTTGGTGTCGAGTGCTGCGACGATAAGGCGGTCGAAGAGACTGGCTTCGATCCATCGGCGATTGGCCCGATAGGTGAACTCCGCCAGGT
>JACQFE010000030.1 GCA_016200265.1 Planctomycetota bacterium | reverse complement strand
GGCGTGCGAGCTTGGAGGGGCAGCCGGATGCTGTACAGAGCGTGGCGACTTTCGATCCTCCTTTTCTCGTGGCTCATCCCGGTGAATCGACGACACTGTCGGTTCATTTGCGGGACTGGCAGGGCAATGATACCTCGATTTCGCCACTCGATGTGTCGGTGGCGCATGACACGGCGGGAGATGCGGTGACGGATATCGGCCCGGTCATTTTTGACGATGCCGGTGATTTTCATTTTACGCTTATGGCTTCGAACAAGGCCGGGGTGGATCGATTACGCGTTGTCGTGGAGGGAGGTATGCGGCCGATTGTGCTGCTTCCGATACCTGAACTACACGTGTATTCTCCGTTTGACGCAAATCAGGATGATGATGTCGACAAGGCCGATTACCAGGGCGCGCCATTGTGCCTCTCGGGACCTGATTCACCGGAAGGAAAGTTATGCACCTCGTTCGATGCTGATGGAGACGGAGATTTTGACCTCGTCGACTTCAGACGGTTGCAGAATGATTTTACGAGCGAACATTGCGTGCAGCTTGACATCCCCACGCAGCCGATCGGTCACAGCATTAATTGCGGTTCGTCGTTTGGTGTCAGCGTGGTCGCGGACGCGGAACCGCCACCGTATTATCAATGGTTCCTCAACGGGTCGCCGATTTCCGGAGCGAACGCATCCAGTTACTTCGTTGCCGTTTCCAAGCAAACGGATTTTGGCGATTATTTCGTACGATTGACGAACCAATGCGGGTCGATCGACAGCAATGTCGCCACGTTCACAGCGCGGCACGCGTGCCCCTGAGCGAGTTGGAGAGGCCAGCCTTGCTGCGAGCAAAGTCATGAGCATCGCTGGGATTCCTGATATTCGCTTGACACTTCCCGAAAATCGAAGGAACATGAGCCGATCATCGCAGGTGCTTTTCCAGGTTGACAGAGCCGGGTCCGTGCTCGATGGGCCGGCCGCTGCGATTGAGCCTTTTGGCCGGTCTGTGGGCAGTACGTCACGAACGAATCGACTATGTTTCGGGCGACCATTACCGCATTCTGCATGTCTCTTCTTGTTGTGGCATTTGGATTTCCACTCTTGATCATTGGTTTCATTCATCCATCAAGCAGACTTCTGGCTTTGCTTTCGAGCCTGTGGGCGGTGGCCGTGCTGTATCTTTCCGGCGTGCGCCTGACGGTCGACGGATTCGAGGATGTCGCCGATCGAACGCCTCGTTTTTACGTCGCCAACCATCAAAGCGCATTGGACATTCCGATTTTGCTCTTGTCGCTAAAGGGGGATGTTCGCTTTTTTGCCAAGAACACGCTCTTTCGGATCCCAATCTTCGGATGGGTCCTGGCCCGATATGGATACGTTCCGATTGATCGCGGGAATGCGCGACAGACGTTGCGAAGCGTCGACCGCGTGTTGTCGAACTTGTCCGGGCGACCCGTTTCCATCGCCGTTTTTCCTGAAGGCACGCGATCTCGCGATGGGAGATTGCAGCCGTTTCGCAAGGGGACGATGAAGATCTGTCAGAGGTCGGGCATGGAGATCGTTCCGGTCACGATCGACGGTTCGATCAATGTTCATCATCGGGATTCCTTCCGAGCGACGCCCGGCTCCGTGCGGGTTACATTTCATCCGCCAATTCCGACGATTGAAGCTCAATCTCTTTCGAGCACAGAGCTGCTTGATCGAATTGTCCAGACGATTTCGCGGCAACTTTGCAAGGATCACGAGACGGCGTTGGCGTCGCATGATTTCTTGTCGAAAGCAGAGGTCGCGTAGCGTGACTTGCGACAGTCGGCCGATTTCAGCAAGACGAATTCGTGATCGCCTCGCAGGTCATCGAATTCTCATTTCCGGATCCACAGGATTTCTCGCGAAAGCGTTGGTCGAGAAAATTCTCCGGTCGGCCGATTCAGTCGAATCCATGTACTTGCTGGTGCGGCCTCGATCGGACGGCGTCTCGTCGGAAGATCGAGTGACGCGGGAAGTGCTTGGTGGACGCGTTTTCGACCGGCTCCGGGCGTTGTTGGGGGCGCGATTTGATCCCGTTTGCAAAGAGAAAATTCGCGTCGTGAGCGGAGACCTCACGCATGAGCGGCTGGGGCTCGACGAGGCGGCGTATCTTGATCTGACGAAGCAAGTCACGCTGGTTGTGAACAGCGCTGCGACGGTGACGTTCGACGAGCGAATCGATCATGCGGTGTCGTTGAATACACAAGGCCCACAGCGACTGCTTCGATTTGCAAAGGACTGCGGGAACATCCCGTTCCTGCACGTGTCGACGTGCTACGTGTGCGGAGCTCGAAAGGGCGTCATTGTTGAGGACTTCTCCGCACCCGAGGCCGCTCGCGAGACCATACCGCGACTTGCATCATCCGGCGTCTTTGATTTGGACGGTCTCGTCGATGTGCTCCTGGCCGAAGCGCGAAGCGTTCGCCTGCGACTCGGCGCGGACAGTGAAGCATGTCGCCGCGAACTGATCGATCAAGGCATGCAGACCGCGCGTCGTTTTGGCTGGAACGATACGTACACGTTCACAAAGTGGATTGGCGAACAACTGCTGGTGCGTGATCGCGGGAAAGTGCCGCTGAGCATCCTTCGTCCCGCGATCATTGAAGGCAGTTATTCCGAACCGATGCCGGGATGGATCGATGGATTGCGCATGGCTGATCCGATTATCGTTGCGTATGGTCGAGGCCGATTGTCGGAATTTCCAGGCGACCCGCGTGTACCGATCGATTTTATTCCGGTCGATTTTGTCGTGAATGCGATTTTGGCGGCGCTGGCTGCGCTTGCGGATTCGGAATCTTCAACGAAAGAGCCTGAGAATCAAGCTATTTCGGCGCAGAAATCTTCCGCGCCATTACCTGTCCAATTGTATCAATGCGGAACGAGCGACCGGAATCCCATTACGGTCGGAGAGCTGGCGATCCATTTGCAGTCCGCGTTTCATATCCGTCCGATGCGCGGAGATGACGGCGGTCCGGTGCAGGCGAAATCACTTTCATTTGTCGATCATGCGACTTTCTTGAACAGTTGGGAGCGAGCGCAAACACGGCTTGAGAAGCGGATTCATTGGCTTGAACGACTTCATATTAGCGCCCGGAAGGTGCGTCGAACGACGGCGGCAATCCGGCAGATTGAGCAGCTCATCTACTTTGCGAAAATCTATGCTCCTTATACGCGCCTCGATTGTAGATTTGCAGAAGACAATCTTCGCATCTTGCGCGATGCGATGAACCTACGCGATCGCGAGGAGTTTGCCTTCGACCCGACGACGATTGACTGGCGGGATTATTTCATCAACCGACACATTCCCGGGCTTCGGTGCTTCGTGCTGAACGGGAGCGCGGACCCCGCACCTCGAATTCTCGGTGTGCCGCCCGAACCGCAGGATGCGCCCGACCGACATTTGGCGCGAAGCGAGAACCTATTCGCGGCCTTTGTAGAGACGGCAAGACGATTCAAGAACAAGCCGATGCTTCGAGTTCATCGAGGTGGACGATGGGTCACCTATTCGTATGGCGAGGCGTTCGAAGCGACGGGAAGCATCGTTCGACGTTTTCATGAAGCGGGGATTAAAAGTGGGGACAGAGTAGCAATCTGCGCGGAGAATTCGCCGGAATGGGGGCTGGTGTATCTGGCGCTGATGCGTGCCGGAATAACTGCCGTTCCGTTGGATCCGCAACTTCCGGCCGACGAAGTTTTGGCCGCGGTGCGATTTGCCCAGACGCGAATGATCTGTGCCGGCACGACTACATTTGAATCATTGCAAGCCGCCACCGAAGCTGAGGCTGTCCCGGTCGTGAAACTCTCCGATCCCTGGATTCCTGCGCCGGGTGCGGCCCGAGATGCTTCCAGCACACCTGTTGATGTCCGACCCGACGCCATTGCTTCAATTCTGTTCACATCGGGAACCACGGTCAATCCGAAATGTGTTCCGCTGACTCATCGGAACCTTCTTTCCAACGCCACGGCTCTCATGGCCTCGCATCGCCTGAGTTCCAGCGAAGAATTTCTTTCGGTCCTGCCAATGTATCACGCATTCGAGTTTACGGGCGGATTTCTTGTGCCTTTCCTGCTCGGCGCGACGGTTACGTATGTCGAGCAACTTCGCGGGCCGGAAATTGTCGCGGCCATGCAAGCCACGGGAACGACGGTCATGCTCGTAGTGCCACGTCTCCTGCGCATGTTCGCGGATTCGATCCGGGCGGCGGTGCATTCAAAAGGTGTTTCCGGCCGAAGCGTTTACAATTTGATGACATTCGCTTCCGAGATCACCCGTAAACGCTATGCATGTACGTTTTTCAAGCCGATTCATCGCAATTTCGGCGGCCGGCTGCGAATGTTTGTCTCCGGCGGCGCGGCATTGGACAAGGATCTCTTCGATTTTTTCGGAATGCTGGGCCTTCCGGTGTATGAGGGATATGGATTGACGGAGACGTCACCGGTGCTCTCTCTCAATCCATACGGTGCGCCGAAATCCGGCTCGGTCGGTGTTCCGCTTACGAACATCGACCTGGAGATCCGCAATGCAAACGCGGATGGCGTTGGAGAAATCTGGGTCCGTGGGCCGAGCGTGATGGGCGGATACTTCAACAACGACCAGGCGACCGAAGAGGTCATCTGCGACGGCTGGTTTCGCACCGGGGATTTGGGATATCAGAATCCGGAAGGTTATTTGTTTCTCACGGGTCGATCGAAAGACCTGATCATCACTTCCGCAGGTAAGAATGTGTATCCGGACGAGGTCGAGCTTCATTACCGAGCGTTGCCTTATGTTCGAGAGATTTGTGTCTTCGGGGTACCAACTGAAGGTTCCGCCGGAGATGCGGTTCATTCGGTGCTTTCATTGGAATCGAATCCCGGGATCGAATTGGATCGGTCGTCCATTGAGCGCGAGGTACGCACTGCCGCCGAACAGATTGCCGCGAAGATCCCAAGCCATCAACGAATCTCGGTTTTCCATTTCTGGGATCGCGAATTGCCGAAGACGACCACGCTCAAAGCGAAACGAGGTCTCATTCGCGACATCATTCGAGGAGAGCGGACTTCCCCGGAACCGAGGTCAAGTCCGCCGGCATCCATATCTCGACCCGAAAACAATGGAGAAGCGGCTGAAGATTCAAATCCGGCGTGGATCGCCATCCGGCGTATCATCGCCCGACAGAGCGAACGCAATGAAAAGCTCATCCAGCCGGAAACGCATCTCTTGCTGGACCTTGGCATCGACAGCATCGGCAAGATTGATTTGATCGGCTCGGTCGAATCAATATTTGACATGCACATCGACGAGGCGGCCGCATCGAGAATGGCTCGGGCAAAGGACGTGTTGTCCATTGTGGGCGATCGCTCGCCGAAGGGGGTTGGAACTCGCGCTGCCGGAGGCATCAGACGATTCCTGGGCGCGGCTACGGATGCGCGGAGCGGCAACGGACATACTCCACCGGCGATCCTGCCCGCTCGATGGTTCGCTCGCGGCGCTGTTGGCGCGTTCATGCACACCTACTTGCGGGTTCGAGCGATCGGCCGCGAGAATGTTCCGCGAACCGGGGGGTTCATTCTCGCAGCGAACCATGCCTCCCACTTGGATTCACCGGCGATCCTCACGGCATTGGCCGGGCGACGTCGCGTCTACATCGCGGGCGCCGAAGACTATTTCTTCGATACTCCAATAAAGCGTTTTGCCTTTGGCCGCCTCTTCGACACGATTCCGTTCGACCGGGGCACGGACGGACTGATGGGGCTTCGCCGTTGCAGTTCCGTGTTGGGGCGAGGCGACGGGCTCTTGATTTTTCCAGAGGGCACCCGCACATTGAATGGCATGATTCAGCCCTTCAAAGTCGGCGCTGCTGTGCTTGCCGTTGAAGAACGGGTGCCAATTGTGCCGGTGCATATCGATCGATCGTTCCAGTTGTTGCCGAAAGGGCGGCGGCTGGTTCGGCCCGGAGCGATGAACGTGCGGTTCGGCGCTCCGATTTTTCCACCGGTCGAATCCGAAGGCGCGGATTCGCTCACTACGTTCCGTGCCATGACGCGACGAATCGAGAAGGCCATTCTCGCACTCTCGCTCCAAAGTTCAGCGCCGACATGACGTCCAGTCCCGGAACCATCACAGCTGTGTTTTTTGATGTGGATGGCACCATTGTCGATGCGACGATTGCGCATTATTTGCGATATTTCATGTTGCGACATTTGCCCGCATGGCGTCGGCCGCTGTGGGATGTTTCCTTCATGGCGAGGTGCTTGTATTACATGGCCATCGACCGCATCGACCGCTCGCGATTCAACCGGTTGTTCTATCGCAATTATGCGGGCTTGCCGGCGCGTGAAATTATCGCCCTTGCTGAAGACTGCGACCGGAAAATTGCCTTCCCGCGGACATTTGACCAGAGTATCAGTTGTATTCGCGAACATCAGGCGGCGCGGCGCAGAATTGTTCTTGTTTCAGGTTCCCTGGATTTCATCGTGCGGCCGATCGCGGATCGCCTGCATGCCGACCATGTGGAGGCTGCCTCGCTGATCGAACGGAACGGATTCTTTACGGGCGAGCTTGCCGGCGCGGTGGTGGGATCGGAGGAGAAGGCGCGGCGCATTCGTGAGTATGCCCGGACCGAGGGTATTGATCTCGCGCAGAGTCATGCCTATGGTGACAGCATTGCCGATTTGCCCATGCTCGAGGCCGTGGGCTTTCCGCATGCGGTCAATCCGGATCGCAAACTGCGAAGGCAGGCTTTGTCTCGCGACTGGCCGATTCATCAATGGACGCTTTCGACCCCACGGACGGATTCATGAAAGCACTGCAATTTCGCAAGAGCGTTCCACGTTATTTGATGAGCCGCGTGCTCGGGTCGCGACTTCGAGTTCTTTCGACGCGAATCGCATTGCCGATTGCGTTGCGCGACGTCCCCGAGCCAAGGCTTCCCACGCAAGAATGGGTGCGTGTCGCGCCGAAAATGGCCGGAATTTGCGGTTCCGATGTGGCCGCTGTCGGAGCGAAAAGCAGTCCCTATCTTGGAGCCGTCACTTCCATGCCGTTTGTCATGGGACATGAAGTTGTCGGCGTCGTGATGGACTGCGGGCGTGAAGTCCGTCGTGTGCGAGTCGGCGATCGAGTCGTATTGCGTCCGGCGCTCGGATGCAGAGTTCGCGGAATCGAGCGGCTTTGCACTCATTGCGCCGAAGGGCGCGATGCTTTGTGCCGCAATATCGCGCACGGCGACATTTCATCGGGCATTCAGACCGGCTACTGCCGCGACACGGGCGGGGGGTTCGGAGACAATTTCGTCGCCCACGAGTCGCAGTTATACACGGTGCCGACGGGTCTTTCGGATCGTCAGGCGGTGCTGATCGAGCCGTTTGCGTGCGCACTGCATGCGGCCCTTCAAGCTACTCCATCGAAAAATGCGACCATTCTCGTGATCGGATGCGGCACGATCGGGCTGCTCTTGATTGCTGCGTTGCGCGGCATCGGGTGCGAGGCGCGCATTGCGGCCGCGGCGCGGTATGATCACCAACGTGATCTTGCCCGTGAATTCGGCGCCGATTTATTGTTGAGCGCCGGCCGCGACTTGCGGACGCGGACACGCGCCTGGGCTGAGACGTTGCGTGTTGAGTTGCACCGTGCCGACCTTGGCGGGCCGCTGGCCATCGGGGGCGCGGACGTGACGTTTGACTGCGTCGGTTCGTCGGCGAGCATCATGGATGGTTTGCGATTTACTTGCGAAGGCGGCACGTTCGTTCTGGTGGGAATGCCGGGCGTGCCGCGAGGGATCGATTGGACGCCAATGTGGCACAAGGAAATGCACGTACGTGCGGCCTACGCGTATGGCCGTGAATCGAATTCGCCGATTTTGGAGGATACATTTGAGGTGGCCTTGCGATTGATTCCCAATCTTGCGAAGAAATTTGGGAAGCTGGTAGGGGAGCCGTTTTGTCTTGAAGATTTTCGTGCGGCATTCGCCACCGCAATGTCGCCGGGTCAATGCCGAGCAATAAAAAGCGTGTTTGCAATCAATCAATGAGCACGATGAAAGCGAATCACAATTCGAACATCCACACGGTGCGGAAGGATGATCCGCCGTTTTTGTTCCATCGAGGCACGGGATACACACGGCATCGACTGCCGGTCGGAACGGAAGTGATCTATCCGAATCCACCGCAGGAGCCTGTTCCGGATCGACGCGCAGCCATTGAGCACGCCATCGATCATCCTCTTGGCATGGAGCCACTTGACGCCCTGCTCCGACGTGGGATGAAAGTGACGATCGCGTTCGATGACGTTTCGTTGCCCTTGCCGCGCATGAAAAGTCCGGACATTCGGCAGTCTGTGATGGAGGTTGTGCTGGAGCGCCTTGATCGCGCCGGTGTCACTGACATTGAGTTGATTTGTGCCATTTGTCTGCACCGCAGGTGTACGCCGGCGGAGCTGCGGCACTTTGTGGGTCCGGCGATATTTCGAAGATTCTGGCCGGATCATCTGCGGAATCATGACGCTGAAGACCCGCGCGGCAACTCGCATTTGGGTGATACCCAACATGGCGAGGTTGTGGAAATCAATCGCCGCGCGGCCGAATCCGATCTGCTGATCTATGTGAATATCAATCTGGTGACGATGGATGGCGGGCATAAGTCGGTGCCTGTCGGGCTGGCGACCTATCGCTGTGTTCGACACCATCATAATGCTCAGATGTTACTGCATGACTCGAGCTATATGGACCCGCCGAACAGTGACTTTCACCGTTCCTGTGAGCGCATGGGTGAAGTCGTGGCTAGAACGGTGAAGATTTTCACCATTGAGACCACACTGAATGGGAATCTATTTCCTGGCGCTCTTAGCTTTCTTATGAAACGTGAGCACGAGTGGGGAGCGTTGGATAGTGTGAAATACCATAGCTCACGCATTGGATTGTCATTGCTGCCTGGGGCGCTGCGACGCAAGGCATATACTGCTTTGCCTGCGCCGTATGGACTGACGGGTGTACATGCCGGGCGGACGGACGACGTTCATGGCCGGACATTGACTAATGTTGATCGACAATATGATGTACCAATATCGGCGCCTTATGACATTGCATTGATCGGATTGCCATCCATAGGCCCATATAACGTCAATTCAATTTTGAATCCGATTCTCGTGCAGTGTTTGTCGGCAGGCTATTTCTTTAATTTCTATCGCAATCGACCTCTTGTGCGCCGCGGCGGAGTGATGATTATCGATTATCCCTTGGAAAGCAAATTCCACATGGTTCATCATCCGTCGTATTCCGATTTTTATCACAATCTCCTGCCTCAATCGCGCGATCCCAGGGAATTGGAACGACGGTTCGAGAAGTCGTACGCGGAGAATGAGCGTTACATTCATCTTTACCGGAATTCCTATGCGTATCACGGCGTCCATCCATTTTATATGTGGTATTGGGGGGCCCACGGAATGGCTCATCTTGGGAAAGTGATTGTGGTTGCCCCGCGAGAACACGATGCAGCGATGCTGCTTGGATTTGACACTGCACCTTCGATGGATGTGGCGATTGGATTGGCCAAGGAGTTTGTCGGGGCCAATGCAAGGACGTGCTATTTCCATTGCCCGCCGCTGATCATGTGCCGGCTTCCTGCGTGAGGGCTGATGCCCACGGACTCATTTCTCATCATTGCGAATCCTACTTCAGGCCGTGGTCGCGGACGTCGCATTGCCGAGCAAGTTGCAATTGGGCTACGTGCGACGGGCAGGGCTGTTGATATCCAATTTACGCAACGGGCTGCCCAGGCACGGGAATTGGCCCAAGCCGCATGTGTGGCTTCGTCAGGTTATGGATGTATTGTTGCCAGTGGCGGGGATGGAACGATTCAACAGGTTGCGGGTGCGATCGCGGAGTCAAGATTGGGCGCGAATGTGAATGCGCCGCTGTTGGGACTTGCGCCGGCTGGTCGTTGCAATGACTTTGCCCGCGAATTTGCAATTCGACCGACGCTCCAATCAATTATGGATACGCTGGTGAGCGGTGCAACGCGAGAAGTCGATCTGGGACGAGTGAACGGCCGGTTCTTTTGCACGGTGTGCACCGTGGGAATCGACGCCCAGATTTCGTCGTACGTAGACAAGATGAAGCTACCGGTCAGAGGAACGCTAGCGTATGTGTATGCGGCGATCCGCGTGTTGATGTCGTACAAGGCACCGTTGCTTCTCCTGCGTGGCGATTTTGGGACCGTTGAACAAGCGGCGATGCTGGCATCGTCGGCCAACACGCGCTCCTACGGCGGGGCGATCGAGCTCGTGCCCCATGCGAATCCATCGGATGGAATGCTGAATGTCTGTCTAATCGATCGCATTTCACGACGGCGTGCTCTGCTGCTCATTCCGACAGTCACCAGAGGAAGGCATTTGATACACCCTAACGTTCATTTTATGGAGACCCGGGGTTTCACGATCGAAGCAGATCGACGACTCGAAGTGTGGGCCGACGGAGAGCGAGTGACCTGCACGCCCGCGACGGTTGAAATCGTTCCGAAGGCGGTTCGTTTGTTCGTGCCGTCGAAATGAATCACACCAATTCAATTGGGTCGAGAAATTCGAGATCCGCCGGCTGTTAACGAGAATCGAATTCATCTCCGCGAAAGCTGCTGCCAAGATAAGCAGCTCGTACGGCTGGATTGCGGACAAGATCGCGAGGGGCACCTTCCGCGAGCTTGTGACCTTCGTTAATGATATAGCTTCGGTCGGTGACGCGCAGCGTCTCGCGCACGTTGTGATCCGTCAGGAGAATCGCGATTCCGCGTTCCTTGCGCAAGCGCAGGATCTCGACCTGCAAATCTTCAACTGCCTTTGGGTCCACGCCGCTGAAGGGTTCATCGAGCATGATGAGCTTGGGCTCGGTGACCAGCGCACGGGCGATTTCCAGTTTTCTGCGTTCACCGCCGGACAACGTTCTGGCCAATTGTTTTTGCTGACCGAGCAGTCCGAATTGCTCAATCAAGTGATGTGCTTTTTCGAACCGCTCGCGCCGGGAATACCCGCGCATCGTTTCGAGGATCGCCAACAGGTTCTCTTCCACCGTGAGGCGCTGGAACACGCTCGGTTCCTGGGAAAGATAACCCATGCCAAGCTGCGCTCGTTTGTACATGGGAAGAGACGTGACGTCCTGACCGTCGAATGTGACTTCGCCACTGTCCGGGTCGATCATCCCTACCGTCATGCGAAAGGTCGTCGTCTTGCCGGCACCATTGCGGCCCAGAAGGCCCACTATCTCGCCCGCAGCCACGTGAAAGCTGAGCTTGTCGACGACCGCGCGGCCGTTAAATCGTTTGACGAGGTCGGACGCCTGCAAGAGTAGCTTTTCGCCGGAATTCATTGAGACAATCAATAAGACCGCGCGATCAGAGGGAATTTGCAAGGGGCGGATATTCTCATCGAATCCATCGCATTCTCCCCACGTCGGGGATGATCCCGAATTTGTTCAACAACGGCGCCCAGTCAAGACGATTCCCACTGGGCCAATACACGAAAAACGCCCGGCCGATCAATTGATCGCGGGGAACGGTCCCCAATTGAAACTGATTTCCTCGTTCACGAAGGTGTGGTCCTGCCACGTCCCATAGTCGCGAGTCCTTGCTGGCGGAGGTGTTGTCACCGAGCATGAAGAACTCATCCGCGCGAAGCAAAATCGGACTGTCCGGACCGCCCCAGCCTTCACGCGGAGCCCAATCAAGTAAGGGGAGCGAGGCCATCCGGGGATCGGTGAAATAGTGCTCATCCCGCTCGACGATCAGATGAGAAAGTTCGAACGAACCGCCGACGCCGAAAATTCGCGGGTTTGCATTGGGAGCGTCGCGACGACTGATGCGCAGCGAATGAACGTCCGGGCCGTAATACGCCGGCGAATCGAGATTGGACGAAGACGATAGGATTTCGCGACCTGCGAATGAGATGGCAAGGCGATAATCGAGATTCTCAAAAGCGAATTCGACGCTTTTTCCCGGGGTCAATGGTGGAATCTGGGCGGATGCCATCGCTGGCGTCGAATCACCCGGCAGCAGGGGCGATTCATAAAGTTTTACGGTGCCATCCATTCGCAGCTCCGCCCAATACGAACGACCGCGCTTCATGAGCCGAACTCGGATCATCGGATCGCCGTCGCCGGGCGTGTAGACAAATCGTATGCGCTGGTCCGAGACGAAGGGGGACGTGGGAGCGTAGCCAGAATTGATGTTGTAGGCGCAACTGGCGCGAATTTCCTTGTGCTGCAATTCGATGAAGTCGAGCGGCGTGCCCCTGTCCGAAAAGCGAAGCTGATAGTCCGACGTATCCCAGCCCGATTCGCCGCCGCGAGCCGGCATCCAGTGGGGCTGCCCGGCAACCGGATTTCGGGGAGGATGGTCATTGTCATAGGCCACATGCCAAAGTGAATCCTGAGCGGCGCGAGTCTTGCGGCAAATCCTGAGCTTCTTGTCCAGTTCGTCAAACGCCCGTGCAGATGGCGGCTCCAGGCGTCCTCGCCTCGTGCCTTGCAGAAACTCGAACTTCTTTTGGGTGTATTCTTCGAGATCGGAACGTGCTTCGGGGGAGAGACTGGAGGTCGGGGCCGTGTAGACATCGCCGTCGAGAATCATCAGTACTTCATTGGAAATCCCCGCACACCGTTTGATAAAATTGGTGACTCCGTCGGATGGATCTTTGAACACGATCACGTCCCATCGGGCGGGATCGAGGGCGTGAAAGCCCAGATCGAACGGCCACTTGAGGACAAGAATACGATCGCCACGCTCAGGATTGCCGGCCCGGTCGTTGGTTTGCAGATTCGTGTTGACATGATCGCAGTTGGGACATCGGGCCTCCGCCTGATCACTCACGTCGGATCCGCGCCGCTTGTCGTCAGGGTCGCGCAGCCCATAAGCGAATTCGCTGCCGCATTTTTCGCAGAGGATGGTGCCATGGGCACCATAGAGCGTGGGGGCCATTGACCCTGTGGGAATCACGAATGCTTCCACGACGAACGCGCGAAACACGAACGCCAGGATCAGTGCGACAATGATGGACTCGATCGTTTCCTTCGGGCCATCGTCGTGTCGCGGACGCGAAGGCGCCGCAGTATGTGCTGGTGGACCAACTTCTAAAAGAGCGTCCTTTTCGTTCACGCCGTTGTCTCGATTGGCCAATGCATGCCGAGCCACAGTCCTTAATTCGCGAGGCATTTCGAGCTATTTATTGCAACCCAAAATCATGGCGCGAATGAAACCATCGAATTGGTCGAATTATCACCGCTCCGGCCGTATTTGGCAACTTCGAATGTCGAGTTTGGAATGACGCCGCAGTCATGGAAACAACAAGATGCGAACATTGACAAATTCAAAATCGTCGATGTCGTCTTCGCTGGGTGCGGCGACGATCCGAAATGTGTTCGTGCCGGCCGACAGGGTGGAAGTTTCAAAAGAGGCCACGAACTCGCCGAAACTTCCGTCTTCGGGCGAATGATTGAGCCGCTTTTTCAGTAGAGTTTCGTTCACGTAAATGCGATGGTTGCGTTGCACGCCTTTGGCCAGTAAGTGAATCTCACCGTGCGTGAATCGAGGAGGTAATTGCGATTGCTGGATCGTGAATCCCTGTTGATACAATGCACCCTCGGAGACTTTTTGGAATTGGCTGTTGATGTCGCCGTCGAATCGATTGTCGCCGAGATGGTGAATGTCGGGCACGGCTTCGATCGCAATTACTGAGCTATCCATGGGTGCAAGCGGAAAATCTACGCGAGCCGCACTCGACGAAATTTTCGAACGATCCACGTTCACGCTGTTGGGCACATATCCATCGCGTGATGCGGAGAGGGCGAAGAAATCCGGCACGTTGGGGATCGAGAGTCGGTAGCGCCCGTTCGGATTTGTTTTGATGGTGAGTGGCGGGCGATCGGGCAGGTCGAGCTGAACGATTGCACCCGGTAATGGACGACCCGTGTTTGCGTCCGTCGCGCGACCGCGAATCAGGCCGATGACTTCCTTGGGGTCGATTGTCGAATTCGATGCAGTTCCGTCGCCGTCCGAATTTCCTGTCTTTGAACCCTTGCCAACTCCTTCAGAATCAATTTCTTCCGTCGGGATTCCCAGTTTCATGTTCAAAGCTACGAGTGATCCTCCCAGGGCTGTGGCTGGCGTGACTTGCGGCGGCTGTTGGACGTTGTCACTTTGAGTGCCGCCGATGCGCGTGCCCCGGCTTGAGCCGGATGGTGCTGTCGAATCCATGTCGCGAATCATCTTTGCGGAAACAAAGGAGGAGTCCGAAAGAGCCACTTGAGGCATTGGATTCAAATTGATCCCTGATCTGGGAACGTTCGATTTCGACGGAAATGATTTGTCGACCGAAAGAACCGCGCGGCCAGACGATTGTGCGGATGACCCAGGCATTGCAATGCCGTGCTCAGTGTTTTCTGCGGAATTGCAGGCGATCGACCCCTTGCTGCACGCCGAGGGCATCGAGAATTCGCCGGGGCTTCCAAAAACCGGAGCGCTACTGGCAACGGCAATGGGAACGGGCGGCTGGTTCGCCGAGCCGCGCCCACTCGTGCCCTTACTCGGCATAGTGTCCTTCGCGATCCCGCCCGCGAGACGATCGACGAACGAATGAGTCCCTTCATTAGGGCCGGAATCAGGCGTGTTGTCAGACGCATGATTGCCCGCACTGCTTGTGGCGCCGTTTCTTGATCCAGGCGTCGCGGCTGCTGATTTCATTGCGGAAACATCAATCATCTGAACGGCAATCGGCGACGGAACATCAACTGATGCTTTTGCCGATCCCGTGCGAAACGCCGCTGAATTTGTGCCTAGCGTTGATGCGATAGTTGGCTCAGATGGCCCTTCGCTACGTCCACACTGGACCGTGAGAGGTACGGCAATCGTCGATGCAAAGGATGATGTTGCCGATGGGAGAGCAGCCGCGGACATTCCATCAGGCTTCATCTTTGCTTCAAGAGCCGCATTCCGATGCTTGGGCAATGAAACGCCGACATGTGCGTCTGTAGGCGATTCAATTGCTACGAAACTCGCCGTTGATTCGACATTGATAGGGTTGCCTCGCGCAAGTGTTGGATCAATGAATCGTGACGTGGGAATTCGTGGCAAGAGGGCGCCATCGCTCACGAGACGTGGCGATGCCGGAATCTGTGTTGTTTGCGGTCCTTGGGGTGAATCGGATACCTCCGTTACTGCAGTCATCTCAGGTGATTGGGGCGTTGGGGGAGTCAAGGGTGAATTTGGCGGGGGCAATGCCGCCGCCGCGATTCTCTCGATCGTCCTCGTGATGTTGACGTTTGCTTCGTGAAAATCCGGTGACACGGATGACGTTGCTTCAAGAAAGATCGGTTTCAGGGAAGCGTTGACGGGAAGGGGGGTGAAGCTCACTTCTGTTTTGATGTCGCTCGCAAAACGGACGCCCTCGGGCATCGCGGATGGCATCTGCGGAGATTGGCCCATGCTTCGCGTAAGTTGCACGGCGATCGCCCGGCCTCCGACGCCGCTACCGCCATCGCCGAGCGCGACCTGGATCGGTCCCCGTTTGAGCGCCACCATGACTTTGGTTGTCACCTGCCACGTATTGAGCATGAACATGAGGAATAAGTGCGCGGCAATCGACGCAAGAAGGCACTTGGCCATCAAGCTCAATTTGCGGTCTTTTCCAACACGGAACAGTGCAACCATCAGCAAGAGCGCGAGCAGCGCCAGCATCGCCCACAAGAGATTTGGACCGATCGCGGACCATAGGCCTGCCCAATTGATCGCCGCTTGTTCGACGCGTTCCGACTCGGCGAAAACCTCTCGCGATGTGCTTTGATACAACGCATACCTCTTGCTCGCCGTGTCCCGCGATTGTTCAGCGGAATTGTCAACGCTCGCGCGATCGGAACTGAAGTGCAGCGCGTAGCCGCCCAGGCTCAAGCCCGGATCGAGCTCATTCGCCGGGGAATTGATTGGTGTTCCGAGATTCCCGGGCGGTTCGAATTGGCCGCGCACGCGCCGCGAGCGATATAGATCGAACCCGCCTTCGCCGCCGGGTCGATCCGACGCGAAATACAGAAAATCGCTGAATGGACTGACCGTCGGCGCGCCCTCGTTGAACGGCGAATTGAGGGCATCGAGCGCGACCGCACCACCAATTTCACTGCTCACGATTGGCGCGGAATAGAGGTCATACGTGCGGTGGTAGAAGTCTTCGCGCAACGTCGCGGGCCAGGCATTCGGATTCGGTTGATTCGGATCCCTGCCGCTCGGTCGATTGGATGAAAAATACAGTGTCTCGCCATCCGGCGAAGGCGCTGGCCCATAATCGTTGAACGGAGAGTTGACTTGCGGGCCAAGATTTCGTGGGCTGTTCCACAGGCCGTTCGCGCGACGCGAGACCCACAAGTCGTAACCGCCCAGCCCGCCGTCTCGATCACTGTAGAAATACAGCGATTCGCCGTCCGCCGACGGCGTGGGGCCGAGATCATCCGCTGTTGAATTGACGGCTTCGAGCGGTCGCGGATCGTCCCAGCCGTCTCGCAGGCGATTGGAAATGTAAATATCCGCGTTGGCGCCCGCCTTGCCGTGGACAAAAAACAGTGTCAATCCATCGGCACTGATTCGCGGCTCGTAATTGTCGCCTTCGAAATTGATGAAGTCGGGCAAACGCGTCGGTGGTTGCCAGAGAATTTCCCTCGGCGCGGCGGTCCTTGCTGGCTGATGAATCAAATCCGCATCGGTCAGATAAGAATTCGATCGCGGCCAAAGATGCCACGCCGCGCCGCCGCCCACTGCGATCAGTACGAAGACTAGAATTCGAAGCGTCCATTTTTTCATGGCATCACGTTGGGCATCAATTCGACAGCACCGTATCCAGGTACGGCTCCTGGATTCCGCTCGTCTTGCACAAATCAAGGGCCGCGACGACGTTGGCGTACGCCGTCGTTCGGTCGCCGCGAACCGTCACCTTCTGTTGTGGGTTCTCCGTGACGGTTCGACGAATCGTCGCCGCGAGTTCTTCGCTCGAGATCGGCGTCGGGCCGAGATACATCTGACCCTTCGCGTCCACGTTGATGACCATCTCCTGCATGGCCGCACTGATCGGCATTCCGGATGATCCAAAGGGAAGGGCGATGGGCATCTCGCGTTCCACCTGTGCGATCGTCGTTGCCAGCAGAAAGAAGATCAGCAGGTTAAACAGCACATCCGCCATCGGAACGAAATCAAGGTGAATGCTGGCTTCGCTTTCTCGGTCTTGAATCAACATCATGAATCCTCACGCATTCGCGGCCAATGACACGCCCGACGGAATCGGGGCGAGACTCGGAATTGCAATACTCGGCGCCGAAACGGCCGTCGGCGCAAATCGTTCCAAAGACGATCCATTTGAACTTGATGGACTGATGGTCGGCATGGTGGGCACGTCGCGGTCCATCCATTCCGAAGCGATTCGATCCAATTCCGCGGCCGCGCTGTCGATTCGACCCATCAACACGTGATAGGCCACCAGCGTCGGAATCGCGACGAGCAATCCTGCCGCCGTATTCGTCCACGCTTCGAAAATCCCCTGCGCCAGCATTTCCGTTTTTCCGAGAGACTGTCCGGAAGTCGCGACCGATTGAAACGTGCGGATCATCCCGAAGATCGTGCCTAAAAGTCCGAGCATCGTCGCAACCTGCGGAAGCGCGGAAAGTAATCGCATACGGTGTCGAAGCCGGGCCAGCACCCGCGAACCAGCCGATCGAACCGCCTTTTCCACGATTTCGTGCGATCGCCCTCGATTTCGAATAACCGCCACGAGCACACTCGCAACCGGGCTTGTATCGGCGTCACAAAGTGCCAGCGCCCTCTCGCGATCCGATTCGACGGCCCGCAAAGTGTTCAAGAATGAAGGCGGAGCGACCGCGCGTCGTCGAAGCATCACGCCGCGCTCGACGATCACGCTCAGTGCGATCAACGAGCAAAGAGCGATCGCGAGCATGGTGGGTCCGCCCTTGGTCACGAAGTCCCAGACGGAGTGAATCTTGATGCTTTCGCCGCTGGGGCGCGACAATTCAGCGGGCGTTTGATGAAGCGCGTCGCCCAGCGCGGGTTTGGATGCGTCAACCGCGCCTTGCTTCGTAGGCTCGACGCCACCGGACTTGGGCGCACCGCCTGGATTCGGAGCGCCTTTCGCTTGTCCAAGAACCAAGACCGCCGTAATCAATGCAATTCTGATCATCTGTCAAACTCCTGGCACTTCAATCTTCTCTACGAGACAATCCCGCGCATAGTGCGCCGCCGCATTCAGGAGAGCCATCGCCAATTTGTCATTGACCCGGCCCGGCCGACGCGGATGAAAGTTCGCTCAAACGCTTGGCTGCCAATTTCGCCCAATGCGTTTCTTTGTATTTGTCAGCCACCTCGTGAAGATGCGTTCTCGCTTCGACCGGCATGTCGAGTTTTTCGAAGCACCGAGCAGCCTCATAGAGCGCCGCCGCGCTCCACTCCGGAAATGCGTAGAGAATTTCGACCTTGAGCAATTCCGCCGCCGCATCCTGATATTTTCCCAGAGCGAAAAGGCACTCGCCGATCTGAAATTGCGCCCTCGCCGCGGTCGGACCTTGATGCCGTTCGACTACATCGCGATACGAGGTCATCGCATCGTCATATCGCTTTTGGTTTTCGCACGCCCAGCCCACGCCGAAGCGAGCCTGATACCAAAGTTCACCGTTGCCGTCGCGAAGCAGAAATGCCTTGTAGGCTTCCTCACTGGCTGACCATCGCTGCAACGTCGCGTCGCACTCTCCAAGTCGAAGCAAACCCGATGCGGCCAGCGGATCGGACGCAAATTCACTCGTAAGACGCGAAAATCGCTCGACAGCTCGTTCAAACCGCTCCATGCGAAAGAGCGATTCACCGCAATAGAAACATGTGGCCGCCTGCAGCGAGCTCTTCGGGAAATCTGTGAGAAATTGGTCGAATTGGGCTGCCGCCGCGTCGAAATGCGTAAGCTCAAATTCGCACACGGCCAAACGATAGGCGGCATTCTCGGCAAGGTCCGGATTCTCTTGACGTGCATTGCCGCTCGCGAGCGCATCATGCAACTTGTGCAGCATCGCGGCCGCTGATTCAAATTTCTTGTTGGATGTTTCAATCTCGGAGAATTCGAGCATGGCATGGAGTCGAACGGACCCACCATCACTCGCGTCCGCCAACATTCGATAGGCTATCAACGCCTCGTCATTGCGATTCAGCGTCCGCAGGCACCACGCCTTCTCATACATCAGTGCCGTTCGAAGATCGGTATTGATCGAAGCAAGGGACGTTCCCAGATCATCCATCGCCGCCAGGGCACCGGCCGGTCGATCCTGACGTGCGATCGCGATTGCCATTCGTGCTCGTGCTTCGATCGCCTTGGGATCGTTTCCCGCGTGAGATAGAAACGCGGCAAATGCCTTTTCCGCCTCAGCGAATTTGCGACCCGCCATCAGAGCTTCGGCCTGACCGAGAAATGACTCCGATTCCGCTGAATTGTTTCCGGTGACAATCGCCCCGTGTGTGCCGGCAGGATCGCCCGCGGAGGCCTTTGCTGTCGCCGCCTGCGCATACAACTCCGCCGCCCGATCAAACTTCTGCTGGCGCATCGCGATTGCGGCCAAATGTTGCTTGGCGTGCGCAATGAACGGTGCGTCCGCGCCATCGTCGATCACCTTCTCAAACGCCGCCGCAGCCTCGTCCAGCCGATCCTTGGACAGCAGGATTTGTCCTTTTTCAAACATCGCTGAAACGCGATACGTGCTCTTCGGAAAACGTTCGATCAATCGCGTGTAATCAGCCAGAGCATCGAGGCCCCGATCCTGGCGCTCTTTCGTCATTGCCAGTTTCATCAAGGCATTGTCGGCGCCGGTGACATCCAATCCCACATTGAGATAGTCAGTCAGGGCCAACTCCGCGTTCTTCCAATCGCCGCGGCGAACATAGACGTCACCCAACGCGAGCAGGACATTTCGATACGTCGCGTCCTTTGCCGCGAGAGGCGCGAGCTTGGTGAGCAGCGGTTCAGCCTCGTCGAATCGCTCCAGCCGATACAAAGCCATCGCAATGCGATACCCCGCTGTGACTGCACGGGCGTCCGAGGTATATCGCGTAAGAAAATCGCGGAATCGCTCAACGGCCTCGGCATATTTCCCACCTAGAAACTCGTTCTCGCCGGAAAGGAAGAGGACTGTGGGCGTGAGCGCGTGTTTGTCGAATTGCCTGAGGAATTCCGCGCAGAGCTTTTCGCTTTCGTCGTACTTTTTTTGTTGATGCAGCGTGACCGCAAGCAGTTGTGCGGCCTCGGGAAATAATGCGTGCTGCGGAAAACGAGTGCGGAGTTCATTCAATGCAGCGACGGCGTCGTCGGCGGAGTTCGCACGGATCAAAGCAACCGCGCGATCGTAGGTCATTTCGGGCAACAAGCGGCTTTTCCCAAACCGGGAATCCGCGTCGCTCAGCAATCGCGCCGCCTCCGCGAATTGGTTTTGTCGAATTCGGCACTTCGCGGCCCAATAGGCGGCTTCGTCCGCATTCTCAGCATCGGTTGAAGCGAGCGAATCCAGCAATGACGCCGCGCGGTCGAATTTCTCATCGTCGAAAAACACCAGGCCACGTTCCAATTGCGCCTGCTGCACGAGCGGCGAGTTTCCTGATTTTTCCAGCAGTCGATCGAGCGCCTCACCGGCCGCTGCGAGTTGCTTTTGCGAATGGAGGAGCGTCCCCAGGGCGAGCAGCGATTCGGCCGTATAAGCGCTGTCAGGTTTTGTCAGCACCCGACGATAATTCGCGATCGCATGTTCCGAGTTTCCTGCGGTCTGTTCGCATTGTGCGAGCAACAAGGTCGCGTGATCGCAATACGCACTCTTCGGATAGTGTTCGAGAAGGAACGTCAAGTGCTCGATCGCTGAAACCGAATCGGATTTGGCGATGGCCGCCAGCGCCCACAGATATTCGACGCGTTCGTGTAGAGGACTTTCACCGAATCGATCGGCGAACGCCTTTGACCTTTCCATCACGGCATCGGTCTTGTTGCTTTGAAACAAGGCTTCGATCGCACCGGCGGCTGCATCATCGGCCAACGCATGATTCGGGAATTTCGAGACGGCCTGCTCAAATGCGCTCGCGCCTTCATCGAATCGCTTCAACGAAAGCAGGCACTGTCCGCGCATGGTTCCAACTTCCGCGGCGAACGGAAAATCATTTTGGGCCACAAGTGATGCGAGTTCCGCCAGAGCCGGATCAAATTGACTCTGACGAAAAAGACACACGCCCAGTCCGTAGTGAGCCAGGGGCGCCTTCTCATGATCCGGATGGGCCGCGAGAAACTTTCGGTATTCCGCCGCCGCAAGATCAAAGAGCCCGCGATTCAGCAGCCCGTTTCCGCTGAGATAGTCACGAATTGCAGGGTCGTTCGGTGACGCATCCGTCGATGGCTTTGGAGTTGGATTCTCCTTCGCTTCGGGATTCGACGCAGCAGCCGCAGGCGCGTGACCTGCGAGTCCACTCGATTGCGCCATGGCAGGCGAGTTGAGTGGACTGAAGCGCAAACCCGCGGCGGCAATGAACAACAGCGTCACCACCCTCGTGATCCGACGCGGGAACATGCACTTCACTGGATTCATCTTTGCAAAATTGTGGGTTTTCATGCGCGAACTCCAAGCGCGAATGCGCGACAAGAGCATTCAAAGGACGATCAAGTCAATTGGAAATAATTGGATCAGGGCGACGGGGCCGACCATGACCCCGTCCGCCAAGATGACCGTTGAATTACTTCTTTTCGATCGAATTTACGGCGTTTTCGAGGGCCTTGGCGAGGTCTATTTTCGCAACAGGAGGAACCTCATCATTTCCCGCTCGATTGGCCTCGCGCGCCAGCTCGCCGGCAGTCGCCGCGTCGATCATTGCGGATACGTCCGACGGCGATGCATCAGCCTTGGCGTCGTCGTCATCATCGTCCGCATCGTCCTTCTGATTGCCATTTTCGTTGTCGTCGGAGGCGTTTTCATCGTCATCGTTATCGGCGGAATCTTGGTTCTGCGTTTCCGCCAGGCTGCTCTCCAGCCCTTCGATCTCATTCTCGGATTCGCGCATGCGCTCTTCCGCGTCGTGAACGCGATCTTCGGCCTGGTGAGCTTTATCTTCAATGGAGTGGGCTTTTTCTTCGAGATGTCGTGCCTGCAACTCCAATTCGTCGGCGTGGTGGATCAAACTCAACGCCTGTCGTTGAATTTCCATTCGCGCGTCAGCGTTGTCAGCCTCGTCCGCTCGACGATTGGTTTCTTCGATTTGCTCACGAATCTGTTCCGCCTGCTCCTTCAATTGATCGGCCTGCTCGGTGATTTGATCACTCTGCTGTTGAAGTTCCTCGGATGCTTGGGTTCGTTGTTCAATCTGGCTTCGAGCGTCTTCGAGTTTCTTATGCAATCTTTCGCGCTGCCTTTGCGCTCTCCCGATGGCCTTCATGCGCTCCTGGACGGCCTTTTGCTGTTCCTTGCTGATTTCTCGCGCCCGAACCGCATATCGTTCGGCAAGCTCCATCGCTCGTTTGTGTGACGCATCGGCTTTGGGTGAACCGGACTCCCATCCTTCGCTCTTCGGATCGATCATGCGAATGAACGCTTCGATTACGCGGTGCTGTCGCGGCGTCGCCTGAATTTCGATCGCGTCGCCTTTGGGCCGCACAAGTACCGGAACGTCGGGTCGTGACATCAACGCCGTCAGAGCTTCAAGCTTTCCGCCGGAAAGCTTATACGGACGGAATTCCTTTTCACCGTCTTTTCCATCCGGGAAATCGAGATTGAAATCGAAATTCCACGGGTTCTTGCTATGCTTGTGACCTGGCTTGGGCCCGGCCATTGGAGGCATTGGCGGAATCGGCGTTGCCGGCATGAAGACGTGTCCTGGTGCGGGAGGTGGAGGTGCCGGCGGCGCGGGCGGTACCGGGGGTGCAGGCGGCACCATACGACCTTCCACTCGGCGCTTTAATTCGCCGCGTCCATGTCCCTCGCCGTGGCTGCGGCGACCACCGTTCATTGTCTCTTCGAGACGTTCGAGTTGCTCACCAAGTCGGTGCAGGTCGCGCTCCAAACGTTGCAGCCGGTCCGCTTGCCCGTTGTCATCGTCATCTTCGTCATCGTCGCCATTTTTCGAACCGACCAGGCGAACTTGAGGGATCGGCTGCACAGCGATGGCAGGGACCACCGTGATATTGGCTCGCGGTAATGGAATCGCCTCGACTCGCGGCGCGTTCGCGGAACGCGGAGCCGGAAGCACGCTGCCGGCTCTTGCTTCAGGACACGGGAGCGTAACTGCCGCGCTGCCGCCGGAAGCATGCGCGCATGGCGCTTCGCTTTGTGCCTTGGCAATGGCACAGGGCGCCGACGACGTCGCTTCCGCTCGTGGCGTCGATGATGACGCCTTCGCTTCATTCGGGCAGGAACGCGCGGGCGTTGCGATCCAGCCGGCCGTTGCCACGCACAATACCAGCGCAACACCCGGCAATGACAATCTCGGTTTCACACTTTCGGTCATGACCATCGTAAGTCTCCTTGCAAATCGCCTTGCTCGCCCTGTCGTCACGCCGATCCCCAGTCCAGGGGCGGCGTGAGAGTCATTTCCCAAATACACCTTCGTCTTCAACAAAGCCTCCGCATACGCACGTCGAGTGCGCGGAAGCAAATTCGTCACCCACGCGTCGCAGCAAACTTCGGCCTCGGTCTGCAATCGATGTCGGACCCACCACACGATCGGATGCCACCAATACAAACTTCCGACAGCAGATTCGACCCAAGTCACCCAATGATCGCGCCGTCGCAGGTGCGCGAGTTCGTGCAGGAGCACCGTGCATCGGCCGAGATCATCAAGCTCCAGCCACAAATGCGTCGGAAGGATGAGTCGCGGACGAAATCCGCATGAAATCATGGGCGACACGCGACGATCGAGCATCAATGTCTCCGGCGGCTCGACGAGTCCGATCCGCTTGGTCGCATGGCGCACAAGCCGAAGCACCGATGGCGGCGCAGACCGGGCCGCTCGAACGTATCGTTGAAACCGAAGCACACGGATAGCCGCGATGGACAGGAGAATGGCCGCGCCGCCGAACCATACTCCGGAAGGCAGCGAGGGGATCGCCCCGATCGAATCGCGCACGCCGATCCACGCCGCCACCCACTCACTCCATCCTGCGGCCGCCTTGGGCAACAGAACGACGCGACTGAATTCAACCGCAGCACGAATTTGATCTATAAAATAAGTGCCCGCCGTCGCAACCATACTGCCAAATAGCTCCCAATTCGCTTGCCCCGATGGTCGTGAAACTTCGACCTTTGCAACGACTTCAGGATTCAGACCATTCGCGACTTGTGCATCGCTCGCGGGATCGACCACTTGAGGTTGGATTCGTAGGTGATGGATTCGCGAAGGTCTTGGTGCGATTGGGGTCCGAGGCCGCGACATCGAGGGCTCTTGAAGCTCGATGATTGCCGCTGGATTTTGCGTCGGCGCAACGCCCGGCAATGGCAATTGGGCTTCGTGCTCATGTAAATTGGGGGAACGACTTTCCGAGATTCCCGCCGAGTGCAATTTCCCCGCGTGAGTTCCAAGGGAAGAACCATTATCATCCAACTTGGAAAGCGGCCCGGCGGCGCCGTCGCTCACCCGGGCGAGCATATCCGGCGAACGCGTCGCTGCCTGGGCCGCTAACCGTGGTGAAGGAGTCCTCGAAAGTCGTCGCTCTGCCGTGACCACTTCAGGCGTCGCGTCGCGTCCTTCTATCAAGCCATTTGAGGTTGGATTGTCGTGAACAGGTCCGGGCGCTGGCGACTCGCTCTCGTCGAGTGCCACGATTTTGGCATCAATGGCGTCGCGCATGGGTCGCGGCGTGCGTTCAACCAATTGAACAGTGTTAGTCGGTGTTTCAGTTAGTGTTGAGGTTTCGTCAATCGCGGTCGGAGCCGCCGCACGTGGCGTCCAGTGCGGAACCAGCGGCGGGAGCAACAGCCACACCAGCACCATGACCCACATCGTGTGCCGTGTGGCCGGTCGGCAGGGCAGGATTCTTGTGGCGGTCGCCGCGACCGCGACCAACGGCACGGCCGCGATTCCATTGCGCCAAAGGTGCTCGATTGCCACGCCTAACCAATCGCCCACGACGTCCTCCGCAACTCCGCTCCCGAAGCACGTACGCACTCGGGAAACAACAAATCCTGGTCAGGCCGTTGCCGACTCAGGCCCGGCAATTCTGCGCTTGCGTCTACTTTGGTCCTGGATCCAACGCCCCGATCAGCCTCTGCAACTCGTTGATTTCCTGGGAAGTCAATCGTTCGCTGCGAACCAGGTGCAGGACAAGCGGTCCGGCCGCACCGTCAAACAATTGTTCAACGAGAGTATCAAGACGAGATCGCGTGACGCGATCCCGTGAAATTTTCGCTCGAAACACATGCGCCAGATCCGACTTGTTGCTCGTAACGAACTTCTTTTGCTCAAGCCGGGTGAGCAGCGTCTGTACCGTCGTGTACGCAAGCCTTCGGCCGTGCGAATGCAGTTGATTCAAAACGTCGCGCACGGTGGCCGGACCAATGTCCCACAAGGTCTTGAGGACCTCGAGTTCCGCGCTACCTAGCTCGTGCTGTCGTTCGGCCATTTCGATTCCGGTTTCCGCTCGCCGCTCACCACCGCAGGGGGCGACCTCCTACAATCGTCGGAGTAATCCTACTACATTCGTCGGAGGGAAGCAAATATTTCTCAAATGATTTACAAATCCGTACAACCTCTGCATCCAATCAATCGGAACCATCGCGAGTCTATTTCGCCGGTGATGGCAAAGTTCGCAACTGATCCGTCTAAGAAACTATCTCAAAAAGCTTGAATTTGCCGATGGAGTCCGTGGGCCTTTTTTGAGAGGAGCCACGGATGGCGAAGAGAACCAGGAAGGTAAATGGGTTGCCGACGATCTGGCGTGTGCCGGACGAGCTATGGGTAG
>JACQFE010000005.1 GCA_016200265.1 Planctomycetota bacterium | reverse complement strand
CATGAAACGTGGCCACATCCATCACCGCCGGCATGGGCCGCTTGTTCCGGTTGTCAGGCATTTCGCGTCTCCTTCCTCGAATCGCGTAAAACCTAACAACTACCGTACTTAATAGCCGGAGTCAAACAGAGAATCAGGAAGATAATTTAGAACGAAAAACCAGAGTGATTGTTCTCCTTTTCCGAGGACAAACATTCCCCTTTTGATGCTTACACCCGTTTGAGTAAACGTAAAATGCGTTGAACTGCCGATCCCTAACGCCCCGAGCACAAACATACACAAAAGCGCCAACAGCGCGGGACCAACGATTGCGAAAAGCAAGTAAATCGGCTTTTTGATACCCCAATCAATCGTGCGAAACCCTTCTTTTGTTATGAGCAAATAGCCCAATGCCATGAGACCCGGGAGGAACATGAGACCTCCAACGAATGGCTTAACTCTGGGATCTTCAAGGCCGTAAATGCGCAAAAGAACTATTTCGCACGCCCAAGAGACGCACAAAAGCACTCCGACATACCACCACATTCTCTTTTTCCCGACCTCAATCATGGTAGCGCTCCAAAGTTGATGTAAACGAAAAAAATGGTGATGACTCGTTTTTTACGGTTTTCGGCCCGCGTCCGGCGGCCAGAAAGGAGTCACCACCATGGTGCGGAAGATAACCCCGGTGGAGCGGCTTCGGCAAGAGTTGATGGGCGCGGTGTCGGGGAGCCGGGAAAGCTTCTCGGGGTACTGCCGGCTGGCGGCGCTGCGATGAAAATAGAAATATCCCTCTTCCGGTGGCTCGCCATGAGGATCGTGCGCTTGCCACCTCCAGAGATGCTCAGCAAAGTTGCGCATTTCGTTTAATAGTTCGGCCTCTTTCTTATTTGGAAAGCTGATATACATTTCTGGGAAGCCTTCCATGTCCGTATTTATGCCTCCTAAGTTTTGCATTGCCTCCGTCCATCGTATCTCTTCATCCAGGACAATTTACCCGGAGTAAGATTCGAACTCGCACGATGTGCGCTCGATGAATTTTGGAATTTCGCCGAGCGCCTGCGAAATTGACCGCGAAAAGAGCGATTGCAATGCCCTAATTGTAACCAAACTCTGTTTCACGTGAAACAGAGTTTCGCGACGACCGGTTCAAATCTTGTTTCACGTGAAACAAGATTGACTGACTCCCATCAAAATCTGCGAAAATCTGCGTCATCTGCGGTTTCGCTAATCCGCTTCCTTACGGTCGCGGCTCGGTAACGACACGCTTACTTCTTCACTTCGTACTCGGCGTCAATGACGTCGTCTTGCGGAGCGGATTGGCCGCCGGGGGCTGAGCCGCCGGGACCAGGACCGCCTTGACCACCGAACCCGGGACCACCCGGACCTCCACCAAAACCACCGGGTCCGCTAGGACCGCCCTGTGGACCGCCGGCTTGGGCGACCTTTTCGTAGATGATCTTGCCGATCTGTTGAGCGTCCTTCATCAGTTGCTCGTGTGCCTTCTTGATGGCACCGGCGTCGTCGGTCTTGAGCGTGCTACGAAGGTTGTTGACGGAGGCCTCGACCTTCGAGCGCTCGTCGGCCGGAATCTTGTCGCCGTGTTCGGCGAGTTGTCGCTCGATCTCGAACGCGTGGGCGTCGGCCACGTTGCGAATCTTGACCAGTTCGGCCTTTTGCAAATCTTCCGCGGCGTGAGCCTCGGCGTCGCGCTTCATGCGCTCGACCTCTTCCTTGGAGAGTCCGCCGCTGCCTTCGATGCGGATGGATTGCTCCTTGCCGGTGGCCTTATCCTTCGCGGAGACGTTGATGATTCCGTTGCGGTCGATGTCAAAGGTGACTTCGATCTGCGGCATTCCGCGCGGAGCGGCCGCAAGCCCACCGAGATTAAACCGACCAAGCGTGCGATTGTCCGCGGCCATCGGGCGATTGCCCTGCAGCACGTGGATGGTCACTTCGGTCTGACCGTCGGCGGCCGTCGAGAACGTTTCCGATTTCGAGGTCGGGATCGTGGTGTTGGCCTCGATCAGCGCAGTTGCAACGCCGCCCAGCGTTTCCACGCCGAGTGTCAATGGAGTGACTTCGAGCAGGACAATTCCTTCCTTGTCCTCGCCCGACAGGACGGCGCCTTGCTTCGCGGCTCCGATCGCGACAACTTCGTCGGGATTGAGGCTCTTGTTCGGTTCCTTACCGAAAATCTCTTTACAAAGGGCCTGCACGGCCGGCATGCGTGTCGAGCCGCCGACCAGAAGCACCTCGTCAATATCCTTGACGCCGAGTCCTTTGCCGCCATGTCGAACGGCTTCCAATGCATCCATGACCGGCTTGCGGCAGCGCTCGGTGAGGTGCCGCGTCATCTGCTCGAACTGCGCGCGAGTGAGCGTCACCTGTAAGTGCTTCGGGCCGCTGGCGGTCGCGGTGATGTACGGCAAATTCACCGCGGTCTCCATGACGGTGGAGAGCTCGCATTTGGCCTTTTCCGCGGCTTCCTTCAGGCGCTGCAGGGCCATGGGGTCCTTGCGAAGATCGACGCCTTCTTTCTTGCGGAATTCCTCGGCGAGGAAGTTGATGAGCACCTCGTCGTAATCGTCGCCGCCCAAATGTCCGTCGCCGCTGACGCTGCGAACCTCGTATGTGCCGATTTCCGGATCGAGAACGATGATCGAGATATCGAACGTGCCGCCGCCCAAGTCGAACACGGCAACCGTCTGCTCTTTCTTCTTGTCGGCGCCATAAGCGAGTGCGGCCGCCGTCGGTTCATTCAAAATGCGCTCGACCTTGAGGCCCGCGATTTCGCCGGCATCTTTGGTGGCCTTTCGCTGCGAGTCGTTGAAGTACGCGGGGACGGTGATGACGGCGCGATCGATCTTCTGGCCGAGATAATCCTCCGCGGTCTTTTTGAGGTCCTGAAGGATCATGGCGCTGATTTCCGGCGGCGTGTACTGCTTGCCGCGGACGTTCACCTTTACGAGCTCTTCGGGGCCGCCGACGATTTTGTAGGGAACCATTTTCTCTTCGGTGGCGACTTCGCTGTGCCGCCGGCCCATGAAACGCTTAATGGAGAAAACGGTGTTCTCGGGGTTGGTCACCTGCTGGTGCTTGGCTATCTGCCCGACGAGCCGTTCGCCTTTTTCCGTGATGGCAACGACGGAGGGTGTGAGGCGCGAGCCCTGAGCGTTGGTCAGGACTTTGACCTGATCGCCTTCCATGACGGCCACCACGGAGTTGGTTGTTCCGAGATCGATTCCAATGATTTTTGACACGATGCGTTCTCCTGAAAGTCCTTTTGTTTGCAGTGCGGTTTGCCGCGCCGCGAGTTCTTACTTTCAATCAGTCGCCCAGGCCAAGGCCTTGGGCACCCAATTTCTCTTTCGAATTCCTCAAGCCAAGGCTTGGGGTACCCTACTGCGGCGCGGGATTCCGCGATCGCTGGGCGATTGTCCGCGCCGTGTAGGCTCATTTTCAGATTGCAATCGCTGTGCCGCGCCTCGGGCGTGGGTTGACGATTGTAAGTTCTTATGCGATAATCAGTAATGGATTGATGGATCGAGGGCAGATTGGCGGTGCTGCCAGGATGGCAGCTTCGAATGAGTGCGAATTTGGCACATTTCTGTCGATTTGTGAAGGCATTCGAAAGAATCTGCTTGCCTTTGGAATGGGGCCGATAAACTGTGAATATGCAACTTGAACCTGTAGAAACCGCGCACGGACATGATTTGCCGACCGTTCGGCAGCTTTCGGTTTTCATTGAGAACCGGGTCGGGCAGCTTCTGCGCCTGACGCGGATGTTCGATCAGACGGACATTCGCATCTTGGCCGTGTCGGTGGTGTACTCGGTGGATTGCGCGATCGTGCGGATCATCGTGAACGATCCGAATGTGGCGCAGAAGGTGCTTGCGGATCATGATTTCAAAGTCAGCGAGACGGAGCTGATCGTGGTGAGTCTGCCGCACGGCAAGCGGGCGCTATTGCACACGTGGGCGGCGCTGCTTACCGGTGAAGTGAATGTACATTACACGTATCCGCTGATGGTGCAGCCGCACGGTCTGCCGGCGATCGCGGTCGCACCGGATAATATCGAACAGGCGATTCAGGTTCTTCGCGATCGGAAGTTTGACGTGCTGAGCCAGCAGGACTTGCTCGATACGAAGGATGAGTAATTGCTACACATTTTGGACATCAGTCCCCCAGCCCAAGGGCTGGGGCACCCGCTGCTCCTGATGAATCATTCTGTAACGCTCCGAGACGTTGAGCCGCGCGATCTTCCGACTCTTTTCGAGCATCAATACGATCGGATAGCGAATGAGATGGCCGCATTTCCGGCGCGAGAGCGCGATGCGTTCATGGCACATTGGACGACCAACATCCTCGGCAATACGCAAGTCATCAAGAAAGCGATTCTCTTTAATGATCATCTTGCGGGGAACATCGGTTGCTTTGAGCGGGATGGCATGCACCTTGTTGGATATTGGATCGGGCGGGAATTCTGGGGAAAAGGCGTTGCGACGAAGGCACTCACGGAGTTTGTGACGCAAGTGAAATTTCGCCCGCTGCACGCGTATGTGGCGAAGCATAATGTCGGATCGGTTCGTGTGCTGGAAAAATGCGGGTTCACGGTATGCGGTGAGGACAAGTCCGGGTCGCCGACAGGAGGTGAGGAAGTCGAGGAATATCTGATGAGTCTGAATGTGCAGACTTAGGAATTGGTCAGTCCCCCAGCCCAAGGGCTGGGGCACCCCATGCCCCTCTTCCAGGGATTGAAATCTCTTGCAGCCTTTCGAGCGCTTTACGGCCGGCATTCACCGAGCTTGACGATCGCGGTTCATGCGCTGACTATCAGTGCCGTGCCTGACTATACCAAGCATCAGAGGAAGATCATCTCCGGCTATTATGAGCACAAGGACACCATCATGCTCACGAAGTTGCAGGAGATTGTGAGCGAGCTGTATCTGGCGGATTCGGAAAGCAAGGCGAAGCGGTTGTGGACGCGGGCCGGACAGGCGCTCAAGAACCTCAAGACGCCGCAGACGATTATTGATCATCTGATTGCGCAGGGAAAAGTTGAGCTTCTGGCGAAGCATCTTCAGAGTCAGCTTTCGGAGAAAAAGAAATAGGAATCGCAACTTTAGGATTTTTCAGGAGTTGATCATGCGTTTTGCGCTACGCGCCCTCGATGGAATTTCAGCCGGAAGTGCCAGGAATGCGACCCCCCCGTCGGGCTCCCTCCTTGGTCGCCCTCAGCCCCCCTTGGTAAGGGGGGAGGCTGTCTTTCGATTCATTGCCCTGATGCTCATCTCAATTGCGCTGGCGGGATGCGCAGGGGCCAATCGACGCGGGGCCAAGACGCCGGAAGAAACCAATCCGAAGAATGAGGATGATTTTCTCGAACGATATGCGTTGACGAGGCGGTTTTCGGCCGGTCAGCCGACGGCGATCAAGATCGTCGCGAATGGCGACGCGGTGTTTTTTCTTCGTTCCGGTCCGCGAACGTTTGTGCAGGATTTGTATGTCTTTGATCCGAAGTCGGGCGAGGAGAAACTGCTGTTGACCGCGGATCAGATTCTTCAAGGTGGCAAGGAGGAGTTGAGCGTAGAAGAGAAGGCGCGACGCGAGCGAATGCGCATGGCCTCGAAGGGGATTGTCTCGTATCAGCTTTCGCGCGACGGGACGAGAATCCTGGTGCCGCTGTCGGGGCGATTGTTTGTGATTGAGCGAAATGGCGGCGGCGTGCGCGAGTTGCCGGGTGGCGATGGGTTTCCGATCGATCCCAAGTTCTCGCCCGATGGCCGGTATGTTTCCTGCGTGCGGAACAATGAAGTGTTCGTGACCTATCTTGAGTCGATGGAGCAAAAGAAGGTCACTTCCGGCGCGGGTGGAACGATCACCAATGGGCTTGCGGAGTTTGTCGCGCAAGAAGAAATGGATCGATTCGAGGGCTATTGGTGGTCGCCGGATTCCACGCGAATCGCGTATCAACAGACGGACACCGCAGGCATGGAGGTCATGAACATCATGGACGCCATGCACCCGGAGCGTCCGCCTTCGACCTGGCCTTATCCGCGTGCGGGGATGGCGAACGCGAAAGTGAAACTCGGTGTCGTGCCGGTTTCCGTCGGGGAGACATCGTGGGTCGATTGGGGTGCGGATCGATTTCCTTATTTGAATACGGTGAAGTGGAAAGAGAATGCGCCGCTGACGATTCTGGTGATGAATCGCGAGCAGACACAGGAACAATTGATGGAGGTTGATCCGGCGAGCGGCAAGGTGCAGATGCTGCTGACGGAAACCGATGCGGCGTGGCTGAATCTGGATCAGCAGATGCCGTTCTGGTCACCGGATGGATCGAATTTTCTGTGGACGACGGAGCGGAATGGGGCCACGCAGGTGGAGCTGCATGATCGTGCGGGTCGACTCAAGGGCGCGATCAATTCGCCGGAATTCGCCCTGAAGCGCGTGGCCGGCGTCGATTTCGAACATCGGATTCTTTACGCGATCGGCGGCGACGATCCGGCGCAATCGCATTTGTTTCGATTTTCGTTGGATGGCGGGGCATCGCCGGTTCGCATGACCGAAGCGGCAGGAATTCACGGGGCGACATTATCCGAGAACGGCGAGATTCTTGTTTTGAGTTCCTCGACTTTGAGCGGTGAGCGAACTCAGGTCATTCGAAATCGAAGCGGCGCGAAGCTGGGACAGTTGAAGTCTGTTGCGGAGACTCCGCCGTTCCTGCCCAAGCTCGAATACACGATGACGCAAAGTGAACCTCCGATGCATGCGGTCCTTGTGCGGCCACGCAATTTTCACAAGAGCCGAAAGTATCCGGTGATTGTGTCAGTCTATGCCGGGCCGCATGCGCAGACGGCGATGGCCGCGCCGTACATGTACTTGTTGCAACAATGGATGGCGGATCGCGGGTTTATCGTGGTGTCGATTGATGGTCGGGGGACGCCGTCGCGCGGTCGAGATTGGGAGCGAGCGATCAAAAATGATTTGATCAAGATCCCTCTGCAGGATCAGGTGGCGGGATTGCAGGCGCTGGGTCGGCAATATCCTGAGTTGGACATGTCGCGGGTGGGCATCGAGGGCTGGTCATTCGGCGGATATTTTTCGGCGATGGCGACTATGCAGCGGCCTGACGTGTATCGAGCGGGCATCGCGGGTGCGCCGGTTTGCGACTGGCGGGACTACGATACATTTTACACTGAGCGGTACATGGATCTCCCCGATGCAAACAAAGCGGGCTATGACGCGGCGTCGGTGCTTGCCTATTGCGACAAACTCGAACGGCCTTTGCTTATCATTCATGGAACCGCGGACGACAATGTTTACTTCATGCACAGTTTGAAGATGTCAAATGCGTTATTCCGCGCGGGTAAGCCGCATCAGTTTCTGGCCTTGAGTGATTTCACGCACATGGTGGCTGATCCGCTGATCACGACGCGATTGAACGCGAAAATCATGGATTTCTTTGAAGCCAACCTACGGTAAGAATCGTTCTTCCCTATTCGGAAGGCATTCTTGTGCTCTTCCGTAAGCACTGGCGGGCAAGCCGCCAGTGGCATTCAATCGCATAACATAGTGGTAACTCTCATGCCATCATGGTCCCAGTTCCACACCAAGCACAATTTGTTGCTGCAATGAACTGAGGCGGCGTATACATATCTCAACGGCGATGTTGCGCGCAATTGGCAGCCAGCACAGGATTGGAGCCCGCTTGCTGCGACACCTGCTCCAATTGATAGTTGCAAAGAGGATTGGTCGATTTTTCGGCCGCGTTGATTTTGTGGATTTTTTTCGATGATTCTCATTAAGGAGATGTTTATGTACTCAGCAAAAACTGGTTTGTGGGCACGGCGGTGTGTGATTGCTTTTTCTTGTGTGGTGGCTTGCTCGCTGATTTCGGCGACGTGCGTGCAGATTCCCGTGCCGGGGGCGGGTTATACGGTCGCGAACCTGGTGTCGGATGGAAGCGCGATCGCTGCGGCGCATACGGATGCGCATTTGATCAATGGGTGGGGTGTGGCGTTCAATCCGGTGGGGTTTGCGTGGGTGGCGAATGCGGAGACGGGCGTCTCGACGCTGTATGACGGACAAGGCAATGCACAAAGTCTGGTGGTGACGATACCACCGCCGCAGGGTGGAGCCGCGCCGTCGCATCCGACAGGAATTGTGTATAGCGGTGGGTCTGATTTTGTGGTGACAGGCGGCGCCAACACCGGCCCGAGCCGGTTCATTTTCGCGACGGAAGATGGAACAATCTCCGGCTGGAGTCCGCAGGCCGATCCGACGAACGCGATTACGATGGTGGACAATTCCGGGGTGGGAAGCGTTTATAAGGGGCTCGCGCTGGTGGGAAATGGCACGGCCGATCAAATCTTCGTGACTGATTTTCACAACAACAAGGTGGAAACATACGATGGGACTTTCTCGCCGATCTCCACAGGGAGTCGCTTCACCGATCCTGACATGCCCGACGGGTTTGCCCCGTTCGGCATCGCGAATATCGGCGATCAGCTTTATGTGACCTATGCATTGCAGGATGCTGATGCCCACGACGATGTGCCTGGCGCGGGGAATGGCTATGTCGATATTTTCGACACGAACGGGAATCTCGTGAAGCGATTTGCTTCGCAAGGTGCACTCAATTCACCGTGGGCGATCGTGAAAGCACCCGCGCTATTTGGCGAATTCAGTCTTGCAATTCTGGTCGGCAATTTTGGCGACGGGAAAATCAATGCATACCACGAGGGCACTGGCGCATTTCTTGGAACGCTCTCCACACCGAATGGTGATCCAATTGTCATCGATGGGCTTTGGGGGATGGCGTTTGGTAACGGCATCCACAGTCAGCCGGGGAACACGCTATTTTTCGCGGCCGGTCCGGATGGTGAATCGCACGGACTCTACGGCAAAATTACGCCGTAACAGGCTAGACGAAAGTTTTTGAGGGGGCTGATTTTTCAGTCTGGCGCGCTTTGCAGCAAACGGCAAAGTGAGCGACTGGAAAGTCGGTCCCCCACTGCTTTCATGGCTGCGATTTGTGGGCTCCGTCTCTTTGATTCCCTAGAATTTCTAGAAGTCGCGCGGCGGTCTTTGGGGTTGCACCTTGATTCATGATGACTACGCGGCGCGAGTTTTCGGCCATCGTTTTTATTTCGCTTGAGTTGCTGAGGAGCGAGATTGCCGAATTAGCGAGTGCCCCGGGATCCGAAACTGATTTGAGTGCGCGAGCTTTCTGCAATGCATCGACAGCCAGCTCGAAATTTTCCATGTGCGGTCCGACAAGGATGGGCTTTCCCAAGGCCGCAACTTCCATGGGATCCGAACCGCCCATCGGTACGAGCGATCGCCCGATGAACACGACGGTGGCGAGCGAATAAAATTTGCGGAGTTCGCCCATCGTGTCGCCAAGAATCACGATCTTCGTCGACGCCTCGTGATCCTTCGGCCTTTCGAAATGATTCGGGCCATCGGGATGGCTGCTTCTGCGGACACACCGGAAACCGGCCTGTTCGATGGTTCCGGCAACTTCGTCGAATCGTTCGGGCTTGCGCGGCACGATGGCGAGTTGAAGTTGGATTTGCGATAGAATCTGCTTGTAGGCCTGGAGTACGAGTGATTCCTCGCCGTCGCCGGTGCTGCCGCAAACCAGGTGAGGCGACGATGGATCGATGCCCAGCGCTCGGGCCAGCGATTCCGCGCCATCCACTTTGTCCGTGACTTGAGCGGTGTCCCACTTCAAGGATGATGTGACTTCAAGCCTGTCCGCTGGGACGCCAAGGGACTTGAATCGATTCGCAATGATCTCGTCTTGTGCGCCGACCCACGCAAGGCGTCGCAACATCGAACGACCGATGGCACCGAGGTAGCTCAACCGCCGGGCGCTTTTTGCGGTCAGCCGGCCATTGACGATCGCGACGGGAATTCCGCGCTGTTCCGCAAGCAGAAGCAAATTAAACCATACCTCCAGCTCGACGAGAACGATCATCGAGGGATTGATTCGCTTGAGCGCTCGCCCGATCATCCAACTGAAATCAAGGGGAAATCGAAAAACACGATCCGCACCATAGAGTTGCACGCCGCGGGCGTAGCCGGTGTCGGTGGTTGTGGAGAATACGATATCGATGTCCGGGCGGGTTCGCTTCAACTCTTCGACGAGCCGCGGGGTGGCATTGATCTCGCCGAGCGAAACGGCGTGGATCCAAACGCGGGGGACCCCGGGGTCACGGCGTGGCACGACGCCGAAGCGCTGCGACCAGCCGCGACGGTTCTTCTTCAAAAGAAGAGCGTTGTAAATCGCGACAGGCAGGTAACCGAGACCGGCAATTATGTAGACCGCGTTTGCGATCCAGCGCATCATGCTGTGAACAGGCTAATGGCAAGCGGTGCGACTCGCAAGCAACAGCAGCCCCGGCAACAAAAAGTTCGACCGATCACTTTGTACGACTTCAGCTCGTCGTCGTGGTCGTGCCCGACCCGCCAAGTCCGAAGAAATAGATAAAGAACGCAGCAAACAGACTCTGCAGGGCCCCGGAGAGGCTGGACAAGAAAATGTTCGTCAGATAATTCATTCGCCTTACCTCACTTGAAGTCCGCACCGGACATTTGCAAGCGGCAAATCGTGCCGCACTGAACCCGCTCAATAGGTGGCAATTTCGGCCTACTTCCAAGCAACCAGTTCCTAGTGTATCGACAAATCTCCCGCGTCGGCATTGACCCCGGACACTGCAATCCCGTGGATCGTGGTTTGACCGCCCGATATCAAGGCCGAATGCACGATTACGTCATAGGTGCCATCCGCGACGCGTGCAGAATAGGCACCGTTGCCCATTGTAGTCGTGGTTGTGATGAGCGTCGAGGTTCCGGCCGTCACGACATCGACGGTCAGGCCCGCGACGCCCTCTCGCAGTGGATCACCCACGTCACGCGGCGTCCAGGCGCCGTTGCCGTCTCGATCGACATAGGTCACTCCAAAGACATACGTTCGCGGCGTTGGTTGCGGTCGTCCATAGTCCTGTGTGGTGTAAAAGAGATTGCTGAACGGCGCAGACAGGCCTCCCTTCGGTGGCGTAAACGTCCGACTCTCTGCGTGAAATCCGAACGAAGTGTACGAGGCATAAAGCATGTTGTTTCGATGGCCGGTGCTCTCCCACCAGCCTCTATGAGCGGCGTCGATTCGACTTTGGCCGATGGACAACGTCAATGTCGAATAATTAGTCTGAATGTTCTCGCCGTAGCTGCTCCAGGGATAACCGACATAGTTGAATCGATCGCCGACTCCTGCACCCGTGTAGCTTGGTGTTCCCGTTGCCGGAGTGCCGGTGGATTGACCGTTTAGTGTTTCATAATGAGTGAACGAATCCGGCGTTTGTCCAGACGAAATGCCACCGAAATTATCGAACATCCAATGATCGTGGTTCTCCGCAGATTGTCCCATTAGCAGATCATACGCCAAAGGTGGCACGGCCGCGCGAGTGTCTGTTACGCTTGAGCCGATTCTAGCGGCTTCCCCGGACGGGTCTCTTCGCGCGCGGTTAACCAATCGAAGCATGTAAAGCTCCCAATCGGTATCACGAGCGAGCGCGGGGCCCGGGCAATCGACGGCGTTGGTTTTCGTGGGATCGTCGGGGCATCCGTCAATGCAATCGGGCGTGCCGTCGCCGTCGCGGTCGGTGTCAGCGATGCCGCATCCGCAAATCCCAGGCTGAGTTTTGTTCGGATCGTTCGGGCAATTGTCGACCGGGGGCGGCGGATGAGGCAGCGGAGGAGCGGGTGGTGGTAGTGGCGCAATTTGCTCCGGATGTACGACCACGGCCAATTGATCCGACGACGAAAGATCATTTTGCGATACGGTGAGCTTGAAAACGAGCGCCGAATCGGTTGAAACCGATGGAGCGGTAAAGGAAATGGAAGCGACGGTTGGATCGGAAATCGTTGCCGCCGGGCCTGAGATTTGTTCCCACAAATAAGCAAGCGGGGAAGCGTCGTTCCCTGTGCTGGCACTTCCGTCGAGCGTAATCGTGTCACCTGATATCCCTTCCCGATCGGCGCCGGCGTTCGCGACGGGCGGTGTAGGAGGCGGCGCGATTACCGCTTGAATATTCACATCGATTTCATCGGTAGAGGACTTCTGGCCATCGCTTACGGTCAATGTGAAATGAAGAACGGTATCCTGGTCAACGTCCGGTGCGGTGAAAGTGGGCGTCGGGGAAGTCGGATCGCTTAGGACGACGTCGTATCCCGGGGCATCGACGCTCCAAGAAAAAATAAGCGGATCGTTTTCGGGATCGGCGCTATGCGTGGCATCGAGCTGCACCAGCTCACCTTCGTTCATGATGATGTCGGTGCCTGCGATTGCGACCGGTGGTTCATCCATTTGGCCAGGATCGGTTGCAGTTGTTGAGCCGTCGCTGCCGTTTGAGCCGGTTCCGTCGGTTGTGTTTCCTGTGCCGGCATCGCCGGCAATTGGAGTTTCCGCATTGTCTGTTGAGCCGCTCGTGCCATCGCCATTCGATGATCCGGGTGGATTGCCAACCGTGGAGGGCAAATCAGTTCCACCTGGGTTTGAATCCGTCGGAATTGCAGCCCCACAACCGAAGAGCTGAATGATAAGTGCAGATAAGGCTACATGACAAGTGAGCGGCCTGCGCGCAGATTGCGCCCTGTGATCTGATTTCGTCATGCTCGTTCCCCCCGAAGTGCAAACCGCGGACAATTCCGCTCAAGCGTAAATCGACGCGATCGGCCTTTTCCGAAAGGGTAAGATAGGCGGGCACGCGAAGGCGGTATGGAATTGCGGATCGTTAGGACAGATTGACCGGTAATATCGACGTGAAACCGCGCAAACCGAAATTCGCGACTCACGCATTTTGAGAATATGCGTTTTCTTCGCGACGGGACAGCATCCCATAACAGGTGTACACTCTTCCGATGGAAGCTTCATCAATCAACGACACATCATGCGAACCGATCGCATCGCTGTTGCCTGCGGATTCGGCGTTGCCTTATTTGACTGCGGAATTGCCGGGCGTAGGCGGTGTCATCAAACAACATGATGAGGATTTTGCGGTTCAGGAATTGCCGCTCTATCTTCCCTGCGGAAGCGGCACGCATGTTTATTTCGTCATCGAGAAGCAGGGATTGCCTACGCTGGCGGCCGTGCAGCACATTGCGCGGGCGCTGGGTCGGCAGCCGCGAGACATCGGATACGCAGGACTGAAGGACGCCCACGGCGTTACGCGGCAGATGCTGAGCGTCGAGCACGTCGATCCCGCGCGATTGCAGGCCCTTGAATTCACGCGAATGAAAATTCTTTCCGTGGATCGACATACGAACAAGCTCAAGCTCGGTCATCTCGCGGGGAATCGGTTTGAAATCAAGATTCGCGATGATGATGGACGAAGTGCGAATGCCCCTGTGCGTGGTCAATCGGGCGATGTCGCCATTGCATCGTCTTCGGCGCTTCGGCGGGCGCAAGCAATCCTGGATGTGCTTGTTCGACGAGGGGCACCGAATTACTTCGGGCCGCAGCGTTTCGGCGCACGCGGCGACAATGGCGCGATCGGCGATGCCATTCTTCGCGGCGATCATGTTGAAGCGATTGCACTGATGCTTGGCCGCCCCGGTCCGACGGATCACGGCGCAGCGAGACGGGCGCGTGAACTTTTTGATCGCGGCGACTTTGAAGGCGCGGCGAATGTTTGGCCAAGAGGCATTTTTGCACAGCAATCGAGGCTTTGCCGAGCGCATGCGAAGAATTCGGGCGATGCCAAGAAGACATGGCGGGCCGTCGATCACACGCTTCGCAAACTCTATCTCTCCGCATTTCAAAGCGCGCTATTCAATCGTGTGCTGGCCGCGCGAATCACCGGACTCGAGTGCATCGAAACGGGGGATATTGCGTGGAAGCACGTGAATGGGGCGTGCTTTCGGGTTGAGGATGTCGAAAGAGAGCAGCCGCGCTGCGCGGCGTTCGAGATTTCGCCGACCGGGCCGCTGTTCGGTCGACGGATGACCGAGGCTTCGGGGCGGCCGGGCGAGATTGAGAGTGCCGTGCTCGCGGAATGCGGCATTGTGCGTGAGAAGGTGGTCTCTGAAGGCAGTGGCCGACTCGATGGGGCCCGCAGGCCTCTTCGCGTGCCACTCGGCGATCCGCGCCTCGAAAATGGCGAAGACGAATATGGAGGCTTCCTCAAGCTTGCGTTTACGCTTCCCGCGGGCGCGTACGCGACTGTCGTTCTACGAGAGTTGTGCAAGGCTCCAGAAAACTAAAACGAACCCAGCAATGGGGAAACTACCGGCGGTCATGCTGAGCGAAGCGAAGCATCTCACGCTCCGAGATTCTTCGGTCGCCTGAGGCGACCTCAGAATGACGTCCCGTGTTGTCAGTTTCCCATTTGAATGTTCCTATCCAGGACCAGCATGACTCGGTCCAAATATGTAAGAGCCGATTGTCAATGGCCACGTTCTTGTAGACAATCCATTAACGTTCGAGGGTTGTTCCTCGGTATTTTTGAAACACCGCACAGCGAGGGTGATTGGTATGTCACTGAAAAACTCAATGACGTTCGGCATTCTTACGTTGGCCGTTTGCGTCTCGTTTTCAAATCTTGCCTATGCCGGTAACTGGCCTGAATTTCGCGGGCCGAACGGCAGCGGAATCGGCACGGGTACACCGCCGGAAAAATGGGACATTGAAAAGGGTGAGAACGTCAAATGGAAGGCTGCGATTCCGGGATTGGGCAATTCGTCGCCGGTGATCTGGGATCAACGCGTGTACTTAACGACCGCCGTTCCTTTGGGTGGGGAGACTAAGCTCGACAAAGGCTGGATGGGCGGCAGCATCGCACCGGTGGAAGAGAGTGGCGAATGGGAATGGAAAGTGCTCGCGCTGGATCGAGGCAGCGGCAAGATCGTGTGGGAGCAGACCGCGCACAAGGGCGCACCAATGTTCAAGCGGCATCCCAAGTCGACGCACGCGAACGGATCGCCAGCGACCGACGGCAAGCACATCGTGGCGTATTTCGGATCAGAGGGCGTGTATTGTTTTGACGCCGAAGGCAAGCTGCTGTGGAAGAAAAACCTCGGTCCGCTGAATGCGAGCTGGAGCACGTACACGGATATGCAGTGGGGGACGGCAACGTCGCCGATCATTTACGACGGAAAGGTGATTTTGCAGTGCGATGTGGCGAACGCTTCGTTCTGGATTTCGCTGGACATCAATGATGGAAAAGAAGTGCAGCGCATTGAGCGCGGAGATGCGGCCACATGGACGACGCCGACCGTCTACAGCGGCAAAGGCGATCCGCAGCTTGTCTGCAATGGTTACAAGAAGATGGCCGGCTACAGCCTGTCCACGGGTAAAGAGCTTTGGAGCATGTCGGACGGCGGTGACATTCCTGTGCCCAGGCCGGTAATTGCCGGTGATCTTTTCATCATTACGAACAGTCACAGCAAGAGTCCGATCTTCGCGGTGAAGTCCGGTGCGACGGGGAACATTACGCCGAAGGGGGAAGAAACTTCGGAGGGTCTGGCGTGGTCCAAGCCGGTGAAGGGATCGTACATGCCCACGCCGATCGTGATCGACGATTTGCTTTATGTGGCCGACGACAACGGGATTTTGACGACATACGAAACAGCGACCGGCAAGCAAGTGTATCGCGAGCGGCTGCCGGGCGGAGGAAAAGCGACGTACTCGGCGTCGCCGGTTTCGGCGGGCGGGCGTTTGTATACGACAAATGAAGACGGTCAGGTGGATGTGATCAAGACCGGACGTGAGTACAAGCATCTGGCATCGAATCAAATGAAAGAACAGTGCATGGCCACGCCGGCGATCGTCGATGGAATGCTCTTTGTTCGCGGGCAGGACAATTTGTATTGCATTGGGAATTGATGCCAAGATAATGACACTGACGGACTTTCAGTCCCCCAGCCCAAGGGCTGGGGCACCCGCTGCAGTTAACCGTGAAATGCTCTATTCAGGCAGTGGCAAATCGATCGTGGTGTAGAATCCTGGAGGCTGGTGGACGAGCCATGCGGCCGCATCGAGAGCCCCGACGGCGAAAGCCTCGCGAGATTGCGCCGTGTGCCTGACGGTGATTGTTTCACCTTTGAGGCCGAAATGAATTGCATGCGTCCCCACGGCGTCGCCGAGACGCACGGAATGGATGCCGATTTGTCCGGCGTTTCGCGGTCCGGTCGCGCCATGACGTCCATGGATGATGTCCGCGTTCTCGTCCGAATTTCCCCGCAGAGATTTGAGAATCTCCCGGGCCGTCCCGCTGGGTGCATCGATTTTCCGCCGGTGATGCGTCTCCACGATTTCAATGTCCGTGTCGGTTCCAAGACCGCGAAGGAACTGCGGCAACAGGCGCAGGAGCACACGCAACCCGGTGCTGAAGTTAGCGGCCATTAGAATTGGAATGTACTCGGCGGCGCGGCGGATTTTTGCGACTTGCGATTCATCGTGACCTGTGGATCCGATCACCATGGGAACGCGAAATTCTTCGCACACAGGCAACCAGTGCATCGTTCCAACGGCCACGGTGAAATCGATCAATGCAGTCATTGGATGCTGAGTTGATGTCGACTGCTTATGCGGCGTCCAATGATTTGCAAGGCGGACTCGTCGATGACCGACCTCAATTTCGGTCCCGGCTCGCGAGTCATTTTGGGCGACCAGCGCGGCCGCGATTTCGAATCGCGAATCGATCGCCACGGCTTCGAGCACGCATCGTCCCATGCGCCCCGCGGCGCCGGCGACCACCAATTGAATCACGTCGTGCGAGTTCATGATATCATGCATCGATCATGACGGGACATGCGCGGCAGGCGCTGTGAGGATCGGATTCGACAATGTGTTCATACGCTTCTCGGAATTCGTCGGGTGACATTCTTGCTTCGGCGGCGAGACGGGCCAGGGTCTCCGGCGCGTCGAGGTCCGATTTCTCAAGACGGATCATATAGGCCCGGGCTACGCTGTAGGTATAGCTTTTCATGTTCACGGTTCGGATTCGGGTGCGGTTGGTGACCGGATCAACCATGTCATCGAACGGAACGGGCACCAAATTGCCGCCCTGCAAGGTCACCATCAAGCCTGTCCGATGATTCGCTTCGCCATCGAGCAATAAGCGGACGCCGCCGTGACCCAAATCCCGCGTATAGGCGAGGTCTGATGTCACCGGTCTGGCACAGCGCAGCTCATAGCCGAGCAAGTGGGCCACGAGCGTGATGGAATCGCCCCGGGCCGCGAATCGAAGCTGCAATTCTTCCTTGAGAATTTGTGCCAGCGGAAATTCCGAAAGCCTTGGATGCCCCGCGGCATCGACCGGGATTTCGCGGTGGAGAATCCGGGCAAGCTCCTCGCGGTCGCCGAGCTTGTAGGCTAGTCCTTCGGCCACGACCACCACGCCGTCGGATCGGCCCATGATTCGGCGCTTCAACATCGCCCCCTCAATGATGTCGGCGACGTGGCGGATGGTGGTGGATTCGGGGAATTCCTCGGGGATCAGGGTGAGCGTCGCGCCGGCGGACTTGCCGATGCCGAGGGCGAGGAATCCTGCGTTGCGACCCATCGTGACCACGATGTACCAGCGGCGGGTAGTTCGCGAATCTTCCATCAAGTTGGCAACAATCGCGGAACCGACGTGACGGGCCGTGTTGAAGCCGAACGTTGGAATATCACCGGGTAGCGGCAGGTCATTGTCGATCGTCTTGGGGACGTGGACGATGCGAATTTTTCCACCGCTATGTTCGGCCACAAACCGGGCGCTCAACGCCGTGTCATCGCCGCCGATGGTGAGCAGATGCGTGACGTTTAAATTGCGGATCCGCTCGCACACTCTCGTCGTCTTTGTTTTGTCGGGCTGCACAACCGTGGAATTTTTCAACTTGTTGGAGTCGAGCAAACTCGTGCGCGAGGTCCGAAGGATCGAACCGCCGTCAAAATGGATTCGGCTGGTGTTTTCGATCTGGAGGGAGATGGTGTGCGCGGCGGGATCAAACTCCTCCTCCGCCAGGTGCGAAAAGCCGTCGTAAAAACCGATGACCTTCAGACTATTGTTGATCGCCTCAATCGTGGCGGCACCGATGACGCCGTTGATGCCCGGCGCGGGCCCACCGCCGACGATGACTCCCATGGTAGGTTGGCGCATGATCTTGATTCCTTCGCAAGTCTTGTTTGACTTTGGAGGATTATCCATCGGCGCGTCGCAATAGTCGAACGCACATCAATGAAGGATTTTTCGCGGTGCGATGGCGCGGTTGCGATCGACATGCGCAGGGAAACAAATGCGGTGATGGTTCTGAATCGCGCGGGCCGCTACCCACACTCGGCAATCGAGCAGATGCTCAGCCCGCGGCAGCCGGGGGAGCGCCTTCGGCACCGGCGGCCTTGGCCTTGTTACGTTTCTTGCCGAGGTGCTCCTTGCGGCCTTGAGCGGCTTTGGCCCAAAGCTCGTAGGCCTCCTTCTTATTGCCCTTTTTCCATTCTTCGGCGGCGCTGGTTCGTTGTCGCTTAAAGGCTTTCGTCGGTCTTGGCATAATTCCTCTCTATTCCTGCTCGTGTCCTTTCAATGAAGCGGGCGACTTTACCGCAAACGGTCGGGCTTGTCGAGTCGCATAGCGGCTCTGCCTTTGGCCATACCACCCGAAAATTGGGCTATGTTGGCGTAGTAACCGACCACTCCCAGAGGGGGTGGTCGGTTAATTTCTTTTCAGAGGCGACAACTCTGCCTTCGTGTCGTTAAAACATCTGCCGCACGCAAAACCGCAGGTTTTCGGAAACCTGATTCTCTGTTTGACTCCGGCTATTAAGTACGGTAGTTGTTAGGTTTTACGCGATTCGAGGAAGGAGACGCGAAATGCCTGACAACCGGAACAAGCGGCCCATGCCGGCGGTGATGGATGTGGCCACGTTTCAT
>JACQFE010000029.1 GCA_016200265.1 Planctomycetota bacterium | reverse complement strand
CGTCGTCGCCACCAGCAACTCCTGCTGCTCTCGTTTTCGCTTACCCAGTGCCATGATTCCTCATCCTTGAGTATCGATTCGTTCCATCCAACGCTCGTTATGATAGCATGGGCGTCAAGGACTTTTTCAACAGGCTGCTAGGGGATGAAAGGCGGCAATCTCTTTCTCCGCTGGCTGCGATCGCCAATAGTAAAGACCCAGCGGGAGGATGACTGTGACGCCCAGCGCAATCGTGATGTAGATAATCGCTCGCCGCGCTTCAGTTCTCATTTCTGTGAAACGTCGGTATATGGTAGAGTACGCCTTCAATATGAGTCAACTGATTTTGAGAAGTCGTTATCCGGCTTTGATTATTCGACGACGTCCAATAGTTGGGAGGATTGAAAAGTGAAACGCAATTCACATTGGGTTCGACGCGTAGTATTACTGTTGACAATATGCATCACGCCCGGCGGCGCAACAACAACCCGCGCCGCTCCCGGCATTGATCCGTACATCAAAATGCGTTGGCCGGTGGCTGGGAGGCTCGCGCCGGATGGGGCGCTCTATTTCATTTACAATCCGGACGGTATCAATCAGCTTTACAAGGCGTCAACCGGCGGCACGCAAAAGGATGCCGTCAAGCTTACGTCGCTGGCCGACGGTATAAACAACTTCCAACTCAGCGAGGATGGCAAGTGGATCACGATTGTGGCCGCTGTCGGCGGAAGCGAGCAGTGGGACCTTTATCTTCTCGACACCGCGACGAGCAAAATCGATCCGCTGTTCGTGAGCCCAAAGGACGTGGTGGATTCGCCGCTGTGGCGGCGCGATTCGAAGGCGTTTGCGTATCGTTCGAATGAAACTTCCTCGGCGGATTTTCATATCTATGTGCATTACGTAGAGAATCGACAAGCGGGAAAAGTCTATGAGGCCGCCGGTGATAACACGCCCGTCGATTTCAATCGCGACGGCAGCAAATTGATGGTGATGAAGGAGACCTCGGCCTCGTTCACACAGCTTTTCGAGATCACGCTGGCGACGAAAGAAGCTCGCGAGATCACGCCCAAGGGTGAAGAGTGGTCGTTCGAGCCGATCGGATACTCCGACGATGACAAGAGTTTTCTGGTGAACACCGACTACAAAGCCGACCTTAAGCAGATTCACACCATCGATCTCAAGTCGGGAAAAGTGACGCCAGTGATGAGCGACCTTGCAGGCCGCGAGATCGACGGCGGCGTGCTCAACGAGGGTCGCACGGTGCTCGCGGTCATCGTCAATGAGGATGGCTATGCGACGCTTCAATTGCGATCGGCCAAGGATTTTTCGCCGATGCCGAGTCCGACGATTGCCAAGGGCGTTGTCGGAAATGTGCGATTTCAAGGGAATTTCTTGCTCTATTCGATCGACAATGCGAACACGCCGGGCTTAATTTACAAATGGGACATGAACAAGTCGAAGGAGCCGGCCGTCGCGCTCACGACCGCCGACACACAAGGCGTCGACGTGTCGAAATTCCGATTGCCTGAGCTTGTTCACTATGAATCGTTCGATGGGCTGAAAATCCCGGCGTTCATGTATTTGCCGTCGGATTATCAGAAGGGCGCCAAGATTCCGTTCATCGTTTCGTATCACGGCGGCCCGGAGGCCCAGTACCGACCGAATTTCAATCGTTCATTTCAGTACTTTCTGTCCAAGGGCTTCGGCGTCGTCGCACCAAACCCGCGCGGCTCAAGCGGCTACGGCAAGAAATTTCTGGAGGCCGACAACTACAAGAATCGCGACAAGTCCGTGAAGGACGGCATCTGGGCCGCGAAGTACGTCATCGATCAGGGATTCACCGACAAGAAGATGGTCGCGGCATGGGGCGGCAGCTACGGCGGCTTCATGACCATGGCCGTCATCACCGAAGCCCCGGAATACTACGGGGCCGCCTGCGACGTGGTCGGCATCGTGAACTTTCAAACGTTCCTCGAAAAAACGAAGGACTATCGTCGCAAGCTTCGCGAAGTTGAATATGGCCCGCTCTCCGATCCGGAGTTTTTGAAATCCATCTCACCAATCTACAAGGCCGATCGCATCGACATGCCGCTGATGATCGCTCACGGACTGAACGATCCTCGTGTGCCGATCGGCGAGGCCATGCAGATCGCGGTGGCGCTGAAACAGCGAGGCGTCGATGTGGAGGAACTTTATTTTCCTGACGAAGGCCACGGCTTCGCGAAGGAAGGAAATCGTCTACTCTACTATCAGCAGATGGCCAAGTTCTTCGAGCGAAATCTTCTCGATCGCACGAAGCTCAAAGAATCGACGAAGACGCAGTAAGAGAGCGGTGAATCGGGAATTGAGACCGAAGATGACGCCCGTTTTCGCGGATTCTTGTTGATCATGAAGCGCAAAAATCATGTTCCAAAAAGCTCAATAATTCGCTAAAATACTGGGGTATGGAATTTCGAGAATTTGCACCGAGTCCGCCCGCTGCGCCATTCATCGATGCCTTTTGGACTCTCGCTACTGACAGTGAACCCGTACCGTCCGATGCCGGGCTGGTGACACCTGATGGCTGCGTTGAGTTGGTCTTTGCGCGAGACCGATCATCAGGCCGTGTGAAATGCGATGATCCAAATGCCAAGACTGCCCGCGAATGCGGCGAATCATTTGTGCTTGGGCTGACAACCAGGCCGTTCCACTTCGGATATGACAAAGCGGGTCAATGGTTCGGAATTCGCTTGCGACCGGCGGCTGCGGTTCGACTGTTTGGTGGCGATCTCGCGGCGACCACGGACAAAGTTCGCTCTGTGGGCGATCTTGTTCCTCGCCTGGCGAATCGTGTCGCCGAGATTCTTGAGTCGTCTGCCGCCCCACACAGCGTCGAGCGCGTCGCTCGTGCGGTTGCTGATTCGATGCCCGACTGCGTGAATCGGCAAGTTGACCGTGCGGGCCGCGCCCTCACCGCGATTACGCAAACGAAAGGTGCGATTTGTCTCTCAGCGTTATCTCGCGAACTCGGCGTTTGCTCGCGACAATTGGACCGCGACTTCGATCAGTATCTTGGAATCTGCCCGAAGCTATTCGCTCGAATCTCCCGTTTCCGAGCGGCCTGGGAATCAAGTTTTGGTGCGAACCAGGAAAGCTGGGCCTCCATCGCCTATCGATTGGGATACGCCGATCAGGCCCATTTTTGCCGTGAATTCCACGAATTTTCCGGTCTAACGCCGCGGCAGGCAACATCATTTGGTTAAGATTACACTAGGTGGGCAGAGCTAACCATGCACTCGCCGAAGCGCGTAGGGCGGGTTTTACCAGCCTTGTTCCCAAGCGAGATCTTGCGGCGGGTAAAGCCGTTCCTACATTTTTTCGCAATATGTCCGATTTCTTCAAGAATGCGATCCTTTATTGATGCACGATCAGAGCAAGGAGGATCGCTTATGCACGATATGAAAACAAGATGGGAGAATTCGATGACGACAATTTTTCTGGGAGCGCTGCTTGCCGGAGCCATCTTCTTCTTATGGAGCGCCATCTCGTGGATGGCGTTGCCCTGGCAGCGGGCACAATACAAGAGCTTCGCGGATGAAGACGCCGTCGCCAAGATGATCGCTTCGCAGTCGCCGCAATCAGGGATGTATGGCTTGCCTGCGGAGCCGAAATATCCGCCGGGTGCGACGAAAGAGCAGCGAGACAAGGTCGATACGGCCGTTTGGGAACGGCTTCAAAAGGGGCCTACTGTCACGGCGATTGTGAAGCAAGGCGGGATACCGTCCTTTCCTCAGATGCTGATCGTCGCATTCATCACGTATGCCGCGGTTGCGTTCCTATTTGGATGGATGCTCGCACAAACTTCCGGGCTTTCTTATTTGGAACGCGTTGCATTCGTGACAATTGCGGGAATCGCCGCCGGTATCGTTTGCCGCCTGCCGGATTGGAACTGGCATCAATATCCGACCGGCTACACGGTCGTGCAGATCGCGAACCTTGCGATCGGCTGGTGTCTTGCGGGTTTGGCACTGGCCTGGATCATTCGTGGCCACGTTGTTCAAAATTGAATTGGGCAGCGTTTTGATTTAGATCGCAAGGCGGGTTCCACCTGCCGTGACTTGATTCGATTTCCGCGGGCGGAACCTGCCCTACAAAAAAGGGCACTCACGCCGTGCACGGAAATCCAAATAAGAGCGAAACGTCAGCTAGCTCATCTAGTTTCCACGCAGTTTCCAGAATTTTCACAGCCGTTCGTTCGTCGATCACGCCTTTGGCCATGCGATTGAATTTCGCGATCACTTCGTCGTCGGTCATGGGATTTCCGGCGTGGCCGCGAGGGAAATCGACACGCTCGTTCAATTTGCTGCCGTCGGAGAGCGTGATGGTGATGTCGTTGGGGATGCCCTTAGGATAGCCCTTATTCAACTCCTGGTCTTCGACGATCGTCGTGCGGTCGATCAGATCGAGAAGCCGCTTGTCGGTGAGCCGCTCGTCGTCGAACGTCGCCAGCGTAACGTCGCCGTCGACCAATGCGGCCGCACAGCAGTAGAACATCGAATGATCGGCCGTCTCGCGCGAGGTCGGGCGGAGCTTCTCTGGTTCGCTGCCGATGATGCTCACGGCGGCCTCGAAACTTTTGATATGAATCTTTTCAATCTTGCGATTGCCGATCTGCGGGCGAAGTTGCAGGCACGCGTCGATCGCCGATTGCGAATGATATTCCGCGGGCCAGTATTTGATGTACGTTTTGTCGATCATGAAGTCGCCGTCGCGGCCGAGCACCAGATTTTTCACGCCGGGGATGTTGAGCTGCTTGATGAGGCCTTTCGGGCCTTCGAAAATTTCATTCGGGCCGGTCATGCCGCGACGAGCGAGATCGGCCGCGAATACGCCGTTGCGAGCGGCGTTGGAGAACGCGCAGGCTTTCCAATCAGCGATTTGTCCTGTTCGCGTCTGTCGCGTCGCGATGTTACACACGCCGGCGAGTCCGAGGGCGTGCTCCATTTGATCTTCGGATAAATCCCAGAGTTTCGACGAGAGCAAAGCAGTCGAAAGTGCTCCATACGTCACGTGATCCCAACCGCCGGCGCGAAGGCTGGCCGCATCGCACAATCGGCATTGGATTTCGTAGCCGAGAACGATTGCGGCGATCAAGTCTTTTCCGTTGCGACCTGTCTGTTGCGTCACCGCGACCGCGGCGGAAATATTGTCCGACGGATGCGCAGGTTCGAGACTCAAGTACGTATCATTGTAATCCAGGTATCGGGTCATCGCTCCGTTGGCGAAAGTTGCCAGCTCCGGCAGAGTTCGATGCGAAGTGCCCCAGACGAGCGCCTTCGCACCGGGATCGTTCACCGCCATCGCTTTTTCGCGAACAATCTTTGCGGGATGCGACCGATATGCTCCCAGCGTCGTCGCCAGCGAATCGATCACGCGACGTTTGACTTCGTGGACCGTCTTCGTGGGAAGTTCCTCGTATCGAAGCGATTTTGCCCATTGGGCCATTTTTCGTGCGATGGTCATTGTGAAATCCTCACCAAAGAAGACCCTTATGATTGCAAGGCCATATAGCACGCTGACGTTACCAGCGTCCGACATCGATGCAACTATGCACCTTTTTCTGTCAGATTCTAACAATTCTCGGACTCACTCAATTTGGCATATAATTTCCGGCGATGGATGAGACGTGCGCGGATGACGATGAAACGGATAGAGGATTGGCTTGATCGATTTCACAAACAGCCGGACGATTGGAACGTAACATAATGCGTCGAATTCTCGTAGCAGACAAAATTGCGGAAGCCGGGATCGAGCGGCTGCGGTCCATGCCGGAGGTAAAGTTCGACGTTCGGCATGGCCTGAGTCCCTCGGAGCTTGCCGACGCGATCGGTGAATACGATGGCGTATTGATTCGTTCGGCCGTTAAGATCACCAAAGACACGCTGGTCAGGCCCGGCAAGCTGTCGGTCATCGCGCGGGCCGGAGTTGGCGTCGATAACGTCGATGTTGACGCCGCAACCGCTGCGGGTGTGCTCGTCCTTAACACACCCGATGCGAACACCATCTCAACCGCCGAGCATACGATCACGCTTATGCTTGCGTTGCACCATCGCATTGCGGATGCGCACGGGCACGTGATTTCCGGCGGCTGGAGTCGGGCCGCTTATGAAGGTGAACAGCTCGCCGGACGAACGCTGGGAATTATTGGATTGGGCCGGATCGGAAGAGCGGTCGCTCAACGCGCACTCGGGTTGGAAATGACCGTGATCGCGTATGATCCGTTTGTCAGCGGTGATTCGGCGCTGAATGGAGCCGTGCGGCTCGTGCGAAGTGTGCCGGAAATTCTTCGCGAGGCCGACGTCGTGACTCTGCACACCACGCTTTCCAGCGAAACGAAACACATGATCGGGCCCGAGCAGCTCGCCATGATGAAACGCGGCGCGAAGATCGTGAACTGCGCTCGCGGCAGCCTGATCGACGAGAAGGCGCTGGCCGATGCCCTGAATTCTGAGCGAATCGCGGGCGCAGCACTCGACGTATTCGAGAACGAGCCACCGAAGGGAAGCCCGCTTATGACCGCGAAAAATGTCCTGCTCACGCCGCATTTGGCCGCTTCGACCAGCGAGGCCCAGCTCCGTGTGTCAATCGATGCGGTCGACGCAATTCTGGCGTACCTCTTGCGCGGCGAGGTTCGATCAGCAGTCAACGTAAGCGGAATGCCGACGAACATCGATGCTCGCGGCCGCGCCTTTTTCGATCTTTGCACACGAATGGGCACGGTCCTATCGGCTTGGTCCGCGGAAGGGATCGAGAAGATCGTCCTGACCGCATACGGCGAAACACTCCGTGAAATTGCATCGACGCTTGCATGGCAGGCAATGGCCGCCATCATCGGACCCCGGCTCGATGTCCGGCTCAACCTCGTCAACGCTCGCGAACAGGCAAAAAAACGCGGCATCGTCGTTGAGCACGTCTGTCATTCGGAAGACCGCGAACGCTACGAATCGATCGCGATTTCGATCCACTCAAAAGATCGATCGCACCAAATCGAGGGAACCGTCTACTCCGATCGCCGGCCACGAATTCTCTCCATCGATGGCTACCGCATGGACCTTGTCCCTGAGCGGACGATGGTGCTGATTTTCAACGATGACCGGCCCGGCGTCATCGGACTCGTGGGTCAAACGCTCGGCAACGCCGGCATCAACATCGCCGACATGGCCCTTTCACGGCGCGGCAAAACCGCACTCATGGCGTTGAAGCTCGACGTTCCCATGCCCACCGAGCTTGCTCAAAGCTTGAGCCAAATGGAGCCGATTCTCTCGGTTCGAAGCGTTACGTTGCCACCCGTTTCAGGCGAATCCGCAGGTGCCGCAACGTGAGCAATCGGGCCGCAATTGGGATCGATCTCGGCGGCACCAATCTCAAAATCGCGATCGTTGATGAACGCGGAAAAATTCTCGCCAAGCGGTCTCAACCCACTGACGCCGCTCGCGGACCTCAACACGTCGTCGATCAGTCGGCGCAGGTTGTAGCCGCGTTGCTCCCGGAAGTGGGCATTACATATTCAAATATCGTCAGCGTCGGTGTCGGCACTCCGGGCCCGCTTGATCTCAAAAAAGGTTTCATCCTTCGCGCCGCGAATCTGCCCAACTGGATTCAGGTGCCATTACGTGACATGCTCACCGCACGAATGAATTTGCCGGTCGTGCTTGACAATGATGCGAATGCGGCCGCGTATGGTGAATGGTGGACCGGAGCGGGCAAGGCAGGCGGCGATTTAGTGATGCTCACTTTGGGAACCGGCGTCGGCGGCGGTGCCATTATCAATGGGAAAGTGCTCCATGGTGCCTATGGAAACGCCGCCGAACTAGGACACATGATCGTCGTTGCCGATGGTCTCCCATGTCCCTGCGGCCAGCGCGGTTGTCTCGAGCAATATTCCTCCGCCTCCGGCATCGTTCGCCGCGTTGAGGCCGCGATTCGCGGCGGCGAACATTCGTCACTCTGCGTAAGTGCTCCGGTCGATTCGGAAACTGTGGTCAAAGCCGCCGAACAGGGCGATCCACTCTGCGAACGCATTTTCGACGAGGCCTGCCGATTTCTGGCCATCGTCTGCGTGAACATCCAACATGCGTTCAACCCCGCTACCATTGTGCTGGGAGGCGGATTTTCAGGGGCGGGGGAAGCGTTGCTTCGTCGCGTACGTCAGCATCGTGACGCCGAGACGTGGAAACTATGCGACGACGCCCCCGACCTGCGGATTTCAGCATTGGGAGCCGATGCTGGAGTGATTGGGGCCGCAGGACTGGCACTGGATGCCCGGGCATCGAAATAGAAGAAACCGCGCCGTCCTGCTGAGCGAAGCGAAGCATCTGGAACCGGGATTCTTTGCCCCGTTGAACCAGGGCTCGAAATGATGTCACGGTTATTTCACTTTAGTTATCACTCCACCGAAATACATTCATGCTGGATTCGGCAGGAACTTCTCTCAAACGCAATCCGCCAACGCCGTCGAATTCCACGCGCCTGGCGACCGCGCTGAGCACCGCGTTCGAATTAGTCGAGTACGAGCTGACGTCGCTTCGAAAGCAAACCGCGCTCCAGGAAGCAAAGATTCGCGAGATCGAGGCCGAGCTTCTCCAAGCCGCCCGGCTGCAACGCGAACTCATGCCCCTGCGTCCACCACAACTGGCCCGCGGCAAAGTGACCATTGTTCATGAGTCCGCAGGCGCCATTAGCGGCGACCTCATCCATACCGGGAATGCAGACAAACATCATGCGACATTCTCCGTCGCGGATGCGGCGGGACACGGCGTCGCCGCCGCATTGCTGGCGGCCTTCGTGCACCGCGCGTTCCGCGATGCGGAATTCTCGTCGCCGCACGAGCCGCAACAAGTGCTTGAGCACGTGAATCGAATCCTCTTGGACACGGAATTCAGCGACGGTTGTTTCATCACGGCCATTCATGCATCGTTTGACGAGACGACAAATTCGTTCCGATGGGCCCGCGGCGGAGCGCCATATCCGATTCTCTTGCGACCGAACCGGCCGCCGATTCATCTGAAGAGTTCGGGACCGCTTCTCGGAGTGCAGAGGGAGGCTCGCTTCGAGCCGGTCTCATTCCGACTTGAACCTGGCGACGCCGTGCTGATTCACACGGACGGGCTTGATGCAATCCTTGGCGCAAGTGCCGGTGTTCCCCTTGAGGAATCCGATTGGTTTCGAAGTCTGAATACCGATCGACTCGAATCGCATCTGGCGGAAGTCCGCAGTCGAGTCGCCGACCACGCTGCCCCATCCGACGACGTGACTCTTCTCGCCCTCCAGGTCTAATGAGCGCTTTTCCGAGCCGCGACCGTAAGGGAGCGGTTCTTGCTTCTTTTTCACTCTCCTCAACTCGGCTATGCTTTCATTGTCTGAATGTGCGCCTGCATGGCGAATGATACTTAGAGCGACTAACACTCAGGTGTAGCCGTGCCTCCCCCCTTTACAAGGGGGGAATGAGGGGGGTAAGTAGCTACACTTTACTGTGAAGTGCAATAGGAGCATCGAAATGATTCAATACCATCGACTTGGATCTCTACCGCCCAAGCATCACGTGACCCATTACGAAAACGGCAAGCTGCTCATGGAGCAGTGCATGACCCGCGTCGGCTTCGACAGTACTTACAGCATCCTTTACTTCCGCACGCCCCCGACGGATGAATTCAGCGTTCGCTCCATGGAGCTTCCCGGATTCTGCCCGATCGCCCCGATCGAACGGCAGCTCCTCCATCGTCGCCACATCAAGACGCAAAATCTAAAAACTGAAGGCGACTTCCTCACCGCCCGGCGCACCGTGCTCATGAACGCCGATATCCGCGTGGGAATCTGCAAGCCCAATCAGCCGGCCGCACACTGGTTTTCCAATGGCGAAGGCGATGAATGCTGGTTCGCGTACGACGGCGGCGGCACGCTCGAATCCATCTACGGCCTGCTTCCATTCCGCAAGCACGATTATGTCATCGTTCCAAAAGGAACGCCGTATCGACTGCATCCCGACGGCAATCGCGGCACCTTTCTCGTCTTCGAATCGAATACCTACATCGACGTGCCCAAGCAATTCCGAAATGAATCCGGCCAGATCGCCATGCACGCGCCCTATTGCCATCGCGACTTCCGCATTCCGATGGAACTGATTCGCTATGACAAAGCACGACACGGCACAGGCCCGTTCCCGCTTGTCGTCAAGCATGGCAATCAGCTCAGCGTTCACGAATTCAAGCATTTTCCGTGGGAGATCGTCGGCTGGGACGGCCTCGCTTATCCCGTCGCGTTCAACATCAGCGACTATCAGCCGCGCACCGGCACGATCCACCTCCCGCCCACCACGCACATCACGTTCGCCGGCCACGGCTTCATCATTTGCAGCTTCGTGCCGCGAAAGGTCGATTACTTCGAGCGCGACGGCATCCGGGCCATCCCCTGTCCCTATGGCCACGCCAGCGTGGACTGCGACGAAATCCTGTATTACGTCGAAGGCAACTTCACCAGCCGCAAGGGAATTGAATCGCAGTCGATCAGCCTGCACCCCATGGGCGTCCCTCACGGCCCGCACCCCGGCACCTACGAAAAAAGCATCGGCCACGACCGCACCAACGAACTCGCCGTCATGTGCGACACCTTCAAGCCGCTCCTGCTCACCCCCGTCGCCGATTCCATCGAAGACAAGGACTACCACTACACCTGGGTCAAACGCGAAAACGAGGCCATGGAAACGAGCAAATAGCGAGTGGATCCAAACCCCCTCTTCCTTCAAGGGAGAGGGGCAGGGGCTAGGGTCGAAAGCATAGGCCGAGAAGCGGGGTCTAAATCATGGCAGGTGATGAACTCCATCGTATTCCTCCTTGCTTCACCAAGTATGACCGTTGTCTCCGCCTTGAAGCAACCGTTCCCGAATGCCTGCATTGGGGTAAGCTTGGCAGTCGTCGCGGTCCCGTCAAACTCCGCCGCCAATTTCCAATTGCCGAATGGCAGATGATCGAAGAGCGAATGGCGAATATCGAAAAAAAAGTGAGAAGAGGTCGAAAGTTTGAAGGAGAGAAATGAGAGCTGGGAATTGGCGAATGAAGACTTGCATTGCCGGTGGCGGTTTCATCAATTGGCGGCTCCTGCGTGAATAACGTCCGGGGCGATCGGTGAATTGTTGGTGAATGCTGAGCGCGGGGGAAACTTCAACGGCTTGGGGGAACGATCGACAATTGTTCACGTTGATGCAAGAGAATCTTGGTCTCCGATTTGCAAAATGCGCAACTTATGCCACACTGCCTCAACCTTTTGTTCTGGAAATGACGACTTCGATGCCGCTGCTTTCGCAACTCAACAAGATACGCCCACTCGGGCTACTCACGGTGATCGGACGATCGGAGACTAGCTCGGCGACGGCGATAATTTGCCCCTCGATCGGACCGATCCCGATCGCTTGCGCCTCATCGGGATAAGCGAGAGCGTAATCGCGCGCGACTCGCTTCCAGTCATTCGTTGAAAAAACGCCACGTCCAGAATGCGTGACAGTCAACAGATAAGTCTCGGTCGAATCGAATCCGACTGCGACAAGCCCGCCAACATGTAGATACTCATTCACCATCAAACACTCAACGCCAGTATTCTGCTTCGCCCCTGTACGACTTGGCCGCGCTCCCAATCAGGTCTGGTCGGTCAAGATGTTCGACCAGCGGTCTTTTCGCTCCGCTTCGCTGGTTTCTTCGATACGCGACGCGATGGTCCACACGTGACCGGATGGGTCCATGATCAATGCAGTGCGGTCGCCCCAGAATTGATTCTTAGTGGAAACCAGCACGTGAGCCCCGGCGGCGGTCGCCCGCGCCATGGCCTCATCGACATCCACGACGTACACATACATCACGACCGGCGAGGATCCATCGGGCTTGGGCGCGCGGCTTGGCAGCGTCGGCCATTCGCTTTCGATCATGAGCATAGCCGGGCCGATGGTGATCATGGCATGGGCGACGGTCCCATCCGGACCGGGTCGTCGGAGGCGCACCTCCGCGCCGAAAGTTTTCATGCAGAAATCAACTTCAGCGGCCGCATCGCGGCACACCAATCGTGGGATGACGACGGACGCGCCTTCGGGAAGTCCTTTGAGATTGCTTGTTATGTTGCCTCCAGATCGTGTCGAATAAAGAAATCAATTTTCCGCAGTGGGCTTGAATGATGCAAGTGAATTGTTGGACTGGTCACAACAACCCCCTTTGTCCCTCAAGGGGGAAGCAGGCTATCCGCTCCCTCACGGTCGCGGCTCTGAAAAGCGACGACGCGACTACTCCACGGTCACGCTTTTGGCGAGGTTGCGGGGTTTGTCGACGTTGCAGCCACGGAGGACGGCCGCATGGTACGCGATCAGTTGTAGCGGAATCACCGTGAGCAGCGGTTGCAGCGATTCAATGGTATCGGGCACGTAGAGAACGTGTTCGGCCATTCGCGCGATTTCGCGATCACCTTCCGTTGCAATGGCGATGACGCTGCCGCCGCGAGCGCGGACCTGAGCGATGTTGTTGAGGATGCGATCGTATTGCGTTCCGGCGGTGGCAATCACGACGACAGGCATGCCTTCGTGTATGAGGGCGATCGGGCCATGCTTCATTTCCGCGGCGGGCAGGCCTTCGGCATGGATATAGCTGATTTCTTTTAGCTTCAGAGCGCCTTCGAGGGCGACGGGATAGTTGTAGCCGCGACCGAGATAGAGCCAGTTTTCGAATTCGATGTACTTCTGGGCGACGGCCCTTGCTTCGTCGGCGTTGCCGAGGATTTCGCTCACCTGCTGGGGAATTCGAGCGAGGGATGCAATGAATTGCATGGCCGATGACGGTGAAAGATGCTTCCGGCGACCGAGATAGCACGCCATCATGGCAAGCACGGCCACCTGCGCTGTGAAAGCTTTCGTGCTGGCGACGCCGATTTCCGGGCCGACGTGCAGAAAGACTCCGGCGTCTGTCTCGCGGGCGATGCTGGATCCGACGGCATTAACGACGCCAAGAGTGAGTGCGCCTCGCGATTTCGCCTCGACGAGTGCCGCAAGAGTGTCAGCGGTTTCGCCGCTCTGCGATACTGCGATCACAACGGTCCCATCATCAATGACCGGATTCCGATAGCGCAGCTCACTGGCGTATTCAGTTTCGGTCGGGGTGCGGATGAGTTCTTCAAAGAGATATTCGCCGACGAGCGCGGCGTGCCACGCGGTGCCGCAGCCGGTGAGGATGAAGCGTTTGGCACGGGTCAGCTCGCGGGTGCAATCGACGAGACCGCCAAGATGCACGCTGCCGTCTTTGGCGTGGATGCGGCCACGAAGGCAATTTTCGAGCGCTCCGGGCTGCTCCATGATTTCCTTGAGCATGAAGTGCTCGTAGCCGCCGAGTTCGATTTCATCGAGCGACCATTCGACTTCTTCGACTTCGCGTGTCACGGGTATGGCATCGAGCGTGGTCATGCTGACATGATCGGAGGTGATGCGGGCCATTTCACCGTCACTCATGTACACGACTTGCGAAGTATGCGCGAGAACCGCGGCGGGATCGGAAGCGACAAGGTGTTCGCCCTTGCCCACGCCGATCAAGAGCGGTCCGCCTTTTCGAGCGGCAACGACAACATCAGGCTCTTCGGAACATACCACGGCAATGGCATAAGCGCCGGAAACTTCAGAAAGTGCCTGGCGAACGGCCTGCTCAAGGTCACCTTGATAGAATTTGTTGATAAGCTGAGCGAGAACCTCGGTATCGGTCTCGCTCTTGCACTTGATTCCCTGTCGTTCGAGATAGGTCCTCAAGGCACGGTCGTTGTCGAATTGACCGTTGTGGATCACGGCGATGCGGCCAGTGGAATCAAGATGGGGATGGGCGTTGACATCCGTCGGCGCCCCGTGCGTGGCCCAACGCGTATGACCGATGCCTGTTGTCTGGGGGGCCTTCATGTCGGCCATCTGTTCCATGACGGAAAGTCGCCCGGCCGACTTGGTGACGGCGATGTTCCCGCGTTTGACGAGGGCGATGCCGGTGGAGTCGTATCCGCGATATTCGAGGCGACGCAGACCTTCAATGAGGATGGGTGTGGCGGGACGACGACCGACATAGCCGATAATTCCGCACATTTCTTGGTACCTCCAATGCAGACACGTGGGTGAGAATGGTCCAGAGTATTCTCCCCCGATCAAGATACTCTATTATCGTCCTTCAAAGGTGCATAGACAAACCGGGTTTTGTACCCTCTGAAATGGGTTTTCAGCCCCCGATTTGGACCATCACGCGGAGCTGAGTATGCACGCCGCCGGAGAGATCGTGGCCGATGGGTTTGTGGTGCACCGCGGAGACAAGGGCTGTTTCGATTTCATCGTCGCGGCCGGCGCGAATGGCCTCGCGAATGTCAATCTCGTCATCGTGTAACAAACAAAGATGGAGCTTTCCGTCGGCGGTGAGACGCATGCGGTTGCACGTTCCACAATACGGTTCGCTGACGGGTGAAATAAATCCAATGACGCCTATCGCGCCGGCGGCTTGGTAATTTCGCGACTCGTCAGAAAGATTTGAATTCGACAGCTCGGTCAGCGGTCCGAGGTCGTATTCGATTTGTTGCCGCGTTTCGGCACTCGTGACAAGCTGTGTGCGCGACAACTCCGCGCATTCGCCATCACCGAACGGCATCAATTCGACAAATCGCACATGCCAATTGCGATCCAACGTCAGCCGTGCCAGATCCAAGACATCCGCATCATTGTAGTCCCGGACGACAACACAATTGAGCTTGATTGGCTCAAAGCCGGCGGCGACGGCGGCCTCAATCCCGTTCCAGATCGCATCGACGGATGCGAATCGCATGATCTTCGAGATGCGGTTCTTGTGGAGCGAGTCGATGTGGATGTTAAAGCGTCGCAGGCCGGCTTCGCGCAATGGCGCCGCCAACCCAGGCAAACGAATCCCGTTGGTGGTCATGCTGAGGTCGCTGATGCCTTCGATGCGGCCCACGCGTTCGACGATTTCGAGAATGTCTTCGCGAAGCGTCGGCTCGCCGCCGGTGAATCGAATCTTGTCAAAGCCCGTGCGAGCGGCCGCGCGGGCGAATCGCTCGATCTCGGATGGGGTCAATAACTGCTTGTTTCGCAATCCAACGAGGCCGGTGAGCGGCATGCAATAGACGCAGCGCAGATTGCAATTGTCGGTGAGCGAGATGCGAAGATAATTGACTTGTCGTCCGAAAGAGTCAGTAGGCATTTTCGTATTCCGAAACCTCACTTTTGGCAGCTTCTTTGAGTATAGCAAAGCCGTTTGACGCCGTCGCCGCTTGTTTGATCTTCGCGAATTCGTTACAATTGCCGCGGAACCCGATCGGGATCACGCAATTCGAGGCGGAGAGACCATAGAATGCGAACGCCCTCATTTCGACCCATCAGCATTTTGCTGATTGTTGCGGCGCTCGCTGCGACCGCCCAAGCCGAGTCACCGACTTTAACGTCACGGGATTCGTCCAGCGCCATCGCCGGCACGGGCGCCACGCTCAAATTCTATTTCACTCCCGTGCCGCCGACTTCGGGGACGGCCATCCACTATCCCAATGGCTGGCACATCAGCGGCCAGACTCTGTACATTCCGCCGAATCATGGCGGTTTTCTTTCTCTTTGGCATGCACAGATGGAAGGATGGGATCCGGATCAAAACGGAGAACCGTTGTTGCGGAGCTTTCAAGGCAAGATTGACGCCAACGGGTTCCTTGGGGTCAACGCCGCGTGTGGGAACGACGCTTGCAACCTCGGCTGGCCGTATACGGGTATCACTTGCCAGAAGACCTGCACCAGCGGCGCGAACGCTGGGTTCCCATGCACGACGAGCGCACAGTGCCCCGGCAGCACCTGTGGTGATCCATGCCCGGCCGCGCTTGGGGAGCGCGGGATGCGATGCGGCGATTTGAGTCCTAATGCGTGCGACTGGGCATGGCAGGACACTTCGCGCTCTGATTGGGTCTTCGCCAACAACCCTCTAGCCGATCTGACGATTGGCTGCGGTTTCCTTTGCCCTAGCCCAACAGGCCCAAACTTCGGTGGCACGGTGAATCCCGGAACAGAAATATCCGATTCAGGCGGCCGGTTTTACATCGGAACGCTTCCACTCTACATCCCCGCTTGCGCCACGGGAACTTACACGATGGGTTTTGTTGCAACGTTAACCTTTGCACAAGACGACGATCAACCTGCGAACAATATCCCAATTGCTGATTTGGTTCCCGGCGTGCTCTTGATCGGCGTGGATTGCAACCACAATGACCGCGAGGATTCCTGCGACATCGCCCACGGCGCGGCCGATGCGAATGGTAATGGCGTGCCGGATGAATGCGATCCGGACTGCCAACACAACGGAGTGCCCGACTTCCTTGATATTTCCAGCGGAACCAGCATCGATTGTCAGCCTGATGGCATTCCCGACGAATGCCAGCGCGGCCTCCCATACGATTGCGATGGAAACAACATTCCCGACGTGTGCGATCTGGCCCGTTGCAACGGTGATCCTGCGTGCGGCGATTGCAATGGGAATCTGCGCCCGGATTCCTGCGACATTGCGGCGGGTTTCTCCGTTGATTGCAATCAAAACGGGATCCCGGACGAATGTGACATTGTCCAATGCACCGGGAATCCGGCCTGTGCCGACTGCAATCACAACAGAGTGCCGGATGCTTGCGACATTGCAGAAGGAACCTCGCACGATTTCTCCGGCAATGGAATTCCTGATGAATGCGAGGCCGGGATTCCGGCGGTGTCTCAGTGGGGTCTCGTGGTTCTGATCTTGCTTCTGGCATGCGCAGCCAAGATTCGCTTTCGTGCTCGTTTCGCCAGCGTCGCGTTGATGGCTTTAATTGCGTGCCAAGGTACTTCGCTTGCGGGCGGCGACGAAACTCGCGTCACCGCCGGCACGGGGGCCACGCTCAAATTCTATTTCACGCCCGTGGGGCCGATTGCGGAGTCGGCGTTTCAGTATCCCAGCGGCTGGCACATCAGCGGCCAGACACTGTACATCCCGTCGAATCACGGCGGTTTTCTTTCTCGTTGGCATTCGCAGATGGAAGGCTGGGACCCGGATCATGACGGAGAGCCGCTGTTGCGGAGCTTCCAGGCCAAAATCAGTGCGTATGACTTCCAGGGTGTCAACGCTGAATGTGGAATGAGCGGATGTGACCTCGTGTACCCGTATACAAGTATCACATGCCAGAAGACTTGTTCCGGCGGCGTGAATGCTGGAAACCCATGCACGACGAATTCACAGTGCCCCTTCAGCAACTGCGGTGATCCGTGTCCGGCTGCGCTTGGCGAGTCCGGGCCGAAATGCGGCGGCATGATAGCCGGTGTATGCGATTGGAGCTGGCAAGACACAGCCTTCCCTGACTGGATTTTCGCGGGCCACGCACCGTCCAACCAGACGGGGTGTCCCATTGCCGGTTTCTGCATCATCAGCCCCACCGGCCCGAACTTCGCCGGCACGGTGAATCCCGGAACAGAGATACTCGATTCTGGCGGCCGATTTTACATCGGCAGCTTTGCCCTCTACATCCCCGCCTGTGCCACGGGAATATACACGATGAATTTCAAGGTGGATGAGACTTTTGCGCAGGATCAGCATCAACCCGCTCTCAACATTCCCATTGCCGACCTCGTTCCGGGCGTGCTCTTCATTGGTGCGGACTGCAACCATAACGATCGGCCCGATTCCTGCGACATCGCCAACGGCGCTGCGGATGTGGATGGCAACGGCGTACCCGACGAGTGCCAGCCCGATTGTCAGCCGAACGGCATTCCCGACGTATTTGATCTAGTCAATGGAACGAGCGTCGATTGCAATCACAACTCGATTCCCGACGAATGCGATGTTCGCAACGGTCGATCACCGGACTGCAACGCCAACGGGATTCCCGACGAATGTGACATCGCCCAATGCGCGGGTGAACCTTCCTGCGGTGACTGCAATCACAACGGCGTGCCGGATGCCTGCGACATTGCGGAAGGAACCTCGCACGATTTCTCCGGCAACGGAATTCCTGATGAATGCGAGGCCGGGATTCCGGCGGTTTCGCAGTGGGGTCTGGTGATTCTTATCCTACTGCTGGCATGCGCCGCCAAGATTCGCTTTCGTGCTCGTTTCGCCGCCGTCACGTTCATGGCTCTGATCGTGTGCCAAGGTACTTCGCTGGCGGGCGGCGACGAAACACGCGCCACCGCCGGCACAGGCGCAACGCTCAAATTCTATTTCACTCCCGTGCCGCCGTTGCGAAGTTTCCAAGGCAAGCTTGATGGCACCAGATTCCTTGGAGTCAACGCCGAGTGCGGGATCGGCGGTTGCGACCTTGTTTGGCCATATGCGGTTGCATGTCAAAAGACCTGTACCAGCGGCGTGAATGCTGGAGGTTCATGCACGACGAACGCGCAGTGCCCCGGCAGCAACTGCGGTGATCCCTGTCATGCAGCAATGGGAGAGTATGGGCCGAGATGCGGCGGCACGACTGCTGGACTGTGCGACGTTGTCTGGCAAAACAAAGCCTTTCCTGACTGGATTTTCGCCGCCGACGCACCTTCGGACACCAAGTGTGGTGGTGTCGCATGCATTATCAGTCCCACCGGCCCGAGCTTCGCCGGCACGGTGAATCCCGGAACGGAGATATTCGATGGGGGCATCCGGTATTACATCGGGACTCTGGCCCTCTACATCCCCGCCTGTGCCGCGGGAATATACACGATGGGGTTCAAGGCAGACGAAACCTTTGCTCAGGATCAGCACCAACCTGCAAACAACATTCCGGTGGCCGACATGGTACCCGGCGTGCTCTTCATCGGAGACGACTGCAATCACAATGGGCGTCCGGATTCCTGCGATATCGTCAACGGCGCCGCGGATGTGGATGGCAACGGCGTGCCTGATGAGTGCGATCCGGATTGCCAGCCCAACGGGATTCCCGATGGCCTCGATATTTCCAGCGGAACCAGCCATGACTGCCAGCCTGACGGCATTCCCGACGAGTGCCAGGGCGGCGCGACCCACGATTGCGACGGAAACGGCATCCCGGATGAATGCGACTTGGCGCGTTGCAACGGCAATCCCGCATGCGGCGACTGCAATGGCAACCATCGCCTGGATTCCTGCGACATCGCTGCGGGTTTGTCCGTCGATTGCAATCGAAACGGAATTCCGGATGAATGTGATCTTGCGAACTGCGCGGGCGAACCTTCCTGTGCCGACTGCAATCACAACGGCATTCCGGATGCTTGTGATATCGCCAACGGTATATCGAGCGACGCCTTCGGCAACGGAATTCCCGACGAGTGTGAGCCTGGGATTCCCACGGTCTCCGCGTGGGGGCTGGTCGTCTCCGCATTCGTTTTGCTAATTGCCGGCAAAATCGCGTTCTCGCGGCGAAGCAACGCCGAGTATTTTGGCGCTTAGCACGGGTCGAGTTCAAACCCGAACCCGGAGCGCGAGCGACGGGCGGCCCATCGATCGGCACCGCCAACAAACCTAACCGCCCCGCGCTTGCGCTTGGGGTTCGGAGTTGTATCGTCACGGCATTCGACACCGGTAGGACACCGCGCGCGCTTGCGTGTCGCCCTTAAAGAACGCGCTGCGGCCGCTGCACAATCAACGCAACCTAGCCGTCTGGTCACACCTGCGAACGGTCCCTATCATGCCGCTTCACGACGAAAGACGTGTATGGCGGCTCAAAACAAATCCAAAGTCGGGTTGTGGATGATCGGCGCGTGCGGCGGCGTCGGTAGCACCGTCACGCTCGGAGTTTCGGCGTTGAGGCGGCGACTCATTCCGCGCACTGGCATGGTGACCGATCTGCCCCCGTTTCGTGACATTGGACTGTGCGATCCGGGTTCGATCGTGATTGGCGGGCATGAAATTCGACGCGAAGGGTTCCTTGATTCCGTTCAATCCCTGCGGGAGCGGTCCGGTGTTTTCAGTGACGATATCATTCGCAAATGCGGCGCGGATTTGCGGGCCATGCAACGAAATGTTCGCCCCGGCACTCTCATGGGCGCTGGCCGCGTAGTTCGCGAGTTGGCCGATCGCAAGGATATTCCGCGCGACCGCAGCGCTCTTGCGGCAATGGAGCGCATCGCGGAAGACATTCGCAATTTTCAAGAACGACACAGACTTTCTCACGTCGTGGTGATGCACGTGGCCTCATCGGAACCGCCTTTAAGGTCTCGCGCCAAATTTGAATCTTACACCGCTTTGAGAAAAAAATTGGCGTCTCGCGGCGGCGCCGAAATTCCGACGAGTTGCATCTATGCGCTGGCGGCCATCGAAGCACGATGCGCGTATGTCAATTTCACGCCTTCGACGGGCATTCGACTTCCCGCGATTCGTGAACGCGCGGACGAATTGGACCTGCCTTATATGGGCAACGATGGAAAAACGGGCGAGACGCTGATCAAGTCCGCGCTCGCCCCCATGTTCGCGATGCGAAATCTGGAGGTCCTGAGTTGGAGCGGACAGAACATCCTCGGGAATCGTGACGGCCAAGTGCTCCGCGATCCAACCACGCGGAAATCAAAGATCGCATCGAAAGATGGGTTGATCTCTCGCATCGTCGGCGGCAAACCGGAAACGCTGGTGTCGATCGACTACGTCTCTTCGCTCGATGATTGGAAGGTGGCCTGGGATTTCATTCATTTCGCGGGCTTTTTCAACACGAAAATGTCCATGCAATTCACATGGCAGGGCTGCGATTCGCTTCTTGCCGCACCTTTGGTCATTGATCTGACTCGTCTCGCGGCAAGAGAAATGGAACGTGGCGGCGGCGGACCGATGCGGCATCTTGGCTTCTTTTTCAAAGACCCGCTGGACGTGAAAGAGCAGAATCTGTTCAGGCAATGGCAGGGCCTTCTGGAATCGATCCGCCCGAGGATCTGATTCTCATCGTGACGTGATCAATTCGTTACTCCAACTGTCTTACACGCTGTTGCTCGTACAGGCATGTTGTGCTGCCTCCTCTTTCATGGAGTGGAATGAGTCGGATTGTCGGCATTGCTCATTCTTTCATTCACTTCTCTTGGTCTCCCTCTCCAAACCGATGAATTGGCGTAGAGGTTAAATTGACGAGTAACTCCCGGACTCAGGCACTTCTCGCTAAAAAAGCCCCGAAGGGCGGCACCGTGAGCGGAGTTGTCCGGGCGGGACCCCAATTTTGTTGCAGATGAGCATGCCCCTACAATCCCTTCGGGAATGTGTCCGGCGAATGCCTGGAGTGCGGCATGCCGGTCAGTCGCTTGAGCTGGGAAGACACGCCTCAATGTCCATGGCCCCTTTGCATCGGGATTGGAGCGATTCGCGAGGAGAGCGCCGCGCGCGAAGCCACTCGGCTGCGGCCGGCGCGGGTGATGACGCGATCCGCGCGGGCGTCGTGAAGCGCATCGCCGTGCAGCCAGTCGATCACCGAGGCGTACCGCTGTCTCGCGAGCCGCTGGCGCCATTCGTCGGACCCGCAGGCGAACATGCGGATGCTGCCCCATCTATATCCCGAAAACGATGGCGGGAATGGTTTCATCGCGAGCAATCGACCTATTGGATCACACGGCGGCTTTTTCTTCGCGCGATCGGCGTTGTCTATTTCATCGCCTTCTGGTCGCTGGGCAGGCAAGTGCTTGGATTGATGGGCAAGGACGGCATCACTCCGGCCGTCGAAGCCTTGCAGAGATTCCATAAGATTTCCGGCAACACCGCAAACTGGCGCGTGCCCACATTGTGCTGGCTGAATTGCTCGGACTTCTTTCTGCAATTCCTTTGCTGGGGCGGAATGGCGCTCGCTGCATTGCTCTTTCTTGGACTGATTCCGATTCCGGTCCTGTTTCTGCTCTGGGCGTTTTACTTATCACTCACAAACGCAGGCGGCATCTTCATGGGTTATCAATGGGATGCACTGCTTCTCGAGGTGGGATTTCTCGCGATGCTCTTCGCGCCTTGGGGCTGGCGACTGCGCTCACCGCGAGCCGCGCCGCCTTCGCGGATCGTTCTGTTCCTCATCCAATGGCTTTTGTTCCGACTGATGTTTCTTTCAGGAGTAGTGAAGCTAACTTCCGGCGATCCATGCTGGCCGCAATTATCCGCCCTCAATTATCACTACGAAACCCAGCCGCTGCCGACTTGGATCGGCTGGTATGCGCACAACATGCCCGCGGGCTTCAATGCTCTGTCAACGGCGATCATGTTCACAGTCGAGCTGGTCGTTCCATTTCTGATTTTCGGAACGCGAAGACTTCGAGCGGTCGCGTGCGGCGCCCTCGTCGCCTTGATGACGCTCATCGGCCTCACGGGAAACTATAACTTTTTTGACGTTCTCGCGGCAGTCATGAGCATAACGCTTCTCGACGATCGCGCCTGGGGTCACGTGATTCGACGCGGATGGCGCGTCATGCCGGTGCTGCGGGAATCGCGGATCAACTGGGGGCGATGGCTGCGGGTGGTATCCTTTGCGCCAATTGCCGTCATCATTGTCTTCCTGAGCGTTCATACGGCATGGTCCAGTTTGCGCTTACGCACACAAGTGACGAAAACGGATGGGCTGGTTGCCCGCGCTTGGAGTGCGAGCTACGACGCACTCGATCGCGCGGCCTCCCCGGTACACGATTTCCTGGAAGACAAGGGCATTCTCAAAAAGCTCAACGACCTCCATGGATTCCACTTTGTTAGTCCTTACGGTCTGTTCCGCGTCATGACCAAGGAGCGGAAGGAAATCGTGATCGAAGGCAGCGACGACGGCTGGACGTGGAAGGAATTTGAATTTCCGTGGAAACCGGGCGATGTGGTGCGAGCCCCGGGTTTTTGCGAGCCGCATCAGCCCCGGCTCGACTGGCAGATGTGGTTCGCGGCGCTTGGCCCGAAAGAGCATAGTCCGTGGTTTATGGGCCTGATGCAGCGGATTTTGGAAGGCTCGCCGGAGGTCCTTGCACTTTTCGACAAGAATCCATTCCCGACCGCAGCGCCGCGTTTTGTGCGGGCCAAGTTGTATGACTATCATTTCACCGATCCGCCTGCTCGCGCTGCGACGGGGGCATGGTGGCGGCGTGAATACGTGGGGCTGTATTGTCCGCCGGTGTCGAACGGGAAATAGTTGTTGCTTGCAAAGCGTGGCGGCGCTTTACCTGGCCGCGCCACGCTATCGTTGGTGCATTGGTCCGATGCCGGTTCGCAAGCGACGGCCCGTAGGGCGGGTTTCACCCGCCGCCAAACGACGAAGATGGCAGATAGAGCCCGCCCTACCCTGCCCCGCGCTCGCGCTTGGGGTTCGTATTTGAAACCATGAGTCCACTAGCCGTCATTTCTGAAGCCTTTCGAAGCCTGAACAAGAACAAGGCCCGGACTTTGCTATCGGTTTTGGGAATTGTCATCGGCATCTCCGCGGTGATCACGATGGTTGCGGTGGGTGAGGGCGCGAAGCGGAAAGTGGAACGCGAGATCGCGTCGCTCGGCGATGACTGGATCATGGTGATGTATTGGGGAATGCAGCGCGGCGGCACGAAAAAGCAATCGTCTTTGCCCCCGAATCTGACGCGCGAGGACGCCGACGCCATCGAGCGAGAATGCTCCGCAGTGCGAGCGGCGACGCCGGTCAATCGAATCGGTTTTCAGGTCGTATCCGGTTACGGAAATTATCAAACAGGCGTTTATGGATGTCGGCCGACATATTTCGACATCCGCCGCTGGCACCCGTCCGAAGGTCGAGAATTCAACGCCGACGACATGCGGCTGTTGAACAAGGTCTGCTGCATGGGCGTGACCACGGCCAAGGAATTGTTTGGGTCCATGAATCCGGTCGGGCAGACCGTCCGCATCAATCGAGTCGCGTTCGAGGTCATCGGCCTGCTAGAATTGAAGGGCATCGGCAGCGACGGTCGTGACAATGACGACGCAATTCTGGTTCCATTTACATCGTTCGAACGATACCTCGCGGGGCGTGAGGCCTCAGGAACCTTGCTTGCCGCCGCCCAGCTTGGCTCGGACACTTCAGTGGCAAAGCGGCAGATTCGCGACCTGCTCCGCCAGCGGCATCATGTGGCCGACGAGGATGACGACGACTTTCGGATTTTCGATCGTTCACTGACCATGCAGGCGAACGCCGAAGCCTCACGCACGTTCAATACACTTCTGACTGCCATCGCGTCGATTTCGCTGCTCGTTGGGGGCGTGGGGATCATGAACATCATGCTCGTTTCTGTGACCGAGCGGACGCGGGAGATTGGCTTGCGGATGGCGATCGGGGCCAATGGTTCAAGCATTTTGCAGCAATTTCTCTGTGAGGCGATCGTACTCTGCGGAATGGGCGGAATCCTGGGATTCGCGGCTGGTTGGGGCGTTTCCCGATTTATCGAAGCGAAATACCAATGGGAAACGGTGATTTCCTATTGGATGGCTGGTGTCGCGATCGCTTTTGCAGCCGGTGTCGGGCTGTTTTTCGGCTTCTATCCAGCGTGGCGTGCGAGCCAGCTCAACCCCATTGACGCCCTGCGTTACGAGTAGCTCCTAACCCAATGGACAAAATACTTGGATCAATGCCGCGCCTTTGATACACTCATTTCCTGGGAACTCGGCACCCGCCGCCGTGAGCCGGAATTAGGGGTATGAGGATGAGCTACGCTCTAGGTGCGCGCGGGAACCGCAACTGGGTCATTTTGGTTGTAACCATGTCGGTCGCCTCTCTGTTTCCGTTTCAATTTGAAAGTTCCGTTCTGGCGATGGATGAAAATTCCAGCGCAGGAGTTGCGGAGCAAGGCTCGTTGGCGGGAATGCTGGAATTTCAGCGAGTCGCGCCGAATTCGCAAATCACGCGGCATCAGCGAATGCCACTACCACCGCCGCGGATCGACAATGGTCTCGGAGGGTCGGTTCCCGCGTTTGATGCTCAAGAAGTCGTTGGCCAAAATTCGACATCGTTCATTCAACCGAATGAACTCGGCTCTGCCGAAAAAGACTTTGGAATTGGTACGACAACTGATCCGACACCGCCTGCCAAAGCGAGTTTTCCCGGGATCGCCGATGACCACACATTTTTTCCACCGGACACGAACGGGGCGGTCGGCCCGCGACATATTGCGGAATTGCTCAACACGGGATTCGTCGTTTTTGGAAGAGATGGGGCTGCTCTCACACCTCAAATCACTCTGCAGGCATTTTGGAGCTCGTTGGGGACAGGTCCGGGATTTCCGGCCAGCGCACCTTATGATCCCCATATCATTTTCGATCAATACACAAACCGCTGGCTTGTCGTGAGTGCATCCAACGGCAACCGAGATGATGGGACCCCAAGGGCGTGGCTTCTCATCGGAGCTTCGACTTCCGATGATCCGACGGATGATTGGAGTCTTTTTGCAGTCCCCGTGGCCCCCGATGCAGTAGACGGGCTTCTATGGGCGGATTTTCCGCAAGTCGGAGTCGATCCGAACAATTTGATTGTGACGGCAAACATGTTTTCAATCGCGGATCCGCCCGGCTTTTCTCATGCGGATGTCTGGGTGTTCAACAAGTTGAGGTTGTTTCAAGGCGGCGCACTTGTCCAGGGAACCGACTTCAAACGCGTACACAATCCCGGAAGCGAGTCCAGCTTTTCATTGCAGCCTTGTCATACATATGGCCAGACTTCGACCACTGCGGTCAATTATCTTGTCTATGAACGCTGGACGGATCCCACGACGAAATTGCGAAGGTTCCTTCGATTTCAGCAAATCAGTGGGGTCGGCGCTTCGGCGCTGGTCAACAATTTTGGCGGAGACAATTGGCTGGAGGTGCATTGCTATAATTTTTGCCTCGAAGATGCACCTCAGCCCGGCTGCTCAGACTCAATCGCGGTTAACGAAACAACGATTGCGAGCGCCGTGGTCCGCGACGGAAAAATTTGGGCGACTCATACGGTCGGTGTTGGTTGCGTCGCGCAGACCGCACCTTGTGGGGTCGTTCCCTACACCAAACCGGAAATCGCATGGTACGAAATCAATCCTGCTACAATCGGCGCGTTTCCATCGCAAACTGCCGCTCGACAGGGACGAATCAGCGATGACTCTTTGTACATGTATTTCCCATCCATTGCAGTGAACTCGGAAGATGGCGTAGGAATTGGATTTACGGGATCAAGTGAAACTCAATACGCCGGAGGATGGTTTGCAGAACGATTGTCGACCGACCCCATAGGAACCTTGAGGCCGCCGACCCAATTCGCTCCCGGTCAGGCCCCTTATCTAAGAACAGGCATCGGCGGCAGCGAGAATCGCTGGGGGGATTACAGTGCCACCGTTGTCGATCCTGCAGACGACCTGACCATTTGGACGATCCAGGAATATGCGGCCCTTCAGTCAGGTGCTGATGATCCGGCAGCGTGCGACCAGAACGCAGGTCGATGGAGTACCCAGTGGGCGGCATGGACGATTCCCGTCGCGACCGGAGATTGCAACGGAAATCAACAGCATGACCTGTTCGATTTTTCCCGGCTTGCCATTTGCCTGGAAGGGCCGGGAACGTTGTCGGTTTCCGGCGAATGTGCCTGCGTCAATCTTGACAATGATTTCGACGTAGACATCAAGGACCTCGCGATTTTTCTTCGCCGATATTAGACTCAATCTCACGAGTCATGAATTCGACAACGATTTTGGATAGTCCAAGAACCGACATTCAAATTGTCCAATTGTCGCGCGATCACGCCGACTTCAGGCTTGCGTTGGAAACGGCTCTGGAGGCCGGATGGTGCCGTGGGCCGACCTCGATTCAACATTTCCTTGAAGACAACGACCAAAGAAAAATTCAAAGCGATCTGATCTTCGCGGCATACGCAGGCGGAGCGATGATTACGTCCCTTGTGGTCCTGGAAAGCCCAGGGCGAGCCGCCTTGATTGTTTGTCCTAGCGGACTGCTTTGGCACGGTGATCGCGATCTTTGGCAAGGCGCGGCGACCAGAATGCTTCGAGTCGCTTCGCGCAGCGCATTTGAACGCGGATCCATTCTTCTCCAGATACTCACTCCACCGGAAGAATGCCCAATGTGCATTTCGACTTTATCTGCCGGCTTTCGACGATTGACGCGTTTGGCCTATTTGGTGCGAGACGTCAACGCCTCGAACCCGGGAATGGGAAAAGAACCAAATCTCAATTGGTCCGTTTTCGATCCGCAAGTCAGAATCTTTTTCGAGCGCACCTTGGAATCGAGTTACGCGCAAAGCATGGATTGCCCGGAGCTTACGGGTTTGCGGTCAATCCAGGACGTCCTCGCAGGTCATACTGCGACGGGTCACCACGATCCGCGGCTTTGGCTCGTCGCCTCCGAAGGAAATCATCCGCTTGGAATCATACTGTTGAGTCCGATTTCGGGCTCGCAGATCGTCGAAGTGGTGTACATGGGAGTGGCGCAACCTGTGAGAGGAATTGGAGTTGGGAACGCACTGCTACGGCAGGGACTGCTTGTCGCGAGATCATTCGGTGCCATGAAAATGGCACTTGCGGTCGACGTCCGCAATACACCCGCGCGAAGGCTGTATGAGCGATGGCGCTTTCGGACGGACGGTTTTCGTGATGCGTGGATCGCAACCCACGAAAATGCAAAGAGTTGAAGCGAATTGAACCCCAATTGTCGTCGCATGGCGTTGTGAGTCTTAGCGCGACGCTCGCAAAATCTAAAAACTTTTTTCGTCACATAACTCTTTGTATAGACTAAGGCACGGCGCGCTCCGAACATTTCTTGCGCTTTTTGCTGTTGACCGCCGCACGCGACGATGTTCTAATCGGCGCAGCGATGGCGGAATTTCCGATCGTTGGTGCGGAGTCCAAAATTCCGATTTCCGACTTCGCGAACCTCGAAAAAAACTGATCGACGGGCATTTTGGGTAAAAAGTTCCTTTTGTCAGGAAGGAGCCGGCGGTGGACACATGCGCGCAGACGGAAGTAGCAACCATTGAACGTCACTTGGCGGAGACATTGGGCCCCAAGACTTTTGGGGTCTGGTTCAAAAACACGACACGATTCGAGGTGCTGGGCGAATTCCTGCGAATCAGCGCTCCCAACAATTACGTCGGCGAATGGATCGAGCGACACTATTCCGAGTCCATCGTGGATGCGGCTCGAATGGTGACCGGCCGAACCGTCAGTTTAAGCTTCGTAATCGACTCCGAGCTCGCTCGCACGCTTGGGCCCCGTCAGCCGGACGAGCAATCGCGATCCATCGCCGCGCATGGCGATCGACCCGCGAAGCCACTCACTTCTCGACTTCATGATCCACCAGCCTTGAAGGGTCGGCTGGAGGACTTCCTCGTGGGTTCCTCCAATCGCCTGGCGTACGCAGCGGCCTTTGCCGTCGCGGAAAATCCGGGGGCACAATACAACCCCTTGTTCGTGCATGGCGGCTGCGGCGTCGGGAAAACCCACCTGCTGCAGGGAATCTGCAACGGGATCCGTGTGCGGCACCCGCAATTGCGATGGCGATACGTCTGCGGCGAGGAATTCACAAATGATTTTGTTTGTGCGGTTCGCGCCAGGGAAATGGATGTCTTCAACCAGCAATATCGCAATCTGGACGTTCTCGTCATTGACGACGTTCACTTTCTCGCCAACAAACGTGGCACGCAGGACTCTTTCCTGCACACGCTTAAGGCCATCGAGACGACAGGGAAGCAGATCGTGCTGGCGTCCGATGCCCATCCGAAATTGATCGGACATTTCTCTGAAGCGCTGGTCAGCCGATTTCTTTCGGGCATGGTGGTTCGTGTCGACTCCCCGGATACAGAGGTTCGCACAAACGTGCTGCGTCGTCGGGCCGAGCGGCTCAAGGTGGACATTCGCGACGGCGTCATTCGCTACATCGCCGAGAATTTCCAGACCAACATTCGTGAATTGGAAGGCGCGTTGCTGAAGGTTGTGGCGTTGGCCCAGGTTCATCAACAGCCGGTTACGCTCCCGCTTGCTGAGCGAGCCATTCGTGACCTCGTTCGTCACACGGCCCCCGTCGTGCTGTTGTCGGACATCGAAAACATCGTGTCCATCTACTTCGGGCTTTCGCCGTCCGATTTGCACACTACGCGTAAATCGCGGACCATCGCCCTGGCTCGCGGCATCTCCATGTATCTCGCCCGTCGGCACACGGAAATGAGTTTCCCGGAAATCGGAAGATTCATGGGAAACAAGAATCACTCGACCGTCATTCTTGCCTGTCGCCGAATCTCCGGCCTCCTGCAGCGTAACGCGACATCATCCTGGATGACTCCCATGGGCCTGAAAGAGCAAAATCTTGCGACCATCGTCGCGGAAATTCAGGAGCAGTTTGCACCGGCTTGCGATTCGAAAGACGCTCCAACCCGAAACGAGGTCTCAACACGATCAAAGACTGTGCACGCAAAGCTGGCTTCGTGATTCGCCGCACATTGAGTGGCACTGGCGGCTCGCCTGCCAGTGCTTGCTTGCGCGGACCACTTTGTCTGCGAGCGAATGGTCGCGAGAATAAGTGGACCGCACAAATCAGACGACAATGGCATCGTTTGTAACGCACTTGGAGGCCGCCATTGATGGAACGCGGCTTCCGCACGATCAAATCCAGACCTTGCATCAAGGTCGGCCGCTTTGGGTGCGCTACGATCTCAATGCGATTCGAGAAGCGATAACGCCCGGAATGATCGCATGGCGCCCGCCGACGATGTGGCGATATCGCGAGCTGCTTCCTGTTCCGGGCGACGTCGAACCAGTTTCAATTGGCGAATCCATCACGCCGTTGCTTCCAGCCCCGCAGTTGGCGGCGCGGTTTGGCCTCTCGCATTTCTGGATCAAAGACGAATCGCGATTGCCGACGGGATCGTTCAAGAGTCGCGGCCTGGCGATGGCGGTCAACATGGCCCGGCAATTTGGCATCACACGATTGGCGATTCCATCGGCTGGAAACGCAGGCGGCGCGATGGCGGCCTACGCGGCTCGTGCGGGCATGGAAGCCTACGTTTTCATGCCGCGAGATACGCCGATTGTCAATCAAGTGGAGTGTGTCCTGGCCGGGGCGAAGACTTTTCTCGTCAATGGACTCATCACGGATTGCGGGCAGATCGTTCGCGCTGGCGCAGACACGATGAATTGGTTTGATTGCTCCACGCTCAAAGAGCCGTATCGCATCGAAGGCAAGAAAACGATGGGGCTGGAGCTGGCCGAACAATTCGAATATTCGCTTCCCGATTTCATCGTATATCCAACCGGCGGAGGCACAGGACTGATCGGCATGTGGAAGGCGTTCCAGGAGCTTCGGGCGCTCGGCTGGCTCAAGAGCGACACGATGCCGCAAATGATTTCCGTGCAAAGCGACGGCTGTGCGCCGATTGCCCGTGCCTTCGACGCCGGTGAGCGATTTGCCGCGCCTTGGGTAAATGCACACACCTGTGCCAGTGGACTCCGCGTTCCCGCGGCGGTGGGCGATTTCATGATTCTCGACGCCATCCGCGAGAGCGGCGGATTTGCGTTGGCCGTCCCCGAACAAAGAATTGCATCAACCATGCGCGAAGCATCGCGGCTGGATGGCATCGCACTATGCCCCGAAAGCGCCGCCTGCGTTCTGGCAATTGAATTCCTTCGCGCGGACGGCCGTCTTGCGCCGAATGATCGCGTCGTCCTCTTCAACACAGGCTCGGCCGCGAAGTACATTGAAACTGTGCCGCTCAATTTACAGGTCCTGCACGATCCGAAGAACGTCGACTTCTCCGCCCTTGCCCGATAACCCTCTATCCCAGGCTCATCATCCGCTCTTGTAAGTGCCATATTGTGGCACTTCTCGTCTGATAATCCAACGGCTCTTCAATTGTTCTCGCCGCCTATTGTATGACTCAGATTGGCGGCGCTGAAGCCGATGAACACGTACTCGGATTGTCGTTTCCGACTCGGTTTCAACAGGCGAATTTACTCAATCGAAAGGGTCCACGAACATGAAACTTTCTACTCGCTTTTCGCGTCGGGGATTGCTGGCGGCGGCTTTTCTGTGCGGCCTGTTCGGGTGCGGAAGCGTTGGCAACAACGGACTTCCCAACACGGTGACCGTGAATCTTCCCGACGGCACGCAAGTCCAAGCTGCACTTGGAGAAGGCGTTCCATCCCTGGCAAGTTCCAAGTGGGATTTTTATCAGGACCTCAGCACCGGACAAACATTGCCGTTCATCACCATCAATTTCGGGCCAAACGGAGAGCTCGATCGATTTGAAAATAACACGATCGCCAATCAGATCTTCGGCGACGTCATTCTGTTTGATGGCCAGCAGCATCCGACCGCGCAGCAAGCAATTTCCTATGCGGCCGCAACCTACGGCGCCGAAACATCCGACGCCTCCGGTTTCGCGTTTGAAGGTCACCTGACCGCATTCGCGGTGGGCTTCACGGCCGCCACGGCGACGGCGACGGCGTCTGGAACCTTTGACGCCGCCGATCCGAACACCATGCATGGAACGTTTTCATTCACGACCCAAGTCAATGTTCCCGGCATCCAGGACGGCAACATGGACGAGTCGTTTAATTTCGTTGCGACGCGCGTGGCGGAGTGAAGCAGTTCGGCACCGGGCGATTGTAATTACTCCAAGAGGTCCAGTACGGCGACTTACCCCCCTTGTTCCCCCTTATAAAGGGGGGAGGCGCCGCGCCGCCTGTGTGTTACCTGGTTTGGCGCGGAGGGTTCAATCGAGCACCCGCGAAAATCATGTTCCCAGGTTGGATACTGCCCAACCTGGGCCACGCCGTTAGCCTGATCCACCTCCCAACCCGCCATTCCGCCAGCCTGAGCCACTCCGCCAGATTGCAGTGAGGCTTTCAGATGGGTTCGTTTGGAAAAGTATTTTTTCTCGAGTGTCATTGTGTGGCACTTCCGCTGACGCGGGGCGCGAAATGTTTGAAAGTTCGAAGAGTGCGAAATAAAGCAGGGAATTGGGCAAATTGATGTGCGAATGGCGAAAGACTGAAGAGTGAAGTAGGAAGATTGAAAAACCGACCAAGCAACAAAACGACAAGATCGAAGAGCGAAGTATGAAGATCGGAAGGACGGCCAATTGGCAAGCGAGGTTTGTGATTGCGGCGTACCTACCATAATCCTAACTATAGGCGCGGAGAGATGGAAGTCAATCCCTGAGATTGGGACTCTCGCGCGAGCGAAAGAAAGGTGCATTAAGATGAACCCTACGAGTCTCCCGACGGATTCGACGCCCAGCTTCTTTCGTAACGATTCATTTTTTACTTGACTTTGAAGGGTTAGAATGATAACCCAGCCAGTTGCGGTCACTGGGTCATATAAGCCGCAGTCGCAAGCTAAGGCAGATATGTTTTCTTTTTGCAATTGTTGCCAGTGGAGCAGTACTTCTGCTTTGGAGGGATTATCTAATGTCATTCAGGCTACAACAACAGCAAGTTTGCCCACCGTCGGCATTCTTCACCGTCAACGACCGTGTATCATTTCCACGGGGATGGCGACGGATTGGCACCATTACCTTGTGGACTTGCCTCGTCTGTGCAAGCACTGTCCATGGAGAATGCGGTCAATGGGCCGACGGATTTGGGCTTCCTGGGCTAGAACCTGACGTCTCGGCCATGACCGTTTACGACGACGGAACTGGTCCGGCTTTATACGCGCCCTACGGCGACCACTATGTGACTAACTTCGGCGGCATCGCCAAATGGAACGGCGTAAATTGGTCGCCGGTTGCGGATGGGATCGGCGGTGTCTGGGCACTTTCTGTCTTCGATGACGGGACCGGCCCGGCATTGTATGCAGGTGGAGAATTTAATTACGCGAGCGGGGTAAGCGCCAACAATATTGCTAAATGGAACGGATCAACCTGGTCGGCCTTAGGGGCTGGAATGGACGGACCTGTTCGTGCATTGACGGTCTTTGACGACGGAACGGGACCAGCGCTTTATGCCGGTGGCGACTTTCTCACTGCTGGCGGAATCACTGCCAATTACATCGCCAAGTGGAACGGATCGACCTGGACGAGTTTGGGTTCTGGTGTTTCTGGTTCTGGTGGAATAAACCCTACGGTTTTCGCACTCGCCGTTTTCGACGCTGGAACAGGCCCCGCCTTGTACATCGGTGGAGGGTTCCCCGCTGCAGGCGGGGTCAGCGCCGCCAACATCGCCAAATGGAACGGCTCGACCTGGTCGCCATTGGGATCGGGCATGAGCGGCGGCGACCTGGTCTTCGCGTTGACCGTCTTTAACGACGGCACCGGACCGGCCTTGTACGCCGGTGGACAATTCACCGTTGCTGGTGGGCTTAGCGCCGGCTACATCGCTAAATGGCGTAACTCGCAATGGTCTGCGTTGGGGTCTGGGATGGACAACTATGTTGTGGCGCTCGCCGCTTTCGACGACGGGACCGGCCCGGGCTTGTACGCTGGCGGCGCTTTTACAACCGCAGGCGGGGCGAGCGCCAACCGGATTGCTAAGTGGAGCGGCTCGACGTGGTCGGCGCTGGGGTCTGGGACCGACCCAGGGGTCGAATCGTTTGCTATCTATAACGACGGCAGCGGCTTGAAGTTGTACGCGGGCGGAGGCTTTAGCACTGCGGGCGGGGTGGTTGTCAACCACATTGCCAAATGGAACGGAACAACTTGGTCCGCGCTCAATCCGGGTTCTGGAATAGGCGGCAACGAAAGCACCAACGTCCTCGCGCTTACCGTTTACAACGACGGGACAGGTCCTGCGTTGTACGCAGGCGGCGATTTCAGCGCCGCAGGCACGACCATCGCAACGAACATCGCCAAATGGAACGGATCAAGCTGGTCGGCGTTGGGATCTGGGGTGGGCAGATCGGCCTATAACATTGCCGGCGAAGGTGCCAGGGCGATCGCCGCATTCGATGATGGAACGGGGCCGGCCTTGTACGCAGGCGGCGACTTCACTACGGTTGGCGGAGCCAGCGTCAGCCACATCGCTAAGTGGAACGGCTCGACGTGGTCGCCGCTGGGTGCTGGACTTGGCGGTCCGGTTTCCGCCATCGCTGCCTTCAACGACGGGACCGGACCGGCCTTGTACGCGGGCGGGCAATTCATTTTTTCTGGTACGACGAGCGTTCACAATATTGCAAAATGGAACGGCTCAACGTGGTCAGAAATCGGTGGAACTGGAATTGGGGGTTTCGGCGATTATGTTAATGCCATCACAATCTTCGACGACGGAAGCGGCCCTTCGCTATACGCTGGTGCGGAGTACTTTAATCACGGCGCAGTATTCAAGTGGAACGGCTCAGCTTGGTCGACGTTGGGATCTGCTTTTATTCAACCGGGCGGTGGCAGCGGAGTCTTGGCGCTTACTGTGTTCGACGACGGGAGCGGCCCGACGTTGTACGCAGGCGGAACGTTCGCCACGGTCGGCGGAATCACCGTCAACAATATTGCCAAATGGAACGGGTCACATTGGTCGGCGTTGGGCTCCGGACTTGCCGGGAATGGCGTTTACGCGCTCGCCGTTCTTGACTACGGAGCAGGTCCAGCCTTGTACGCAGGGGGAGGATTTTCTCCAGGGACGGGCGCGCCCGTTACCGGCATCGCGAAGTGGAACGGCTCGACTTGGTCGGCGTTGGGGTCGGGAGTTGGGGGCGCTAACGCACTCGCTGTTTTCGATGACGGAGCCGGCCCGATCTTATTTGTGGGGGGCGGCTTCCATGTAGCGGGTGGGAAGAGTTCGGTGCGTATTGCCGCATGGCGACCCGCGTCCGGGGACTGCAACGGCAACGGGATTTGTGATCCATGCGACATTGACTGCAACGCGTTGTTGCCTGACCCCTGTCCAGTCGGTTGCGGCATGTCGAATGACTGCAACTTGAACGGCCTGCCGGATGAATGCGACATCACATCCTCGACAAGCCAGGATTGCAATGCCAATTCCGTGCCCGATGAGTGCGAAAGCGGCTGTGTATCGGCGGGAGCGCAAAATGTCGACAACGGGCAGACAGTGACGCTGGACCCAGGCGGCGGGACATCTGACCCAACTCAGAACGCTCAGGTGTCGTTCACAAACGCATCCGGCACCAACGGCGCATCGGTAACTGTGACTCAGACGACCGATCCGGTTCACCCCGATGCCGGCGGATACGCCGTGCTTGGTAAGTCCCTCGTGTTGACAACCTCGCTGGCCAACGGTGGGTTCTTTGCCAGAGTAGTCGTTCCCTTCGATGCCGCGAGTCTGGGGGGCGCGGACCCACTCGCGCTCGACCTGGCATGGTACGACGCAATCACGGGCGTGTGGATGCCTGCGGCAGCGGGCAATACCCAAAACAGCCCTTCACATAACTCGCGTTTAGGCGATCGTTTTGCGGTTGCAGACGTTAATACACCGTCGCTCGATCTTCTAAGCAGCGATCTCGGCGATTATGGTGTGTTCTGGAACACGGCGACGCTAATGGGGTTCGTATGGACCAATGTCGACCACGCGTCTGCATTTGCTCCCGGAATCGTAGCGAGGCCGAATTCTGACGTGAGCGGAATCAACAAGACGAGGTTTATTTCGTTTTCGATTACATCGGCCAGCGAAACAGCCATCCGCGTGACACTCACATCGCTTCACCACCCCGATCCGCCGAATCTGCCGCAGTTCCCATCTCCGAATTTCTCGGCGTTCGAAGGGCGGGTCCGCTACGTGGGGCCACCGTCGAATTGCCAGGAAACAGAGAGCCCTCCTACCACGTTCAAGTGCGCCGTATTGCAGTGCGCACCGTACTACACAAACTGGGACGCCGCACTCGGCGGGCAGACCTTGCACCTGCGCGGGGCCGAAATTGTTCCGAGTTCGGCCTACGATATTCAGCAGCTTGCTGCATCATGTCAGGGAGTCGAGGCGTCATGCACAGCGGTGTCCGCCGCACTGAGTGTCAATACTGGACGATGGGGCGATATTGCTGCACCGTTCCAAGCGCCGTCGCCTGCGGCGCTTACACAGCCGAACATCACGGATGTGTCGGCGTGCGTGGATAAGTTCAAGTCGGTTGCGACTGCGATCATCGTCGCTCGCGCCGACGTGAACCCGGCAGTGCCCAATGAGCGGGTCGATATCGCCGACGTGGCGAATATCGTGGATGCGTTCAAGAACTTGGCGTATCCGTTCCCAGGACCGACGGCGTGTCCGTAGGTTGAAGCGCTTGGGCAAACGCCGAAAAGCGGAAACACGCTGGTGCGAGAAACGATTCTCGCACGAGTGGCGCGGGGGCGGTTCGCGAAAAACCTAAAAATCGTCAACAAAAAAGAGCGCGGTCAAATGGCGCGCCTCGTGAACGAGGCGGCTCGGAAGTTACTCGAGCTGTGCGAGAAGGGATTCTCGCACGAGTGGCGCGGGGGCGGTTCGGGAAAAACCTAAAAATCGTCAGCGAAAAAGGGCGGGGGCAATTGGCGCGCCTCGTGAACGAGGCGGCTCGGAAGTTACTCGAGCTGTGCGAGAAGGGATTCTCGCACGAGCAAGCGCGACCTTGGCCACAATTTAATTTCAATTCAATCAGTCCCCCACCTTCGATTCGCGAAGATGGGGCACCCAATCTTGCAACTTAGAAATACTCTTCGTAGAAGTGATAGCTGGCGCGGTGCATGCCGAGTTTCTTGTAGGTGGCCATGGCGGGATCGTTGGTGTGGTAGACGTAGAGTCGCAGGCCGCCGACGTCGGAGTGCTTGCGGGCTTCGTCGCGGATGTATTGGTGCAAGGCCGAGTACACACCGCGGCGGCGGAACTTCGCATCGACGTACACGGATTGAATCCACCAGAAGTAACCGTTTCGCCAGTCGCTCCATTCGGTGGTGACCATGGTCTGACCGGCCACGACGCCATCAATCTCGGCCAGGAAGTAGCGAGCTTTCATTGGATCTGCGAGAGCTGCTCGAACGCCTTCGGTGACGCGAGCCGGGTTCAGCTCCCAGCCTTCGGATTCTCGAGAGAGGGCGAGGTTGAATCGCACGATCGTTTCAAAGTCAGCGGGAGTGGCTTCGCGAATGGTGATGGACATAGATGGGGGATGATATCGAGGTAAACGGTCCCAATGCAAGCTCAACGGTTTGGGCCAATAGAATCGACGGGTGGACAAGCAGTGGTCAGAACATGAAACTGCTCCCATTCGGCTGCTGCTTGGAATGCGGTGGGCACGGCCCACCCTACAAAGACTACTGCCTCACGGTCGCGGCTCGGAAATTTGCCTCGCTGTCAAATTGGCATTGTGGAGGCGATAGGGGGCCTGCTTCTGCCAAGCTGGCAGCGCACCGAATTCACAGCCCGTTCTTCGATTCCGCTCGTAAGTTTTGCAGCAGCAAATCTTTATGAGCGAGAGATTTTGACGTTGGGGGTTGGCGCGGGGCTTGCTATGTGTAAGTTGGCCGCAAGAATGCGGTCTAGCTACGGCAATGAGTTGGCCCGTCGCTCGAGCTCCGGGTTTGGATCAGTGGACTCGTCCAAAGAAATCCGAACCCCAAGCGAGAGCGCGGGGTTTTCATCGATTGAATCCGAACGACACACGAGGAGGCGCTAGATATGGCAGTCAAACAACTGGCCTATGAGCAGGACGCACGTAAGGCCCTTTGGAGTGGTGTGCAAAAGCTGGCGTCGGCGGTGAAGGCGACGCTGGGTCCTCGCGGACGAAACGCGGTCATCGACAAGGGTTGGGGCGGGCCGACGATCACCAAAGACGGCGTGACGGTGGCCGAAGAGGTTGAGCTGTCGGATAAATACGAGAACATGGGGGCCCAGTTGGTGAAAGAGGCCGCCAGTAAGACAAGTGAAGTTGCCGGCGACGGCACGACTACCGCGACGGTGCTGGCGGAGGCGATCTTCGAGCACGGCCTTCGCAATATCGCGGCCGGTGCAGATGCGTTCGCCATCAATCGCGGAATTTCGAAGGCGGTGAAAACGGTCGTGCAGGCGCTCAAGGACATGTCGCGGCCGGTGAAAGTGAATAAGCGTGATGACATCGTCAATGTGGCCCGCATCTCCGCGAACAATGACGAGACGATCGGAAAGCTGCTCGCAGACTGCTTTGAAAAGGTCGGCAAGGACGGCGTGATTACGGTTGAGGAAGGGAAAACTTCCGAGACAGTGATCGACGTGGTTGAGGGCATGCAATTCGATCGCGGGTTCCTGTCGCCGCACTTCATCACCAATCAAAACGAAATGGAATGCACTTTGGAGCGGGCGTTTGTACTTGTCTTTGAGGACAAGATCAGCAACGTGCCCAAGCTCGTGCCGCTACTCGAGAAAGTCGCGAAGGCGAAGCGACCTTTGCTCATTATCGCGGAAGATGTCGAGGGTGAGGCGCTGGCGACGCTGGTGGTCAACAAGCTTCGCGGGATCCTCGAAGTCTGCGCGGTCAAGGCGCCGGGGTACGGCGATCGTCGCAAAGAAATGTTGCAAGACATTGCGATTCTGACCGGCGCGACGGCGATCATGAAAGACCTGGGCATCGATCTTGAAAACGTGACCGCCAAGGAACTGGGCCAGGCGAAGAAAATTCACATCGACGCGAACAACACGACAGTCATCGAAGGCGCGGGCTCCACGGACCAAATTCAATCACGCATCAAGCAGATTTCGCAGACCATCGAGACGACAACTTCCGATTATGATCGCGAGAAACTCGAAGAGCGTCGGGCGAAGCTGTCCGGCGGCGTGGCGCAGGTCAACGTGGGAGCGGCCACGGAAACAGAACTAAAGGAAAAGAAGGCGCGAATCGAAGATGCGCTTCATGCCACTCGCGCGGCACTGGAAGAGGGCATTGTACCGGGCGGCGGCGTGGCGCTGGTGCGTTGCATTGAGGCACTGGATAAGCTTTCGCTCAAAGGCGATGAGCAAACGGGAGTGGAAATCATTCGGGATTCGCTTAGCGCGCCGCTGCGTCAGATCGCCAGCAATGCCGGTCATGTGCCGGGTGTTGTGATCCATCGCGTGACGGAAAAGAGCGGATCATTTGGTTTTAATGCCGACACCGGTGAATACACTGACCTCATCAAAGACGGCGTAATCGATCCGACGAAAGTGGTTCGATGTGCGTTGGAAAATGCCAGTAGCGTGGCACGCGTGCTCTTGAGCACGGAAGTGTGCATTGCGGAGAAGCCCAAGGATAAGGATGCGGGTGACGAGAACGCTCCGGCGGGCATGGATGAGGATATGGACTACTAGGGAAGATCGAATTGCGAATGGCGAAGAGCGAAAGACGCTTGGAAGTTCGAAGATAGAAGTTAGAAGATAGAAAAGAAATTGGGCGCGAGAGATGAAGGCGCTAAGGTGATATTTGTAACGGAGGATAGATTCGATGGCGACAGCAACGGCAATCGCACCAAAGGCAAAGTCAAAGACGAGCGTGAAGTTTCAACCCATGGAGGATCGCGTACTTATTCAATCAAATGAGGCCGATGAGCGGACTTCCGGCGGGATCATTCTGCCCGATACGGCCAAGGAAAAGCCGCAGCGCGGCACGATTGTCGCGGTCGGCCCGGGCAAGATTCTCAAGAACGGCAAGCGTGCTCCGATGACGGTCAAAGTCGGCGACGAAGTTCTTTATGGAAAATACTCTGGCACCGAAGTGGACTTCGGCGCGGATCGATTGGTGGTGACGCGAGAAAGCGACCTGCTGGCGATTGTCAACCAGTAGCAAATTGGAGCGATTCAACGATGGCAAAACAAATGATGTTCTCGCAGGAAGCGCGGCACCAGATACTTGAGGGCCTCGGCAAATTGGCAAGCGCGGTCAAGGTCACGATGGGTCCGACCGGTCGCAACGTGATTTTGCAGAAGTCGTTCGGTTCGCCGCGAGTGACGAAAGACGGCGTGACGGTCAGCAAGGAAGTCGAGCTGCCCGGGGCGTTTGAAAATATGGGCGCGAAGCTCATCAATCAGGTCGCCAACAAGACCAGCGACGAGGTTGGTGACGGCACGACCGCGGCGACGGTTCTCGCGGAAGCGATTTATCGCGAAGGCTTTAAGTCAGTGTCCGCCGGTGCTAATCCGATGGCACTCAAGCGCGGAATCGACAAGGCAGTCGAAGCCGCCGTGGAAGCGATCAACAAGCTCTCGACGAAGGTCCGCTCAAACGACGATCTCGCGAAAATCGCGACGATTTCGGCGAATGGCGATGAGGAAATCGGCAGAATGCTGGCCAAGGCGATCGAGGCTGTCGGCACCGAAGGTGTTGTGGAAATCGAAGAGGGCAAGTCACTGACGACCGAGCAGGAAGTCGTCGACGGCATGCAGTTCGATAAAGGCTTCCTGTCGCCCTATTTCATGACGAATCCAGGTTCGCTCGAATGCGTGCTGAAGGACCCGCTGATCCTTATTTACGAAAAGAAGATTTCCAATCTTCGCGAGTTCGTTCCCATGCTTGAAGGTGTGGCGACGGCGGGTCGACCGCTGCTCGTGATCGCGGAAGATGTCGATGGGGAGGCGCTTGCGGCGCTCGTGGTGAACAAAATGCGCGGCGTGCTGAGCTGTTGCGCCGTGAAGGCGCCGGGCTTTGGCGATCGTCGCAAAGCGATTCTGGGCGATATCGCCACGCTTACCGGCGGCAAGCTGATCAGCGAAGACCTCGGCATCAAGCTTGAAAACATCACGACGCGTGATCTTGGCACGGCCAAGAAAGTCGTCATTGATAAGGACAATACGACGATCATTGAAGGCGCCGGCAAGCAGACGGAACTAAAGGCTCGCTGCGAGCAGATCAGAGCGCAAATTGAAAAGACGACGAGTGATTACGATCGCGAAAAGCTGCAAGAGCGGCTGGCGAAGATGACAGGCGGTGTGGCGGTGATTCGCGTCGGCGGCGCGACGGAGATCGAGGTCAAGGAACGAAAGGACCTCGTGGATGATGCTTTCCACGCGACCAAGGCCGCAGCTGAAGAGGGAATCGTCCCCGGCGGCGGTGTCGCATTTCTGCGAGCAATTTCGGCGGTACAGAAAGTCAGCGAATCGACCAAAGGCGATGAGCGTATGGGTGCGAGTATCATCCTCAGGGCTCTTCGAGCGCCGACTCGCCAACTGGTCGACAATAGTGGCAAGGAAGGCGACGTTGTCGTCGAGCAGATTCTCGAAAAGTCCGGTAGCTTTGGGTATGACGTTCGCAAGGAAGAGTTCACCGACATGGTGAAGGCCGGCATCATTGATCCGGCCAAGGTCGCGCGGGTAGCGTTGCAGAGTGCGGCCAGCATCGCCGGGCTCATGCTCACGACGGAAGTGCTCGTGACGGAGCTGAAGGAAGACGCGAAGAAGATCGAGAAAGCGATTCGATAATAGAGAAAGAAGCAAGGAATCGGCGCGGGGCGGGGTCCGAGGTTCGGAGTCCGCCCTTCGCATGAATGGAAAAAGCCGGTCGCGCGGGCTGGAACCCGCGGCTCGTATCTGATTGGCGGATTGGGAACATGGCGGTGGCGACAGGAAAACGTGATTACTACGATGTCCTCGGTGTCACGAAAACCGCGACCGAAGAGGAAATCAAGAAAGCGTATCGCCGCTGCGCGCACAAGTATCACCCCGATCGCAACTCCGAGACCGACGCGGAAGGAAAGTTCAAAGAGGCTGCCGAAGCCTACGAAGTTCTTTCCGATCACGGCAAGCGGCAGCGCTACGATCAATTCGGCCATGCGGGGTTGAGCGGCGCGGGAATCCACGATTTCAGCGGCATGGGGGTCGAGGACATCTTTTCGATGTTCAACGACATCTTCGGCATGGGCGGCGGTGGTCGAAGGCGGTCGCGCGGCGCGGACCTGCAAACGGAAGTCGAAGTCACGCTGGCGGATGTGGCCAAGGGGACCCAGCGAACCATTGAATTTACGCGGCAGGATTTGTGCGCGGAGTGCGAGGGAAGTGGGGCTGCGGCGGGCTCGAAAGCTCGCACGTGCAACACGTGCGGCGGCTATGGGCAAGTGGAGCAGACGGGTGGTCTTGCGGGACTATTCGGGCGCGTTATCACGACGTGTCCGGCGTGCAAGGGTCGCGGTTCGACGATTTCGACACCCTGCAAGAAATGCCGCGGTTCGGGGCGTGCGATGAAGGATCGCGTGGTCAACGTGCAGATTCCGGCGGGGATTCACGAGGGTCAGATGGTACGCGTGCGAGGCGAAGGTGAGCCGGGCGAAGACGGAGCGTCGCGAGGTGATCTGCACTGCCGCGTGCGTGTCCGACCGCATCCGTTTTTTGAGCGGCATGAGAACGATCTCGTGTTGCGCATGCCGGTTTCGTTCACGCAGGCGGCGCTTGGGGCAGTCGTCGAGGTGCCGACGCTGGATGGGAAATCGGAGCTAAAGATTGCGGCCGGCAGTCAGCATGGCCAGGTGTATCGGATGCCCGATCTGGGTTTGCCGGATCTGCGAAATGGTCGTCGCGGGGATGAACTGGTTCAGATACTGGTCGAGATCCCGAAAAAATTGAATAAGCGACAGGAAGAGATTCTCCGCGATTTCTCGAAGACCGAAGACCGATCCGTGATGCCGGAATCCAGGGGTTTTTTTGACAAACTCAAGGATTACATCGGCGGGCTGGGTCAGTGATTGACGTGCAAAGGGTGTGAGCATGAAGTCCAAATCACAACATGAAAATGAGATTCGCGAGGCGCCGAAGGCTGATGGAGCGAGCGCTGTTGAGACCTCTTCTGCCGAGACGGCCACTGCGACCTGCGAATCGTCTGAATTGCAGGCGAAAATTTCGAGTCTTGAGGATTCGTTGCTTCGTGCCAAGGCGGACTTGCAGAATGTTCAGCGTCGCGCGGCGTCTGAACGAAGTGAGGCCGTTCGATTCGCGAACGCGGAGTTGATGAAATCACTTCTGGACGTGGTGGACGATTTCGATCGCACGCTTACGGCGGCGGAGAGTTCGGAGGATACGCAAACGATGCGAAATGGCGTCAAGCTGATTCATACGAACTTAAAGAAGGCGCTTAGGGATTTTGGATTGGAGACGATCGAGGCGCGAGGTAAGAAGTTTGATCCCGCGATTCATGAGGCGCTGATGCAACAGCCGACGAAGGATGCCGAACCGGGCACCGTGCTTGAACAAGTCGCGGGGGGTTACAAGCTTCGTGACCGGGTGTTGCGACCGGCGCGGGTTGTGGTGGCAACGGCACCCGAGAAAACCAATGCCTAACATGTAGAGGCTAAGAGGCGGCGACCGTATTTTCGTCATGCTGAGCGTAGCGAAGTATCTCGTTGCCGAGATTCAACGGCCCGTCTGAAGGCGTGCCTCAGAATGACGACATTGGAGTGACTGATGCCGACGTACGAGTATGAGTGCAACACCTGCGGCAAGGTATTTGAGCTGTTTCAGCCGATTACCGAGGCGCCGCGCAAGAAATTACGGAAGGACGACCCGCATCCGTGCAAGTGCAATGCGGCGGTGACGCGGCGAATTAGCACCGGAGGCGGTTTGATTTTCAAGGGATCGGGCTTTTACATCACCGATTACCGAAGCGACGGCTATAAGAAGGCCGCTGAATCGGAATCAAACGCGGGCAAGCCAAAGAACGAAGACAAAGCATCGGCCGTGGAAAAAACCGCGACCTCCACCAGCAGCTCGGAATCGACGACCACATCCACGAAGAGTGACGCCCCGGCGAAACCCGCGGCCGCTCCGGCCAAGCCATCCAAAAAGAAACGCTGAAGCGCCATGGGAATTGAAACCATCGAGTCGACCATGCCGACGTATGAGTGTCCAACCTGCAAGAAAACTCACGCCGTGGCGCGGCGAGAGGATGCTCCGTTTCGTCCGTTTTGCAGCGAGAGGTGCAAGATGGTCGATCTCGGACGGTGGCTCGATGGAACGTATTCCATCAGCGAACCGATTTCGCCCGGAGACCAGAATGCCCCAGAGTCACAATCGAGTTCTGAGCCGGAATAGGCTTTCCGTCAGTTGGTAAGGGGTGCCCAATTGACGGACGGTGTGATGATCCAGGTGCTTCGCGCGGGGAGTGAAAAGCTCCTGGAAAATTGCGCGGCGGGGGTGTTCGACGATTCGCTTGACCCCGCAAGGACAAGAGAGTTTCTCGCTGATCCCCGACACCATCTGGTTGTTGCGATGGACGACGGGCTTGTGGTGGGCTTCATTTCAGCGGTTCATTATGTCCATCCGGACAAGCCGAAACACGAGCTTTGGATCAATGAAGTCGGCGTGGGAAGGGATTATCGACAGCGAGGGATTGGGAAATTGCTCATGCATCAGACGCTGGAACTTGCAAAGGAATTGAATTGCTCCGAAGGTTGGGTGCTCACAAGTCGCTCGAATGCCTCAGCCATGAAACTCTATGAATCGCTGGGTGGAACGTGCGGTTCCGATGACGACGTGATGGTTACGTTTCGAATCGGAATTGCCTGATCGTTTACAGAAAATGGCTTGTGATCGATACCTATCGGCCGGGCACGGCCGTGAGCGTCCGTGAACCCCCGACCGCCTGTGTTTCGCATTCATTTTCGAGAATTCTGCAGAATCGATCCTGAATTTCCTTGTAAGGACCGGCGCCGCCTTTGTATCCATTGAACATGACCGCGAAGGCGAATCGAGGAGCATTGTCGCCATCGACATAGCCCGCGAGGGTGCGAATGCCGTGCATGGTTCCGGTCTTGGCGTGAATGCGGCCGTCGGAGTTCTTGAGTCGCTTCTTGAGCGATCCATCGATGCCGGCCACCGCAAGACTATCGTGCAGCGTGGGACCAAAAGGTTGGGAATAGGAGGCGGCCAAGAGACCGCATAGTTGCCGCGCCGTGCAATGATTCGAACGACTCAAGCCTGATCCATCGGCCACATTGAGTCCATCGGCGGAAACATGCAATCGCCCCAACAGTCCGGCGACGGCGTGGCCGCCATTGGTCCAGCTTCCGCGCGGATCCGATAGGCCTTGTCGCTTGGCCCACGCATATCCGGCGCGCTTCAGCAGACATTCCGCAAACAGGTTCTGGCTGTCCTTGCCAGCACGGGTAAGACAATCGGTCAGCGGAGTCGCGTGCTTCGCGATGATACGAATGGTTTGCGGTAATGAGCCATCGGCCTGGCGCACTCTTGCCTGACGGATTTTGCCGGCCACGGTGATTCCCCGGCGAGCCAATGCGGTGTGCAGGGAATCCGCGAATAACAGACCAGGATCAGGAAACGAAACCGGTCCGAATGTCCAGGCTCGTGGACAATGACCGCTGATTTTGTATTCCATTGAATCGAAGGCGTGATTGAGTGCGGGTTCGCCGCGTCCGCCGGCGACCGCGGTGTTGATGATCCTGGCGAGATGATTTTCCGGGGTCATCGAAACAAGCATCGAGCTGCCGCGCGACCTCGCCGGAGTCACTCGAATATCCAGGCAATTATCGTTGATGTTCAATCCACTGACCGGCGCCGCGTACCAATTGTCGAGATCGCCGCGTTCCCACGTCGAGTGGATGCGTTGCTCGTCGAAGATGGATTCGTCGTAGATCAAATCGCCGCGAATTGCGGTGACGCCGGCCTGCTGAAGGGCGTCGATCCATCGCTCGAACGTAGCATTGGGCGACTCACCGTGCCGGTGATGAATTTTTTCATCACCGAATCCGGGATCGCCGTCGCCCACGACGACCAAGTTCGTACCGTCAAATCCCAGGATGGTCTGAAATTGGAATTGAGGCCCCAGTTCGGCGAGTGACGCGGATATTGAAAAGAGCTTCATGGTGCTGGCGGGCATCAGCGGCTGGTCCGCTCCGAGCTCGAAAATGGTCCGGCCGGCGGTAAGGTCCACGACGCAAGCCCCGACGACCGCTTCTCGCTGCGGGAGATGGGAAAGTGCGGCTCGAAGTTCGGATTCAAGCGGCGGACCGGCCTGAACTATGCTCGTCGTCGCACCACCGCTTGCCGCAGCGATGCACGCGATCACGACGGTTTGGAATCGAATTCGAACCATACCCATACTAGATCGTACCAACAGGTCAATTTGCATCAATTGCGAGCCTCGCGTGAGATTTTGCCGCGAATGGTCCGCTCCCTGACGGTCGCGGCTCTGGAAATGCAGTGGGGTGTAAGAATCTCCGGCGGCGCTCTACGATATGCACGTGATTGTCAGCAATTGCCAGGTGAGAGAGACAGCGCAGAGCGTCTTCAACAATGACGTGTTCAATATCGCGTCTCATCTGGGGGCGCGGGCGAAGGCCACGCCCGATCAATTGGCCGTCATTCCATCCCGTGAACACGCGGGTCTGGGTTCGAAAGGTCAGGTATCCGTTACGTTCGCATCGCTCGAACGACTCTCAAATCAATACGCGAATGCGTTGAACGGGGCGGGGATCGGGCGAGGGACGCGGACGATGTTGATGGTTCGCCCCGGCGTAGAGTTCCTTGGCCTTGTTTTCGCGATGTTCAAGTGTGGCGTGGTACCGGTGATGATCGATCCAGGAATGGGCGTCCGACGACTTCTGGAATGCGTGCAGGACGTGAAGCTGCAGGCATTCGTCGGTATTCCGGCTGCTCATGCGGTTCGCGTGCTCAGCCCGCGAGTGTTTGCGAGCGTGCGACATGTCGTGACGGTGGGGCGGCGCTGGTTTTGGGGCGGTCCCACATTGAAAGAATTGGCCGATCGGTCGAGTGATCAATTCGAAATGGCAGCGACCCATCGCGATGAAATTGCAGCGATCCTGTTTACAAGCGGAAGCACGGGTCCGGCCAAGGGCGTCGTGTACACGCACGGCATGTTCGACGCCCAGGTGCGGATGATTCAGGCTCAGTTCGGAATTCAGCCGGGAGAAATTGACCTGCCCACGTTTCCGTTATTTGGATTGTTCAGCATCGCGATGGGCATGACGGTCGTGATTCCCGAAATGGACCCTTCTCGTCCGGTTCGCGCGAATCCCAGGAGAATTGTCAATGCGATCCAGACTCATGGGGTCACAAACACGTTTGGGTCGCCGGCGGTTTGGAGACGCATCGCGCGCTATTGCGTGGACCGTGCGATTAGGCTGCCGACGCTGCGGCGCATTCTGATCGCCGGTGCGCCAGTGCCGTCGCGGACAATTGAGGAATTGCATCAAGTCCTCGATTCCGCCGCTGACGTACACACTCCTTACGGCGCCACCGAAGCATTGCCGGTTTGCACGATTTCCGGGCGGATTGTGACTGGTGAAACTCTTGAGGAGACGCGAATTGGAGTCGGCACTTGCGTGGGTCGCCTCTTTGACGGCATTGAAGTGAGAATCATCCGAATTAATGATAACCCAATTGCGAATTGGTCGGATGAGCTTCTGATGGAGCGCGGTCAAGTCGGCGAAATTGTCGTACGCGGCCAGCCGGTCACGCATGAATACTTCAATCAGCCGGAGGCTACGGCCCGAGCGAAAATCCAAGACGGTGAAACGATATGGCATCGAATGGGGGATGTCGGATACATTGACGAGCAGGACCGGCTTTGGTTCTGTGGGAGAAAAAACCACCGTGTGGAGACTTCCGCGGGGACGCTCTTTACCGAGTGCGTGGAACCCATCTTCAATGAACATCCGGCGGTCCATCAATGCGCGTTGGTGGGCGTTGGCTCTCGTGGACAACAAGTCCCGGCCATCGTTGTCGAGCCGAATCGCTGGCTGGTGGACCGTCGCCGACTCAAGACGGAATTGGCAGCGCTTGCAATGAAGCATTCGATGACTAGTCGAATTAGACATTTTCTTTTTCGACGGCGACTTCCCGTCGACGTTCGTCATAATGCGAAGATTAACCGCGAAGCGCTCGCAGTCTGGGCCGCACGAATAACGCGCAAAAAATAGGACCGACTGGAAAGTCGGTCCCAGATCAAACAGATTCAGACCACGGGTAACTTGGAATCGCGTTTTACGCGCCGCGATAGGGGATCAAGGCCATGAAACGAGCGCGTTTGATGGCGCGGCGGAGAGCGGTCTGCTCCTGGGCGGATGCGCCGGCGCGTTTGCGCGACATCATCTTGCTGCTGGCCGTCAGGAACTTCCGAAGCAACTCGATTTCCTTGTAGTCAACAATAGGGCCGACCCAATCGGGCCCGACCCGCTCTGGAAAGCGTTCCCGCGTACGAAATTGTTTTCCGTTTTCCGTGACCATTCATTCTCGCTTTCGATCAATGACTTTTCGCCGCCTGGGCGGCTGACGTTCGCACGTTTTGCGGCACCGCCTTGGCGAATTCCTCAGGGTCCGCGACTTTGGATTCCTCGATCAGCATGATCGGAATATCGTCGCGAATCGGGTACTTTCGCCTCGTCGCCGAGTCCGTGGAATACAACCAATCCCCGACCTGCAGCAGCGGCGCGTGCGTCATCGGACAGACCAGTATCCGCAATAGCTCGGGATCGAGATTCCCCATCGTTGTCCAATTCAGATGGTGCCAATCGCACCAAGCAGGAGACGATTATACGGGAGGTCGAAAAAAGGGCAAATCTGGCAATCGGTCTAATAGACCATCTTTCCCCAAGTGCCAGCGATGTTCTCAGGTTGGCCTCGGACCATTTTGCGGAGGTATTCGCGGCGTTTTTCAGCGCCCTCGCCGCACCAGTTGTAGCAGTTTCTTTCGTAGTCCTTTTCGAAGAGTTCGCGAATCCGTTCCAGGTTTTCCGGTCGGCGGGCCTCGGATTCTTCGATGTTCTCAATGAGGTGGTCGATGTGCTCGGGACGGGCGGCCTCACGTTTTTGAATGCCCTCGAACATGTGATCGATTCGGTCCTCACGCTCTGCCGTCTTCTTGTAATATTGAGCCTTGTTGCAGGCGGCAACGACCATTCCGGACGTGAAAATCACGGCGAACTGGAGACATCGATGATGACCTTGTTTACGATCCATAGGCACGATTCATGAAACGATGCTGCCCGGTTCAATATCGGATTCGGGGGATAAGACGATGACTTTTGTGCGATCCGCATCGGAGGCCGCGAGGAGCATTCCCTGACTTTCCTGCCCCCGCATCATTCGCGGTGCGAGGTTCGCAACAAGGATGATGTTCTTCCCTACGAGCTGATCGGCCGTGTAAAATCCCTTGATTCCGGCGCAAATCTGCCGCTGTTCGGTCCCAAGGTCCACTTTGAGGACAAGGAGCTTGTCGGCGTTTGGGTGATCCATGGCGGAGATTACGCGGCCCACGCGTAGCTTGATCTTCGCGAAGTCGTCGAACGTGATCATTTCCGGTTTCGGCGCGGTCGGTTGGTCGCTCATCGATGAATTCCTCCAAAAATTGGCCGTAATCACGTTACCCGCGTTGTTTCATTCAAGCAAAGCGAAAGCTGCTCCCGTTCGTTCGGAGAATCTTGTCGGCTGACTGTCCGAAATTCACCTGGCCGCGACGCTTCTTGAAAAATCGCTAGAATCGCGGCCACGTACCGTGACTGTATACCCGCTCATCTTCGAACCGATTCTAAAGTCCCGGATTTGGGGAAGTGACCACCTTGGAACGCGGTTGGGAAAAAAAACCGCCGGTGCTGGGAGGATCGGGGAATCGTGGGAAGTTTGCGACCTTGGGTCTGAGCAGTCGATCGTAGCGGTTGGGCCGGAAAATGGCCGTACTTTGACTGAAATCGTCAGGCTTTGGGGCAGCGGGTTAATCGGGCAGGCTAAACTCACAGATGGCGGCTTTCCACTTCTGATCAAATTTCTCGACGCGGCCGAGCCGCTGAGCGTCCAAGTCCATCCAAGTTCGGAGGTTGCGAGTCAATCGGCGGAACGAATCCCCTACAAACATGAGGCTTGGTATGTGATTGAAGCTCAGCCGGGTGCGTGTATTTACAGGGGGGTCAAGCCGGGTGTCGAAGTGAAGGAGCTCAAGGCGGCGCTGTCCGAACACCGATTGGTTGAGGCATTGGATTGTCTACCAGCCCGACCTGGGCACGCCTTCTATCTTCCGAGCGGGACGATTCACGCCCTTGGTGGCGGGATTCTTGCGGCCGAAGTTCAGACGCCATCGGATATCACATACCGACTCTTCGATTGGGACCGGGTTGATTCTTCGACAGGCAGGCCGCGGGAATTGCACATTGAACAGGCCCTTGCGAGCGCGACGCTCGAACCGGTCGATCCGGTGCACGAAGGGCAGCAGCACGTCGCCAGCTTGTGGACGACGGTCACGAGCCTCATCCGCTGCGACTCGTTCGTGATCGAGCGGGTCCGGATGGCCGCCGGCGTCGAGCAAGTGATCCCGTACGAAGAAATGGTGATATGGATCGTTCTTGAGGGGAATGGTAGCATCGCGTGCGAGGGGATTCGCGAAGCGATTCCGTTTGGAACTGGTGATACGGTTTTGTTGCCGGCCGGCATGCATGACGCCCGCGTGCGAACGCACGATTGCTGCCTTTGGCTTGAAGTATCGGTGCCGGTGGCAAGCTCGCTCTCTGGATTCGAACGCCCGAAACGTGAATCTCCGAGGGGCGATGGGCCGGGCGAGACATTTGTGCCGCTGACAGTGCCACATAATGGCACTTGATGGGATAGATACAGATTCACGGAGGAAGTGTCGCCGTGGTAATGGATTCACTCAGGCAAAATCGAAAGACGCTTTACGTCGTCACGGCGCTGTACGTGGTGGTGGGGTTCATTCTGGCGGCCGCCTCCGCGGTTCAGGGGGACCGGCTGGGCACTTTCCTCGGCTTCATCATTATCAGCGGGGCCATTGCGATCGCGGTCGTGCTGAGAATTCTCTTGATGCTGACCGGCGTCATGGCGGGGTTGGATTCAACGGTTTCCCGGCTTCGTTCGCGAGTCGATCAGTTGCACGTGCGAGTGGGTGAACTTGCAGCGGCTGTAGCCAATTCGATGGCGAACGCCGGCAACGCCACTTCCGGCATGGGAAGTGGAAGCACAGAGGTGTTGAACGCGGCAGCGGAGCGATCGGAACTGCTCGACCTGGCGGCCGTTGGTCGAGGTGATCCCGCAGCGCTGACTGCTGCAACGTTGGATCGCCACGCGTATCCCAGGCTCCTGCGAACGATGGAGCATGAGCCGCCGCCTGCGGGTGATGGGATTGCGCCGGCATCGCCTCCTGCTCCTGCATTGCGATTGCTCGCAGAAGATCATCATTCGGAAGCAAACGGCGGCGCGTCCACAAGGAATCTTCTGCGGACCTGGAAGAAGGCGTTGAGGGACGGTGATTTGGCGGCATGCCGCGAGGTCTATTCCGCGATGGTGGATACGGCCGACGCGATTGAGCTGCTACCGCTCAAAGCCCAGCTTGAGGATTTAGCCGACCGTACCGAAGCGCCGCTGCGAAAAGCGTTTGTGGAGCTCGTGAAAAGTTGCGATTACGTCGGAGCGCTCGCCATCGGCGAACAAATCTGCTGTTTGCTGGGGGATCGCGCGATCGCGGCGGAATTCGAGCGGCTCAGGCCGTTCCTGCGTCGCAAGCTGAATCAGTCGCGCCCGATGGTCGCAATGAGCGAAAGCGCGAGCAGTTGATTCGAGAATAGATGAGTGCCATTGGCAGCTCTTGTGCCAGTGATTGGCACTGATGCACTCATGTGTGGCGTCGGGGCTTGTCCCCGACGACGAAATTTCGGCGTCACCCACAAGGGGTGACGCCACAGCAGACTCCTAATCGCGTGATTCACCGGTGACCCAATTAGGTTTGCGTTTTTCGAGGAATGACTTGAGACCTTCCTGACCTTCGCGTGATGCGCGAAGCTCGGCAATCTTTCGCGTGGTGCGTTTCTGCACATCGTCCCAGGGAACGCCTTCGACTTCAGTGAAAATTTGTTTCGCGGCCGCAAGTGCATTTGGCCCGTTGGATTGCAGTAACTCGCACGTGCTCTCGATCCATGCGTCCATGTCCGTTTCGGTGGCGAAGACTTCATGAATCAGCCCGATGCGGCGTGCTTCGCTTGCGGAGATTTTTTCGGCGGTGAGGCCATAGCGTCGCATTTCGCCCGCGCCGATTTTTTCCAACACATACGGTGAAATGACCGCGGGGATGATGCCGAGCTTCACTTCGCTGAGGCAGAACACGGCGGATTCAAGCGCGACGGCGATGTCGCACGCGGCCGTCAGCCCGACGCCTCCGCCGAATGCGGCCCCGTGCACGCGGGCGATGACCGGCTTGGGGCATTCGCGGATGGTGCGAAGCATGGTGGCCATCGCGTCGGCGTCCTTCACGTTCTCGTCGAACGTGTAGCTCACCATTTTTTTCATCCAATTGATGTCCGCCCCGGCGCAAAATGATTTCCCTTCGCCCGCCAGAACGATCACGCGCACGTCATCGCGTTTGCCTAGCTCCCGAAACGCCTCGGTGATCTCGGCGATCATCACCTCGTTGAAGGCGTTGTGAAGGTCGGGGCGGGAAAGGGTTGCGCGAGCGATTCCAAGTTCGAAGTTCGTTTTCGTAAAATGAGCCATGCGTATCCGTGATCAATCGTCCTGGCAAATACAAAAGTCAGATCTCCAAGTTCCCACAGTATTATGAAATTTGCAACTTTTCTTGGGACTGCTTGAGCATCTTTCCCCGTCTGGGGCGGTATTGGCCCAAGTACTTCAATTATCAATCCCGATGCGATGACTCAGGCGTAGTGCTCGTTCATAGTCCTCCGGAGTGTCAATTTCGATGGCCACGAGATCGCCGGTGGGCGCCGCGACGACAGCATGATTGCTGAGGATGTCATTCAGCGCGGATTCGTAGAAAATGCAGGCGACTTCGTAAACTTGTGCTACACTCGAATTTGATCGATTCTGTGACGTCGGGCTGTTCATTTTTTGTTCGAGTACTTTCCGCATGGCAAGAGAAGCCGCGGCATTCAAGCGACCCAGTCCAACGTATTCGCCACGGGAATCCTCGATTGGAACATCCTTTCCAAGTTGCGTAATGCGGCCAGCGTCGTCCGTGAGGACTTTCACTTCTTCGAGGCCACAGGGATGCACGTCGATGGCAAGGGCGCTTGATTCGCCGCGCACGAGGAGCTCGAGAATTCGCGAATCGAACAGCAAGTCGCTGTTGAGAAGAATTGTGTCGCCGCAAAGATATTCGCGAGCGAGCCAGAGGGAATAGAGAGTGTTCGTAGTCGCGAAATGGGGGTTGGAGATGAATTTGAGATTTGGGAATTGAGATTTGTGATGTGAGATTTCAGATCCAAGATCTGAGATTTGAGATTTCAAATTCGCTTCGCGAGCGGCATGGATTACGAGATCTTGCTGATAGCCAACTATGATGGCGATTTCGCTGATTCCCGCGCGATGAAACGCCGCGAGCGCACGGTCGAGAAGCGTCCGTGGACCTTCCACGAGCGATGTTGGCGATCCGATGGGAACCAAGCATTTGGGCTTGGTCCAGCCCATTTCAGCGAGGCGTCGGCCTGTGCCTGCGGCAAGAATGATCGCTTTCATGGTCTATAGCGACGCGATGAGGCGGTGCAATGCATCGCTCGGGTTGCCATCGTTATCTGAAAGAATCGCGCTGACCAAGTTGAACAGGGGGATCGAGACATCCAGCGACCAAAGTGTGTCAATCGTTTTCGACATGGCCACCCCTTCCACCGTCATGTGAACTTCATCCAAGGCCTGTCGCAGCGTGCGACCCTTGGCCAGAAGGACGCCGAGCTTGCGATTGCGGCTATCGGGGCTGATGCACGTCGTGATGAGGTCGCCCGCACCGCTGACGCCATACGCGACACTCTCGGGAATTCCGAAGAATGACGCTACGACGGAAAGCTCGCGGAGTCCTTCGGTCATGAGCACGCCCTGGACGTTTGCGCCGAGATCAAGTCCGTGGGCGATGCCGGCCGCGATCGCGACGAGTCCTTTCAAAGCCGCGAGCACTTCGTGATGCGTCGGACTTCGGCTCACTTCAAAGGCAATGACGTCGTTCTGCAATGCCTTTTTAACCATCGCAAGATGGACGAGATTGTCGCACGCAAGGACGGCGCGAGTTGGCTTCCCGGCGGCGACTTCATTGGCGATCGTCGGGCCGGTAAGCACGATGACGGATGCTTCCGGGATTTCCTGTTTGATGACTTCGCTCATCGTGCATTGGCGCTCCGCGTCAAATCCCTTCGACACGCTGAGGATGAGCGGTGCGCGAGCGTGATTGCGAACTTCACTCGCGATGGTGCGGACCTGGCCCGAAGGCACCGCGAAGATGAGCAATGTCCGCATGGAGTCGAAGTCCGTCGCGAATTTCTCCTCAAAGATCAGCGTCTTAATGGACTTCGAACAGGTAGGGGTAGTTGATCCCGCGGCGCGCTCTTTTGTGAGTGCGTTCGCCGCCTCGGCATTGATGGTCCAAATGCGGGTCGGAAGCGAATTGGAAAACAGGGAACCCAAAGCGAGTCCCCAATTTCCCGAACCGATCACGATCAGTTGCTCAATCGTTCGCACACCGGAATCGTAACTTTCGCGCTTCCAAGCGCCAAGAACCGAACAATTCTGTGTGAATCTGCGTAACCGCTGACACTCCGTTTTCTCGATTCGAAAAAGCACAGTAACGTCGAGGTAACACGCACACGGATTATGAAGTTAGTGGTTCTTGACAGTTTGTACCTGCGTGTTTTTAGTTACCATGCAGCACGCAATTCGGCGATTTGGTGACGAGGTGTCCTTGCGCGGACCACCTCGGAGTGCTTAGGGAAACGATGGGAAATCAATGATTCGCGTCGGGAATTTAACAAAACGATACGGCTCGCTGGTGGCCGTTGATGACCTTTCGTTCGAGGTCGAACGCGGCGGCGTACTGGGTTTTCTTGGGCCCAACGGCGCCGGTAAGACGACGACGATTCGCATCTTGAGCTGCTATCATCCGGCCAGCAGCGGTTCGGCGAGCATCGCGGGCTTTGACTGCTACTCGCAATCCATGGAAGTTCGGCGGCGAGTGGGTTATTTGCCGGAATCCACGCCGCTCTATCCTGAGATGCGTGTTCGGGAATACCTTAATTTCCGCGGAAAACTACGGGGAATGGGCTGGGGCGAGCGGTCTGCGGCTATCAAACGGGTGACCGATCGATGCTGGCTGACGGCGTTTGTCGATCGACCGATCGGCCAGCTTTCGAAGGGTATGCGGCAGCGCGTTGGCCTCGCTGACGCAATCATGCACGAGCCGCAGGTGCTCATTCTCGACGAGCCGACGATTGGTCTTGATCCCACGCAGATTCGCGAAACGCGAAATCTCATCAAAGAGCTTGGCGAGCATCATACTGTCATGCTCAGCTCGCATATTTTGCACGAGGTCGAGCAGACTTGTGACCGTGCGATCATCATTGCTTCCGGCCGAATTGTGGCCAGCGGCTCGATGCAGGAGCTTCGCAATCGATTCAGCACGCAGGGAGGTCGCGTGATCGCCGAAGTCCGCGCCTCGCAGAACGAAGTTGAAAGCGGTGCGAAGACGCTGGATGGAATCGAAGCCCTCGATGTGGCCGCCTCCAACGGCTGGGTGCGGCTTGCCGTGAAGACTCTCGGCGATCGCGACATTCGTGAGGACTTGTTCAAGCTTTCCACGTCGCGGGGATGGACGCTTCGCGAGCTTCGTCGTGAAGGAGCGAATCTGGAGGACTTCTTCATTCAAGTGACCGCGGAGCAGGCGCAGAAAGCGAAACAACGGAGTTCGATCAATGCGTAACGTCGGCGTTCTGGCGCATCGTGAGCTTGGGGCGTATTTTCTATCGCCGATCGCATATGCCGTGATCGCAATTTTTTTGTTTACGAGCGGTTTGGCTTTTGGGCTGGGCGTGTTCACGTCCGGTGGTGAGGCCTCGCTACGAAACATGCTGAATTTCTGGCTTGTGCTGATTCTTGTGTTTGTGCTGCCGATGCTCACCATGAGGCTTATCAGTGAAGAGATGCGCAACGGCACGATTGAGACGTTGATGACGGCCCCGGTGACGGATTCCGATGTTGTGCTCGGCAAGTTCCTCGGGGCGTTTCTATTTTACCTTGTGCTGCTGATCACGATGCTTCCGTATCCATTGCTGCTTCGCATGTATGGCCCCGTCGATATGAAGCTGCTTGGTTGCCACTATTTGGGTCTTGTTTTGCTGGGGGCGCTTTATATCGCTGCGAGCCTGTTTTTCAGTGCCTGCACGAAGCATCAAGTCATCGCTGTGCTTCTGAGCTTCGCGCTGCTTGCCCTGATGACCTTCGCGTCGGACGCACTCGCGCAGCTTTTCGAAGGCTGGACGAGGGTCGTCTTGCAACAGCTCTCCGTGCAATCGCATTTTCGCGACTTCGTCCGCGGAATGCTCGACACGAATCATCTTGTCTTTTTCATCAGCTTGACGGGGCTGTTTCTATTTTTTGCGGTCAAGCGTCTGGAGATGCGGCGATGGCAGTAGAAAATCAGACGCCCGCGTCATCGGCGATGTCGCCCTCGCGGCGTTATCTGGTCGGTACGAACGTGCTCGTGATGGCGATTCTGGCCGTCGGCGTCGTCGCCGCCGCTCAGGTCTTTGCGTTTTGGAAGCCTGTCCGCGTCGACATGACTTCGTCGGGCGTGAACAGCTTGAGCGAAGGCACAGCCAAATTGCTGAGCGGGCTGAATGACAAAGTTCGGCTGACCTCGCTTTATTTTGAGACGGATCGCGAGGAGGCGGATCAGGCTCGCTATCGACAGGCCGCAAGAAATCTGATCGATCTTTATGAATCGACGAACCGTTCGAAGGTCAGCGCCGATTGGGCGAATCCGCTGAAGGACCATGAGAAGTATCAGGCCTTGCTCACGCGCCTTCGCGAGAAATCAACATTTAAGCCCGATGGCGATGCTTATTTGCAGCACATCGATAAGTATCGAAATGAGATCGACGGCGGAATTCGAAAACTGCTTCAAGATGAGACTCAGCGCGTGGCGACGGCACTGGGGACGATGGGCGCCGGCCCGAAGGATTCTCCGCTCGCCCAGATTGATGACGGAATTCGTAGGCTCGAATCAGCGGCCCAGTCCACGCGTGAGCAGGTCGATGCGTTGATGACGACCGCGAGTGTGCAGTACACGGCGGCGATCAGCGAAATTCGTTCCATCTATTCGGCCTTGAGCAAGACACTGAAGGACATTGGTAAATTCGGATCAGGTGAAGTTCTGCGGAATCCTGCCATGCCCGCGGCGCAGAAGGCTTATTTGCAGGAGGCGAACAGCCGGTTCCAGGATTTGGTCACGAAACTCGAAGGTGAGACCACTGCGTTGCAGACGCTCAAGCCGCTCAAGGTCGATGATTTGATCAACCAGCTCAAGCCGACGTCCAATGCGATTGTGGTTGAGACTGATGCGGATGCGCGGGTGATTGACTTTGCATCGACCTGGCCGCCGGTGGATGAAAAAATGGCGGGTGAGCGAATACCGTTCGAGCGCCGCGGATTCAAGGGTGAGGAAAAGCTGACCTCCGCGATTCTTCGTGCGACGCACAAGCAGCAGACAGCGGTGGTTTTCGTTCGATTTGGGGGGCAGCCGTTGTTCATGGGCGGCTTCATGCCGGGTCAGCCGCCTGCGATGTACGCCGCACTGAAGCAGCAACTTGAGGAAGCAAACTTCATCGTTGATGAATGGGATCTAAAGACCAAGACGACGCTGCCTGATATCGACCCCCAGCCGACGAAAACGATTTTTGTCGTGTTCAAGCCGGAGCCGCCCGCTCGGAATCCGATGGGTCAGCCGAATCCGCAGGATCAGCCATTCGGTGAAACGCACCGCAAGGCCCTTTTGGATCAACTTGCTTCGGGGGGACGTGCGATTTTTGTCGCCGGCTGGGCGCCGGGTCCGATGGGCCCGATTCCATCGACGTATGAATACTCAGAATACCTCAAGAATACATGGGGAATCATAGTCGATACGTCCGCGCTCCTGATTGAAACGATGAACATCGAGCCGGGCAAGTATCGTGTCGGGCGGCAGGATTTTCACTTCATGGTTGATCTGGAATCCACCGATCATCCGATCGTTAAAGATCCGTTGATTCGAAGCCTGACGCTGCCTTCATCATGCCCGTTGAACCTCGCATCGCCTGCTCCAGAGGAAGTGAAACTGGATCGCCTGATCTACATGCCCAAGCGCGACGGCATCTGGGGCGTCAAGCAGTTGCAGGCCTATCAGGCGCAGCTCAGCGAGCATGAATATCTTACGAAGATTGATACCGATCTTGAGCCGCCATTCGATCTCGCCGTCGCGGCGACGAAAGGTGATTCGAAGATCGTCGTCGTTTCCTCGCGGACCTTTGCGGAGGATGATGTTGCGTTCGCAAGGGAAATCGTCTTTGCGGCGCAGGGATTGGCGATGCGATCACGGAATCCCGGCAATCTCACTCTCTTCGTGAATTCGTTGCACTGGTTGAATGATGACGAAGCGGCCATGGGGCTTGGGCGACCAATCGAGGCCGCTGTGCTACGAATTCCATCGAAGTCGACGGTCACAGTGGTCCAAGCGGCGACAATTTTCGGCTGGCCGGCGCTGGCACTGGTGGCCGGGGCGTGTGCGTGGTGGGTCAGAAGAAGATAGAAGTTCGAAGTTCAAAATTCGAAGTCAGATTGTAGGGTGGGCCGTGCCCACCGCAATGATCGCGATAGAGTTTACATAACGCGGGCCTTGCCCGCGTCCCGAGCGATATGAACACAAAAACAACTGCATTTCTAGCACTTTGTTTGGCCGGTTTGGTGGTGGCGTTGGTATTCGTTCGCCCGCAGCCGCAACGCAGCGTCGGAATTTCAAATCCGGTGCCTACGGCGCTCACGGTCCATGATCTTTTCGAGAAAAAGCCGGGCGATATCACTAGGACAGTCGTCGAACTCAAGGGCAAAGAGCCTTGGGTCTTTGAGAAAAAAAGTTCCGGGGAAGGCGCACCGGCGACTTGGCGAATGACAACGCCACTGGATATGCCGGTGGCGAGCTATGAAGTTGAGCGAATCGGTCGCGACCTTTCCGGCCTCAAATACGAAATCAAATACGCAAAGGGCGAGCCGGGAACTCCGACGGACGCACAGGCGGGCCTCACCCCACCGGAAGCGGTTGTGACACTCACGGACGCTGCGAACGCGGCTTCGACTGTTGAAATCGGCAAGCCGTTTTCCGAGAACGAGACGTATGTTCGGCTCAAGGGAAGCGATGCGATCGTCCTTGCGAAATCGAACTTGCGGAAGCAGTTCAAAACGAAACCGCTTGAATATCGCGACACGCAAGTCTTCAATTTCGCGCCGGAGAACATAACCAAGCTGGAAATCATCGATCGTGCGAATCCATCGACCCCAGTCACATACACCTTCGATAAGACCGGTACGCAGTGGATGATGCAGACGCCGGCCATCGCCAAGGCGACCGGGAAAATCGACGAAATCGTTCGCTTGATCGGTCGCCTGCGGCTGTCGCAATGGTACGAAGATGGCAAGGATCGCCTGGCGATGTTTGGCCTGGAGCCCGACCCCGTCACGATTCGCCTGACCGTCGATGAACCGATCCCGGAGAAAAAGGAAGACGACTCCGCGGACAAGAAGGACCAGGGCGAAGAAAAAAAGGACGAGAAATCAGCCGAAAGTCCACCAGAGCAGAAATTCAAACACAGCGTCCACGAGTTGCACTTGTCCACGCGATCGCCCATCGGCGACGAGCTTAAGGTCTATGCCCGCGTCGATGACGAATCGATGGTCGGCACTTTGGTGAAGACGACGGCCGAAAAATTCATGCCGCATCCGTCCGAATGGCGCGACATGCGTTTAATCACTTCCAACACCGATGCCGCCACGAAGATTGAAATCAATGTCGGCGGGACTTCCACTATACTCGCCTTGAAGAACGGCCTGTGGTCATTTGAATCGGACGCGAGTCCGGCGGATGACGCCGCGGTCAAGGAATTGCTGCGGGCGATTCGCGACATGAACGCGCTAGCATTCGTTGATGCCAAGCCCGATGAAATGACCAACTTCGGCTTTAACGCACCGCAGGCAGATGTTCGACTGATTTCTCCGGGCGAGGGCGGCACCGATCGGATCACGGTGGGGGGCTACTCCGATCCTGCGACGCGCCGCGTTGTCTACCTGCGGCACAATGAGAGTCTTTCCATTGCGAAGGTGAAGGTGGACGACGTCGCTAATCTCGTGCGGTCTGCATCGGCGTACAGGGATCGTACCATCGTCCAAATCAAGCCGGACCGACTCCAGCGGATTATTATCACCCGAAATGATCCGGCAATGGCGGAAGGGATGACGGTCACGTTGGAGCCCAGGAATGGGAAATGGCGAATGACCGCGCCAATTGAGGCCGATTTGCGCGAGGATCGCATCAAAAAGATCGTGGATTCATTCGCTGATTTGAAAGGGCTCTCGATTCTGGCCGCTACCGACGAGAATGCTTCGGTTGGCTTCGATAAACCTGCTGTAACGGTCGAACTCACTTACGGCGGATCTGCTGCGGAGGGAGGCGGGAAAGACTCCGCGGCGCAGAATGCTGATGGAACAATCGCGCCCGAAATGCCGGTTACGATCAAGCTGGATGTCGTTGATCACGGCGGAAAGTTCGTCATGCGCCGCCAGGACAGGAAAAATTCCTTCGAAATCTCGATGGACCTTTACGACCAACTCATGGCCGAATATCGAACCCCCGAACTCTTTACGTTCGATGTCGCGAAGGTGAGGCAGTTTTCGATCACCAATGGCGCGCAGCGGCATGGATTCACGAGAACCAGCTCCGGTTGGACCTATGACCCTGAGCCGGCCCTTCCGCTGGATGCAAAAAAGGTGGACAACTTGTTGCTCCAGGTGAAAGACTTGAAAACCGAGCGATACAAGGGATACAGTGTCACGGATTTGGCCTCGGTTTGCCTCGATAAGCCGCAACAGGAAGTCAAGTTACAACTTGATGACACTACAAGTCCAACTCTCCTTGTAGCTGCCGCGCCATGTGGAAATGAATCTGCTCATTTTGCCAAATTCGGCGGCAACCAGGGGGTCTTTACTCTCACCGACGAAATGGCGAAACGTATTCAACCATCAATCAGCGAGCTTGAAAAGAAATAGGTTCAGTGAACCGCCCCCGAACACAGAGATTCTCTTTGACAGGGGATGTCGTTGTAACTTGAAAGCCTTTAAGTGTCGCACTAATATCAGTCGTACTTGGACGCGATTTGCGTGCCAGGCACCTTTGCAAGAAAACGAGAGGGACAAACTTGGCAGTACGACACCATATCAAAGTGCTCGTGATCGACGACGATCCGTCAATCTGCAAAACCGTTGGGCTCTTGCTGGAAGACCGTGGCTACGACCCCCGAACCTTTGTCGATCCGGAGAAGGCCATCCAGACTGCCGAGGAAGAGTCTTTTCAGGTGGCGTTGGTCGATCTTCGGATGCCTGCGATGGACGGTGTCGACGTGGTCGAGCGACTCAAGAAAATCGACGAGCGAATGAGTTGTATTGTGATGACTGCCTATCCGGATTTGGATAGCGCTACCGAGACGATGCGTCGGGGTAGCTGCGACTACATTGCCAAGCCGTTCAAGCAGGAAGAACTTGTGTCGGCTGTGGACCGTGCATGCCAGCGGATGGGCATTATTTACACCGATGAGCAGGAATTGAACCGCTTGATCGGTCAACGCATCCGTAGCCACCGGCTGAGTCAGAATCTCACGCTCCGCCAGCTTTCCGACCGTACGGACCTAACGACATCACAGCTTTCGCAGGTGGAGCTTGGTAAGAATGCCGCGTCGATCTGGGCCTTGGCGAGAATTAGTAATTCGCTGGGGCTCCAAGTCTCCGAACTTCTTACCGGGCTTTAGAAACACTCCGCAGCACTTCTGATATTTGCCTGGTTCATTGAACCGGCAGATGCCAAAGAGAAAAGAAAGAGGGCGCGATTTCTCGCGACCTCTTTGGAGTTCAATGTTTGAGTTAACGCTGTTCGCGTCGCTCGCTTTTCGTTAATGGCAGAGCGTATTGGCCTTATCCACACACTGCGGATCCCATTCCGTATCGCAACAGAAAGGGTCCGTCGGACAAACGGCCTGGCAGCATGTGATCTGGCTGCATCCTGCTCCGGTATGAGCCGAAAGGCAATCACCTGCTCGGGAATTGCAGGTCAGGAAGCATCCGGACTGAGCCTCGCTCACGCAATTGGCATCCCAGTCGGTCAGGCAGCAGTAGGGGTCCGAGGCGCAAATCTTATTGCAACATGCGGCGTCCTGGCAGCCGGGAGTACCGTCGGCGGTTCCGCAATCTCCAGCGCCCGCCGCACAGGCAGGGAAATTTCCGGTGCACACACCGCTGGCCTCACCCGCGCAGAAATCGTCCCAGATGACGTCGCAGCAGAAGGTATCGAGTGCGCATGTTGCGTGACAGCAAGTAGCGTCACTGCAACCGGGCTTGTGGGTGGGGCTGGCGGAGAAACAAGTCGTGGTCGCGAGAGCGCAATTATCGACGTTGCAGGCAATGGTGAGCTGACCGTTGCCGCGGGCGCCGACGTAGCCGCCGACGCGTACAAGGTATTGCTGACCGGAAGTAACCGTTAGGGTGACGCGCGATTCGACGCGCTCCACGCCCGTGCCGCATCCATCGTCGTTACAAGCCAAGGGGGAATCAGTCGGGCAGGCAGAGCCGTTGTACACGGCCAGTTTCGTATCATATTCGCTGCCGCAAAGACTGAAGACCGCCGGTCCCGAGCAGGTCGCCGTGTAGACGTACCAGATGTCATTGTTGACCTGGCTGTTGGCGAAGAAATTGCACGTGGCGGGCTCGTCGGGTCCGTCAGTTGTGGCGAAATTCGTGCTGAACGAAACAGTGCCGTCACTCGCAGCGATGGCGTTGGCGCAAGAGTCGTTCGCCGGCGCTGTGCCTTCCATTTGGCAGGTCGAGCTGCAGCCGTCGCCGCTAGTCGTGTTTCCGTCGTCGCACTGCTCACCTGCCTCGACCATGCCGTTGCCGCACACGGCCGGAGTCTCATTCTGGCATGTCGAGCTGCATCCGTCGCCGCTCACAGTGTTGCCGTCATCGCACTGCTCACCCGCTTCGACGATGTGGTTTCCGCAAACGGCTCCGCCGCCGCCGCCTCCGCCTCCGCCCGTAATGGGGCATCCATTTGCGTCAACGGGTGTTCTAGCCGGGGTGTTCGGGCAAAGGTCGAGATTATCCGTCACGCGGTCACCGTCGGAATCCAACTGACTCGGCGCGCAACCATTCGCGTCCACGGTTGCTCCTGTGGGTGTGTCCGGGCATTGGTCGAGATTGTCCTTCACTCCGTCGCCATCGCTGTCGCGTTGCGAAGCCGCACAGCCGTTCGCGTCCACAGTTGTAGTGGCCGCTGTGTTCGGGCATTGGTCAATATCATTTGGAACGCCGTCAGCATCGTCGTCGGGCGTGCCGGGTGCGCTCACCGGGCAGCCATTCGCGTCGACGGTCACGGTGGTTGGTGTTCCTGGGCACGTGTCGATGCTGTCCGGAACGCCGTCGCCATCGGCATCACGCTCGCTTGCAGCGCATCCATTGGCATCTACCGCACCGGCGCCGGCGGGAGTATCCGGACAATGGTCCGTCGCGTCGGGCACACCGTCATGATCGCGATCGGCCGGAGAGCCTGGGCCCTGTTCTGTTGTGAAATTCGCGGTAAGGGAGGGGATCTGCGTAGCGTCCACGGTGATCGGATTCAAAGTCGGATCCGTCAATGTGGCACCGCTCCAATGATCGAATTTGAAGTTAGTATTCGCCGTGGCTTCGAGGGTGACCTCGTTGCCGCTGGCGGATTGGGCCACCGTGCCGCTGTTTGCCGGGGCAATTGTGACAGTAACACTGGCCGTGCCGCCCCCACCCGGAGTTGTCGGAGGACAGCCGCCCATGGACAAAGTCGTTAGCGGCACAATCAGCACTGAAAGCCAACGAAGACGTAGTTGTTGAACCATATTTCGCACCGTGTTCTCCATAGCCCCCATTTGCGACGTGTTGTTGTCGTTCAAAAATACACGCGACGAGCGGCCCGCGAACCGCAAGCCTCTTTCGCCCTCGGCAACTTTATGCCCGAACCAGGAGGGAAAGCAAGACCGTCCACCCGGCGGAAAGTGGCGGTTATCGGCGTTTTTCGATTCGCGTCTTCGTAACTTGAAGGTGTCGCGAAAACGGCTTAGGCTAGTGATTTCGAGTATTTCCGGTAAACAGTGGGCGAAATGGATCAGAAATCAGGGGCGGACCCCGTCCCCTATCGAGTCGGAATTGGGACCGATGTTCACCGGCTGGTCGAGGGTCGGCGGCTGGTGCTCGGCGGGATCGAGATACCGCATTCTCATGGGCTTTTGGGTCATAGTGATGCAGACGTCGTGCTTCACGCGGTTGCGGACGCCTTACTTGGGGCGGCTGGGCTGCCGGATATTGGCGAACTTTTTCCCGATTCCGACGCCCGATATAAGAACTCGGACAGCCGGATGCTAATGGGTGATGTCGTGCAGCTCGTTGCAGACGCAGGCTATCGAGTCGGAAACGTTGATGTGTGCATCCATGCGGACGCGCCGAAGATTTCGACGCATAAGGTTCGAATGAAAGAGTCGATCGCGACGTTGCTGGGCATCGGCGTGGATTGCGTGAACATTAAAGGGAAGACGTCCGAGGGAGTCGGCCCGCATGATGCGATTTTCTGCACGGCGGTCGTATTGTTAGTGAGAACCTGAATCACGCGGGCACTGACGCGGCTGAAACTGTCACAACGAACGGAAATATGAGCATCACAATCTACAACACGTTGACCCGCAAAAAGGAGCCATTTGAGCCGGTCAAGTCCGGCCAAGTCGGCATTTATCTTTGTGGGCCTACGGTCTACAAACCCAGTCACATCGGCCACGCCGTCGGGCCGATCATTTTCGACGCGATCAAGCG
>JACQFE010000027.1 GCA_016200265.1 Planctomycetota bacterium | reverse complement strand
TACCTGGCGGAGTTCACCTATCGGGCCAATCGCCGATGGATCGAAGCCTGTCTCTTCGACCGCCTTATCGTCGCAGCACTCGACACCAAAGCCGTAACCTGCAAAGAGTTAACCGCCGGAGCGACATAGAGAATCAGGATTGCCTTTATGCAGACGGCCATGTTTCATTCGAGCGCATTCCGGCGGTTGGTGTCGACGGCGACAATATCTATACCGTAATAGTAACAGATCAATGGGAAGATCCTCAGCATAAGAATGTGATACACGGGGATACTGTGTGGCAGTCAACTGCGCAAAATCCCTATCCGGGCCAAAACGCATACGGCTACGGTGCGAATCATTATGCGAGCACGGATTCGTTGATTTATCCATGAGCAATTCGCATCGCGCAATCTTTTGTTCCGTGTTTGCAATTGCTGCGAGTGAATCAGCTCGCGCGCAGATTGTATCCATGAAATGCTGCGTGGTTGAAAGTGATCTTGCCAAATTCTCGCAATGTGCCACCGATCCTGTTACCAGCACGGCGCCTGATTCGTGCTCGGCAGGGGCTACATGCGTCCTCGGCTTCGGCGCCGATCAATCCAACATGCAATTCTTATGCGATCTTGAGGCCACGCCCGTCGATCCTCCGCGAGCCTATTGCACGGAGTGGCATGCAGGGGCCGCACAACCTCAGGCATTTTGTGTGGCCAAGGCGAACGCATCGGTGAATTTGTTTTCGACGTACGACGAAGACGACGACGGCGATCTTGATTTGGCCGACTTCGGAGTTTTTCAGGATTTGTACGAACCCGTTCCCAAGCAGATTCAAAGCGACGCGGTTGTGGCCTCTGTCGAGTGCTGTTTGCCGTTCAGCGGAGCGCAGAGAATCGCGGAATGTCTCTCCGGGCCGGGCGAGTGCCATGATCTTGGCTACTGCGATCTTGGTTCAATCTGTGTCGTCGGACTGTCAGCAGCAGTGGACGTGGGCGATTACATGGATCGTATTTGCGCGGAAGGAACTACCGAACTGCCCGATCCGCAAAGCGCGTTCTGCATCTCATGGGTCGATCCTTCAATCGATGCCGCGTTCATCTGCCAGGCCGCATTCGCGGAAGGCATCACGCCGTTTGTCGTGATGGACAACGATGGCGACGGCGATCTCGATCTACTCGATTTCGCGGCCTTTCAGAACGATTTCGGCTTGCCCGACGGCGGATGATTGCCTGATGGCCGGTTTTGATTGCTGAGCAGTCGCCTGCCTTGCATGACGTGTTGCGCCAGGGAACTGCACCGTCATGCCCAGGTCGCGGAGTTGCAACAGATTATCGGAGAGGGCGAGATTTGAACTCGCGATACAGCTGTTAGGCCGTATGACGGTTTAGCAAACCGTTGGTTTCAGCCACTCACCCACCTCTCCTACCATTTGTATAATAATCACTTATAGCAAAACGTGTTGACCGGAACCTTAAGCAACGACAACCTGCCTGATCGTTACTGAACCTTAACCTCAGCTCATTAGTTGTAATGGGTATGGGTTCAAGCATGGTCCAAACGCGTCGTAAACCGAAAAAGCCGAATCCCCCATTTCCGTTGACTGCCCATCCGAACGGTCAGTGGTGCAAAAAAATCAAAGGTCGTCTGCATTTCTTCGGGGTTTGGCGCGACCCAGCTGCGCCTCTCGAACGATACCGCGCGACCACCTCAGATCTCCACGCTGGGCGTACGCAACGGACAGTATCCAACGGGAGCCTCACAGTCAAGGAGTGCTGTAATACCCAGGGCAATCGCATCTAAATTTGCGGGTTGGAGGGCTTGGTGGGCGAAGCGGGCGGTTTTTTGAGGGATTTGGAGGTTGGGGCGTTCGATAGTTTCCACAGGATTTCTTTGTTGAGGCCTTGAAATTAGCGCCGGAAGCCAAACTCACTGGTGTGTCCCCGATGGCACCATTGCCTTAGCCTCCTCGCGCCAATTCAACACGACGTTGATGTGTCGGCCTTCCATCTCCGGTCGGGCAGCTCGTGTGAAGAGAAATCGCGAACCGTCGGGCGCGATGTCGTAGGGGCGGAGGCTTTGTTCGTACCTGCGCCCCGCCGGAATGTCGAAGAGCTTCTTCGGCGTGCCTACGGAAAGGCCGTTGCCTTCAATTGTGATGGCGGAGACCATAAAACTCTGACCGCTCAGAAAGAACAATTCCTTGCCATCGGGCGACCAAAGCGGAGCGAGGCCGCCGTTGCTGGAGACTTGCCATTTGCCGCCCTCTGCTTGAAACCTGCGGACGATCAGTTCGGTTGCCCCGGCGGCGAGATCGGATTCATAGGCGATCCACTTTCCATCGGGCGAAAGCACCGCGCTGACCTGGGCTCCACGCTCTTCGACCACGGCCTGCAATTCGCCTGCAGGTTGCTCCGTGGGCAGCAAATCAATGTCGCTCTCTTGGTCACCATAGCGTGAACAGAGAATGCCCCGTCCGTCGGGCGTCACAGAACCCATGATCATGGCCGTCTTTGATTCGTAGAGAACCTGGGGTTGCGTTCCATAGATCAACTGGATCGCGATGCGACTGGGCGCTTCCGTCGACCAGACCATCCGTTTGCCATCGGGAAGCCATTCAACCTGCAGCGCTTCGTCATCGAATGTCAAACGATTTAGGGTCTTGCGATCCAGGTCGAAGCGCCAAATGTCGCCCTTTCCGAGCCCCGGTCCAATCAGTGTGAGAATCTCCGTTCCACTCGGTGAGATGCGGGGCAGGTAGTATTGTCGCAGCGGTGCCGGGATCGCCGTGACTTGCCCCGCGCGATCGATCCAGACAAGTTCGTTGTCCACATTCTCAGATTCCGCAGGCACGTAAATGAGCGTTCCGTTGCGGGCCACCGCGAAGTGTACCGCGCCGCTGGTGGTTTCACCGGCGACACCGTCGAGCAGCGGCGCTGGATGCCCCGATGTTGTGGCCGTCGAAGGATCGATGGGTATCCCGAACAAAACATTTCGGCGACCGAAAATCAGATGTCCGGGCGCGACATACCGGGCCATGCTGCCACCCTTCACCAGCACCCGTCGCACGCCTGTTTTCAAGGATACGGCCTCAATGTTGCAGTCGTCATAACCGCCGGGGCTGTCTTCAGTTCCCACTGTGAACACGATCCATTCACCACCCGGCAGGGCATCGGGCCAACGGTGCGTCCGTTCCTTTTTGTTGGTATCCAAGTGCGTAACCGCCTCTTGAACGCCTCCCGCAGCGGGAATGCGCACCAGCGGCGTCGCGAAGCTCGGGCTTAGAACGATGGTGTCGTCCTCCAGCCACACGCCGGAACGGCTGTCATTGGCATCACAAATTGTCATGACCGCACCGCCGTGCACCGAGACTTTTTTCAGCTTGGCTGCGGTGAAGAACGCGATCCATTGACCATCTGGCGAAAAGAACGGGCCAAGCGCGCCTTCGGTTCCGGGCAGCAAAGTAGCTGCACGGTAATCAAGTGCGCGCACGAAGAGCCGAGACACTCCGTCCCGACGTGCGGAATAAGCGATGGTTCGACCATCCGCCGAGATGGTCATCAGCAGGTTCTCCGCCCCGCCCTCCAGGACATCCGTAGCCGGCACCGGAATCCCAAGGTGCGCTGGCAGAACGGGAATTGGAGAGCGCAGCGATTTGAGGAATAGGGCGACCAATGCCGCGCCCACCACACCAAAGACGAGTCCTTTCCAAAACGAACGCTTGCTCGAGCCAAGATGGTCGCTGTTCAACGCAAGCGTTTGCGAGCCGCCTTCCGCAATCCAGCGCAGCTCGTCGGCCACGTCTGCGGCGCTCTGCCATCTGGCCTCGGAGTCTTTGGCCAGGCACTTGCGAATGAGCCGATCCAGCGCCGGCGGCGTCATCGGTTGAAGCTCGCTGATCGGCCGCGGATGCGATGACATGATCGAGGCGATGAGGCTCGCCCTGCTGGCACCCTCGAACGCACGCTCTCCTGTGGCCATTTCGTAAAGCACGGCGCCGAGGGCGAATATATCCGTGCGGGCGTCGGCCTCGACGCCCTCGAGTTGTTCCGGGGCCATATACTGAAATGTTCCGAGGATCGTGCCTTTGCTTGTGAGAGGTTGACTGATGGTGACGGCGCTCGGGTCACTGTCCATAACGCCCGACGATTTCGCAAGTCCGAAGTCCAACAGCTTTGCGCCGGTTTTTGTCAGCATGATGTTGCCGGGCTTGAGGTCGCGGTGAATGACACCCTTTCGATGCGCTGCGTCGAGCGCCGACGCAATCTCAATGCCACACTTGAGCACCTGCTCCAACGGCAACGGCCCTTTGGCCAGTCTATGCGCCAATGACTCGCCTTCCAGCAACTCCATGACCAGGTAGTCGGTCCCATCATGATGGCCCACGTCGTAGAGCGTACAGATGTGCGGATGCGTCAGTTGTGAGATCGACTTCGCCTCGCGCTCGAAGCGCTGCTTGAATTCCGGACTTCGCGTCAGATGCACGGGCAACACCTTGATGGCCACGTCGCGCTCCAGCCGCATGTCCCGGGCGCGATAGACCTCACCCATGCCGCCCGCGCCAAGGGGCGAGATGATTCCATAGGGGCCGAGCTTGACTCCTGCGCTAAGCATCATGAGCCGTTCTTATACCCCCTGGACCTTCTCTCGACCATGACGGCTTCTGGTAGCGTTCGTGTCGACTGTTACCGTGCATCATGACAACAGAGAGCCGATCCTCCATGACGCTCAATGACCCAATCAGCATGTGCGTGCCTAAGAAAACGCCTGAAAACTGTGCGTTAGTAAATCTTTGCTCCGACTGCAGCGTGACGGCGCTCAAGACTTGCGCAAGCCGCGAGGCTTGCTTAAGATGCAAAAGAAAGCGCACGAAATCGCGAACAAGGAGGAGTTGAAGGCAGCGAAGGCGTCGGTGTTGAAGCGGTGGCTGACAAGCCTGCAACTGACTCTTGGCGAAGCTTGTTTGGTCTAATTTGATCACCTGGGCATCAGGCGCACACCGATGCGTCAGATCACGGTTGATCGAAAGCGGTCAGCGGTAATGGAAGAGGGCGTTTCCGTACTGGAAGAGCGTTGCGGAAAAGAATAGCGATTGCTGAGACGTAAGTGCAGTGGCTTTTTCGGATCGTGAAATGATCGCGTGTGGAAAAAGCCGATTGATATGCTTTGAGGGCGATTCTGCTTGTTGTGCGGTGCGCGGATTCTCCTGTTTGCAATGTCACTCTACAAGGGCGATGGGGTTTATATACTTGTCGGTTTCTAATTCATGATCACTCTATGATTTACGAGGCCGGAATCCGGATCCCGAATGTCCGCGCCTTTTTACGTTGCTTCGAATTGGACGCCGACTGCCCGCGCTGGCGATCGCGCATCCCAAGAAGCTTCAGGTAGCCTTGAGATCTGGACGTTTCAAGCCTTCGCTTGAATCGTCCTACGCCTTCTCGCACTTAATAGCTCCCGCACTCAATGAACGGGAAGGAAAGAATTCTGGAATGCCGCGAAATCGTGAAGGTCCACGTCCCCGTCCACGTCACTGTCAAAGGCTTGCAAACAGTCGGGTGTTGCCGACGCGTTCATGCAAGCGAGTTCGCGGGCGAAATCATTGAGATCGATGCGAAGATCGCAATTGGCATCGTATAGCATAGGCAACATGGCTTGGATCCTCGTGCCGAGCTGCGGTAGCGAGCCCTCGTTACTGAGCGTGCAATAGTACACGTTGACTCCGCTGGCGAGCATCTGGGAACCCGGATGAAGAACCAAATGGGCGACGTAAAGAGCATGATTGCCACTTCCCGATGTGCCCTGCGGCACGATGACGACGTTGGCATTTGGAGCGAGGGTGATCGTTCCAATGGCGAAGTTGTTTACGGCGGCCGATGCGGGCGGCCCACCGTCAACACCCGCCGCCGTTATGTGCTGCAATGAAGTTCCATTGAGCGTGAGACCGCCGTCAATCCAGTCAAAACAATCAGGTTGAGTCATCGCATTATCGAAATTTCCGGCGAGAGTCATTGCTGCGGCCGAGCCGACTTGCACTGTCGCACGCTGAGGGAGCAGAAGGTTGGCCGCGATCGATGCGGTGGCCGCGCCGCGAATTTTCAAAATAGGAGGCGTTTGACCTCCCGCCACATTGCAGGCTGAAGCAGGGGCCAAACAGTGGCACTGGGTAGTCTGTGCGTCGTTGAGAACAAGATCTCCACCTACCTGTAGAGCGGCGCCGTCATCGACCGCGAATGATCCGCTGCCACGTACTGTGGCTGTGCCTGCAACGGACGCCGTTGCATTAACGCCCGTAATAGAAAGCATCCCTGGAGAGGATATGCTTCCCAAGACTTCCATCGATGACGCAGAGACAAGAACTGCGTCCTGTTCTCCGGAAACGATAATCGTGCCTCTTGCCGCTTGATATGCGCCCGCGCCCGAAACGCTGCCGACAATTCGCAATGCGCCACCATCGGTGGCGGTAAGGAGCCCATCATTACTCTTGATTCCCGGCGGTGAGACAATGAGTTCTTCGCCTGCGTGGTTGGCATTGATCGTTCCATTGTTGATCATTCCACCAAAGACAATGCCGGCGCCTTCGATATGATGGCTCGCTGAATTCGTAAACGACTTCTGAAAGTCGCCGAGACGCGCCGTGTCCTGTCGGGCCAGCACTACACTCCCGACACCATCCAGGACTGCCTGATCGGTGCCGGGTTCGAGCGAGGTGGTGAGATCCTGGGCCGCGACGGTGAAGATTTGATCATTACGGATCGTCTCGCTGAATCGGCCGGTATGCCCGTCCGGAATGATCGCGCCGGACACGCAGACATTGACGAGTTCAGCGCCGCCAAGGAGGTGAATTTCGCTATGGGCACCGACGGTTCGCGCCGCGCCGCCGACTACGCGACCGCCGTTGATTTCCAATACGCTTTTTGCGTTTGAATTAGTGTTGCCATCCGAAGCCTCGAGTGCTCCGCCCGCGCACGAAACACCCTGTTCGATGTCAGGTGAATCGAGGACCAGACGCTTCCCATCGGTTGCGCGCACGATTCCGGCGTTATGCAGAGTGCCTTCAACCACAAGCGCCCGTACGCTTGCACCGCTCTGATCACCGACGACGATTTTGGCGCCGTCACCGAGCGACGCGGTAGAAACCGTAGGGGAGGTGTTAAGGGTCACAACGGCATCCTGTCCCTCGATCACGACGTTGAATTGCGTGGTGACATAGTTGTTTGGCGCTTGCGGTAGACACCAATTGACGTTGCTCGGGGGCGAATCCCACAGACCCGAAACGCCGATCCAAGTGCTGGTGATCGAGCCGCTTTGGGGAATCTCGCAATCGTCAGGAGCGCCGTTGTTGTTGCAGTCAAGGTTGCAATCAAACTGACAGTAGAATGGCCCGCCAGGTGCTTCGCTGTCCTTGGAGATTTCGCACTCGTCCGGTTGTCCATTGCCGTTGCAGTCACAATATTGGGGCCCGCCTGGGCAATTGGCGATTTCAACCGCGTCAAGGATCCCGTTGCCATTGCAATCCGGCTGGTACTCGTACGCGCCCATGTCCACCAGCGGAGGCGTTCCTTTCCCGATGTCGGCGGTTGCAGGATCGTCCACGAAGCGATCATTCCCGTCGATGTCAAATGGGACGGGTTCCAACGAATTTCCGTCGTGATCCAAATCGACGACGTCAACGGCGACATTCTGGTTATCACCCGAGTCGATGCACGGCGATCCAGGTCGAATTCGCAGATCATCGTCTTCGGTCCCGACAACATTGTCGGCACCATCGGCGTTGACGAAACGCGGGTCGAGGCCGATATTCCCCTGCCCGCCGAACACGCCTGTCAGGCCTTGGACACAACTGTGGTTCAACGTAATGGTCAACGTGGTGGTATGAACTTGTGCGGACTCAGTGCGGCCACTGCTATCTTCGTTGTCCCAGAAAATGCAGTTGCTGAAGATAGGACTGCCATTCAACAGGTTTATCATCCCGCCGCCGCTGCTCACCGCTTGATTGTGATTCAAAGTGCAGTTTGCCAACGTCGGTCGACCGCCTAACGCCATGATCGCGCCGCCATTCTTCCCGGCCGTGTTGCCGCTCAACAGGCAGTTCACCAATTTCGGAGCGCTCGCCCCGGAGATGTACATTGCTCCACCGCCGAGGGGCGTAGAGTTGCCGATCAGCCGACAGTTAACCAGAGTTGGACTACTGCCATTGACGACAACACCACCGCCTGCTGCGTCATTCGACCCGCTTCCGGTTGCCATGTTGCTTTCAAACACACAGTTCGTGAGCGTCGGCGACCCCCCGTTGATGGCCATGCCTCCACCGGCGCGAGCCCTGTTCGTCTTTACTCGGCAGTCTGCCAACTTTGAACTGGAATTCATCATCGACACGCCGCCGCCGCCGCTGGTGAAACACTGACCACAGGACTCGTCGGCATTTCCGCCGACGATGACGAAGCCGTCGAGCACCGCCGTCGCTCCGGTGTTTTCAGCGGTAACAACGTGCAGGCTGTTCTCCGAAACGTTTTGGAAATCATTCTCGTCATCGCCGTTCAGATCGCCGGTCAGTATCGTGAGATTCAACTTCGGATTCCGCTGTTTCAAAGCGGTTTCACTCCCAAAGAACCCGCCGTAGATACCGACGCCATCGACCAGATCGAAGGCGATCGTTCGGTCTCCACCCGGTCCGGTCGGCGCGTACCTTCCGGCGGCGACCCAAATCTCCTGAACGGCTCCTTTCGCCGCTCGCGCGTCACCCAAGGCGCGCTGTACGTCGGTATAGGCGTCGGCCCAGCTCGTTCCGTCCTTCGTACCGGTAGCGCTTTGTTGAACGAATCGGATGGGGGTCTTGTGCTCGTAGGCGCCCATGTCCACGATCGGCCTGGTTCCGTGACCGCCGTCCGGCGCTAGCGGATCATCCAAGAATCGCGGGGTGCCACCCAAGTCGAATGGAAGAGCTTCGGTTCGGTCGCCATCACCGTCCAGGTCCGCCACGTCGGCGGGCACAGCGAGGTTGTTGCCTGCGTCGGCGCAGGGCGATCCGGGTAGGAGGCGCAGGTCGTCATCTGCTGTACCGACGATGTTGTCTTCACCATCCGGATCGACAAAGAGAGGGTTTTCCCCGATGTTTCCTACGCCTCCGAAAGTTCCGTGCAACCCTTGGATGCAGGTGTAATTCACCAAGACCCCGATTCCGTCGCTGTAGATCTGCCAAGTAATGCTCTCTTGGGGGATGCTGTCATGGTTTCCCCACAGGATGCAATTCGTGAGAGTCGGATGGCTGCTGTTGAAATTGGCAACTCCTCCACCCAGCGATGCCTCGTTTCCGCTGAACGTTGCATTGGTCAGAGTGGGACTGCTGCCGTCGTTGAACATGCCTCCCCCATATGACGCGGAATTACCGCTGAACAACCCGTTCGTGATCGTGGGGACACTGGACAAGTTGCTGATCGCCCCGCCCCGGACCGCTGAATTGCGCCGGAATGTACAACCGATCAGCATCGGATTGCTTGACAGATTCCAGATTCCACCGCCGTCTCCGGAGATGGAAAATACCGTGTTGTCGCTGAACGAGGTCCGGATGATCTGTGGATCACTGTCGTTGTTGCTCATCCCGCCACCTCGCAAGTTGGCGGAGTTTGCCACAAACACACAATCCGTAAGGATCGGTCGACCCGATAGGTTGTACATCCCGCCGCCTTCGTCCGCAGCATTGCCGCTAAACTCGCAAGAGCTCAGCTTGGGTTCGCCGGTAGAGGTGTTCAATCCACCACCCGTTGAGGCCGCTGCGTTTTCACTAAAGATGCACTTGGTGAGTATTGGGCTACCGTTCAGATTGTATAGTCCTCCCCCATCCACCGCGGAATTGGCCGCAAACCGGCAATTGCTGATGATCGGATCGCTCGAGATGTTGCTCATTGCCCCTCCGGTGGCGTTCGCGGTATTTCCGGTGAACGCACAGTCGGTGAGCATCAAGTGTCGACTGAGACTATAAACTGCGCCGCCATCATCAGCCGAATTTTCCACGAATTCGCATCTTGTGAGTGTCGGGCCGCTGTCACTGTCGTTGTAGACCGCTCCACCTCGCGTGGTGGCGGAATTGTCGGTGAATGAGCAGTCGGCAAGCGTCGGAGTGCTTGCGCCAATGTTGTAGATTCCCCCGCCAAACCCTCCAGTGGTGTTCTCGGCAAACGTCGTGGAGGTGATGACCGGATTGCTGCTGATGTTGTGCATTCCGCCGCCGGCGGCGAACGCAAAGTTGTCCGTAAATGTGCATTGACTGACTATGGGATTGCCCAGCTGATTGAACATTCCAGCGCCGGAGAAGGCCTGGTTGCCCACGACCTTGCAGTTACGGATCGTGGGACTGCCGCCCATGTTGAATACTCCGGCGCCTTCGGAATCCGGAACGGCGCGATTGGCATTGCCAGCGGTGATGGTAAAGCCGTCCAGTATCGCGGTAGAGGTCGTGCCACTTGCTGTCACCACATGATAGCTGTTGTTTGCCCGGTTGAACGTGTCGTCACGGTCGATGTCGCCGGTCAGAATCGTGATCCGCGTCGTCGCGTCACGTTGTTCGATGGCCGCCTCAATGCCGGCGAAACCGCCATATAGGGCGATTCCGTTGCGTAGCTTGAACGTGGCTCGGACGCTTCCTCCCGGTGCGGCGGGTGCGTAGGTTCCCTCGGCAACCCAGATTTGGTCACCCGGTCCAGCGCATACCGTCGGCGGTGTGCAGACCAATGCGAGCTGCAGATCTCGAAAGGCATCCGGCCAACTGGATCCATTGTTTGCGCCTGCGGCATTCGCATTGACGTACCACACGGTCTGCGCCGAAAGGCCCGTGCTGGTTGCCAGTGACACGAGGACTGAGGTAGTCAAAATGTACTTCGTGCGGAATTGATAGATCACGACTGTTGGAAGCGATGGAAACATGGCCATAACGTCAATCCTCTCGATAGGGCGAAAACAACCATCGTCTCAACCGATGATTGAAGCTTCGGCGCGGCCATCTTCCTGGCGGCCTCTTTTGACGTGGCACCTCCCGGATAAACGCGAAACTATGACCGAATCAGTCACACCGTACCACAATGCCACCAGCAACTCACGCTTTTTTCCTGTAAATCAGTCCATTCGAAGTTCTACTTCCTTCTGACGTAGATTACCCATGCGTATAGAGGCAGCCGCCGAACATATAATTCGAGGCTTCTGATGCGACCACAAGTACTTTTTCTCCCGCCCTCAACTTCTCGGACTCTCGCAGCCGATGCAGACCAACCCAGGCCGATGCGGACCCCAAATGACCAACGCTGCTTGCGTCTGTAACAAAACGCTCGAGCGGAATCCCAAGGCGCGAAGCGTAAGACGGATCTACGCGCAATTGCGATTGGTGAAGTAGGACCCAATTGACTTCCTGGACCCGAACCCCGGCGAGTCGTGCAGCACGTATTCCTTCTTCGAATAGGCGTGGCCCTAGCTCTCGGACACCTTCCAAATCGAACTCCCAGAGAGATGGCTTCCCAATGATCGAACGACTCCTGTTTTGGCGAGCCAACAGTTTGACACCTGGAGCATGTCCCGAACCTAATGCACCGAAGAACAGCGAACTGATCCGGTCCCCGGGGTTGCCGTCGTCTGCGCCGAGAATCACTGCGCCGGCGCCGTCTCCCATCCGAATAAGACCTACGAGTTGACCGCTATCCTCGTCCGCATCAGTGGGATCGAGCCAGAGCGACGCCGTTTCGCTTCCCACGATTGCAATGCGCCGGGAATGGCCCGACTCGACCATCGCTGCGGCCAACTGGAGCGCGTTGGCAAAGCCCGTGCATGACTGGCGCAGCTCCGCGTAGGGTCCGTTGTAGCCGAGTTGGTCAGCAACCCAGGAGATGTTTGGCGGCAAGAGCGTATCGGGCGTGGCCGTATGTGCGAACAGATACTCCAGTTCGTGAACGCCGATCTTGGCCTCGGCGAGCGCATCGCATAGTGCGCGGGAGGAAAGTTGCTGGTTGGAGCAATCGTCACGAGGGCCTTCAATGGCATCAACAAAGTCACGGCAAAAATATCTTGTTGTGATGCCCATCTGTTTCGCCAGATCCAGAGCCAACTGCCACTTCGTCAGCCCGAATTGTTTCTGAATCAGCTTTACGAATTGCAATGTCGGCACGGCATGGCCGGGCAGTGCCGCTCCGGTTCCCAACAATCTGAAAACACCTTTTGCCCAACGTACGGTCATCGTTGCTCACCTTGATCACCTTTCCCATCAAGGTAGTAATCGAGACTTCTTTCCCACTTTCGGGCCAAGGGTCGAAGTTCCCGCCCGAATCGCGAGATATCCACTGTCCCTGCTACTCGGAGTCCGATGGGCTTGGTCACTACGGGTATACGCGAGCCAATGTCGATTCTGTCGCGCAACGAAAGAAAAAATGCGGATCGAAGTCGAAGACGATGGGGCTACTGCGGACCGGGAGTTAGATTTCGGGCTACCTCGTTGCGCAGCCCAAGAAGTTCGTCAGCCGAGTCAAACCACAGAATGCCCTTTCCTGCGGTGGTCAGAAACTGGCCCTTCTCCTTCATGTTCTCGGGCCACGACCTACCGGCATCCTCCAACTCTTTGCTGGCCTGGGCCATATCACCAGATTTGGCAACTGCGATCGCTATGATCAGGTGGTTGACAGTCGCCATGTCACCAAGAGCGATCGCGGCGCGAGCATTCTCGACTGCTCTCGCGAAATCACTCCCGCGCAGATAAGCAAGGGCCAACATCCGCTTAGCGAGAGGTTCTTTCTCGGCGGCAATACGATCCGCGAATCGCGCGTCAATCAGCGACTCTCCCTGATCCACATGGCCTTCGAGGTCCAAGTGCAAGCGGGCGCGGACGCAATACGAAGCCCATTCCCGTTCGTCCGAACGAACACAGGCAATGGCGTTGTCAATGGAAGCTGCCGCCGTTGCGCTACGGTGGAAGAGCTGCAACGACGCGAGATTTCTCCACGCAACGGCGTTGCACGGTTTCGTCGTTCCCCCAAGCTGCGAAGCACGCGTCATTTTTTCTTCAGAAGAGAAAAGATCACCGACCAACGCATACGCCACACCGAGGTTGTCCCACGCGGCAACATCGGCGGGATCAATCAGCGTCCCTCGTCGATACGCATCAACGGCCTCCTGATATCGACCCAGTTTTTTCAACAGGACGCCCTTTAGGTTCCAAAGCCGGGCCTTTTGCGAGTCAATCCTCAGCGCCCGATCACACAAGACGTTTGCGTCTTCAAGCAGTTTGCGGTCCGAATTCTGCTGACGGTTGAACTCCTCCTTCTTCAAGATTGCCAGGCTACTAAGAGCCTCTATATTCACCGGATCGAGTTTTAGAACTTCGGTGTACGACGCCTCGTCTCCCCTCTCAAGCAAGCGTACCATGTGTTCGGATTGGCGACGGTTTCGCTCATAGATCGACATCGGGAATGCTACACCAAGCAATAGCCCGGCGAGGACTGCAATGGTTGCAGCCTTGTGCCGCTTGACAAACTTCATGACCCGCCCGACAGGCCCGGGGCGTTTCGCGACGATCGGCAAGTCGTTGATGAACCGTCGCAAATCCTCCGCGAGAGCTCGGGCACTTGCGTAACGAGCGTCGGGTGACTTCTCCAACGTCTTCAGGCAAATGGTCTCCAACTCTTGAGGGATCGCGTGGAATATTCGCCGTGGCAGGATCGGATCCCGCGTGATTATGGCCGCCAACACTTGTTTGTCGTCGCCGCCGGGAAACGCAGGCTGAAAACAGAGCAGTTCATACATCGTCGCTCCGAGCGAATAGACGTCCGTGCGATGGTCCACCGGAATCCGCTTGGCCATTGCTTGTTCCGGGCTTAGGTAACGAACCGTGCCCAACAAAGACCCGGTTATGGTCACTGAATCCTCTTCGTCGCTTTTTGCCAGGCCGAAGTCGGCGATCATGATCCGACCGTCGGTTGAGAGAATGAGGTTCGCAGGCTTGATGTCTCGGTGGATGATCCCTTGACCGTGGGCATAGTGGAGAGCGTCGGCGGCGTCAGCCATCCAACGGGCCGCTTGTCGGTAGTAGACGCGACCACGTCCGAAGGAACTCGCGCTTCCCGCATGGTCGTCGATTCCAGCCAACGAGACCGGGACATCACTCGCCACGGCATCGATTCGTTTTGCTTCAGGCAAATGGGAAAGGAGTTGAGCGAGACGCACGGGGGAGGCCGTCGAGGCATCGTGTTCCGCGAAACGGCGGATCACCACGTTGAGGGGCTCACCCTCAATCAATTCCATTGCGTAGTAGCATGTATCTCGCGATTCACCGAAATCGTAAATCGGGACAATGTTGGTATGGTGCAACCGAGCGGCGGCGGTCGCTTCCCTCCGAAACCGTGACACGGCCGAAGGACTTGCTGCCCCGACCATTGCAGGAAGCACCTTCAGCGCTACCGTTCGCTTCAGTTTGGTTTGCACTGCGCGATAAACGATCCCCATTCCGCCCTGGCCCAGCACCCCGATGATTTCGTACCCATCGACTCGCGGGATGTGCTTGCCGCTTGGCGTGAATGCACCTTGGCCGACGGGCAAGGCAACGGACCGAGTCGCATCGTTGCCGCGAAACACGGAGCGAAATTGTCCGAGAAAGGCTTGATCGCGGCGGTAACATTCGCGAGCCGTCCTGCACTGTTCGCATGTACTTAGATGAGCGCGGAATTGAAGTAAGGTCGCTTCGTCGAGCGACCCGCACTCCAGCCGTTCGAAATCAAAGGGTTCGAGACATGAAGACATGATCCCCGTTTCCCAGTCCTTTCACTGAGGAACGCAACGGGTGCGCTAGCCCGTGCGCCCGATCACCGCTTCCCATTCCTCGCGCAATCTCGCCGTCACGCGCGACTTGGCCAGGTAGACCTGATTCGCCGTGACCTCGAGCGCTTCGCAAACTCGTTCCACGGGCCAATCACTGATCACATACAGTCTGAATGCCGCAAGAGTCGGACTTGCAAACTCCGTTTCCACCACGGACAGACAGTACGCGAGGTGGTGCCGCAGCCAGTAACGCTCCCAAAGCCGCGATGACTCGGTTTCCAGCGCCTGCAGATTCTGCAATTCGGAGCTGTCTGCCGAACGGGGACGCTTTCGGCGGACCGAATTCATGATTCGTCGGATCACCAACGTATAGAGATAGTTCTTGAACGATCCCTTGCCGCGCGCGTAATTGAACTCTTTCAATGTGCGGAAGAGCACATCCATGCAGTCCTGGGCGACATCTTCCGCATCGGCGCGGCTTAGGCTTCTGCTCTGGGCGAAGCCAACCAATAGCGGCCAATACAGGTGAAAAAAATCATTCCAAGCGCTGCGATCAGTACGCTGCTTGACGCGCTCAAGCAAAGATGAGCGAGTTGTGTTCACGGTACAGGTCCAATTTATCACGGAACGCTGAAAAATACCAGCGGAATCTGTTCGCGAGCTACTCCGGCATTTGCTGTTGACATGTATTCGCAACTGGACGCCATGGTGGGGTGCCAAAAAGCTCGCCGTCAAGTCAGAAACGTCCCACGAAACGTCCATTGCCAGAGCAAGTGATGGAGTCCGGTGCGTGGTCGGCGTTTCGTGATCACATTCGATGGCCTGGTGAGGTTCTTTTTCATCCTGCTCGTTGCCCAACCCCCTGTAAGCTCCGTTGGCATTTCCCGTTGTCGTCTATCCTCAGTTTCATCTGGTACATCGCCTTTTGTGGGTCAAAAGAGTCCGCGCGACAGAAGCTTCACCCAACCCGTGTATACCTCAGTGATGGAGGCTTACGACGCGTTTCTTGGACTGTTGGATGAGTGTCGCCAACGGGCCTGTAGACCACAAAGCGAGGCGGATTTGGCCCGGAAACACGACTCTGCTTTCTTGAAAGCGCGACGAATAGCTTAATTCATCCAAACGCAATGTGAACACTTGCATGAGCCGATTGTTTTTGTCAATTCGGATGGAACTATGCGTGATCGATTTGAACGAAGATTGATTGAAAATCACCAACGCGGGTTGAGCGGCTTCGGGCCGCCCCTTGAAGTATTCACTTGCAGCTAGGAGGAGCACATGACGACACGGTTCTTGTTTTCCATTTCCTGTTTTTCTCTCGCACTCAATGTTGCGATCGCTTCGGCGCAGAGCACAACCAATCATCAGATTGAACAAACGCCTCCGATCAAGCTCGGGACGTCTGGCAGCAGTGCAAATGACGCCAGCCTGCTCTTTTGTTGTGCAGGTACGATCGGCTCGGCCGTGCTCTACGACGGCGCGTTGCACATACTGAGCAACAACCACGTGCTCGCGCGCTCCGGAAGGGCGAGAGTCGCCGAAAAAACGATCCAGCCCGGTTTGGTCGACAACAATTGCAGTGCTGCGGCGAACGTGGTCGGCCATTTCATCGGCGACGTGGTTCCGCTGGGCACGGCCAATGTCGACGCTGGACTTTCGTTGGCCCGCGCGGGCATGGTCGATGAGACGGGTGCAATCCTCGATATCGGAGTACCGTGCACGGAGATTCAGACGCCGACGATCGGTCTTCCAGTCATCAAAAGCGGGCGTACGACCGGAACCACAACAGATAATATTACGACGATCGATCTCACGGTTTCAGTTCGCTATCGAAAGGGCTGTGGCTCCGGGCGCAGGTTTGTCGAAAACTATTCAAATCAAATCGCGACCGGAGTTATGGCTGCCGCTGGCGACTCAGGCTCGCTGCTCCTATCGAACGATGGCGCGCCCAAACCAGTCGGTCTACTCTACGCTGGTAGCTCAACAATGGTGGTATTCAACCCGATTCAGGATGTAGTGGATGCGTTTTCCAATGGCAGACACACATTCTCATTTGTCGGCATACAATGCGACACCTTGACGACAGCGAAATTCGCGACGCCCGCGACAGCGGAACTCGAAAAGGTGCAAAGGCTTAAGGCCAAACACGAGCGGGCGCTATTCATGCATCCCGGCGTGCTTGGCGTCGGGGTCGGCGCCGCGGAGAACAATCCTCTCCAGCCGGCGATCGTCATCTATCTCGAAACCCCAGATGGCGGGCCGATGCCTCATGACCTTCCAGCCGACATCAACGGGACAGAGCTTCGAGTAATCTTCACCGATTCCATCGAGGCGTTATAGCACAGTTATAGAAGCGTAAGGCGATTGGCGAGATCGAAGGGCATGATCACGCGCCATGCGCGAGGATCCGTATTCGGACACGAGAACTGGCATTCAAGAGCTGTTCGTCACTCAAGATCAGGTAGTTCAGGGACCACAAATGTAGAGTCGACCATTCTTGTGGCAGAATTCCGACGGTGAAACTTTTTGCAAACAATGCGGATTGAGGAGTGAAATCACTACACGGACGACACCCGCCAGAGGCGGCCTTTCAGAAAACCTTTAATGCAAAGGGAGGGTATCTATGGAAAACCTGATTAGTTCAATTTTTGCGTTGACACTGAAAGCAATCGTAAGTATCCTTCACCTACATTTACCTATTTGCACGGCCACCGCCTTCGAGTTGGTAAGCTCGGCAAAAAAGGAAGCCATATTTTTCAAAAGACAGATTGAATTGTCATTTCGATCTGATGCATCTTCTCGCGAATTGGAGGAATCATAATGTATCAAAACTTACGTAGAGCTTGCGGTCACCTGCGCGCGTCTTGCGCAGCATTTCTCGTTGTATGGGCCGGTTCTGCATTTGGGCAGACGCCTGCCCTAGAGCAAATCAAAGAAAGTTCATCTTCTTCCAAAATTGCTGAAACAGAGTCCCTAGCGGCCCGCGATGTGGCACCCGAATCCACCGGAGCACTCGCTCCGACGTCTTGGCCTACGGTTCACGGGGACTTTGCCAATTCGAATTTTGCGCCCTTCGCCGCGCCACGCGCAAATCGGGTCCTTTGGACTGCGTTGGACGGTGCGGCGACGCTCGTCGCGCCCACGATTGGTCCGGAAGGCAATCTTTACATCACGACCGGCCAAGGTCCCGGCACCAGCCACCTGCACGCTTTCGATCGCGACGGGAACCTCCTCTGGGAGTCTGTGCCTCAAGCCAGTTTTGATGATTTCGACTCCGGCGCTGTCGGCAGTGCGCCCTTGATCGACTGCGATGGCGATGTCTACGTTGGTGACGCGAATCAATTTTGGGCCTTTCATTCCGACGGGAGCGTCAAGTGGGTGTCACCTCTGCCATTGTTCGGCTTCGGTCTTGTATCCGCGGTATTCACTCCGGATGGACTCGTAGGCGGAGTTTCGACCGCCGGCCAAGTTCTGTTTTACAACCGTAGCGATGGAACTCTCGCCGTTCCCCTGTTCGACTTGCCCGGCGGACTTGGTCCACCCGGTCCTGATGTTCCGCCCGGGCTGTGGGCCGGTGGTTTGATGGACTCATTGATCATCGAGGTTATCTTCCACGCGTTCTACGGCTTCAACGTCGAGGTTGCCAACACGCCATCGGTGGATGCGCGAACCGGCCGAATCTTCATTACCGGCTCAGGTTCGAAAGCATCGGAGGGAGCACTCTACGGGCTCGACATTGTAGACCACGAAGTGCGAATTGCGTTCGAAGCGCCCATGGTGGGCGGCAGCGGTACCAGCCCTTCGATTGCGCCTGATGGCGGTCTGGTTTACGCCGTCGGAGGCGACCGGGTCTTGACGGCGTTTGACGCAGGTACCGGCGCCGTCGTCTGGTCGGCGCATGATATCACCTCTTCAGCAGCCCCCGCAGTCGGTCCGCATGGAACCGTATACGTTGGCACCGGGGCCAACCTAACTGCCCTCGACGGTCAAAGCGGCACCGTTCTGTGGAGCAGAAACTACGATTCCCTGGCGGAGACCTACCTACGCCCACGGCCTCCCAGCAGCGCATTCCCGACCGGATTGCCTGTTACGCGGACGAACAGTGTCATCTCCGTGTCAGCAGACACTCTCTGGGTCGCGCTCGTGCTGGGTTACGAATTCGTCAACGCGGACACTGGAACGGAGCTTCTCCAACCGCAAATGACTGTACTCGCCGCCGTAAATCCCGCCGACGGCTCCCTGGCGCATGTCACACTTCTGCGTGACACGAGCGAAGGAATTATTTCCATCGCCGCCGATGGCCGCATCTATTGCTCACATGCGGCGCTGCTGAGCTCGATTTTCTTCTATCAGATAGATCCGCAGCTTCCGGCCTTTTGGCGATCTCCGGGGCCACCGATGGCCGGCCTGACGGCACTTGCTCCGATTTCGTATGCCGAGCATGTGGCCTCCGGCCTTGAATGGGTTCAGACCTTAATCAGCGAGGCGCTCTCGGCATTGCCGAACGCCGATTACGACACGGTAAAGGCTTCCATCAGTCGCGGAGGCGCGCAACTGGAGGCACTGGCCGCAACCCTCAGCGGCGACATCGGAATGGAGCTTGACGCGGTAACGCTGAATCAGGTTCGCGAGCGCGTTTCCAATGCGCGCGACCACCTTCAATCCACGGTGAACAGCATTCCGAAAGAACCGGAGATGGCGGCAGTGGAACTTGCTGCCGCTGCCGCAGTATCGGGACAAGCTCACTCAACGCTCGTGGCCCGGTCGGTCATCGACATCGACATCCAATTGGATCGATGCCCCAACGTTCTCAAGCAGCGACCGCGTTCGGATGAGATAGTTGACGTCGTGATCATCGGTCGTCCCGACTTCGACATTACGCGGTTAGACCTTGGTTCCTTAACGCTCGCCCGTTCCGATGGCATCGGAGAGGTGGTCCATCCAATACGAGCCTTGGGACGAGTCAAGGATGTGACTGGCCCGCATGGCGCCAACGCGTGTACATGCTCCGATGCCCAGCCCGATGGCGAACCCGATCGAATTCTTTCCTTCTCAGCTCGGAAACTCGTGCGGGTCTTAAAGTTGAGTTCCGTCGGCGTAGACACATCCATCCCTCTAACGCTGCGAGGATTGCTTATTGATGGGAGCGTGTTTCGGGGTGAGGATTGCATGACCATCGCTACGGCGCGGTCGGGGCGTGACGGTAACCCGCACTCCGAGCCGTAATCTTCGGGAACCGGCGACGTATTCAGGCTCCTGTCGCCCGGCGCCGATTCGTGTTGGAGCCTTCCGATTTCAATCAATATGGAGAGGTGAAATATGCTCGAGACGTTGATACTCGCGGCGATGAAAGTGACGGTCGGGATGCTTGCACTTGCGCCTCAGGCGGAAAACCTCGCGACGCGGTCGGAGTCCGCGCGACAAGCAGCATCCTCCCTTCTTGTGGTGAACAATGAAACGTGCACTCAGGACTGTTGCAGCGTATGCGACATGCAGGCACTGGACGCGTATGCAAAACAGGGCTGGTCCACGATTCATGGCGATGCGCGGAACTCAGGCTTCGCCCCCCAGGAGGCTTCCCATGCCCTTCGAGTCCAATGGTCGGCGCTCGACGGAGCGGTTGTAAAGATCGTGCCGACGGCGGCGCCCGGAGGGAGAATCTATGTCACCACTGGACAAGGACCGGGCACCAGCCATCTCCATGCGTTCGATTCTGCCGGTCATCTGCTCTGGGAAAGCGATCCCCAAACCACGCTCGATGATCTGGATTCAGGGGTTGTTTACAGTGCCGCGGTGACAGACACGTCCGGCGACGTTTATGTTTCCGACCTCAATCAGTTTTGGGCGTTCTCGCCAGACGGCAAAGTGAAATGGGTCACACCCTTGCCCGATCCGGACAGCTACATGGCAACCGCCGTTCTGGTGAAGGACAGGTATGTGGGCGGCGTGACGACCAACGGCAAGGTGGCGTTATTCGATCGACAGGATGGTTCACTGGCATTTCCCATCCTGGACCTTCCTGGCGGGCGCGGTCCGAGCGGTCCGAGTGCTTCACCTGGCTTGTGGGCCAACGGACTGATGGACTCGGCGGTCAAGCAAACCGTTTTCGATAGCTTCTTCGGATACACCCAGGAGGTGACAAATACGCCGTGCGTCCACCCCGAGACGGGACGAATCTACATTACTGCCGTTGGGAATACACCCGACGAGGCGGTTCTCTACGGAATCGATGTTCTTGACGACCATCTTCAAATTGCTTTCCAGCCGCGCATCGTGGGGCCGAGTGGGACGAGCCCGGTGATTTCTCCCGATAGCCTCCGCGTCTACGCGGTTGACGCCAATGGTGTGCTGATCGCGTTCGACGCCGAGACCGGGCAGGAGAACTGGCGGGCAAGCGGCGCGGCCAAAGTGGCGGCACCGGCCGTCGGTCTCGACGGCACTGTGTACACCGCAAGTGGGGAAGTGCTTATCGCCCTCGACCCCAGGGACGGGTCGGTTCGATGGCAAGTGAACTACGACGGGCTTGCAGCGTCGTTCCTTCCGCGAATCCTTCCGAACTCGGCATTCCCTACTGGTCTCCCGATAGCCCGGACCAACAGCGTCGTCTCCGTGACTCCGTCACAAGTCTGGGTGTCGTTGGTACTGGGCTACGAATTCGCGGTTCCAGACAGTGACACAAAGCTGACACAGCCAGAGGTGACGGTCCTCGCGTCGGTGAGTCCGCTGGATGGAAGTCTCACCGGCGTGACGCCCCTTCGGGACACGCATGAAGGCGTTGTCGGCATCACCAGCGACGGGCGCATTCTGATCCCACATAGTTCAATGTTAACCTCGATCTTTTATAACGACGTAAACCCACTTCTTCCGCCGTTCCTTCGCACATCCCAACCTCCAATCGCCGGCTTCTCGGTGTTGGTGCCGTTGTCGTTTCGAGATCATGCGTTGGAGGGATTGAGCTGGGCGCAGGATCAGTTGGAGGCCGAAGTTGCAGCGTTGAACGAAGAGGATTGCGCCGCGGCGCGATCAACACTCTGCCATGCGGGCGTGCAACTAAGCGCCACAGCGGAAACCCTCCTTCATGATACTGTTGAAGAAGTTGGTGTTGAGGTTTCGCAGAGCGCATCAGACTTGGTGCGAGCGGCGTACAACCGCGTGCAGCAGGCCAGGCAGTTACTCGAGTCGGATCCTTCGGGGTCTGCGGCCGCAGTGAATGAGGCCGTGAAACGGGTCGTTGACGCGATGCAACTGCTTCGCCCGCCGGTGCAAATGCAGGTGATGTCAGCATCATGCCCAAAGACTCTTGATGTCAGCAAACCTGGTCGTCGATTTCTCAAGGTGGCGTTGGTCGGAACGCCGGATTTCGACGTCCACCGTGTCAACCAGGATTCGCTTTTGCTGTCGCGAGCCGACGGAATTGGTGGGCGAATCCAACCCGTGTTCCGCCGTTTCGGGCCATCAGCAATTCGGACGATGGATGTCGCCGCTGTTTCGTCCGGGCTGGTTTGCGGTTGTACGGCCTTGGCCGGAGACGGGATCATGGACAAAGTGATGAGCTTCTCGCGAAGTGACCTCCGGGACGTGTTGGAGTTGGGGGCGATGACGCCGGGCAGTTCGGTACGCCTGGTGCTGGACGGGAAGCTGATCGACGGGACACCTTTCCGCGCCAGCGATTGTATCGCGATCAGCCAGTCCACACGCACGGGACGACGCGCTCGATAGACGAACGAGATCTCTGCACGTGCGAACGGGAATCACGCTCTGAGTCAGTGAATGGTATGCCCTGGATTTTCGGGTATGGAGGGGCTCATGAAACAGACAATTCGAGAAAATTCGCGCAGGTTGACGAACCGCTGCTGGTCAAGCTCAGGGACATCCGCCTGAAACATCTCCGCGATTTCGGCGATTTCTGGTTGGCTTTGGGGCTGTGGCGACTGCTGGGTTTGAATGCGTTGCTGATCCGTCTGGTCCCGGACGGCCGTGAAGACGTGCCGTGGGTGGTGGTGGCGACCTTACCATTGCACGATTCTGCGATCACCGCGAGAAAGAGAAGGCCATGCACGATCGCCTCCTGGAGCGGATGGAAGGCAAGCTCAAGAAGCTTCAGGCCAGCGCGGAGAGCGGGCGGCTGAAAGACCAGGCCGTCGGCCATCAATGGCTGGGACGAATCAAGGAACGCTACTGACGAGCATCGGGCGCTTTCGAGGTCAAAATCGCGACGATTCCGAATCTCACAGGCAAGGTGCGGTTGTCGATTACCTGGAGTCGGAATCTCCGCCGGTCGGATTGGAATGCGTTATCCGAGGGCTGTTATCTGCTGCGAACGAATCTAAACGATCTCAATCCGGCCACGCTGTGGAAGCGATACATCCAACTCACCGAAGCCGGGTGGGCGTTTCGCATCACCAACGATGAACTGGCCATCCGCCCCATCTGGCATCAAAATGAAGATCGCGTTCGAGCCCACATCCTGGTTTGTTTCCTGGCGTATGTTCCATGGAAGGCGCTCGCTCAGTGGATGCGCGGCGCGGGGTTGGGCGATGCTTCGCGCACTCTGGTGGAGGAGTTCGCAAAGATCAAGAGCGGCGATGTGGTGCTCAAAGCCCGGTACCAAAATGGTCAGGAACAAAACAAGGTCCGGGAACACAATGACGGTCCGGAGCACAACATTCGAGTTCGCTGCGTGACCACCCCGGACGAAGCACAAAAGGTGCTGCTCCAGCGCCTAGGACTTCGATTGCCCCAACGAATGCGAACCATCCGCGAGGTGGAACAAATGTAGTCACGACTTTCGCCTGCGACCGGCCCTGGCACCCACGCCAAGGCCGCTTTAATCGCCGAATTGCGGAACTTGGGGTAGCTCAGACGCGCACGGGGCGCTGCGCAAGGCTAATCGGCGTCGTTGGTTCTTCGTAGAATCATTGGCCAATGGGTGACGCTGAAAGAAAGCCGAGATCGGCTTCAATGTTCAGCGGCTTCAACGCGGAGTCGGCGGGGGCGGGGGGAATCGAATCTCCGTTCCGGCCCACCGAAAACTTCGTTCTTGAGCCAGAATTGCTGATTTTGCGAGAATAAAGTGGAATTCAAATGACCACACTTTACCCATAGAGACTCTTATACACCGTCGAAGACCAGTTATTCCGGGTACTAATCGGGTACAAATTTTGTGTTTTGTGTTCTCCTCAAATTTCAAAATCGACAGACTTCACGCAGCATAGTTGACACTTTCAGGCGCAAGTGAGTGGCGAGAACTCGCGTACGAGAGTGCAGAATGATTTGGCAGAAAGCACGATAAAGCTTGGGTGCCACCGGCGGCTTGCCCGCCCGGTGTTCGCACTGGCAGCAGGCTGTCAGCGGCACTCATTCGGTAAACTTGAACAACACCGGTGACTAAGTCAATCGCTATGGTCTTACCACATGGAGAGGTGTGAAAATCTCCTCTTGGGCTGCACCGTTTCTTGCCAGCGCGCTTTCTGCAAACGCAATGTCCGGGTGACCGGGGGGCAGCAACTGTCGGCGCATCTCCAGGCAGGCACTCCACCAGGCTTGTGCCTCGACCAACCGGCCTTGATCTTCGTATATCTGCGCCAAGAGCTGCTGGCAATCCGCGACATCCCCGTGCCGTGGTCCCCGCTTTTTTTCGTAGATCTCCAGGGCCTTGCGGCAGGCGGCCTCGGCTTCATCGAGGTCGCCAAATCGCCTGCGTATCTGAGCAAGATTTAACAGATTCCATGCCAGAGCGGGGTGATTTTGAGCGAGGCGGCGGGTACGAATGTCGATTGCTTCGCGCAGCACGGCCTCCTGCTCGACATATTTTTCTCTGGTGCGAAGCAGGTTCGAAAGATATGTAAGTCGAGCGGCCAATGCCCGCTCGTTGTCGCCGGGAAGCGCCCGGACCATTTCCACGGCGTCGCGCAATGCAGCTTCGGCTTCATCAAGCCGGCCAAGTGCCATCAGGCACCAGCCGAGCATTCCCACACTCGTAGCCACGCTGGCGTGTTGTGCGCCAAGTAGCCGCCGGCGGATCGCAAGGGATTCACGAGCAAGCGGCTCGGCTTCTGTGGGGCGCTGTTCATCAATGAGGATCGAGGCCAGGTCATACAGGCTATCCGCGACTTGCAGGCTCTCCTGGCCGAAGAGTCGGCGGCGCATCTCCAGTGCCTCGCGCGTAGGCGCTTCGGCCTCGACAATATCGCGCTTTTCCTGGAGGTTGGCGGCCAGATAAAAAAGCGCCTCGGCGAGTTCGGGATCGTTGCCCCGGGCAAGACTCCTGCGCAGTTCTACTGCCTTGCGATGGTGCTGATCGGCCTCGATGAAGTGCCCCAGAGTGCTGTAATGTTTGCCCAGCGTCTGGTGAATGGAAGCTGCGACTTCCGGCTGATCAACGAGCTCCTTTTCCAGCCTTGCGGAGGCATGGTCCAGCACCTCGCGAACAGTCAGCGCGTTTGGTCCAATGCTTTCAGGATCCACTCCGGCCAGCATGTTCTGAAGGAAATCGTTCACAGCCTTGGCTTTGGCCGCGGACATAAGCGCGGCTCGACCGGCGTCTTTCGCGCGAATCAGGGCCCAGCTTATGCCGACAAGACCGATGACCAGGACAACAAAGACAGCAAAGACGCCTCCGACCAAAGCCTTGTTCCGCTTCGCGAACTTTCGCATCTGGTAGGTCCGACTTGCGGGTCGAGCGACGATCGGCTCGTCGGTAAGGAATCGCCGGATGTCTGCCCCCAATTCGGCCGCTGATTGGTAGCGCCGCTTAGGGTCCTTAGCCAGGCACTTGAGAACGATTGTATCCAATTCGTGGTTGAGACCACGGGCCACGCTGCTAGGGCGAGCCGGCTCAGTGTGAATGATCCGGTCCAATGCATCACGAATGCTGCAAGTAACGGAATAGGGAAATCGCCCCACGAGTGCCTGGTAGAGAATGACGCCGAGTGAATACACGTCGGTGCGGATATCGATCCGGCGAGAGTCGCCGGCCGCCTGCTCCGGACTGGCCCAAGGTAGTGAGCCGACGAAATGGCCGGTAGTTGTTACCCCGGCAGCAATCGAAGCTTCACCGCCAACCGCATCAAACTTTGCCAAACCGAAGTCCAAAATGTGCGGTTCGCCGTTCGCGTCAATTAAGATGTTGCTGGGTTTGAGGTCACGATGGATGATGCCGTGAAGGTGCGCCGCATGCATCGCGTCACAGATCTTCACAAAGAGGCGAAGGGTTTCGCCGATGAAGGATTGTGCGTTACGGCCTGCGGATCGAATCACAGAATCGGCTGAATCCCCAGAAGCGATTGGCACTTGGCCATCCTGGACGTATCGGTCCAATGGCACACCCAGAATGTGGTCCATGATGAAATAGGAATTACCCGAGGCCGTGCCACTGTCGAGAATGCTCACAATATTGGGGTGGCTAAGTTGGCCGAGTATTTGAACTTCTCGTTCGAAACGCGCGCGATCGCGCGGCCCGCCGAATGGCCCTTCGCGCATAATCTTCACAGCGACGCTCCGTCCGGTGGAGTGCTGTCGGGCTCGATATACTACTCCTTGGCCGCCGCGATGGATGATTTCCGTAATGCTGTAGCCCGGAAGGAAATTTGGGTCGTCCAACGCTTTCGCAGGCGCGTAGTCCCCTGGTTGTGAGAGATTGGTGGCTTGACTGCGAGCTGCTTCGACTAGCGCGCGAACCTGGGTGCGGCGGGCGGCGTCATCAGGGGTATTACCGCCTTCTTGCATTGGGAATCCACCATCGCTCTTCATTGGTAAAGCGATGTTGCCGGGACTACTGTCACTCGTCTCAAAAAAATTTCGATTCTGAGCCAAGAAGCTCGCCTAGACAATCGCGGGCTCTCGCAAGCAACATGCGAACGGCGCCGTGTGAACGTCCCATTCGCTCGGAGACCTCCGGAGCGGAAAGCCCCTCCAGCTCGTAAAGCCGCAAGACTTGCTCGTAATCGCGGGGGAGCTTCCGCATTGCCGTATCGATCAACCCTTTCAGCTCGTTTCGGCCTGCCGCTCGACTGATGGTGGTGGCCGTCCCCGCGATGTGATCAAAGAATTCCGCGTAGGATTCGTCGTCGGAGACCGCTGTGACGCGATTCTTCGGAGGAGGCCGCTTTTCTCGCTCGAGCTCACGGATCGCGTCGCGAAGATTGTTGTCACTAATCCGCCGCAGCCAGCTTGCGAATGACCCTGGTTCGCGAGGTACGAACGAGCGGATGCGCAAGAATGCCTCTAAGAAGGTTACTTGGACGATGTCGTCGGCATCGACCAAACCGCGATACTTCGCCCCAATGCGAATCTCCAGTTCCGCGTGTAGTTGAATACCGTATTGTTCCAGCAACACACAAAGTGCGCCTTCTTCTCCTGAGATAGCGCGGGCCAGGAGCTCTTGATCAGATTCGTTCATGACATACTCAGGTGGACTAATTTCACTCATTCTAGCTTGACTTGTCGGAAAAACGATCCGGGCGCGTGACAGCCAATCACGTGGCAACGCTAGAACTTCGGCGGCAAGACCGTCCCGATACCTTTCGGCATCCGTCCGATATGCGGTTGGGAATGCTGCATATGGGAGACAACACTTGAACAGAGTTGCTAAATTTATCGCGCTGCCATCGATTTTGGCTGTTTCATCCATTTCGTTCGGCCAAGCGACGGCCTTTACCTATCAAGGTCAACTCAAGCAAGCCGGCGTCCCAATCAGCGGCGCCTTTACTCTCGATTTCTCATTATGGGACGCGGATGTCGGCGGGACGCTGGTGGCAGGACCGCTGAATCGCCCGAATACCCAGGTGACGAATGGGTTATTCGAGGTGTTGTTGAACTTTCCGCCCGAGGTGTTTACGGGAGCGAGGCTCTGGCTGGCGGTGATCGTCGACGGCGTACCGTTAACGCCGCGGCAGGAGCTGACCGCAACACCCTATGCACTCCATTCCGCGAGGCCCTGGGTGACAAATGGTCAGGACATTTCCTACGTCAAAGGTGACGTAGGCGTGGGAACAAGCACGCCGGCGTATCCGTTGGACGTGGCAGGCGATACGAGATTGCGCGAGCGCCTCGCGGTCGGAAACGACGCCAGCTTTGGGATCGGCTGGGTGGATTTTGATGTCTCACACATTCACACCGACTTTGAGACATCCGTGTACTGGACGCCGTTTCGCTCCTATATCACATTCGATCCAAACATCGACTTGTTCCCTCCCGACAGCTTGCTCTACAGCCATGACTTCGAGTGTTTGACGCCCGCGACGAACGATCACGATTACAACTACCTGCAAGGCCCGTATCTCGGAGCGTTCCACAAGGGCGGGGGTCATGTCGGGCTCTTGGCGGGAGGAAACATCGTCGCCCAAACTTCCGGAAGCGGAAGCGTCGACTTTCAAATCGGCGGTTACATCGCTTCGATTCTGGGCGTCGGAGGCGCGGGAACCGGCACGATTCAGCGCAACGAAGGTCTGGAGATTATCACCGGCAACGCCGGCGCCGCCGGGGCAAGCATCGTCAACGACTACAGCATGTACGTTTTCAGCCCGAACCATGACCAACCGATGACCAATCACTACGGCATCTATCTCGAAGATCAGGACTTCGGGGTGAGCGACAGCTATGCGATCTATTCGGCCGGCGGCAAGAATTACCTGGCCGGAAACCTTGGCATCGGAACGAGCGAACCGCAGGCCAAGCTGCACATCGGCGGCGTGGCGGGTGTTGATGGTCTTATGTTCCCCGACGGGTCCCTCCAAACCACGGCCGCCGGTCTTGGCGTCGGAGGCGGCGGATTTTGGTCCGCGAGCGGCGCCAACATTTACAACAACAATGGGTCCAACGTCGGCATCGGAACCACGGCCCCCGCCTCGAAGCTGGACATTTTTGCGTCAGGAGATGGAGCTGAATTGCTTCGGTTTACCACTGAGCGCCCGTGGGTATTTCGACAAGCTTATAGCGGCCCCGGGACCGCTCTCCGGCTTACCCCTACCGTCGGCCTTAAGAATTTCGAAATCACGGCAGCGGGTGGGACGAACGTCGCTACATTTGTGGGCGACGATGCCAACCCTCGGGTCGGCATTGGCACGACCAACCCGGCCGCCAAGCTGGACATTGCGGCATCGGGGGACGGCGCTGAACTGCTTCGATTTACGACAGAGCGTCCGTGGGTATTTCAACAAGCTTACAGCGGCCCCGGGACCGCTCTTCGGCTTACCCCCACCGTCGGCCTTAAGAATTTCGAGATCACAGCCGCGGGTGGCACGAACGTCGCTACATTTGTGGGCGATGATTCCAACCCCCGGGTGGGCATCGGCACCACCAACCCGGCCGCCAAGCTGCACGTACAGGGCGGCACGGACCCTACACTCGGCGGCGGCGGCAACATAGTCACGGGCAGTATCACAGGGGTGAACACGGTAATCGGCGACAACGAGATCCAGGCCCGATTCAACGGCGGTCCGTTCGGACTCGTCATCAACAACGATGGCGGCGACGTTGTATTCGGAGGCGCCATCGACATCGGATACGAGATCGTCTCTGTGGCTGGCGTCGGCAGTACTGTGGACGCTCAGTGCCCGGCTGGAAAAAAGGTCTTGGGAGGCGGATGTGGAACCACTGGGGGTGCATTCCTCCGGGAGGGTCGGCCCTTGAACAATGGATGGCATTGCGAATTGGCGGATTGTTCAAATTTCTGTTCCATCGACAGTTACGCGATCTGCGCGAGAGTGAAGTAGGGGCAGGGGCGGGCTTGCGAAAACAGCTCACTAACACGCTTGGCTATTGTATGTATTCGAGCGGGAGCAGGATCAGCACCTCTTATTAGAGGCCTGAAGAAAAAATCCAAGGGGAGTTTGGCATGAATAAGTTGATTCCATGGATGGCGGCCACAATGGTTTGGGCGGTCGCAGGTACGGCGCTGGGGCAGTCAGAAGCCTTTACCTACCAAGGCCAGTTAAAGATGCAGGGGGTCCCGCTTTCGGAACAGGTGGATATGAAATTTACCCTGTTCGACTCCGAATCCGCCACTACCGCGATTGCAGGGCCGCTCTTGTTCAACGGAGCAAGTCTCTCTCCGATTCAGGTAACCAACGGCCTGTTCTCTGCCGAACTCGATTTTGGACCGGGCGCTCTGCAATTAGGCCAGTGGCTGAAGATCGAAGTGCGCTCACCCCACTCGCCGAATAACACGGGAACTTACACGGCGTTGACCCCGCGACAAAAGATCTCCGCAGCCCCATTCGCGTTGAGCGTGCCCGGCTTGGAAAAAACAGAAGCGGGCATCGAGGTAAACGGTAATGTGCATGCGCTGGGCGAGGTTGCTGCCAGCGCGTATACCAGCAACAGCCCCTTCATCATCAAGGTGAATCCGCTGCAAATGGAGTGCGCGCGGTTCGACGATGCCAACTGCTTCATGGGATTGGGCATACAAATCCCGCAAGCTAGATTGCATGTCGGCGGCGTCGCCGGCGTTGACGGAATCATGTTCCCCGATGGCTCGCTTCAAACCACCGCAGCAAGCACCGGAAATACGTTCATTAAGAACGGAACAACCGTACAGCCAACCGCGAATTTTAACATTAGCGGCAATGGTACGGTTGGCAGCCTGAACGCCAACGGCGCAGTTTCGTTGGGCGGCATCGCGCCACCGGCGGCGGCGCCGGCCGGAGAAGGACGAATCTATTTCGACTCGGCGTCCAACAAAATGAAAATCTCCGAGAACAGCGGCGCCTTCGTGAATCTCGTTGGAGCGGGTGGTGTCAGCGGCAGCGGCACGACGAACACCATTCCATTCTGGAGCTCCGCCACGACGCTTGGTAATTCTGTTATCACGCAAAACGCCAACGGCGTTCAATTGCCAAATGGCGTGCAACTGGCGGTAGGAGCCCAGGGGAACGGAATATCAATCGGCTCGCCGAACGGTGAAACGGGGCTGACGATCGCGGGGCCGACGGGCAGAGCCGACCTCAGGTTCGGAACATTTAATTCCGCCGAAACAACACTTAAGCTGGTTGTCAGGGGTGCCGGTTCCGGGCCGCCTGCCGAAGCAAATGGAATAGCAATTACAACGGCGGGTAACGTCGGCATCGGTACGGCATCCCCGGCCTCGAAGTTGGACATCGCAGCGACCGGCGAAGGAGCCGAACTGCTTCGTTTCAGAACAGACCGCCCTTGGGTGTTTCGTCAGGTACGCATCGGTCCCTCGACCGGTCTCCAACTCCTCTCCACCGTCGGCCAGAAGAAGTTCGAAATCACTGCGGTCGAAGGGAATAACGTGGCCACGTTCTTCGCCGACGGTGTGAACTCCCGAGTCGGCATCGGCACTGTCGATCCGGTTGCCCGGCTCGACGTCATAGGCGGTAGTGGGAATGCGGTGGTGGGGACGCACAACGGAGACGGTTCGACAGCCGGAGTATTTGGATTCTCCCCGATGTTCAACGGTAATGGGGTCATCGGCCAGTCCGACTTGGGCAGCGGTGGGTACGGAGTCTGGGGTCGCAGCGCGAACGGGGTCGGCGGATTTTTCAGTGGCGGAACCTATGCCTTGGTCGCTGATGGACGTGCCAAAGTGGACATTCTCGAAATCGCCGGCGCCGACGTGGCCGAGAAGTTTTTGAGCATCGATGAAAACGTCGAGCCTGGCACGGTCATGGAAATCGATGCGGAGCACGCCGGACAACTTCGCATCGCTCGGCAAGCGTACAGCTCGCTCGTAGCCGGCGTCGTGAGCGGCGCAGGCGATATTCCGGTTGGGGCCGTACTCGGTAACCTGCCGGGTCATGAGAAAGCTCCTCCGATTGCTCTCTCGGGACGCGTGTGGGTGCGTTGCGATGCGAGCAGCGCCGCCATCGTCGCAGGTGATCTGCTGACAACTGCGGAGCTATCGGGTCATGCGATGAAAGCTGCTGACCGCGATCGCTCGCACGGCGCGGTCCTCGGCAAGGCGATGAGCGCTCTGGCACAAGGTGAACGGGGATTGGTGCTAGTCCTTGTGAATCTTCAGTAGGAATCTGCGGCAATCCCTGCCGGAGCAAAGGAATGAGTTATGAATAATCAACCATGCAATCGCGGGGGCTTCCAGGTCATTCTCGTGACCAGCATTTTCATGTTGAGTGCGACGAGTTTTGCACAAGAAGATGGATTTGGCGACGAGCCGGTTGGAGGGGAGGCTAAAAACATCGATGTTCCATTCGATCTTCGTGTACTCACGGGCAATCCCAACGCCGCGGAAGCCCATGCCAACAACGTTGTGGTTTATGGCGAGTGGGATGGTCCACCTTTGGTCAACGGGATTCCGCTCGGTTTCAAAGTGATCGACGGCGACATCGTCGTACCGGGGGACTTCGACGGTCAAACGGCCGCAACCTATGCGACCAATCTCTGGCTCACGGGTGTGGTGCCCTACGAGTTCGATGTCAATGTCACTGGGCCTAACGCCGCCGCCATGTTGGTAGCGATGTCCTGGTGGGAAAATGTGGCTGCCGTGGATTTTGTGCCTCGAAACGGCGATGGGAGCTTCATCCACATTCAGAGCAACAACTTCAACAATTCCCCAGTCGGGTTGAGTTCCGCCTTCGGAATCGGGCAAATTATTAACATCGTCAATTGGAACAACACGGGCGTCATGGCCCATGAACTCGGGCACTCTCTGGGTTTCTGGCACGAACAGTCCCGCAACGATCGCGATACCTATGTGACCATCAACACCGCCAACATCTGTCAGAATTGCTGTCCGGATTCCGACGGCAACTTGGGGTCATGCAATTTCAACTTTCAGAAAGAGATCTTTTCGAACAACTATGGCCCGTACGACTTTGATTCCGTGATGCACTACGGCGCCTGCACTTTTTCGGCGAACCCGAACTGTGGGAACACCTGTCCAGGCCCCGGAGAGACCGTCGTCGTTCAACCAGCCTTCAGCGCGGTGTGGCAATGCGGAAATCCACCGACTGACAACACTGTCATCGGCCAAACCACCCATCTCAGCTATTGGGATACGCTGGTGATGTCTTTCCTGTATCCCAAATGGAACTGGCGGTTTCTATCCTTTGGTGGATTCGACATATTCGGGAGTTTCTTATCTCCTTTTGGGACGTTTGCAACGGGATATAACCAAACGCCGGTAGGCGGCACGCTTTGGATCTTGCAGCCATCTACCTATGCGGCAGGCCCGGTGCTGGACAAGGCCATGACCATCGCCGCCCCCCTTGGCGGAGTCGTGCTTACCCGTTGAAGAAACGATTTTGAAAATGGTTGTTCTGGAAAACGAATTTTACCAATACGCATAATAGGAACACGAACGTGAAAAATAACACCTGCTCAATTCTAATCGTCTGCCTGGCCGCTTCGACCGCAATCGGCGAAGGCTTTGACCTTACTTGGCACTCGATCGACGGAGGCGGAGTCATGCGAAGCACCGGCGGCGATTTCGAGCTGTCCGGCACAATCGGGCAACCGGACGCCGGCGCGATGGTGGGCGGCAGCTTTCAGTTGACTGGCGGATTCTGGTTCGAAATATCGCCGGGTGACTGCGATGAAGATGGAGTCGTGAACCTGATGGACCATGAGTTTTTCACGCATTGCCTTGCGGGGCCTGAAGGAGGCGTGCTCAGCGACTGCGAGTGTTTCGACGTCGATCGCAATGGAAACATTGATTTGCACGATTTCGCGGTCATTTCGCAGGAGTTTGCGAGTCGGTAGCAGGCTTGTTTCGCGTGAGCAAAGTCGATCAAATCCACGGGACTAAGAAACTATCTCAAAAAGCTTGAATTTGCCGATGGAGTCCGTGGGCCTTTTTTGAGAGGAGCCACGGATGGCGAAGAGAACCAGGAAGGTAAATGGGTTGCCGACGATCTGGCGTGTGCCGGACGAGCTATGGGTAG
>JACQFE010000028.1 GCA_016200265.1 Planctomycetota bacterium | reverse complement strand
GCGTTTCGGAAGCTGCGATCGAAAAGCTTCGGGCATTGGCCGAGAGCGGAACATTGCGAATCATCATCCTTCCGCCGCAGCAACACACCTACAACTATCGCGTGACGGCCGACGAACAGTTTCAGCTCACGGCGCAGCTTAGTCTCCAGCTTCATGCCATTCCCGGCGGCGCGGGTGTGGCAGCGACATTCGGACGGCCCTTCCAGGAGCTTGCGGATTTCATCAATCAGGCCATTCCCGGAATCGACGGCCAATCCGTACAATCTTCGCTCAACAAGCTTGTCGATTCTCGCGATGTCATTCAGGTTCCGCCAACAACTTCGCAATCACCATTCGGTTCGATGTGCGGTGCGCTCGGCATGGAATCGTTCATTTTCGCCGGGCTGTGCCTTGCCTGCTGCCTGCGTCGCTCCTGACTTCGATTCCATGTATGTGTTTAGAGCACGTAGCACACAGGTGTAGCGGTGCCTCCCCCCTTTCCAAGGGGGGATTGAGGGGGGTACGTCCACATAACGACCGGAATCAAAATCTTGCAGAAATCCTCCGGCGGCGGAAGCCGATCTTGGCCCCAATTGCAAGAAGAAGTGTCAGCACGGCCAAACCCCATTGCGAAACTGTGGGAATCGGCGTGAGGCCGCAGGAATCGTCAGTCTCATCGCACGTTTCGCCGAAGCCGCAGGGCGGCTCGCCCGGCGCGCATCCGGTCAGTGTGCAAACTTCCACGCCATTGCAATACAGCTCGTCGTCGCAAACGGAATCTACGGGGGTGTGTATACACACACCGTTCGGCTCGGTGCATGTGTCGATCGTGCAGTCCACACCGTCATCGCACAAGGCGTCAACGGGCGTATGAAGGCAGGAGTCACTCGCCGCAACGCAGAAATCCATCGTGCAGTCCACGCCGTCGTCGCAAACCGCGTCGGTGTGAGTATACAAACAATGACCATCCGGCGTGCACGAATCCTCCGTGCAAAACTTGTGGTCGTCGCAACCAGCGGCCGTCACGCATTCCACCGAGCACGGCGTTGTGCAATCTGCATCCGCCCGAAAGATGTGCAGATTCGAACTGCTTAGTGCGTCGCACTGGTTCAACGTCATTTCATCGGTGCACATAGCCGATGATGGACTCGTGAAATCGGTGCAGCAGGAGCCAAGTCGAATTTCCAAGACACCTGAAATATATGCAGTGATTCCGATTTGTATCCCAGTGGACTCAGGGCCATGGTCGGCATCCGCAAAAGTTTCATCGAGCTTGTGCTTGAATGTGTAGACACCTTTCGCACAATCGGGGACGGGGAGTAGCAGAGTTCCGGTATAGAATCGCCCTCCTGTATCAAACATTCCAGTGCCGTAGCGCGTTGAACCTGCAAAGTTCGGACCCGTAGAAGAATTGATGAATGCGACGGGGACCTGATCCGAAGGAGCGTTGGCCGCAAACACCCAATCTGCGCGTGTAGTATTTTGCCAGCCCCAATCACATTTTCCGGCAACCGTGTTACCGCACTTCGTGCCAGTTTCACCCATCAACGTGGGGCACGGATCAGCGCAAGTGCTGCCCGGACAATTGGCGTTTGTTGTGCAGGGATTTCCTGCCTGTGAACCACCGGCGCAAGTTTTCTGGCAGGCGAAGGTCGATGCCGGATAGGCCAAATCGCAACCGGGATTCGGCGGCGATGCGCTCGCACCCAAGAATCCTTGCGCATCGATCTTGTCTTGAAATGAGTGAAGGAGCGGATATCCGTTCTGATCAACGTCCCAATCATCCACCTGCGTGATCCACGCTGACGTGAATCCGCCACGTGAAACAGTCAACTTTTGGCCGTTGATGCTCCAACCGGCCGGATACGCCAGCGACGGCTCCGTCCCCGGCAGAGGCGGCCGTGGTGTGAAATAGACTTTGAACGTCGCTCCATAATACCCGGCCACGACATTTCCCAAGTGCTCCACGTCGCCGGTGACCAACTCTTCAAGATGCGAGACGCCGTCGCTTCGAACAGCGACGTTCGCTTCCCCGTGTGAATTCGATTTGGCGGACTGCTCCTGAGCATCAACGAATGCGCAAAGCAGGGAGGCCGGGACGATAGCCGACAAAAGATAAATTGCTTTCTTTCCGCGCATGCAGCGTCCCCTTTCGATGAACGTCCGAGGATGTGGAGAATACCGCGAAAATCATACCAAAATAAGAAGTTCGATGAAAGCCAGCATCACTGCCAGTCAAAGAGCCAATAATCCAACTATACGCAGCATAGAATGCTGCAATGCCACCTACGAAATTGGGAATTCGCCACGAAATGGTTATCATGTCGATAGATCATTGACTGAATGCAAGTGGTCCGACAAATCATGATTGCGGGTTGCCACCGCTTCCTCACGGGCGCGGCTCGGAAAGAAAACGGTCTACCCGCAGATTCGGTGGTGTCGGACCACAAGAGCCTTTTGGCCGCCACTTTGCGGAGAACTTTGAATGCTCGGAGTCAAGAAAGAAGCCATCGAAACCCATCATGCGGACGGCTGGATCGGACCGGCCCCGCACATCGTCACGAACCTGCCCGGGCCGAACGCGACGGCGTTCATCGCCCGCGACCATGCCTACAGCTCGCCGTCGTACACGCGTGACGTGCCATTGGTGGTGAAGCGCGGGGCGGGATCGGTCATTGAAGACGTGGATGGAAATCGCTTCCTCGATTTCGCGGCCGGCATCGCGGTGTGCTCCACCGGGCATTGTCATCCGAAAGTCGTCGCGGCGATCGAGAATCAAACGCGCAATCTGATCCACATCTGCGGGAGCGATTTTTATTACCCGCCCATGGTCGACGTGATGGAAAAGCTCGCCAACCTCGCGCCGGGGCCGGCCAAAAAACGGGTATTTCTTACCAATAGCGGCACCGAGGCCGTCGAAGCGGCCATCAAGCTGGCCCGCTTTCACAGCAATCGAAAATGGATCATCAGCTTTTACGGCGCGTTTCACGGCCGGACGATGGGAGCGCTTTCACTGACCTGTTCCAAGGTTCGCCAGAAGGAAAAGTTTGGCCCACTCGTGCCGATGGTGACGCACGCCCCGTATGGCGAAATTGACTTCATCGAGAATCAACTTTTCAAACGTCAGGTTTCTCCGCACGAAGTCGCGGCGATTTTTGTGGAGGCCGTTCAAGGTGAAGGCGGCTACATTTTGCCCCCGCCGAATTTTCTCGCCGATCTTCGCGCTCTCTGCGATCGCCACGGCATTCTCCTTGTTTGCGATGAAATCCAATCGGGCTGCGGCCGAACGGGCAAGTGGTTCGCCTTCGAACATTATGGAATCATTCCCGACATCATTACGGTGGCCAAAGGAATCGCCAGCGGCATGCCGCTCGGCGCGCTCATCGCCCGCGAAGACATCATGGACTGGCCTCCGGGCGCACAGGGCAGCACGTTTGGCGGCAATCCGGTGTGCTGCGCAGCGGCAATGGCGACGCTTGAATTGGTTGAAACTCATTTCATGTCCAATGCGGCAACGCTGGGCCCGAAACTCGTCAAATCTCTGGAATCCATTTGCGCGGAACGCCGCGCGGTGGGCAATCCGCGCGGGCTGGGATTGATGTGCGCGATCGACGTGATGAGCCGAAAGTCAGGCAAGCCCGACGCCAAGCACCGCGACAAGATCATTCGAGGGGCCTTCGATCGCGGCCTGGTGCTGCTGCCCTGCGGCGACTATTCCATCCGCTTCTGTCCGCCGCTGTGCATCAACGAAACGCAGCTCGAAGTCGGGTTGCGACTCTTCGATGAAACACTAGCATCGCTGGCGTGAAGCTCTTATCTGATTCACAGCCACGTATCGAATCGTTTTCCGAACTCCGCGTGCTCGTGATGGGGCTTGGGCGTTTCGGCGGCGGCGTGGGTGTCACGCGCTGGCTCGCGGGCCAAGGCGCGTCCGTCACTGTTGCGGATCAGGCGTCGGCCGATTCACTTCGCGATTCTCTCGCTGAGATTTCTGACCTTTCCGTGGAGTTACGCTTCGGCCCTCACCAAGAGAGCGATCTCGATCGCATCGATCTCGTCATCGTGAACCCGGCGGTCAAGAAATCCTCGTCAAACTTCTTTCAATTGATCAAGAAGCGCGGCACGCCATGGACCACGGAAATGAATCTCTTTTGTGAGCGATGCCCCGCGCCGATGTATGCGGTGACCGGCACGTTTGGAAAAAGCACAACGTGTGCGATGCTCGCCAAGGTATTGCAAGATGGCGGCCGCGAAGCAGGCATCGAACGCGTTCATCTTGGCGGAAACATTGGCCGATCGTTGTTGAGCGAGCTTTCGGAAATTCGCTGCGGCGACGCCGTTGTGCTGGAGATGTCGAACGCTCAACTCGAAGACATCCCTCTAGTTGCATGGTCGCCGCGATTCGCGGTCATCACCAATCTGCATCCGCATCACTTGGATCGATACGAATCCTCCGATGACTACTTCCACGCCAAGTTCAATCTCTTGCGAAGCGGCCAGGGACTCCAGGCGACAATTATCGGCGAACTGCATCCTCGCGCGGAAGAGTTACTTCGCGCATCGACCGCAAAATCTGCCAATCGCGTCGTGCGGATTGCAACCGCCGAACCGCCAATCGAACTGACGATCCCGGGTGATCACAATCAACAAAATGCGGCCTGTGTTTGGACAACCGCCCGCGAAATTGGAATTTCTGATGCATCGATCCGCGAATCGCTTCGGACATTTCGCGGACTCGAGCATCGTCTCGAATTCGTCCGCAACATGAACGGCGTTTCCTACTACAACGATTCCAAATCCACCGCTCCAACGGCCACGATCGTTGCTCTTCGCGCACTTGCGCATGATCGACGCATCATTTGCATCATCGGTGGCCAGCGAAAGGATGCGCCGCTTGCTGAATGCGCTATGGTGTTGAACGAATGCTGCCGCGCGACAGTCTGCATGGGCGAATCCGGACCTGACTTCGCATCAGCGGTTCGTACGTACGCTCCCGCAGCGGACGTCCTGGAGTGCAATGCCTTGCCTGAGGCCGTTGACCGAGGGCGATCCATCGCCCAGCCCGGTGATATTGTCCTCTTCTCTCCCGGCGCGCCGAGCTTTGATCAATACGTGAACTTCACCGAACGCGGACGGCACTTCGTCGAGCTCGTCCATCAGCTTTGACCAATCACCAGCTTCACGGACAAGTCGGGCTTGCGGGTCGTACAGTCCCATTCCATGGCGAGTAGGCCCCTCCACCCTGTAGCAAGTCGACGAGATCGAGTATGTCCAAAGGCGTCACGAATCCGCTGCGATCAATATCGAACAGAACAGATGGTTGGACTCCTGCACTGTCGGCCTGCAATGCGGCCTGAAGTGCAAGTACATCTGCCGGCGAAGCCGCCCCGTCTCCATTCACATTCCCAGGCTGCACCACGAATTGTCCCTTCGAAACGATTCCAACTCCGTCAGTATAAATCAAGTCGGCCTCGGAACCCGGCAAGATCGCGTCATTCAAAAGAAGCAAGGCGCTGCCGTCGGCCAGTGGACGAAATGCTACAATGTCAAGTGATTCACCGGTTGCTCCCAATCCGCAAATGCTCCAGCAATCGCGGCGTTCCGCCCCCGGCGGCGCAATCACACGAATCTGGCGCGCTTCGAGGGATACACCGGGCACTTGCGGATCAAACGGACGCCGAGGATCAAGCACGCCATTCGCCGGATCAATCCAGGTGATTTCTCCAACTGGACACGAGCAACCCGCGTCAACGGGGATCGTGCAGTACGGCGTCGCATCAAGTCGGTAGGCGCCGACGGAGGCCTGCGTCTTCGCTCCGATCATCACGTAATAGACCTCGCCTGGGGTCAGGTCGGCGAGGCAGACTCGCGAGTTTTTTTGCGTGTCGCTGCAATGGACTGCATCATCACTACATGCGATTGGGCGAAGCGAAGCGCACGCCGCGGCGTCCGCGGAAGCGTCACCCGGCACGAATACCTGAAGAAGCGAATCATCCGCGGGCGCGCTGCTGGCGCATGTACTGAGTTCCACGTGCGAGGTCGGCGCGATGAATTTGTACCATACCGTGCCAAGAGCGCCCGTGCCTGGAGCATCGGAGCGACAACAAAAACCGGGATCGCTCGAGTTGTTCGTCGCATGAGCCCCATCGCTTAATTCCGATCCGGGAACATCGATGAGTTTCGCACCGAGGATCGCCGTACGGGCTATGGCCGCACATTCATCGTTCGCCGGTGGAAGACTGCACAACTCGGCAGCGAGCTGAACGCAGGTGTCATCCCATTCCGTTACGCAACAAAACGCGCCAACTTCGCCGCTTTCGCAAATGTCTCGGCAGCAACGGGCATCCGCGCAACCGACGCTCGGATGCACATCCGTGCAAAGGGCGTCGTTCACGGAACAGTAGTATTCGCATTGCGTCTGGGCATCGCAGTATGTGCCAAGCGTCCATGAGATGCTTGCGGACACACATTGGGAGGCCGAGCGGTTCTCGCAAGTGCCGTCCGCGCGGCAACAGGCGGCAGCTCCGCATGGCGGATTGAAAGTATTCGGGCCACAAATCTGGCTCGGCTTCCACGCGGGACGTAGCGGTGAATCCGGCCCGGGATAGGCACAGTTGATAAACGGCACATCGCGGCAGACGGCATCGCCTTGCGCGTCCGTCAAGTACATGTCGCAGCAGGCGCCCTTCGGAGCGTCGCCCTCGCACCAAAGGCTCACCGCGAACGCCGCAAAAGCACGATCGGCATCGAGCTGTCTACTTTGCCATGTTCCATCGGCCTGCAAGACCGCGTATGAACCATCCACCGCACCCATTCGGGGTGGACGCTGCACAAACACAGTCCGACCCCCCGGGCTCGAACTGGAAACCGAAAACCATACGTCGTCTGGAATCGTCACCGGCTCATCGAAAACCCGCTGTTTGATGGAAACCGCATTTGTCGCCGTCGCGAACACGGCATGAGTTCCGTCAATGATACTTCCGGGGAGTCCGGCCGCGTTTGCGTTCGGAAGTCGGATGTCGACATCAAATTGGCTACCCCCTCGAAAAAGAACTTCAAAGCCGACCAAATTGCAGGACGGAACACCGAGATGAAGTTCCTCGGCCATCCGCACGCCGGCGCCGGGATTGAAACTGCTGAATGCCGGTCCGCTCGATCGGTAGCCGAAAAACATTGATGGGCACGGATCTCGCACGTAAATTCGGGCATTAAAACTGGAATGTGGAGATTGGGGAAAGCGCCCAAGAAATGCGCCGCAGCCAAATACCGGATCATCATAAAGATCATCGGAGAAGCCGACGAGCGCGGGCGCACCATGTATCCATGAACCTGCGTCATCGAACGTGACTTGAACCCAAAGCGACGTGGGCAATGGAACGGTCGTATCCAAAGGAATGTCGACAGACAACCAAACCGGATCGCCCGCCCCTACGTCACGATGCGCCTGTGTCCCGACTATCGGCTGTCCACCCTGCCCCGGACACCCATCGTAGAGTGCGAGATCAATGCCAAACGGTGCTTCACCGTGAACTTGCACTTCGTACCGATCGAGCGCACAGCCGGGATAGGCCGTCGTGTGAATGTCGTCCGCGACGGTCCAGCGCGCAGGAAAATTCAGCGGAATGGCGCCCAACGAATTGTCATAGACGAGATGGAAATTAGTCGAGCTTCCAGACGGCGATGACGCGAGCATGTTCGCAACAGTTGCGGGCGGTCCTTGAGCACGAACTGCAGGCACATCAGGTAGAAAGACCAAAGGCGCAACGCCAAGAACCCAGAACGCTCGAATAACTGGCAAACCCCCCATGTGCACAGGCCTGAACTGCGAGAATAGTCGCTTCGCGGCGGGTCACGAGATGCGACCGTGGAGCACGTCCCCAACGATTTCCTCTTCGTAGCGTAGTCAAGATTGGATCGATTTTCAAGATGTCTCGCGAGCGATCGTCCTGCAAAGAGGGCATCGGTTCGATTTCACCGAAAATCACATCGAACAATCCGTTGCGGTTGACGCTCGGCGCTGCCGAATCGACAATTGCGGCCTCGGCAAGATCGACCAAAGGGAATGGAGTCCGCTCGCTTGAATCCGTCGCCATTTGTTCATCTTCATGTCCACACGCACTACAGCCTGCTTGATGGGGCCACGCGGATCAATTCGCTGATCGCGCGGGCAAAAGAGTGGAACATGCCGGCTGTCGCCATCACCGATCACGGCAACATGTTCGGCGCGATCGAATTCTATCTGGCCGCGAAAAAGGCCGGCATCAAGCCGATCATCGGATGTGAGGCCTACCTGGCGACCGGCCACCGCACGCGACGCGACGCCACTGAAGATAAAGATTCTTATCATTTGCTCTTGCTGGCCATGAATCGCGAGGGATATCAAAACCTCATCCGCCTCGCGAGCATCGGATATACGGAGGGCTTCTATCGCCGACCACGCATCGACAAGGAGGTGCTTCGCGAGTTTTCCGCAGGTTTGATATGCACGAGCACGTGCATCGGCGGCGAAATTCCGCAGGCCTTTTTGACTCGCGATCGAGCGGCCGCCGAAACAATGACCAAGACGTATTTGGAGATTTTTGGTCCGGATCGATTTTTCGTCGAGCTACAAGATCACGGCATTGCCGAACAAAAAACACTTAACCCCGAACTTGCCGACCTTGCCAAGCGCCTGGGCGTCGCCACGATCGCCACCAACGACGTGCATTACCTCGAGAAGGACGACGTCGAAGCGCACGACGTACTTTGCTGCATCAACACCGGAAAATTGCTCACCGATGCGGAGCGCTTCAAATTCCCCAGCGGCGAATTCTATTTCAAGAGCCCAGACGAAATGTCTGCTCTCTTCCCCGGTCGGGCCGAAGCGCTCGCCAACACGCTCCATGTTGCGGATATGTGCAACCTCGATCTTGACCTCACGAAGCGGCACGCGCCTGTTTTTCGAGTCGCTGAAAGCCACTGGGACTCAGTCAGTGAAACCTCCTGTCAATTGGAAAGTGGCGAATGGAAGCGTGCGGATGATGCGGCCCTGCTTCGGGGACTTGTATATGAAGGGGCGACGCAGCGTTACGGAAAAATCTCCGAATCGCTTCGCGAGCGGATCGAATATGAGCTCGGCGTCGTCATTAATAAGGGCTTTGCGAGCTACTTCCTCATCGTCTGGGACTGCGTACGGTTTGCGCGGGAGCGCGGAATTCCAGTGTCCGCTCGTGGCAGCGGATGCAGTTCGGCCATTTCCTATTGTCTTCGCATCAGTACGCCCGACCCGATCCACTACGGATTGTACTTCGAACGTTTCATGGATCCCGATCGCGACGAAATGCCCGACATCGACCTCGACATTTGCCAGAACGGTCGGGCCGATGTGCTTGAATACGTGCGTAACAAATATGGCCATGTCGCCCAGATCATCACCTTCGGCACACTCAAAGCGAAGGCTGTCGTCAAGGATGTGGCTCGCGTGCTCGGCGTCGGATTCGCCGAAGCCAACGAATTGACGAAACTCATCCCCAGTGAACTTTTCATCACGCTCGATAAAGCGCTTGCGCAAGAACCTGAACTTCTCAAACGTTATGAGAGCGATCCAAAGGTAAAGCGAATCCTCGACATCGGTCGTCGCCTTGAGGGTGTTGCTCGCAATGCCGGTGTTCACGCCGCCGGCGTCGTCGTCGCGGATCAGCCGCTCGTGAATCTTCTGCCGCTCTACAAGTCGCAAGGTCAGGAAGGGCTCGTCACCCAATTCGATGGCCCCACCGTTGAAAAAGTCGGCCTGCTCAAGATGGACTTCCTCGGACTGCGCACGCTCACCACGCTCGAAAAGGCTCGACAGCTTGCGGAACAAAGCGCCAGCCGCCCCCTCGACCTTGAAGCGATCGATCTCACCGATCAGCGCGTCTACAGCTTGTTCACCCGCGGCGACACCGCCGGCATCTTTCAATTTGAATCCGGCGGCATGCGCGACGTGGTGATGCGCATGAAACCCAATCGCATCGAAGACCTCATCGCCGCCAACGCCCTCTTCCGTCCCGGGCCGATGGAATACATTCCTGAATACATCGCCCGCAAGCACGGCCAAGCCTGGGCCACGCCGCACCCCATCATGACCGACGTACTCAGCGAAACCTACGGCATCATGGTTTATCAGGAGCAGGTCTCGCGAATCGTGAACCGTTTGGGCGGTCTCGAACTCAAGGCCGCGTTCCGACTCGCTAAGGCTATCAGCAAAAAGAAAACCGACATGATTGAGGCCATGCGCGAGCCGTTCATCAAAGGCTGCGGCGAGAACGGCGTCCGCCGCGACGTGGCCGAACAGGTCTTCGCCGACATCCTGAAATTCGGCGGCTACGCCTTCAACAAGGCCCACAGCACCGGCTACGCCCTCGTTGCCTATCAAACCGCATGGATGAAGACGTACTTCCCCGTCGAATTCATGGCCGCTCTGATGACTTTCGAAATGGTGAGCACGGAAAAAGTCGCCCAATACCGCGAAGAATGCCGCTCGATGGGTATCAGTGTGCAACCGCCGAACGTCAACACCTCGGCATTTGATTTCACAATTGAATACAATGGCGAGGCAACAAGGCAACAAGGTAAAGAGGCAACGAGCTCCGATGTTGACGTTATGACGTTTCGACGTTTTGACATTTCCGCCTCGATTCGCTTTGGCCTCGGCGCAATCAAGGGCGTCGGCGAAAAAGCCGTCGCCGCCATCGTCGAATCACGCACCAAGAGCGGTCCATTCAAAAACATCTTCGACTTCTGCGAACGCATCGATCTGACCGCCGTCAACAAGGGAACCATCGAAGCCCTCATCTTCGCCGGAGCCTTCGACAACACCGGCGACATGCGTCGTGCACTGTTTGAGGCCGTCGAACGCGCCATGAATGTCGGTCAAACCGCTCAGCGCGATCACAAACGCGGACAAATGGGACTCTTTGGAATGGGCGTTGACGAACAGCTCACAACAAATGGAAATGGTCACGCCGGGTTGATTTCAAAGAACGATAAGAATGAGCAATCGGCGTCGCTCACTCGCGCCGAATGGTCTGAATCCGAAATGCTCAAACGCGAGAAAAGCGTCCTCGGCTTCTACATCACCAAGCATCCGCTCACCGAACACGAGCACCTGCTCGACGCCTGCGCCTCGGCAACGACCGCCGACCTCGAAAAATTCCGCGACGGCGACAAAATCGTCATCGGCGGCATCGTGACCAACCTGCGCACGGTCGTGACGAAATCGGGCGCCAACACTGGCAAACAAGTTGGCATCGTCACGCTCGAGGATCTGTCCGGCAAGGTCGAAGGCGTTCTCTTCGCTGATCAACTGCCCAAGTTCCGCGCCCTGCTAACGCCCGACGAAGTCATTTTCCTCGAAGGCGAAGTCGATCGCCGCCGCGAGTCGCCTTCGATTCGCATCTCCAGCGTCGTACCGCTCGATCGCGCGGTTGAACGCTATGCGGCCTCTCTGCTCATCGACATCAGCGAACACCCACCGATCGAAGAACTCATGCGTCTGTTCTCGGCCAATCGCGGCGACTGTCGCGTCTACCTCAACGTCCCCACGTCCGACGGCCTGATCGCCCAGATTGAATGCAACCCCTCCCTCCGTGTCGCCTGCACCGCCGAACTCATCGCCACCGCCGTCGGCCTAACGTCGCCTAATTCCGTTCGCCTCGTCAGCGCGCAACGAAAAGCGATACCGCTCGCACTCACTACGCAAGTGATTCATCCATCGATACCAATGGCATTAGCGACATGGGTGTGAACGGCTCACCGCAACACGTTGGTTCACGGACTCGCCAGTTGCACCCGCGTCGGCACGCACACGGGCGATCCCAGTGTCGTCTGCGTCGCGCCGGAGCCTTGGCCGATGTTGTTCAAGCCCCAAATGTACACGTCCTGATCCCCCACGACCGCCACACTGTGATCGAACCCTCCGGCAATCATCCGCACATTGCTTAGCCCCACTCGCTGCGGCACAGATGTCGAAATCCCAAAGCTCGATCCCAAGCCAAGCTGGCAGTCGTGGTTCCAGCCGGCCGTATAAAGCGATCCATCGCTCTTCAAGAACAGACTGTGATGATTGCCCGCCGCGACCGCCACCACGTTGGTCAATCCGACCGCCTTCGTCGGCGTGCGATAGTTGGAGACGGTGTTGCCATTGCCGAGCTGACCGTAGAAGTTGTACCCCATGCCCCAGGCCGTTCCGTCGTCGCGGACGAAAAGACACAGGTTGTCCTCGCCCGCGGAGATGTCCACGACATGATCGAGGGCCACAAACGGCGTGCATCCGAATCGCTGCCCACCCCATACCCATGCCTTGCCGTCCGATCCGAGCGCGATGGTTTGATATTCCGCTGAGGCGATCCGCACTATGTTCGTCGGCAAACCCGGAATCGGCTTGGGACCCGCGACTCCAGTTGCACCAATCGCCGTCGCTCCGGCAAGTTCGCAGAAGCGATTATCCGCGGAAGCGAATCCCCACACCGTTCCATTGCCGCGGAGCAAAATGCCACCATCAAGCAATGCCGACACTTCCACCACATCGTTCAATCCAGGCACCTGCACCGGCACAGGTGAATTGGCCAGCACGCTTTGTCCGCACATCCAGGCCGTCCCGTCACTCATCGCCACGATCGTGAAGCTCTCTCCGGCGTCCACCGATTCCACATCCTGATCCATCGAGCCATCGCCGAACTGTCCGTCGCGGTTCGATCCCCAGACCTGTATAAAGTGATTGTCCGTAAGCGCCGCATTGTGGTATCGTCCGCCGGCCAACGTCACAAAGCGAGCCGGATATACGGTGACGACGATGTCATCGCTCGCTGATCCACAACCATCGGGAGTCCGCGCCGTCAGACGAAACGTCGCATCGCCGACCACTCCCATCGTATCAACCGCCAGCGTCGGCCCGTCATCGGAAACACTCGCCGCGATCACGCCACCGACTTCGACCCATTGATAGACAAGATCGTTTGCATCGAATGGCCCCTGGACGATGTGAACAACGGCGACAATGGTGACGATGTCGCCTTCGATGGCCGTGCGATCGGCTCCCGCGTCCACCGTGAAGATGGGGACGCTGCATCCGTTCGCATCCACGATCTCCCCCGGCGTCGTATTCGGACATACGTCATCGCAGTCGTTCACGCCGTCCGCGTCACCGTCAAGCTGAGAGCACGAGCAGCCCGTGGCGTTAGCCTGCTCGCCTACCGGGGTATACGCGCAATGGTCATTGCAATCGTTCACGCCATCGCCGTCCGCATCTCGCTGCGAGCATGAGCAGCCGGTTGCGTCAGCGATTTCGCTTGCCGGAGTGTCTACGCATTCATCGTTGCAATCATTGACGCCGTCATCATCGGAATCGCGCTGTGAGCAAGAACAGCCCTTCGTGTCTGCATTCTCTGTAGTAGGCGTGTTGGGACATGCGTCAGTGCAATCATTGACGCCGTCATCATCGGAATCGTGCTGGGAACATGAGCAGCCAACGGCGTCCGCGACTTCGCCTGTCGGCGTCCCCGAACACTGATCATCGCAATCATTGATGCCGTCCTGATCTGCGTCTCGTTGTGAACAAGAGCATCCATTTGCATCCGCAGTTTCGCCGCTAGGCGTGTTCGCGCAGCGATCAGCACAATCATTCACACCATCGTCATCCGCATCGCGCTGCGAACATGAGCAACCGTTTGCGTCGGCGGTTTCAGTCATGGGTGTGTTAGCGCATTTGTCATTACAATCGTTGACCCCGTCGCCATCCGCGTCGCGCTGTGAACATGAGCATCCGAATGCGTCGGCGGCTTCAGTCATGGGTGTGTTTGCGCACTTGTCGTTACAGTCATTGACTCCGTCAGAGTCCGCATCTCGCTGCGAACAGGCACATCCATTCGAGTCGGCGACTTCGCTTTTGGGCGTATTCGCGCATTTGTCATTGCAATCGTTGACCCCATCGCCGTCCGCATCACGCTGAGAACATGAGCATCCATTCGCGTCGGCCGTTTCAGTCATGGGTGTGTTTGCGCATTTGTCCTTACAGTCATTGACTCCGTCAGAGTCCGCATCTCGCTGTGAACATGAACAACCGTTTTCGTCGGCCGCCTCGCCGTTGGGCGTATTGGTGCATTTGTCATTGCAATCGTTGACCCCGTCGCCGTCCGCATCACGCTGCGTACAGGAGCAACCGTTCGCATCCACGGTCTGTCCCGCAGGCGTGCCGGGGCACAGATCGAGTGAGTCCGGAACGCCGTCCGAATCCGCATCCGTATTTTGTTTCGGCGGCGGCTCATGCGGCACCGCGCCAGGACTCTCACCGGGACATGGCCCAAGCGTGTCACCATGTGCAAGGTGCGTTGCAACCGCCGACGGCTCGACCGCCATCGTCTTGCCCTTTACACCGCCGGGCTTATGACACAAAACGACAGGCGTGCCAGCCGTATTCCCAAACGCCACTCCCGATTCATGATGGTCCGCTTGGTTGGCCGACGACGGATTGGATTCATGTTGATCGACCGACGGGGAACCGGATTGGCCGCTCTTGTCATCATGCGTTGTTATCCCATCGCCATGACCGTCGGAACCGTGGGAAGAAGAAGGATTCGCCTGCGCGCCCGCCTTGCCATCGTTTTTCAGCGATGAGCCATTGTGAGCAATTGCGGCCTGTGAAGAAGTGGTTGAATTTGCATCGTGGCCGTCATCATCGTGCTTGGTCGGTGGATCATGATGATCCCCCGCGCTCGATGACGACGGCTTCGCGATCGCGACGCCGCCTGCACAAATGAGACCAACTAGAAACGCCGACAATGCCGGCGCCCGCGCCATTTGCCGTGGGTCCATGCTTCTTCCCCCTATTGACAAGCGCTCCGCCGGTGTTCGCCCTGTTTCGATGTGAACCGGGCCTTGGATGTGTCGCCCGCGTATCGCCTGCATTCCCCCATCCTACGATGGGATATCCTCGCGACACCTGCAAACTTTCTTGGGAAATTTCCTGATTTTCTCTTCCTTGAATTCTCGGACCGACTAGAAGTTCGAGGCGCGAAATTCAAAGTTCAAAGAGCAAGGCAACGAGGTAGGAAGGTAAGAATCCGATGAGCCGGAGGCCCCAAGCCCACGGCCCGCCTAGCTGAATAATTCTTTGACTCCACTTACAATCCCGCACGATGCAACATAGCGGACCTTTGCAATGGCTGGCCTATTTCGCGGTGAAGTCTCTATTCGCCATCATGCAGGTGTTCCCATTGGATTGGAACCTGCAGACGGCCCGGATATTCGCGCGCATCTGGGCCAAGATCATGCCGCGGCATCGGCAGCGGGCGCTCGCCCATCTGTCGGCCGCTTATCAAGGCAAGCTGTCAGCCCGTGAGATTTCGCGGCTCGCGGATCGCTGCCTCGATTCCGTCGTGATGTTCGCGGTCGAGGTAATCTGCCTCCCTCGGCTGATCAATCGCTGGACCTGGAGCCGCTATATCCATCTCGTGAATTTCGACGAAGCGCTCAAACTCTTTCTTGAAGGCCGCGGCGCGATTCTCGTCACCGGGCATTATGGAGCGTTTGAGCTGATCGGGCATTTGCTGGCCGCACTCGATTTTCGCACCGTCGCGGTCATGCGCCCGCTGGACAACGCACGGCTCAATCAATTCATCGTCGACAGCCGCACGACGCACGGGCTTGAGCTTCTCGACAAACGCGGCGCCGCGACACAGGCCGAGGAACTACTTCGCGATGGCGCGCTCGTCGGCTTCATCGGCGATCAGGATGCGGGGCGCAAGGGCGTGTTCGTGGATTTCTTCGAACGACCGGCCTCGACGTATAAGTCGATCGGGCTTCTGGCGATGGCCACCTCGAGTCCGATCGTCATAGGATACGCAAGGCGACGCGGCGACTGCGCAAAATACGACATCGGCGTGCAGCGAATCATTTATCCGCAGGAGTGGGAAACGCAGTCGTCACCGCTTCAATGGATCACACAGGTGTACACGTCGGCCATCGAGGAATTCGTGCGAGCGGATCCGTCGCAGTATCTTTGGATTCACCGGCGATGGAAATCGCAGCCAAGATCCAGTAACTCGTAACTGGTAACTCGAAACTTGACAATGAATCCTCGAATTACATCCATAGAGAATCTCATCGCGTCCGATCCCGGCGGTCGGAATGTTTTCGAGCTGGCGATCGCCGATCAGCTTCGACTGGCGGCCCAATCACTTCGTCTCGCCCGACGCGTCGGAATCGTCAGTGGGTTTTTCATCGCCGATGCCGGAGCCGGTGAAACCGACGGCCCGCCGGGCGCGAAGGTGCTGGGCGACGCGCTCGCCCAACTCGGCATTCCGGTCGATTACATCACCGACTCGCGCAACGCACCGCTGTTTGCCGCCGTCGACCGAGAAGTGCTCGTCGAGCCGACAGACTATCTCACTCGTGCCCAGCCCACGCATTTGGTTTCCATCGAGCGACCGGGCCGCGGACGCGATGGACGATATCGCAACATGAAAGGGGCGGACATCACGGCATTCACCGCGCCGCTCGACGAGCTTTTCATTGAGGCCTCACGAATCGGCCTCACTACAATCGGCATCGGTGACGGCGGCAACGAAATCGGCATGGGCAACGTTTTTGCGGAAACGCTTGCCGCAATTCCGCTCGGCAAACAGATTGCTTCAATCGTCGCGACCGATTTCTGCATCCTCGCCGGCGTGTCCAATTGGGGCGCGTACGGACTTGCAGGTGCGTTGTCCGTTCTCGCAGGCCGGGACCTATTGCCCACTCCCCAGCAATGCGCGCAGGATTTTGACCGAATGGTCCGAGTGGGCGGGGCCGTAGACGGCGTCAGTCATCGTCGCGAATGCTCCGTCGATGGGCTTCCGCTCAGCGCTTCCCTGCGCATGTTGGAAAACATCCGCCGACAAATCGCTCCGTCGCCGTTGAGTCGCGGCGTGCCAATTCGCATCGGTGTGCTCGGCTACGGTGAGGCCGGTCGTGCGGCCGCGCAATTGCTCAGTCGCCAGGGACATCGCGTTCGCATTTCGGATCATGGGCCGGTCATGCTGGAGTCCGGACTGACCGTCGACGGCGTGGAGACAGGCGGACATACGATTGAATTTCTCGGTGGTTGCGACTTAATCGTCGCGAGTCCCGGCGTTCGCGAGGACGCCCCGATTCGCGACGAGCTTCACCAACGCGGCGTCCCCGTGATGAGCGAATTGGAAATGGCCTCACAGCTCTGTCCGTATGCCATGATCGCCGTTACGGGAACAATCGGAAAACGGACTACAGTCGAATTGATGCAGCGATTATTCCGCCGCGCCGGACGCGAGCTGACCATTGGCGGCAATCGCGGGCGACCGCTTTCCGCATTGCTCCTCGATGAAAAGGTGAGCGACCCGCTCGCTCTTGCGGTATCGAGTTTTCAGCTTGAAAGTGTGGTGCATTTTCGCCCCCACATCGCCGTCATGCTCAACATCAACGACGCCCACCTCGATCGCCATCGCAGTGTGGCCGAATACATCCGCACCAAAAGCCGCATTTTCATGAATCATCGACCCGATGACATCCTGATCTTGCCTTATGATGATGAGCGACTTCGTCCGCTGGCCCGAAAGCATCGCGGCCAAACCCTCTTTATCTCCGCTCGCCAGCCCGTGGATCGCGGGGCATGGATCGAAGGAAACCATATTTTCGTCCGAATCGACGAGGAAACAAAGACGATTCCGACGTTTCAGATTTCAGCCGAATTTTCTGAGAACATTCTCAGTGTCGCGATCGTGGGCCAAATATGCGAAATTGCAGGGAATCATCGGTAGCCTTCAGCCGCAAATCGACTATGCGTTTGCTTGTTTACACCTTTCCATTAGCTAAAATCATCCCTGAATGCTTGTGCGAACATTGATTTTCAGTGCAACCCTTGGTGTTTGCACAGGGTGCGGATTCACCTCCACTCGCGATCTGTCTGACTTCAAAGTCTTTGCATTCCAGCGATTCTCTGTTTTCGGCGGCTACTGCCTTTCAAAAGGCGCTGTCTTATCTGCCGAAATCATTATGGATGGAGATCGGTTCCATCTTCAATTGACCGTTGCGGGGAATGAGTTTCTTGCGCAACCGGACACGCAAACTCTCAAATGCCCGGAACAGGCGCCGATTTGGATATTCGGTGATCTTTCAGACGATGATTCCGGTGGTTGCGTGGCACGCATCGAAATGCCTGAACGCGATCTGAGCGAATCAGAAATCAATCAATTGAAAGGCATATTTGGCAAATTGATTTTCAACAATCAGCGAGCACTACCGCCTTGCGGCTTTGTCATTACTGATCCTTGTATGATAAATAATTATCAATGGGACGAGCTCCACGTAGATGACTTTGAATGTGAAAGGGCGCCGAACCTTACCGTAAATTCGGGCGCACAAATTATAGAATTCCTTGATTCATTAAGGACACATTAGCCACATGCGTAAAGCCTTAATCGCCGGCAATTGGAAAATGAACAAGACTCTCGCTGAAGCGCGCGAGCTTGTCGCGGGCATTCGTGAGCAAATCGTAAAAATCAACAACATCGGCGACGTGGACGTGCTGATCTGCCCGCCGTTCCAGCTTTTGATGCCGATGGCCAAGGCCATCGACGGCTCGTGCATCATGCTCGGCGCTCAAAACGCACATCATGAGCCTTTTGGCGCGTTTACCGGCGAAGTGTCTGTGTCCATGCTCAAGGACGCCGGCTGCACGCACGTCATCATCGGACACAGCGAACGCCGCAGGCTCTTCGGCGAAGACAACGCCTTGCTCGCGAAAAAGGTTCGAGCAGTCCTCCATGGCGACCTCACCGCGATCTATTGCGTTGGTGAGACGCTGGAAGAGCGCGAAGCCAACCAGACCGATCGTGTGATCCGTGCGCAGGTAGCTGCGGTCATAGCCCGCGATATTTCATCGGATCGCCTCGTGATCGCCTACGAACCGGTTTGGGCGATCGGCACGGGTCGTACCGCGACGACTGAACAGGCCCAGGCCGTTCATGCCGCAATCCGCTCTCAATTGGCAGAAATCTACGATCTCGCCATCTCCAAAAAAATCCGCGTTCTCTACGGCGGAAGCATGAAACCGGACAATGCGGGGCAGCTATTGCAGCAGCCGGACGTCGATGGCGGCTTGATCGGGGGGGCTTGTTTGTCGGCGAGTGATTTTTCGGCTATCATTTCCTTAGCCGCTTCGGTTTCAAAATAGGGAAATTGATCTAACCGTGGCGTGTCATGCTGAGCGTAGCGAAGCATCTCTTCGAAGTCCTCCGTCCCACTTTGAGGGATTTAGGATATCGGTGACCTTTGCAGCGGCGTCAGCATGACGAGCGTTGGATTCGCAGTGGTTCTGACACGCGTCGAATCAAGATCGCGTGCGCAGAGTTGTTAGGAGTGTTTTGGCAATGGTAGTTTTCGCGGAAATGTCTTGGGGTCAGGCCGGATTGGCGTTTCTGGTCATTGGCATTTGTCTGATCTTGATGGCGGTGATTTTGCTCCAACGCGGACGCGGCATGGGATTGGCCGGTGCGTTTGGCGGCGGCGGAAGCAGCGCTTTCGGCGCCAAAACCGGCGACGTGTTCACGTGGATCACTGTAGGCGTCACGGGAGCGTTTCTCGTCCTCGTCATCGTCGGCAATTTCATTTTCGATATGTCCGCGCAGGCCAAGCTCAAAATTACGGAATCGACCCCCGCTGTGCCTGTGATCCCTTCTTCGGATGAAATGCCGGCGCTTCCCCCCGGCGGCGGCGCTGACGGGGGCATGAGCACCGAAAGTGCTTCGAAGAAAACCCGCGTTCGCCTGGAGCAGGTGCCGAACGATCCCAATGATCCGTCAAAGGGGATGACGTTTAAGGCTGTTCCGGTCCCTGAAGGCGAAGCCGACAATCCGCTTCCTGCAGGCGGACAAAAGGCAAATCCCTCGCCTTCGGGTACCGCGCCGACTCCCGCGACTGCCCCACCGGCCGGCGAGCCGAAGCCAACTCCAGCGCAATCAGGCGAATCGAAGTCGGCGGAACCCGCAAAGCAAGAGGCCGAGAAACCCAAAGCACCTGAGACCGGAAAATAGGACGCGCGAGCGAATCGACGAATGATCCTGTCGATGACGGGTTTCGGGTCGGCGCAACGCACCGTTGACGGGATCAGCTACGCGCTCGAAATCCGCAGCGTCAACAATCGTTATTTGAAGCTCGCCATCAAACTGCCCGAGCGTCTCCAATTCGCGGAAGTCGAAGTCGAGCGTATTCTTCGCGGCCGAGTCAATCGCGGCACCGTCACGTACACCTTGCGAATCAAAAGCCAAAGCGGGGCTGCCGCATCGTTGCTCAATTTGGCCGCACTTCAGCAATACCTCGATCAATTGCAGAAAATAAAAACAGCCGGCGGTACCTCAACGACGATAGATCTCGCCGCTCTTGCACTGCTTCCCGGCGTCACCGATGTTGGGGAAATGGATGAGGAGTTTCGTGCTCGCGCCATATCGGCCATCACACAGGTGACGAATCAGGCGCTGGAGGCAATGCTGGCCATGCGCCGCGAGGAAGGTCGCGTCCTAATGACCGATTTATCTTCTTCGCTGAATGGCATCCGGCGTGAAGTTGAAACCGTTCAAAGCCGCGCCCCCATGGTGGTCGACGAATACCATGACCGCTTGAAAACTCGCGTCGGCATGTTGATGCAGAAGGGCGGATTCGAATTGCAGGCTGACGGTCTGATGCGCGAGGTCGCCATCTTCGCGGAGCGCTGCGACATCGGCGAGGAAATCAACCGCCTCACCTCGCACCTCGATCAATTCGTGGAACTCTGCGAACGCGGTGAGCAGGTCGGCCGCACGCTCGATTTTCTGACCCAGGAATTATTGCGAGAAGCCAACACCATCGGCTCCAAGAGCAATGACGCCGCAATCGCCCGGAGCGTCGTGACCGTCAAGGGCCTGATCGACCGCCTCAAAGAGCAGGTCCAAAACGTCGAATGACATCCAAGTCATTCGGGTGGATCGCTCGCCCGCTCGAAAACTGGTTGGGCAAGACACCCATCGCTCAATTCTTGCGGGCCAAAACCGCCCAATTATGACTTGCGTCAACCACTGCGATATTATGAGGTTCGTTTGAGCACGTTGAGTTTTCGGCCCGGAGTCGGGTCTGTTGAACATCGAGGGTTGTTATGACGCAATTTCAATCGCCGCCGCCTCCTCCTCCATATCCCAGTTATGGCACGTATGAAGTGCAAGAACCGCCGCGATGGAGCGGAGCGGCGATTGCGGGCTTCATCTGCTCGCTGCTCGGGTTCTTCGGAATCACCGCCTTGCTGGGAATTGTTCTCGGCATCGTGGGTATCTTCAGCACCAGTGGAGGTCGCAAGCGCGGAATGGGGCTGGCCATCGTGTCCATCCCCATCTCTCTTGTGACAGGCGCAATCTGCGTATTTCTCATTCTTGGGATCGTAATGGTCGGTCGCGTAATGCGGGTCCCCACGATGATCAAAGGTGTGATGGCCCTTGATTCCGGCGACTTGAATTCGGCAACGAATTCACTCCGCGACCTGACCACGACGGACCTCAATGCCATAGTGTCGACTGAGCAAATGCAGGCATGGTTTGCGAGGGTAAAAAAAGACCACGGAACATTGACAAGCCTGCAGATCGATCAAGCGACGCAGAAGCCACACCAGCTCCCAGACGGCCGTTTCCATGTGGACATGGACGGAAAATTCGTCAACGGTCCCGCGACCGTGGGAGTCACACTGAGGATAGAAGGCCGCTTTCACCTGAAAATCGACGACATTACCATCGGAAAATCATCCATTCGCGACGCAGGCGAAAAACCGCCCAGCAACTAAAACGCCAGAAACTGGATTCAAGGCCAATTTCGCCCCGCACATTTTGATAATGGAATTTCGCTGTGACCCAGCTCAAACGGATCTGGCAATCGATGGGGGGTTTGGGGTACATTACTTTTCATGACGGCCTATCGATAGAGCCGTCCGACAATCTCACCACCTAAGGGGAAACAGCCATGCCTCGAATCCCGTGCGTCGTCGTCATTGCCGCCGTGTCATTTACCTTGATCGCAGAGGCAAGGCCGCCTCAATCCAGTCTGATCGCTCAACCGTTCAGCCGCCTCAAGCAGCCGTCTCGCGGTCGGCCCGTGAAGGATGTGTCGAGGCCGCCGTCCGAACGCGTCGACGATCCGCCGCTGCCGATATCGGCTCAATCGACGGCATCATCACCATCTACGGCATCGAACGTGACGTTCAATGGTCACACCAGCATCCAGGTCAATGTGAATGCGCAGGGCAACAACATCGTCGGTGATGCCGCCAATGAACCGTCGATAGCGGTGAATCCGGTAAATCCCAAACAGATCGCGATCGCCTGGCGACAGTTTGATAATGTGGCAAGTAATTTTCGGCAGGCGGGCCGGGCATATAGCACGAACGGCGGTCAAACATGGACGTTCCCCGGCGTGCTCGATCCTGGCCTCTTCCGTAGCGATCCGGTCTTGGGCTTCGACGGGCTCGGAAATTTCTACTACGCGAGCTTGACGATTCCGGTCAACAATCCAGACGGCTTCGAAATGAGCTTGTTCAAGTCTACCAATGGCGGGGTAAATTGGTCCGCTCCTGTGTATGCGTATGGCGGCGACAAAGCGTGGATAGTGGTGGATGACCGTGTCGCGGGCGCTGGCGCAGGCCACATCTATGAGACCTGGACTCTGCCTTACAGCTGCTGCTTTCCGAACGATTTCTCGCGATCGATCAACGGCGCTGCTTCGTTTCAATTGCCAATTTCATTGCCCAACCCGCACATGATGTGGGGAACGCTCGACACCGATTCGAACGGCGTGCTTTATCTTGGCGGCGCAACGCTCGACCAGCGCGGGCACGTTTTCTTTCGCTCGCTCGATGCAAAAAACCCCGCAGTGACGCCGACGTTTAGTCCTCCGAAATTTGTCGACCTTGGCGGCTTTTCCGGCGGATTTGGCGGAGATCTGGGGCCGAATCCTGTGGGACTCCTCGGACAGGTCTGGGTGGCCGCAAATCCGGGAAAGCCTGGACACGTCTACATGCTCGGCTCGGTGATTCGCGACAACGATCCAACAGACGTCATGTTCGCCCGCAGCGTCGATGGCGGCCAGACCTGGAGCCCACCGCGCCGCGTCAACGACGATCCGGAAGGCAACTTTGAGTGGCAATGGTTTGGCACTCTTGCGGTGGCGCCGAACGGCCGACTCGATGCCATCTGGAATGACACTCGAACCAGCGGCGACCCGGCGATTTCCGCCCTCTTTTATTCCTTCTCGATGGATGAAGGCCAAACATGGTCAGCCAACGAGCAGGTCTCGCCGAAGTTTAACTCCCATGTCGGCTTCCCCAATCAACCGAAGATCGGTGACTATTATCACATGATTTCGGATGACGGCGGGGCCAACCTCGCGTATTCGGCCACATTCAACGGCGAACAGGACGTCTATTTCCTGCGCATCCGCCAGGATTGCAACCACAACGGCATCGACGATGACTGCGATACGTCGTGCGGAAATTCGGGCGATCGATGCGACGTGACCGGTTGCGGGTTGAGCGTCGATTGCAATCACAATCATGTCCCTGACGAATGCGAACCAATTGAGGATTGCAATCACAATGGCACTCGTGACATTTGCGAGATCGGCGCGAATCCGGCGCTGGACTGCAATGCGAACCGTGTCTTGGATTCCTGTGAGAGCGGGCAAGATTGCAACGGCAATCAAGTTCCCGACGTCTGCGACGTTTTCCTGCATGGCGATTGCAATCACAACGGCATTCCGGATGACTGCGACATCGCCGGCGGACACTCCATGGACCGAAACCGTGACGGAGTGCCGGACGAGTGTCAAGGTGCCTGTTGCGATTGCGACGGCTGCACCGTTCGCAGCGAATATGAGTGCTTTGTCATCTTTGGCATATTCAGTGGACCGGGAACGCAATGCGGGGATGCCAATGCATGTCACCGTCCCGTATTCGCCAACGACCTCTGCACGCAAGCCGAAGAAATCCCCAGTGCGCCGCAATTTACCGAACTGTTCGACAATCGTTGCGCGTTCTTGAGCGGACCCGAACCGTCGACTGAATTTTGCCCCGACCCGCAGCCGATTTACGCCGACCTGTGGTATCAATACATCGCACCCTGCACGGGCACGCTGCAAATCAGCACCTGCGATCAAACCGATTTTGATGCGATCATGGCCGCCTATCACAGCGGCGCCTCGTGTGTTTGCCCCTCCAGTGACGCGACGTTTCTACAATGTCAGGACGATTCCTGCGGAATTCAGGGCGGGCCGCCGCTTATGAACCTGGCAGTGACAGCCGGTCAGTGCTATACGATTCGAGTTGGCGGCTGGAATGGCTCGATCGGCAGCGGCGAACTTTCGGTCAGCTATTTGACTGCCTGCAATCCCACCGATTTGAATGGCGACGGAGTCACTGACTTCAAGGACTTCGCACGATTCGTGAACTGTTACGGCCCGCTCCATGCCGGCTGCGCGGCCGCCGACTTCAATCATGATGGCGTCGTCAATTTGCGCGACTACCAGGCGATGTTCGTAATGTTTGGAAAATAGCCTCGAAATTTGTGCGAACCTGAATTCGCGTCTCACAGGAGCGGGTGGAATGGAGTCAGGCGTCTTTCCAGTATCGAACTGCATTGAGGAATATGCGGAGTCCGTCAGGAGGGCCTTCGGAGTTGCGGCGCGTCCATTGTGGATGCTGGGTGTGATCGAAATGACGATCGGGGTGCGGCATCAGGCCGAAGACGCGACCGGTTGAATCACATAACCCGGCGATTCCCGCCACGCTGCCATTGGGATTGGCGGGGTAGCGATCAGACTGCCCCGCGGCATCAACATATCGCAGCGCAACCTGCCCGCGTTCAAAAAGCCGCCGCGTGGTTGCCTCCGATGTGGTGACAATTTGTCCTTCCGCATGTTCGACGGGCAACTCCAGGAAATTTTCGATTGTGGAATGTCGATTGTCGATTGGCCTATCCGCGATTTCCAGTTCCGAATTTTCGACTTTTCGATTTTTCGGTGTTTCGCTCGTTGCCTCGTTGCCCTGCTGCCTCGTTCCCTCCCTTTGAATTTCGAACTTCAAACTTTGAACTTCTCCCACAAAGGGGCATTTAATTGTGCATACCTGCAGTCTCACCCATCGGGCCTCGAAGTGCGAGGAATTATTATTCGTCAACGTGACCTGATCCCGGCCAAAGTCGCCGCCCGGCAACAATCCCATCTTCACCAACACCTGGAACCCGTTGCAGATGCCGAAAATGCCGCCGCCGCGATCCACGAATCGAGTCAGCGTATCGGCGAGCCGATGTTGAATTTTCTGGGCAAGAATCACGCCGGCCGCAATGTCGTCGCCATAGGCGAAGCCTCCGGGGATCGTGAGAATCGTGAATTCATCGAGTTTCTTCGGATAATCGAGCAGTGCGTTGACATGCATGAGCGATGGCTCGGCCCCGGCCAGCCGCCAGCAATGCATGGTCTCCTCATCGCAGTTGATGCCTGCCGCACGCAGCACAAGCACTGGCACGCGTTTGCTCATGACTTGTTCGCTCCCTTGGCCAATGGCGATCGCCATGCGGCCGCCAATTCGCTCACATCAAGCGCGATCGAATCGCCCTTCCCCGTCGAAAGTCGAAAGATCGGTTCGGACTTCACCTTGCCGATGACCGGGAATCCGCAGTCGCGAGCCGCTTCGGCTTTCATTTCGAAAACGTACGTGCAAGGCTTCGACTCGAAGATCGATGCCGCAATTCTCGCGTCCGACAATTCCACTCGAACTCCCAATCCGCCGGCGATGCACATTTCCGCCAATGCGACTGCCAATCCGCCATCGGAAACGTCGTGAGCTGACAGCACATGGCGATCGGCGATCAATTTCGCGACGCGATGGTGCACGTTCACCGCGCCCGCGAGATCAAACCCAATCGACGCTACTTGCGGCGACGAGCGAGTGTCCGATTCACGGACCGCAGGTTCACAAGACGCCAGCACAAGCACGCTATCTGGCTTCTTCAAATCCATGGAGACGCAGCGACGCACGTCTTCGACAATTCCCAATGCACTAATCAACAGCGTCGGGGGAATTGCGATGCGCGGCGAAAGCCCCGTGCGGCGCGACTCGGCCTCACTCATGGAAAATTCGTTATTTAGCGAATCCTTGCCCGAAATGAACGGCAAACCATACGCCATCGCCGCATCATGCGCACCGCGACATGCCCGAACCAAACTTCCCATCGCTTCTTCGGTGTCTACTTTGGGCCAGCAGAAATTATCGAGGATCGCCACGCGCATCGGATCGGCCCCGACGCAGATGACATTGCGAAGCGCTTCATCCACTGCGTGAATCGCCATCCAATAAGGATCAATCTCGCCAAGCTCCGGGCACAATCCGCACGCCAGTGCGATCCCGCGATAACTGGTATACAAAGGCCGCAGAACCGCGGCGTCGGAGGGTCCGAACCCCGGCCCGACAAGCGATTTGATCACGCTGCGTCCCTGCACTTCATTGTCGTATTGGCGAATCACCCACTCCTTTGAGGCCACATTGAGACTTCGAAGAGCTGCAAGTAGACTCGCATTGTCGGTTGATTGCAAAACGTCAAAGCGTCGAATCGTCAAAACGTCAACATTGGAACTCGTTGCCTTGCTGCCTTGTTGCCTCGTTGTCTCACTCATCGAACTTTGAACTTCGCACTTCGAACTTCTTGACCACATCGCAACGCGGGCAGATTTTGGAAGCCCGCTATGGAGGAAACCCATGTCCAATTCCCCGACGCTTGTGTGGTTGAATCGAATACGCAGCATGCGGTCATCGGTGAATTGTCCAATCACGGTCGCTTCGACATTCTCTGCTCGGAAGACCTTTTTGAATGATTCGAGATTCGACGGCGGGACCGCAAACACCATGCGCTCCTGGGCTTCGGAAATCCAGATTTCGTCGTAGCGTAATCCTGCGTATTTGAGCGGTACCTTCTCCAGTTCGACGATCGCCCCGACATCCGCGCCCATTTCTCCGACGGCGCTGCTCAGCCCTCCCGCGCCACAATCCGTCACCGCGGAATAAAGACATCCGTTAGTGTGATCGCGGGCGATGAGCAACGCATCGAGCACTTTCTTTTCTTCAATGGCATTGCCGATCTGCACCGCATGCGAAAACTCATCGGCGTGCTGATCGGTCAGCTCGGCCGAAGAAAAAGTCGCACCGTGAATGCCATCGCGACCGGTGCGTCCGCCTGCGACGATGATCAGGTCGCCGGCTCGTGCTCCCTTTTCGATTCGATTCCTGGGTATCAATCCCACACAGCCGCAGAAAACCAGCGGATTGGCAAGATAGCGATCATCGAAAAAAATCGCTCCGTTCACTGTCGGAATTCCCATGCGGTTGCCATAGTCGCGCACGCCGCTGACCACTCCCTTGAGCACCCGCGCCGGATGCAAGACGCCCGATGGAACCCGCTGCGACTCAAACTCAGGCCGCGCCAAGCAAAACACATCCGTCGAAGCAATCGGCTTGGCCCCCAGTCCGCATCCCATGATATCGCGGATGCAGCCGCCGACGCCGGTGGCCGCCCCGCCGTAAGGCTCGATCGCCGAAGGATGATTGTGTGTCTCGACCTTGAACGCGATGCCGATCTCATCGTCAAACGCAATGACGCCGGCGTTATCCACGAACACTGAAAGACACCATTCGCGATTCAATTTGCGCGTGGCCGCCGCAATGGTGTCCTTCAACAAATTATCAAAATGCGCCTCCACTTCGCCATCAACGCCAAAATCCTCGCCGCGGTAGGCCACTTCGCTCTTGAGCGTCTTGTGGACGCAGTGTTCCGACCAGGTTTGAGCAAGCGTTTCAAGCTCGAGGTCCGACGGGTCGCGACCCAGCCGCTTGAATTGCTCGCGAATTGCGATCATTTCATCGAGGGACAGGAACAGATGTGCACTTCGCGAAAGCTCTGCCAATCTTGCATCGGACAAATCCACGATTCGCACACGACGCAGTTTGAACGGATGCGACGGCGGCTCCGGCGAGTGATCAGGTATCGCATCGTCTCGCCCAAGCCCCTGGATGTACCATTTCTCCACGCAATCATTGGCCAGCACTCTGGCGGCAATGGATTCCAGCTCATCCGCGCTCTTCGCCCCGGAGATTTCGTATCGACGGGCGGTCTGCACTTCATCAACGCGGGCCGACGTTCGCCCGGCCGATCCCAAGAGCTCCTGCGCCGCCTCCTTTACGCTCAACGCCGGTGGGTTCATCACTCCCGGCAATGGATGCACCTCAATCGCCGTCTCGCTCCCTGATCGACGCGAAAAACCATCAAAATGCTCGGACAATTCCACGACAGGATCGGTCAGCAGGTCCCCGGCGATCAGGCGAATGTCGGATTCTGAAAGCAGTCCGGAAAACATGTAGATTTTCGAGAATCGTACGGCGGTAATCGAGTTGAATCCGGCGCCGCAAATGTCAGCCAGTTTGTCGCGAGCGTGTGCATCCGATGCCGAAACGTGCGAACGAATGATCACACACCAGTAATCGACATGTCTGTCCACTTGCTGAATCATGGTTGATGGATGGATTCTACCGCACCGGTTCGCCGGTGGCGATGAACCTGAGCATCATAGCGTAGTTTGATTCTTTCGTCATCCGGACATAATGTCGAGGCCGCGAATTGAAGCGACGCTCGGAGTTCAAGCGCCAGACAAATCCCAATGTCCTGGCAGTCCCGCGCGGAGAGGCAATCAATGGATCTTTCCCAAATCAGCGAGATGCGATTTGCGTGTGGAGTCGCCGCACGCGATACCGCGAGCGCCGCCCTCGCCGACCTGCTCGTTCCGATCGATCGCACGGTAACTCCCGGGGCGGTCGATGTGGCCTTTCTATTCTTCACCGCACATTTCGCTGATCAGACGGACGAAATCATCGGACGTGTATCGGATCGATTGCCCAATTGCATCATCTTGGGTTGCACGGCCGAAGGCACGATTGGCGCCAATGCCGAATTTGAACGCACGCCATCGATTTCCCTGCTTGCCGCGTCGCTTCCCGATGTGGCCGTCCGACCATTTCATTTGACGCAAGCGCAGCTTCAAACCGCGACCCGGCCTGACGAATGGGAGCGAATGGTCGGCGTGTCGTCGGACAGTAAGCCGGTCTTCATCGCCTTCGCCGATCCATTCAGCGTGGATATTCACGCATTCATCGACAACTTGAATACCGTGTTTCCGGCCGCACCGCTGTTTGGCGGAGTCGCCAGCGCCGCGCATCAACCCCGCGAAAATCGCCTCATCGTCAACGGCAACGTTCATCGCGAGGGTCTGGTCGGAGTGGCCCTAACGGGGCGACTCCAGGTTTCGTCCGTGGTGTCACAAGGGTGTCGTCCGATCGGCAAACCGTTTGTCATCACCCGCGGTGACCGCAACATCGTCCACGAACTAGGCGGCAAGCCAGCGCTTGAACAGCTTCAGAGCATGCTTTCCTCGCTGCCGGAGGCCGATGAACAGCTTGCGCGGCAATCGATGTTTGTCGGGCGGGTCATTGATGAATTCAAGGGGCGCTTCGGTCGCGGTGATTTTCTCATCCACAACATCGTCGGCGCGGACCGCAAGAGCGGTGCAATCGGAATCGCCGGGCATGCCAAGATGGGTGCGACGGTGCAGTTTCACGTCCGCGACGCAGACAGCGCCGACGAGGATCTTCGACTGATGCTCGCACCGTATGCCAAGGCCGGCGTCCGCGGGGCGCTGCTCTTCGGCTGCAATGGTCGTGGGACGCACATGTGGCCCGAACCGGGACACGACATCGGCATGATGCGCCAAACCCTCGGCAATGTGCCCACCGCCGGATTCTTCTGCGGCGGCGAGTTCGGCCCGGTGGGCAAGAAGAACTTCGTCCACGGCTTCACCGCCAGCATCGCCCTCTTTCGAGAACCGACGAAGTAACACGATTTCGCGAGCCGCTGCATCGACGACAGGTCCAATCAACTGAAAGAGTCTGTGGGACCAACTTTCCAGTCGGTCAAATTCGCGGTTCCAAAGCAGGAATTCTCTTCTCCAATTTTCGCCTCATGAAAGCGTGAAGAGAAAAAATGCCGTTCGGCTAGTGTCCACACGGCTTGGGAACGCTTTGCTCGAACATATGTGCATACACAATGCCCGTATCAGCGTTCTGCACGCGACCGTCATCGTTAATGTCGCCCCGGTTATCCGCGCCGCAATTGCTCAGACAAGTCAGGTGACCATTCACAATGCCGGCATCATTATTCTGTACTCGGCCGTTACCATCCAGATCGCCGATCAACAATTCATATTGAACCAGACCATCGGTGCCGCCCAAGCCAAACGGTGCAACGCCCGGCCAATCACCCAGGTTTGAAACCTCATACCAATGTTGATTTTCAAATGTGCTGTCGATTTCCTGGATCTTCACCGTATTCCCATTCTCAACACTAAGAAACTATCTCAAAAAGCTTGAATTTGCCGATGGAGTCCGTGGGCCTTTTTTGAGAGGAGCCACGGATGGCGAAGAGAACCAGGAAGGTAAATGGGTTGCCGACGATCTGGCGTGTGCCGGACGAGCTATGGGTAG
>JACQFE010000026.1 GCA_016200265.1 Planctomycetota bacterium | reverse complement strand
TGGACGGCGACGGAAAACTGGACGTGGTCGCCAGCAACTTCCTGAGCAGCAACGTCAGCGTATTTCGCAACAACGGCAACGGGACATTGACGAAGACCGGTACGTTCTCGGTGGGCACGAACATATTTCCATGGGGCATCGTCTGCTGCGACCTGAACGGCGATGGCCACAACGACGTGATTACCGCCGGATCGGCACCGCTAAAGATACTTTTCAACAACGGAAGCGGCAGCTTCGGGAACTTGGCAACCTATACGACCGGACTATCCAGCCCCTTCAAGCTGGACTGCCGTGATCTTGATGGGGACGGCCGCGAGGACGTGGTTGTGTCCGATCTTGGGAGCCACGATCTGCGCGTGTTTTTGAACACGGGCAACGGAACGCTCGCCGCGCCTTTTCCACTGGCCGTCGGATCGAATCCCGGATCGGTAGCTTGCCGTAACACGGACAACGACACCGATGTCGACGTGGTAACGTGTTCATCGGCAGGGGCCATAGTCTTTGAGAATAACTGCGGCCCTCCAATTCCGGCCCTTTCCGAATGCGGCGTGCTCATGCTGACCATCGCGCTATTGGCCGTGGGCGCCATCATCGTTTCCAAGCGATCCAGACGAATGCCAGGTGTTACAAGCACTGTCTAGCGACGAGCATCACCTGTCGAACGTTTTTTATTCTCAGTTCCCCTTTTGTCGTCGGATTCGAACGAAAAAAAAGAGTCCCCGCGCGTGACGGGACCGCGCGGGGACTTGTGACACTAAACTTGGACGTCAACGTTACTGGGCTACGAAAGGGTCCGTCTCGATGACCCGCACGTTCGTACCTTCCACGTCTGTGGGAATGGCGTTCCGGCCATTTCCATGCGTATTGTCCACGTAAACTACAATGACTGCCTGGAAGGGATTGTCATTGGCGGCACCGACGCCGACTCCGATGACCCCTGGCATCCTCAGCAGCGCCGCCTCATTCCGCTCCTTGATCTGAATCGCGGCTTGCAAATCATTCGCAGCGGGAGTGGCGAATGCCACGGCCGGGCCAACCGAGGAATCTGCCGACGCTGCCGCAGCGCCGCATGAATTGCCCACAAACGAGAACGTGTGCCCGCCCGCCGTTAGGGCGTTCACTACATCCTGAATAGGGTTGTAGATTGTCGTGGAGCTGCTCCCTGCATAAAGCAGACCGACCGGATTCAGGGTGCCATCATTTGACACCAGCAGCGAGCCCGAATCGCCGCCCGCGCTCATGGCGCCGGTAACGAGCTGGTTCGTGTACGAAATCGTGAATTTCTTGCCGGAGTTGCAACCTTTCTGATACTGAATCGACACGCTGGTATTGATCGAAGTGATGTTTCCCGTCGTCGTGCCCGTGGTCCGTCCGCTTTTCATCACCGGTAGACCGACGGTCGCCGCTTGAGTCGTGTTGCAGGGCACGCCAATATCGAGGATCGCGCCGCTGGTATCGACTTGCCCCGATCGTGCAAGCGAAAGACCGACGTCAACGTTAGCCGTTCCTAGAGGAACGACGTCGCCAATGAAGTCTCCGACGATATTGTCCCCGGAGCTACTACACCCCGAGTCGATGAGACCGGGCTGAAGCGTGTCTTCGCCAACTGTGGCGCTGCCTGACCGCGCTAGGATGTGGTTGTTGCTCAGGATATGCAGCGCGCCGTCACGCAGAACCGCAGACCCCAATGTGCCTCCACAGCAAAAGGCGTTGCTGTGATCAGCTACACTTCCGCCCGACGTGCCCATCTGCACCGGCGGCGTTTGTTTGGCCTGATGCAGCGCCCCACCGTCACCTCGTGCGACGCTCGCCCCGCTGACGATCAAACAGCCCACAAGACCCACATAGATCGACCGCTTTTTCATGCCTGTGCCTCCCACCAAAAGAGAAATGTGACCCTCGGGAACGAACCGCCACCTTCCCCGACCCACGTCGAGGCCGTCCCACGCTCGCACAGTTCAATCAAACTCGATGAAGCGGTCAACAAAAATAAACCAGATTTTATTTATCTTCAAGATTTTGGTCACTCTCATGGGTCGCATAAAACAAGCATTCGCAACCTATCGCGATAGACTGGGCACGCAAATCTGCCCCATCCGCTGGAAGTCCCGTTCCCATTTTGCAAACAACCGAGGTATAATCTGTTCCCGCGTCAGCTTGCATTCATGGGCCGTGAATGGCCACATCATCTGGCCAATGCGCTCGCCGAGACTCGCGGTTGGTTTGTTCTAATCATGTGTTGGAATCGAAAAAAAGCATCGCCCGTGGACACGTTTTACGTGGCAACTTGGCTCGCCCTGCTCAGCGTGGCTGCCGGCGGCGCTGTGCCGGGATCATTCCAACAAGTCCTGTTGGACCCGCTAGGCGACGCGATCCCGCGGCCCATGGACCCGGGCGCCGGGCTTCCTTTTGACGTGAAGGCCCACCGACTCATCGACCTCAGGCAACTTTCGGTCGTATCGTGGAGCCCATACGAACCACAATCAGATTTGTTTCTTGGCGAATTCGATCCTCAGGGACAGTTTGTGCGCCTGGTGCTCGTCCTCGATGGGTTAGTCAACCCGCCGGGTCCCTCGGACCCGTTCGATTTTGATCCCTTCCGATACGGAGCAAATCCCGCCTACGGATTTATCGAGATCGACATGGATGACGACGTCGACACCGGTGGTGAGCTCGACGCGCCTCAATATCGTTATCTGGGCAACGTCGCCCGATTCGGCGGTCAGGTTTCCCGTGTCGCGCTTCACGACCGCGTTGCTCTTGACGGTTCCGCGTTCGACGGCGATTTTGAAACTCCACCTTTTGTGGAGCGGAGCGGAGAGGAGTTTCACCTCGCCCTGCTCGGCGACCAATTCATTCCCGCTGATATTCGGGTAGTCGAGGGGAATGGCGACCTCATCTTTGAAGCCGGCGAGACCTGGATCCTTCGCGGATCATTCTTTCATCGTGCTCATGGGTTTGAACCGTTCAGCTTCGTAGAAGGCGGACCTTACGCGGGCGCGTACATGCCCATGTGCGAGCTGCAGTTCCATCACGACGTCACCCAGGACGTCACCTATGTCACGCTCGTGTTTCCGCTGACCAACGACGGGGCGGGCCTGATGCTTGGCGAGCCCACGCAGAAGGACGACGAGGACCCGACGAATCAGGCCTCGGTGATGGAGGCCTTAGATGATCTACAAACCAGTGCCATCTTCCTGCCGCTCGTGGGAACAGGAATTCCAGAAGAGGACATTATCCGAGGCTGGGCACAGCACATACCAGCGGAGCATTTGGATCCCAGTGGGTGGACGATCACCGCCCTTCTGGGAAGCAGTTACACCGCACCAAGCCCGAACGAAATTTATTTTTTGTGGACGGACGTGTATCCCAATGTCATTCTCGGCGATAGCAACGGCTCTGGCGTGTACGATGGCCAGGATCGACAGATGATCGCCAGTTACATCGCCAGTCACGACGCCCTCGACGGAGCGCGCGATGGTCGCGTCACGATCGACGGTTTTGCTACGGATTTCAACGTACTCGATCTGAACTACGATGGTCGCGTAGATGGTCTTGACCTCGCACCGGAACTGCCCAATGGCGACAGCGACCGCGACGGCGATCGAGACTTGGCTGACTTTGCTGTCTTTCAGCGATGTTTCGGAGAGGAAATACCCGGCGATTGTCAGGCGATGGATTTGATCCACGACTTCAGCATCGACTTGCTGGACTTTGCCACGTTCCACGTTCAGTTTGAAGGACCAGATCAGCCGATGAACCCGTAAATGGCGAAGGAGTGGAATTGCGAGTAGGGAGAGACGGCGTGGTGACGCGAGTATTGGGATGTTCGGTGCGTTTTACTCTACCGCTGCGTTTGCGCGCTGAGCGACACGCCTTCACACTCGTTGAAACACTCGTGGTTGTTGCGATCATCGGCCTCCTGCTGGCCATGCTGATGCCCGCTCTCAGCGCCGTTCGACGTTCCGCAAAGGCTATCGTGTGCTCCGCAAACCTCCAGACGCTCCTGAAGGACTTTCATTTTTTTGCTAACGGGGAAAGTGAGGGCGGGCGAGGCGACAGTGAACAGCTCGGCCCCGGACGTTTTTGGATCAACGATTTTCAGGACAGTGTTTACCACATCGATGAGTTCTGGGATGGCGGGAGCGCCGTCACCGCAACGCTCAGTTCATCGGACTCTCCAATGCTCTGTCCGGCGGGTGCCTCACGGTTGACGAAACGGCAAGGCTTTCCATGCGGCCATCAGGCGATCGGCCCAGCTGATGACGTCTCGCTCGCCGTGAACATGCGACTGTACAGGGCCGTGTTTGACGCCCAAGGCAAGAAACTTCTTGCCTCGCCGACTGCCACTTATCTGAGCGCGCGGATCCTCGACCGCCCCTACGTACCTCTCATCCTTGATGTCGATGGGAAGAGGGCCGTCGCCAGCGGGGTGGACCCATTTTACATCGCACCGCCGATTCCCGGCGTCGACGACCCCTATGCCGCAGGCCGATATTGGTCCCCTGCACGGAGGCACAACGGTAAAACCATTGTCGGCTTCCTTGGCGGCCACGTCTTAAACAGCGAAATGCCGGAAAAGGAGCGATGGGATTGGGGCTACCAAGGGGAACTCGGCCGATGAGCCTCCGTAAACGATTGGTGCTCGTTTTCATCGCCTTTGCGTGTTACGCCACATTGGCCGCAGCACTGGCAATTTATGGAAGTCAATGGCGCCTGGAACTCGCGGCGGATGAATTCCGACGCGTGTCCGGGCAAACGACCCATATAGAGCAACTTGAACTCAACCTTACTGAACAAACATTGCTATTGCAGTCGATGGTCACCGGCCAATCTCAGACGAGCAGACCGTATGCGGAGGCTCGCGAGAGGTGGACCGCCGGAGTGCAGCAGTTGATTGCCTTTTCACCGGATGTGCTCTCGGAGGAGGCGCGATCTGGACTTCTGTCCGCAACGGAATCCTTGGAATGCGCATGCAACGAGTCTCTTCGGCTCCTCGACGAGGGCCGCAGCCGTGAGGGGGCAGCGCTAGTGAGCGACCAGGTTGTTGCCCAAATCGTTCCAGATCTGCGTCACCGTTTTACCGACCTTAAGGAACGACTCAATACCACCCAGAACCAGTCGGCGCGACGTCTTTCACGAAGTTCTTCCGAGCTTCTGTTCCTTGCGGCCTTGGTCGGCGGGCTGGCCGCCGGGCTGGTGGCCGCCGGTAGTTTTCTCATCCACCGTTGGCTTATTCACCCCATCGAAGATCTTCAAGCCGCAGCCCGGCGATTTGGTCAAGGCAACCTAGCCTTTCGCGCGAAAGTCGCAGCACACGATGAGCTTGGTGAACTCAGCGCCACGATGAATGAGATGGCTCAGGCGCTTAGTTTGTCGGAACGCAAGCAGCGCACGCTGTTCTCCAATATGCGTGACGCCGTCGTCATCTGCGACCCCCATGGGCAGGTGTTGGAGTGTCACGACGGTGACACAAAAATCCTTGGCGTGGATGAAAGGCAACACGTCGGTCGGCCCGTTTTGGAAGTTTGGCCTGAATGGCGTCCGGCGGCACGAGAATGGTCTGAGGTCATCCGGGCCGCTGCGGAAGATGGCCGTCGCATCCTTCTGCATGACGTACACCTTGTTTCCCCCGTCTCGAATCGAAACGGCTCGGTCGTCGATTTCGTGGTCTACCGCGTCGAATGCGCCGGCGCGCCCTGCACGGCCATTATCGTTCGGGATACGACCGAACGGCACCAGCTACAGACCAAGCTGCATCACGCTGAAACCATGGAGGCGATCGGGACCATGGCCGGTGGATTCGCTCACGACATCAATAACCTTCTCGCCTGTGCCACCGGTACGCTTTCCGGCCTCACGGGCGAGTCTGACAACGGCAATCACGCCGAGCACATCCAGGCGGCCCTGCGCGCCTGTCGCCGTGCCGCCGGACTCACGAAACGACTTCTCCATTTCGCCCGCGGCGTCCAGGGCAACCCACAGGTCTTCCCCCCTGCCGAAATCATTAAGACCATTCTCGACTCCATGGAGCCCTCGTTTTATGCGGACCTTGAAATCGCACGGGAGCTTGATCAAAACCTTCTGGTTGGAATGGATCAAGATCAGTTCGCACAGATCGTCCTTAACCTGCTTCGAAACGCACGAGATGCCATGCCCAAAGGCGGCAAACTGCGACTTCAGCTGGAGTTGGCTTTATCTAAGCATCCCGACCGACTGGATCGCGACCAGACCTACGTTCTTCTGTCGGTGACGGATACTGGCGAAGGCATGGCACCCGAGACAAGGGATCGCATCTTTGAACCATTCTTTACCACGAAATCGCTTACGCCGCCGCACGGACGGGGCATGGGCCTTGCAATGGTCCACTCCTACGTGAAGAACGCCGCCGGGTTCGTGCGCGTTGAAAGTGAGGTCGGTAGCGGGACCGCCATCCGCATATATATTCCCGCTGCCGCTAGCGACTCGGAAGTCCGTCACGCCGTCAAACACTCGGGACAATCGTCAAACGCACCATTTTAGCCGATCTCATCAGTATCTTTCTCAGTTAGAGTGTACCCTACCCCGCGAATGGTCCGAATAAGCCGCGTGTGGCCCTTGGATTCGATCTTGTTGCGGAGCAGGTTGATGTACACGTTCACGATGTTGCTGCTTTCGTCCATTTCATCACCCCAAAGCTCGTCGAGCAGGGTTTCGCGTGAAAGCACATCACCGGGATGCCGCATAAGAAAAGCGAGCAGTTCGGCCTCCCCATCGGACAGAGTGGCCTCAAGCCCCGGCCGACGTGCTTTACGCGTAACGAGGTCGAGCTCAAGATCGCCGTACTGCAACAAGTGCCGGTCCAGGCGATGGGCGCGTCGGATCATTGCCCGAAGACGGGCCGCAAGCTCATTAATATCAAACGGCTTTCCGAGGTAGTCGTCCGCTCCCCGGTCGAAACCCGCAAGCCGGTCCGGAATCGTGTCCCTGGCAGTGAGCATCAGAATGGGAACGTCACTTTCGCCGGCGCGCAACCTTGCTACAAAGTCTAGCCCGTCTCCGTCGGGTAGCATACGGTCGAGGATAACCGCGTCGAGCTTCTCTGTTGCAACAAGCGGTGCCGCCACGGCGATGTTCGCTGCAAATGTAACCTCGAAACCTAGGGTCTCTAGTCCGTGGCTCACGGTGCGCGCTACGTCACGATCGTCCTCGACCAGCAACACACGATGAACTTGTTCAGTCGCTCGCACTTCGCTTGTTCTCACAGGACATCGATGCAATGTCTGACGCCATTCTAGCCAACTTTCTGTCCGGTTGTTACTGATGAGCAGGAGAAATGTCATCAGTCTTGGCTCGATCCTGCTATGCGCCGCTGATGTGGAACAACGAATCGCTAGTCAATCCTGCCATTGCGCCACGACGTGGAAAGTTCGCCGCTCGGTGAACCAGGACAGCGGTCTATGAAGCTGGAGAACAACAAACGTAACATGGTACGTCCACGGGCCGACATTGACCTGGGCCCCCATGTGTCGGTGCTGCAGAACCTCAGAAATTGGGTTTCACGAAGGTTCCGATAATCACTTAGAGCGACGAGAGGCCCAAGCGTGTCCTTAAGTCTTAAGAGTTCGTTTCGGTAACGGCGCTTGGGCACCTGTTCGCCTGCTTTCGGAGCAAGGCAAAATCGGCAATCCCGGCTATACCGAATTCCCCAGAACACCGATAACCTCCCAATGGTGTGCGGCGGCGACCAGACGACGCGGATATCGTAAGGTTGTTCTCGGTCGGTCAGAATGAACCGGCTGGGTCGTCATCTCTCCACGCGGCCCTTTTTATCGTGTGACTGCGCCGCGAGCCACCTGATCACCACTTGCAATAACGGAGCAAACAGTCATGACCAAGACCATCATTCGTACCCTCATAGCGTCCTTCTGCATCGTCATTGGAATTTTGGCCATCAGCTGCAGCGTAAGCCCGTCCGGGGGCGGAGCAGGGAGTGGCGGTGGAAGCGGGACAGGCACGCTGAAGTTGCTAGTCACGGACAAGCCATACCCATTCGACCTGATCCAGGAAGCGCTCATCACTATCACCCGCGTCGAGGTCCACAACGCCGGAAGCGACGGTTGCAACGTGCAATGCGATGACGGTTTGTTCTGCGATGGCGTCGAAAGCTGCGTTGATGGCCAGTGTCAGACCGGTACGTCGCCTTGCGCGGCGGGTCAGGCGTGCGACGAGGACAACGACAAATGCGTGTCTGCGTGCCACGCGGATGCCGACTGTGACGACGGTGCGTTCTGCAACGGTGCGGAAACGTGCGAGGTAAACACCGGCTTGTGTCACGCGGGCTCCAACCCATGTCCCGATGCCCCGTTCTGCGATGAAGCGACGAAAGCCTGTTCCACTTTCTGCACAATCAGCGCCCAGTGCGATGACGGCCTGTTCTGCAACGGCGCGGAGACCTGCAACACAACTACCGGCGCATGTGAAGCGGGTACGCCTCCGACCTGCGATGCGGCCAAGGTGTGCGACGAACGCGTGGCCGCTTGTGTTACTGCCTGCGGGAGCGACGCCGATTGTGATGATGGCGTCTTCTGCAACGGTGCCGAGACCTGCGCAAACCAGTTGTGTGCGGCCGGTCAGTCGCCCTGCGACTCCCAGGTAACCTGCAACGAGTCGGATAAGACGTGCGACGACAACGGCGGCGGAAATGGCGATGCATCGTTCATCGTGATCTTCAATGGCGAGAAGGTTTTCAACCTGCTTGACCTCCAGAACGGAAAGACCGACCTGCTCGCTGGCACTGACATTCCCGCCGGTCAGTACGATCAAATGCGCCTGATCGTAACCGGTGGGAAGGTTACGCTCACCGACGGACGCGAGTTCCCGTTGACCGTACCAAGTGGCGACCAATCTGGGATCAAACTGCACTTCGTGTTCGACGTGGCGGATGGACAGCAGACCACGTTGCTGCTCGATGTGGACATGAGCCGCGCGTTTAATGCGATCCCCGGTGGGCACATCGACGACCCGAGCATGATCCACCAGTTCCATTTCACGCCGTCGGTCGCGATGCGGCTCATCAACCTATTGGAGGCTGGAAGCATCTCCGGTGTCGTGACGAGCGATTCGAACAATTCGACCACGCCCGTCCAGGCAGCCTCTGTGACAGCCTTTAAGGACGATGTCGAAGTCACGAGCACCTCAACCGCCGCCGATGGAACGTACACGCTCGTTGGTCTTACCACAGGCAACTACCGCGTCGAAGTCTCGGCCGCAGGATACACCGACGCCGAAGTAACTGGGGTTGCGGTGAGCGCCGGCCAAACGACTGAGAATGTGAACGTGACGCTTACGCCGTCTCCGTAATACGAAAAACTTACGTATCGCCGATAATACAGGCCGCATTGAACGGCCGGCGTATAAGATGGCGCCGCTCGACCCGAGCAAGGTGAGCAAGCCGCGATGAGCAGTCACTATTCGTGCCATCGACTTCTTCGAATAAGAAAGGATCCCTCGCACGGCTTCGCGCCATGATCAGTAGGCGTTTGAAAGCCAAACTCCGTCGCGCTCGCTTTCCGCGAACTTTGCGCGCCAGCGACATGGCCTGAAGCGTGACGGGCGCGCCACGGAGGCTTACGATGGATCGATCGCTATGCCAGAAACAACCGTCTCACTTGCCGGCAAGGATGAAATCCAGCGCCTCGTCGTAATGGCCTCCAAGTTGGGGAAAGCAGACTGCTACAGCGCGAAGCGCAAGACGCTGCGGATCAAAGGAACGCTTTGGATCGATCTTAGTTTGGACCCTTCGGGCGAGCAATCCATTGTACAGATCGCGACGGAAAACATCTCCGAAGGCGGTATCGCATTTTGCTTGAAACGAGAGATGCGGCTGGGGCAGGTTTTATACGTTAGAGACCATACTGACGAAGAAACGCATCTTTGGCTCAAAGCCGTTGTAAACCACTGCACGCGCGGGCTTCGGGGATTCCTAATCGGCTGCGCTTTTCGGCCTTCAGAATAGATTGAAGCCAGTGGTTCACGTACGCGGCGCTGGTCAATGAGCCGTCGCGGCTGAAACAACTCCGCATAACGACCGCACGTGTGAGATGTTCAACTCACCAAACGTTTTCGAAACATTAGACGCCCATGCGACCGATTCCTTTCGGTCACTAGCGCACCCCGTTAACGATTCCGCAGCCCTTAGCTTCGGTAATGTACCTAAACAGCTTGGCCGTCCACGGCATGATAATAATGCGATCCGTCTTCCTCGCCGTTCGAACCCAGCAGTGCGACGCGGCTGGAGTTTGCCCCACCTTGGGCGGCATGTACTTGTTCATCCTTTTCATCGCTCGCAGCGGTTTGCAACACCGCCGCTCGAAACGTGTAAGTTGTGTTGGCGTCCGTGTTTGCAACAACCGGCAAAACTGTCTTGCCGCATTGCTTTCCGTCGCAACGCGAATTGCGTGATACCTCCATTGCTGCATGCACTTGAAATTCGCCGCCCGCGAATTTGATCGTTCACAATTTCGCGCTCACTATTTTTCCGACATCGGTCATCGGAAATCCGCACAAAAACGGATGTCATTCCGGGCGTCCGGCAACCGCCGCCACCGACCGCCTTCAAGGATGCCGCCAGAAAAACCGTATTCGCCCTGTACGGGACTTTCTCCGACGACATGACGTCACGCCGCGGCCCCAATCGGGTCGTTGCGCGTGGGGCCATTACGAGCTTCACGCCCCATGCTGTCGAACGATCGAAGTGTGGCCAATTCAGCCACCAACCCCATGACGAAATCACGTTGCGTGTTTCCACGGCACCGAACATTTGCGTCGAGCGAATTTATCATGCCACGTTCTGGCACTCCGCCATTGGCACGTTCCTTCGCTGCATCGAGTCCCTTCAAACGATTCATCGCCCGATCTTCGTCCGCCTGCGATACGAAACTCCACAGGCCCCGTCGGACGACGGCTACGAACAGTCCGCACGGATTTTTGTTCCCGATTCGCTGGGCGTGTTCCGCCGCCGCGAAAAACCGCAATCGATCCGCGGGAGTGTCACGAACGAATTGCTTTCCAACGGCTTGGGTAAACAGCGCATCAAGCCGTGATGCGTTTTGCAAATCATCCGGCACCACCTTTTGCAATACGGGCTTCCCCGGATTCTCTGTTCGCTTGCGAACACCAGCCGGACCACCGGAGGCGGGATTATGGTTCTTAGATCCCGAAGGGAGATTATGTTTATCTATAGCGGGTGGCGATTTTGTATCGCAAATGATCTTTAGGGGTGGCGATTCTGCATTGACTCGTTCCGCTCTCGGAAATTCAACTTCCTTCTCCGGTTCTTTCCAGGCCAGATTGATCATTGCCCACGCTCCGTGAGCGTTCACGCTGCGCACCTCTGACGACAACGCACGCAACCATCCCAAGTCGCGCAACGCGCTCCGCGCACGCTTTACGTTGCGTTCATGAACGTCGAACAAATTTGCCACGAACGCGACCGAGCAAGACCCGGTTGCAAAGAACCGATCTCCGTTCCGCCACAGGCAGCGAATCAAGTGAGCCAACATCGTGGCACACAACGCCGGACGGCCGTTTCTCGCCAGAGACCGCAGCGTTCGCCGTGGCATTGCGATCGACCGTTCCCGAACTTCAGCCCGATGGTCGATGCGTTCGAGCATTTCGTTGGCTTCATGTGCATCCGCGTTGACCTCACGGGGATCGCAAAAGCGCATTTCCGTGTCCGTAATTTCTACGACGCCGACTCTTTGGAGACGACGCAGGGAGGCTCGGATTCGCTGCGCACTGCCCGTGCCCAACAGACGGCGGATATCCAACAAAAGACTGCACCGATCCAATTTCCACGGGCTGTGTCTCAATGCAGAGGCTCTGGCCCGCCGCTCGGTGAGTTCATGCACGGCCCAGTACACCCGCACATCCAGGAACGCCGTCAATCTTCCGCTGCGATACGCCGACCACACCGCGCAAATTTGCTGCGTGCTGATCTTGCGATAGCCTCCTGTGGGCTTGCCCACCGTCACCGACGGATGCCGCCTTTTCCGTTTGTTCATCTCTCTCCCTCATACGCGTAAGCCCGTACGGCTTCCGTTTTATTCGAGAGGAAGATTCAGACACGATTCCGGTGAGCAATGCCACGACATGGCACCTACTGCGTCGTTGACTCATTCGACGAATGTGGTAGGATCTCCGACGTGACGCGGATCATCCTGTGGCTTGATGCCCTGCATTGGGCCCTGTCTTGATCTCGTTGGGCCTTCACGTTTCTCCGTGCAAGTGCCTGATCTTCCTTGCTTTTTTCTACCTTCTTCGCTCTTGCGGCCCCGGTTTACTCACCGGCGCCGCTGGAGCCCTTTTCTCTTGGATTCACCATAGCAGCATACGGAATCGCGGCAGTGGCGCAAGAGATTTCTCGCACTGCGTACGGGCATTCACGTATGTCAACGTGCAAACATGCTTGCGTGCACGCTTGCTTGCTTGCAATCGCCAGGACAAGACCGCAAACAAACGTGCTTGCGCACTTGCCGGCTTCGTTCCATAGTGCCTTCATGATCATCGCCGTCGTCAACCAGAAGGGCGGAGTGGGAAAGACCACCCTCGCCGTACACCTCGCGGTATGGCACCTCGAACGGGGACGGCGCGTGGCGTTCATTGACGCCGATGGTCAATCGTCGGCCACGCGATGGCTCAACGCCGGCGGTTTTCCGCTCACGCTGGTGACCGAGGTTCGGCCCGACCCCATCATCGAACTCGCGGGCACGCTGCGCACAACGCATGACTTGATCATCGCCGACGGTCCCGCCAGCTTGGCGGAAAGCACGCGCGCTCTGTTACTCGTCGCCGACTTCGCGATTGTGCCTTGTGGGGTCACGGTTCCGGAATTGGAATCGACCGCCGATACCATTCGCATGATCACCACCGCACGGATGGTCCGGGCGGGACACAAACCCCGGGCGAGCCTCGTGCTCACCCGAATCCGCAACGACCGGTTTCTATTGACCCGCGAAGCCCACGAGGCCGCGCGACGGCTGGGCATTCCCGTTTGCCGAAACGTGCTTCGCCTTCGCGAAGCCGTCGCAGACGCCGCGGGACAACGCAGCGTGGTTTGGAAAATGGGCGGGAGGGCCAGGCCCGCGGCAGATGAAATGTTGAAGCTACTGGAGGAAATCGAAGAACATGCCGGACAAGAGACGAACCACGATCGAAACACTGACCATCGAACAACAAGCATTTCTGCACAACGCAGCACTACCAAAGTCGTCTGCGCACGCATCGCATAGTGCGCAAACGAACGGCCACAATGCGGTCATCAATGCGGAAAAGAACCCGGATTCACCAAGACCTCATTCTCCCGCGTTGTCGCACCGTGACGCTCCGCGGACCACTCCCTCCCCTCGTGCGCGACGAACGGTGATGCGATCGGTCACGCTTCGACTGCGCGAACCGATCGCACGCAACCTACGCCGAGCGTCTGTCGAACGGTCCCTTGAATACAAGGAGCCCTACACGCAGCAGGCCATTGTTGACGCCGCACTCAGCGTTTGGCTTGGACGCAACGGTTACGCCGCCGAAAAATAAATTGCTCCACGCTCGTAAAGCGAGGCAAGGCACGCGGCCGCGCCCGCCGACAGTCAATGACGCAACTTGGGGCGTGGCACGCGCCTTGCGATGCGTACCCAGAATCCGTTCGCGGGAGAGCGTCGGACTCCGAACCGAACCCGCAGGGAGGAAAGGAAGTATTTGCGTTCATCGGGCCGTCGCGCCGGGTCCACTCTTCGTGGAGACCCGACGACGACGGCCGAAAACCGCAGGGCCGAGGATTAGGTACGAGGCAGCGCTCGAACCGGTCGAAGGCGGGGGATGACCGAAGCGGCGCGCACATGGGGTGTTTGATCTTTTCCGACCATTCGTGCTAGGGTCACTTTTCCGGGTGTTCTTTTCGACGCCGCAGGGTGCGGCGCATGTCTTTGGTAGAAGTTGTTCACATCTGTCGCAGGCCGGCGAGTCGGAAGCGCTCGCCCTGCGAGAGGGATCATGCTGCAAAGGTTTTTGGAATGATGACGACGTAAGTGCGCCGGCGGTGTAGCCGATGCCCTATAACCAAGCGTCACTGAGCATAGTATTCGGCGCCGCAGTGCGCGTGCATCCGTAGAGATGCGCACCAGAAACAAATGAAAGGAGATGGCACGTATGCCAAACGAAAAGGATAAACCAAAAGAAAAAGAACGACCCGCTCACGAGATCCGGCTGGGCCGGATCAAGGCCGTGATCTGGGGCAATGAGATCGAGAACGGAGGATTTCGACACAACGTCCAGCTTCGCCGCATCTACAAGGACGGCGAAGAATGGAAGCAGTCGGACAGCTTCGGTCGGGACGACTTGCCCCTGGTCGCCAAGGTCGCGGACCTAGCCCATACCTGGATCCACGAGCGGCTTCAGGACAAATCGTAGGAGTTTGGTCGAGAGGTTTTTACAACAGCAGCAGCATGCCTCCCTCTCGATTTTATTTGAGTCGCCCGCACGATTGGGCGGCACATCGCTCGGCGCAAAAGCTAATTCCAGCGCCGAGATGAAATGGTCTTTGGAAAACTGAGTCTGGGTAGACGGAGACACCGTGTTCTCGGTGGGTTGAACGCGCGAAGCGCGCCGCCGACCGAGAGAGACCGGTGGTGATTTTGGTTGTAGTTGGTTTTTCAAGGAAATCATTATTAGGAGAGACCCATGCAAAACTTGACCCATGCGCACAATGAACTGTTTCGACGGGGCGCCGATGAAAGCTTTCCGTCGCTCTTGGCCCTTTGGGATCATTGCCAGAAGCGGCGCGAGAATTCCATCGATCACTGGCACCCGCCGCAGAATCTGCATCCGAGCGTGCAAGAAGGACGATTCACACTTTCCTTCAACGGGGATCGGCCGTTCGAGATGAACGACTGGTCGTTCGCTCAGCTCTGCCGATTGGCCGGAGTGAGCAAGGACACCTTGAATCGCCTCACCCCGCAGACCGCGGGGCGGGTGCTGGACGAAACGCTGCCCACGTCGGAGAAGCCGGTGCAGCTTCTGACATATGGTAATACGGTCCGCTCCATCCACGGCGTAGCCTACACTCGCTTGTGGGATGTGGACCTGCTTACCATGCTGCGGGAGTTCGCCGTGGACTTCACGCCGCCGCAGGAAGCGAGCACCGGCGGCACGGGACTTTACTGCGGAGAGCAGGACATGTTCTGCTTTATGATCGATCCCACGGGTTGGGCGGAGATCAACGGCGAGGCCTTCGCACCAGGATTTTTTCTCTATAATTCGGAGGTAGGGCGCCGTTCGGTTGGCGTGCAGACGTTTTGGTTTCAATCATGCTGTCAAAATCACATCGTCTGGGATGCGATCGACGTGGCGGAGTTCAGTCGCAAGCACACCGCCAATGTGCACGAATCATTGAATGCGATTCGTGACATGATCGCCGACCTGGTCGAGCGTCGCGATCAGCGGCGCGATGGCTTCGTGAACGTGATCAAGAAGGCGATGAGCACGACGATTGGCATTAACTCCGAGGAAGTGCTCAAGGTTCTCGATCGCCAGGGAATCACCAAGACACTTGCCAAAAAAGCCTTGGAGCTCGCCAAGCAGCGGGGGCGATTCACGATCTTTTCGGTCGTGGACGCTCTGACGCGGTTGTCCACGCGCTTCGCACACGCAGGAGAGCGCGCCGAAGCGGATGAGAAGGCCGGGCGGTTGCTAAGCCTCGCCAGCGAGCGCGTCCCCGCACGAGAAATGGCCCTCGTGGCGTGACGGCATCGAACGGAAGAGAGTTTTCCACCACCACCGGATCTCTCTTTCCCTACAACGACCGTGCGACGGCTCGATTGAATTGGAGCACGTGACTTCTCCCCAGAAATATGGCAGAAAACTCCCCGATGTACCTCGCACCGATTTTTCCAGCGTTGAGCGTGCTGCTGGCAAGCGATCCCAGGCTGGCCGCTGGGTTCGTGTTTCTGTACGCGATCATTCTCCTGCTGACCCGCCGAAGGTGAATTGCGACGTAACGATCGAAACCGTCATCATCCCGGTCGGGAATACCCACTTGCCATCAGTGCCACGATCGTGGCATGCTTGTTCCATGATTACCGAAGAATACATCAACATTGCCGATCCCAATCACCCCGACCCGTTCGATGACGCCTTTGCCGAGAACCTGGCTCTCGTTCTGGAAATGCTGGACTGCATGCGCAGCGAGTCGGAATTGGCCGAGAGGCGGGACGAGGCGGACTTCCTCGCCGGTATCGGCAAGGCGCTGCAGATGCTCACGCGAATACGGCCCGGATCGATGGGTTCTTGTACCGAGCCTCCAAGAGGGGACGCCCACCGGCCGTTGCGATGGTAGCGCCTTTCGCAGAGCATTGAATCGTCCGCCCGGTTTGCATTGGTAGCCGATCCTATGCCATGATGACGTCACTTCTCAACCATACAACAGTAGATTGGGGTAGACGAATAGACCTGGCACCGTGAAGTAGGCAACCCGCTTCACGCTGCCATGTCGTACGTGAAGAAGGTTTTTCAACTCGCCAATCTGATCCGCGCCGCCGCGCGCGATTGACCGCAACACCATGACCAATTTGGAGCCGCTCGAATTCGGCCGTCTGGCCGAGAGCGATCTTGTTGTTTCCTTTCAAGGAGAATGATATGTCTGCCACCAAGAGCAAACTGCCGAAGATGATCGCGAGCCGTGTTCAGACCGTCCCCATCGACAAGCTGGTGCCCACGCCGGACAACCGGCGTAAGCCGATCAGCGATACGTCTGTGCGCTCGTTGGCCCAGTCCATCAAGAGCGATGGCCTGCTACAGCCCATCATCGTCCGCCAACATCCCACGCAATCGGATCGCTTCGAGATTCGAGCCGGAGAACGACGCTGGCGGGCCGCCAAACTCGCTGGACTCAAAGAAGTGCCCGTTGTCGTGCGTAAGCTCGACAACGAACAAGCGCTAGCCGTGACTATTGCGGAGAACCTTCTCCGCAAGGACCTTCATCCGCTCGAAGAGGCTGAGGCCATTCAACTCGCGTTTGAACGCGAGTACGACCTCAAAGCCATCGCTTCAAGGCTCGGCAAGAGTGTTGGCTATCTCGCCCGGCGCGCTTCACTGACGAAACTGTCGAAGGCCTGGCGTGCCGAGATCATGAAGCCCAACTCGGAAGCGAGTCGCCTGTCCGCGGCGCACCTCGAATTGATCGCCCGGCTCCCCGAAGCGACGCAAAACGCACTGGCTGACAGCGACGCCTGGCCCGTTTTCGGGCGCGGATTCCCCACCGTCGATGAGCTTCGTCGGGTGATCGATGGAGCGCTGCACTCCCTTGGCGCCATGCCTTGGAATCCCGGCGATGAGACGCTGGACCCCAAAGCGGGTTCGTGCACCAACTGCCCCAAGCGATCGTCGCAGACGCCGATGTTGTTTCCCGAAGATGAGTCGAATAGGAACGGCAAGGCCGCGAAGCACGACCGCTGCCTCGATCCGGCGTGTTTCGATCGCAAGTACGTGGCGTTCGTGCAGGGCTGTGAGTGCAAACATCGCGCCGACCATCCCAACCTGCGCCTGGTGCAGATCGGCGCGGGCACGCTCAGTCCTGGCGTTGAGCAGGCCATCGGCGAACGCATCAAACGGATGTACGCTCCGAAGTTCGTCAAGGCCGCCAGTCCGAACGCCGTCCCGGTGATGCAAGTCGATGGCCCGAAGGCCGGCAAGCTCGTGTTCATCGACATGGGCGAATCGATCGGGGCCGCCGCGAACGGCCGGGGCAAACGACCTCGTGATGAAAACGGAAAGGCCGTGCCGATGACGCTCGACGAGCGTCGGGCTCGCCTTCAGAAGCGGCGTGATGCTTACATCGTCAAGCACGTTCACGCGTTGCTTCGCGAACTCACGCCGGAGAAGGCCGCGGAGATTGTCTCACCCTGGAGTCAACGGCAGATGAATCGCGAAAACGGGAAGGTTGTGTTCGACTCCATTGCATTGTTGACCGCATTCGGCAGCACCAAGCGGGCCGACTCCGTGGACGGCGGTGAGGCATGGAAGGAATACGACTCGCTTCGCCAATCGGAACCGACGCACGAAGCCGCCGCTGCGCTACTCGCCGTGGTCCAAGTGTGGATCAAGCGACTGAACATTCAGGGCGGCCACACCGTGACCGCACAGGCCGATGACGCAAGGCGAATGTGCCAGATTCTTGGCATCGACTTTCTGGCCATTTTCGCCGAAGCGCGGAGAGCGATTCCCCAGCCGAAAAGTTGGCCCGCATTCAGCGAGCCTGATCCGCCCACTATCTCAACGGAGCCCATCGGCAACGACTCGCAAATCGACGAAGAATCGAGCGCAACAGAGCATGACGAAGGCGACGTTTTGGCTGAAGCCGTTTGATCGAACGAGGACAGGGCACTCCCGGATGAGCAAAATCCGGAAGTGCCTGCCTCCACCCTCCGAGGTTCCTTCACAGGTTTTTCGCATACGACAGGCGGCCCTGCTTTCAATGCCCTTCCTTGAAAGCGTCATCTTGTGAACGCACAATTACTCGGCCCACTCCATGCGGGCCACGTTTATCACCACCGCCCTGGACAACGGTTGCAGTCTGGAAGACGTGCAGCGCGCCGCCGGGCACTGCGGGCTTTGATAGGGCGCTGACCATTATCGGCGTCAAACATCAGGGTGTAACCATTGTCTGTGTTACACAAATGGCTTGACGATCTTGCGTCGCCAGGGGACGCAGTCGATCAGCAGGGGCTGGGTGCCTGCCGCCCGACGTGTATGATTGACGCTGCGCCACACGCGAAGCAATTGAACCCGAACCGGCGCGTAGCACTGAAATCGAATCTCGCGGAACCCGGCGGCAAGCGCATCGACGGATCTTCGGCACGCCAATTCAAGAAACCACGCCTTCAACTGTTCGTATTCACGCCGCTCGATTCGCACGCAAGCGTGGCCGTTGCGATGCGAAATCGAATACCCCGCGAACTTGATCGGCTGACGCCGAGCGTCGCGGATCTGACCGACTTCATCGTCGAAGAACCGGTGAATACCGTGCGTCGCCATGAGCAGGAAGAATCGATCATGACGAACGTAATGGAGGTTCGCGAGTCCGGCGCGCTTCCGGCGAGTCCGCTCCTTGCTCGACGCATTGATGCCGTACTTGGCGATCAGCTTCTGGTCGATCGCCCGTACATCCTTACCGGTGGGGACGTTTCCGGCTACGTAGAACCAGTAGCCATGCCGAAGGTACTGCACGGCCACCTGTTGAACGAACCCCTCGACCGAAGTCGCTTCACAACGATACTGCATACTGCCAACAACTTCGTGCCACACGATGGCACGTTTACCGCTACTACAAAGCGGGATTGTTTACGGCACAATCCCAAAGCCGGTTCAAAATCCTTTCTTGCAGAAGAAACCACAATGGTTACTCGAAGGCAAAACCCAAGCACAGCCTGCAGATCGTCGTCGGTCGGCTCACGCCCCAGACCCTCGACGTAAATCGCGATCAGGCGCTTTCGCACTTCCGGCGGAAGCTCCGCCGGCTCGACGTACACCTTACCCTGCGCAATCAGGTTATCAACGTAATCCGCCGCCGGATCTCCGATCACGGCTCCGCTTACAGTTTGCCACCAACCCATTTCGCATCACCTCCAATCCGCACCAAGAACCTCAGCAAATGCGGGTCTACCATTCGCGAAACCGGCGGGGCGTGCTGCGTGCTGCATTCACAGTACGCCCCGCCCAGTAATAAGCAGACCCGCAACCCACATCGCAATGCCGCGCCATACACAAGGCGCAGGTACGGCATCGCCGCCAATCCATCGTCACAGGCGAGCCGCCGTCCCCGGCGGCCCGACTGTGACCACATTCCACCTTTCCCAAGGGCCGCGATCCGCGAAAGCGAACCGCGGCCGCCATTCATACGGTTGATTCCTCAGAAAAACCCGTCAGCCCTTTCGTCGTCGTACGCTTTGGGTTACCAGCCCCAAGCTCGAACGGCCCGCCACTGCCCTGCAGCGGCATCCGCTTCCCGCATCGCGGAAACTTCTACTCAGGCCACACTCCCACTCTGCAGCGTTTGAATCACGCGGCCGACCACCTGCGGTGAGCCGCAGCGCCGCGCACCGGGTACCATCCCGGCCGCTACAGAGCTTCCCGGATTAGCAATCGTCGTCTTCCCATCGGTCACGTCGCTAGCCCGCCAACGGCAGGCAGATTCACGTCGTACACCGAGCCTCCCGGCCCGGCGCAGTTTCCTTGAGTGTCATATATTGGCACCCAAGATTTCAGCGGTCCGAACGCAGAAGCAGCCGCTTACCCTTCGACATGAATCGTTCGCGATTTGGCACCGTCTCCGATGGGACTCACCAGCAAGCCCTTGCGAGCCTTTTGTGGTTGAGCTATTTATTGTCCGGTTTTTTGCCGGATCACCGAGCCGGTCTTTGGCCCGGTCGCGCGCGTCGCCGCGCTGCGAACTCCCCACGCTGGCCAGGTTGAACGAGCCTGACGGGACTCTCACCCGAATTGCGCGATTGCTTGTTCGCGCTTTGGCCCGAACCCCCTGGATGGGATTTGCACCCACTTCGACGATCACGATCCTTGACACGACGCGTGCCGCAGCGCGGCACTGATCGCTATGCGATCACCGAGCATTGCTCGGTGCGTTGAGTCAAGGACGTGTCTCCGTCGCCCCGTCAACTATGCAATCGGATAGAACGTGAAGATTACTCCAAAAACACATGAGCATTCTCAGGATTACTTTCACGAGCCTCCGTCGAACTGGACGAGCTCCTTCCGAAGCATCCAGCTCTACGGGCAACATCATGGCGGTTGGTATACACAATCACACGACTGTGTGTCCGCCCCCTTAGCCCCGATGGTAAGTCGGGGTTTACCGGGTGATGCGTCCCATCTGAATGGCGTCACGGAAACGTGTTGACGTTCGTGACGACATGAGGCCGAAGCCTCACGACGTGTTCCTTAGCGTACCGACGCGGCCATGTCATGCCACAAGTGCCACGTTATTGACGCCGGCGTACTCTCCCCGGGGCAACAAGCACGCTGGAGACCACGCGTAGCGACCGGTCTGCAAATTTCGTGGGATGGTAAACTGCCGTTGATCGTCCAATTCAAGGAACGGCGAATGATACGATAACAACGTCAAATCATTCAGCGGCGCGGTGAATGTGTGAACGATTCCGCGCGTGAACAGCACGGCGTCGCCAGCGTCCACGACAACCGAACGAAGCTCGCGCGAGTTTCTCGCATCCGGCAAATAGTGAAATAAGCCAATCCCCGATGTCACTACGAGCAATCGATCTGAAAACTCGTGCACGTGCAACGGTAGGTCTTCTGTACCGGCCGCGAAGCGCAGATGCACGAGGCCGTCATCACCGCCGTCACTTGGGCGCCACGCGCCGCCCTCGACAGCCGGGTTCCCCTCGAAACCCGCATCCACACGGATCGGATGCGTTTCACGGAGTCCATCGTGCAGCGCCATCGGCGTTCCCCAAGTCGATGCTTCCTTCAATTGACCAAAGCGAACCACAGCAGTACCGGACGCAGCCTCTAACGCGCGCCTGATCGCTGCCCGCATCATTCGAAACCACGAACCGAGAACGTGGTTTCCGTTCCCCTCATCCTCTTCACTTACCTCGAACGCAAATCCATGCCCGTCTGCAAATGCCAAGCACAACCGATTCACTCCGCACCGCCTTCCCGGCTTTCACCAAACCGGCGCGACCCCGCGCCAATCACCCAACGCTCCGCCCCGGCCACCCAAGGCATCCAATGGTTAGGTACAGGTTTGGTACGCTGAAAAACCGGCAAGTCAAGTACGAAATGGAAAAAAATCAACCGAACGATACACCGCGTGCAATGAATTCGCTCTCGCTCGAAAGTCGAATCCAGATTCTCCTGGAGGAATACCGTGCCCTGTATCGCCTGCTCACCTATCGCCTCAGCGCCATGGACCGCCGAATCCCGGCCATCGGCGGAACCCTGGCGGCGCTGCTCAGTGCCATGACGGCCATGCCCGACCCAACGAGGCTTGCGTTTCTATTGGGGCTGCCGGTAACCCTCCTCTGGCTCTTGCTCTCCACGGTGCAGCACGCTCGTTCAAAGGAAGACCACATCCGCCGCATCGACGAGATTGAACGGCTGGTCAACAGGCTTGCGGGCGAGGAACTGCTTGTCTTCCAATCCCGGCACCCCGATAAGGCCCGTCATCCCGGTGGCCGCACCGGCTTCGGTTTCGTGGTAGCGGTCCTTACGGTCTGCCTCATCATGCTCGGCGCTTGCATGTATACAGTTCAATCTCCAACGCCTTTGCTCTCCGATGATTCTTATCGTGCGTACGCAGTTTACCTTTGCGGGTCTACCATACTGATGCTTGCCGCCGTGGTTCGCTTGGCTCGATACCGATATCGCCGACCACCCGTCGACGGCCCACCGATTTTCGAAGTTCACCGTGCAGAATAATGCACTTTCGGGTCGGACGCCTCCGTAGCCGCGCCGGAGCACGAACGTGCCCAAGACGTTCACGCACGGCATGGCTCGTGACCGCGCCGAAAACGTCAAACCGCTGCAAGCCGGCGTGGTACGCGCCTTGATTTGCCGCCATCGCCAGCTTCGCACATGGCTCCAGAAGACTGCCAAACATGAAACGCTCAATGCCCATCGCCGGCGGCCTCCGCCTGCAAATTCGGTGCTCATTGAGACCGCACTCGGAGGAGCCATATGAACGGCGAATCATGCGACCCTTATTGGAAAATGGAAGAATTTCGAGATTGCATCGTGAAACTTGCTCACGAGGACCGAGTCGTGCACGCTATGCATGGCTATTGCGGCCTTAGCACCCGCCGAATTGCAGCGTTGTTGAACTCAACACGGCGGGCGATTTTGGAACGATTGTGCCGTGCTCGACAGCGACTTTGCCACCTGTTGGAGGGGGGTACAATGAATGCCATACGACCTGAAACGACGGCCGTGCTTTTCACATGCGTCATGTATTCTCGCGACACGCTGTCATACAACGCTTGATGGTTTTGATTGCGGCGACGGTATGCCAAACGGTCAGTGCGTTGCGCTCATCTACACTACGGATTCAAACGGTCATGCGCTTCCTGTTTGGCGGGCGAATCGTGCGCTTGAAAGCGACGAATTTTCCTGTTCTCGGCCCGCGTGCCCAACAGCTTCGACAACCGCTATTACGGCCCGATTCGTCGCAGAAACATCATCGCCGTGCGCGCAGCTGTGGACGTGGGGCGAAGGCTCTAACGTCAGCATGAACCGTTTGCAAACGGAATCAAACATCAAGAATCCCAGAAACTGATTGTTGATTGAATCTATATGAAAAAACTCAAAGACGTAAGGCAAGATAAAAGCGGAGCCTCTCCGCGAGTGCAAGTCATTGGCACTCAGCGACTTACGCAGACTCAGACGACGCGTGGAGACTCTCTGCGCCTGTAACTGACGTGGCCAGCGATAGTTGAAGAGATTCGCAGGTCCAAAAGACCAACAAACGACGAAGAACCGGAGCGCGCGGACCGCACCGGCCTGGGCGGCGGACAGTACACGTAGCGGCTTCATGTTCCCTCCGGCGGCGCGCATTCCATATCGCGAGGCCCGACGACATTCGAATGCTACGGGCGCCCGCAGCGTGTCGTCGGAAGTTCCACATTGTTCGTCACCGCTCACCGCAAAAGGGTGCGAATCTATTGGTCGTCACATTTCCTACATTACGCGTGAAGGAGTCCCCGCGACATCGGAAGCGGCCGCTTCTACGACGCCAAGCGTCACGACCTTGATGCGAATGCGGAAACACGGGCGTGGGCCGATGATCCGAGGCATTTTCGTCTGATTGTGTCGCCTGAAAGCGCGCATTCGATACGCGATTTCAAAGCTCCGATTCGCGAAGTGATGACCCGCGTAGAGCGCGATCTGGGCGCATTGGAATGGCTCGCCGTTATCCACACAAATACGTCACAGTTTCAGGCAAATCTCCTATTCTGCGGCAGGGCACATGACGGCACTGACTTGGTCATTTCACGCGAATACATATCGAATGGGATTCGTCAGCGTGCCGCCGAGGTCGCCACCGAATGGCTCGGCGAAAGGACGCGCGAGGAAGTGCAAATTACGCTCGCCAAGGAAGTCCGTTCCCAGCGCTGGACCAGCCTTGACGGCGCCCTGGCCCGCCTTGCCCGACCGAAGTCGGATGCGCTCCCTATCGACTTAAAAAACGTCAAAGTAAGCCGCTACTCACTGATCACCCGGGAACTACTTGTTTAGTGGCCGACCCTCCTGAAGGAGGCGCGTTTCGGGAACTGGATTTCGGTCCACCATCATGGTGCGCGCCGGCACAACCTTCAACGTCCTGGTCAACAAAGATTTGCAAATGACGCCAAACATTCCGGTAATCACTGGCCGTTGAACTGTGTTTATAGAAGCAGGTGGGAATCATGAAAACCAACATCGCACTGCCGCCGTTTCACATCGCCGAGACCGCTCGGTATCCCGGTGCTGATTGATCGCGCTGCGGAAATCGGAAACCTCGGGTTGTGGGCGCGGACATCAAAGAGGGCGCAACAAAATCCGCCTTTTCCATTATCAATCGCGGTCATTTGGGGCGGCCGTTTGGGACAAGCGATGAGACCGGAGGCCAAGAAGCATGATTCGAGCAGAAAATGATCGAAGAGGCGACGCCAAATCACTCGATAGGCTTGCGCTTTCCGCCGATGAGGTCGCTGCCATGCTCGGAATCAGCCGGGCACATGTGTGGAAGCTCGCCAGCACAGGGCGGCTGCCGAGACCGATTCGACTCGGTCGGGCTGTCCGCTGGGATCGAAAAAATCTGGAAGCCTGGCTTGCAGCCGGAGCGCCTTCACGCGATCGTTGGGAAGCGGTCAGGGTTCCAGGCCGCGAAAACCACTGATTGTTTGCGGGAAGAGGAGGGTTTGACAGTGCGTTTGCTTCAACCGACGTATCGAGATCGAACGGGCACCGTTCGGAAAGCTCCCAAATGGTACGTTGAGTTCCGCGACCATCATGAGAGAATCCATCGCCTTGCGGGGTTTACTAGCCGGGCGGCCACAGAGGAGTTGCGACGCAACCTCGAAAAACTCGTCAGCTATTTCGAAGCCAGCGGCGGTCAGGTCGATCCGACGCTACAACGCTGGATCGATGAACTCCCGCGAACGATTCGCAACAACTTGGTTCAATTCGGCTTGGTTGATGCCCGAAGGGCCGGCATTACTCAGCGGCTCTCCCACTTTGTCACTCAATGGGCGAGCGATCTTGTCGCTCGCGGGACGACTGAAAGGCAATCAGCCCTCGTCGCACAGCGCGTCAACAGAATCATCGAAGGTTGCGGCTTTGAGCACATCGTCGACATCCGTGCCCCGAAGGTAGCCGGTTATCTCGCCCAACTCCGTGAACCATCGGAGGAGAGTCTGCCGATTTCACAAAGGACTTCTAACTTCTACCTTGGCGCAATCAATCAGTTCTGCCGCTGGCTGGTGAAGGAAGGCCATGCACACGCCAATCCAATTGCCCAGCTGGAAAAACTTACAGTCACGGATGCTTTCGAGCGTCGTCCCCTTGCCTTGGAGGAACAGAAACATCTCATTAAAGCCACGAAGAACGCGCCCGATCGATTCGGTAATACGGGGTTGGAACGGGCTATGCTATACCGAGTTGCTCTCGCCACTGGTTTCCGCGTATCGGAACTCGCCAGCCTTGAACGGCAATCCTTTGATCTTACGGGCGATCCTCCGACTGTGTATCTGGCCGCCTCTAAGTCCAAGAATAGAAAGGGCGTTGTTCAACCTCTTCCGCTCACTCTTGCAGAGGACCTGCGCATATTCCTCGGAGCAAAGGCCTCCAACGCGAATGCCCTGTCCGTACCGCCCAACTACGACACGGCTCCAATGCTTCGCGCTGACCTTCAAGACGCACGAAATGCTTGGATCGCGCGGGCAGAATCAGAACAAGAACGTGAATCACGCGAACGTTCCGATTTTCTGAAAGACTCGACCCCAGAAGGTCACGTTGACTTTCACAGTCTCCGTCACACGTTCGGCACAGCACTAGCAAAGGCCGGCGTCGCGCCCAAGCTCGCGATGGACCTCATGCGGCACTCTGACATCAACCTCACCATGCGACTCTATTCGCACACCGCGCTAGCCGACCGCGCCGAAGCATGAAACATGGATTCTAGAAGATGTCGGTGGACTCAACGGCGAAATGCGTTATCCTTCACAAGCCCCGGAATTCGCGGAAGTTACGGTGTTTTCCGGCCCGAATGCCGCCGTAGCTCAGTTGGTAGAGCAGCGGTTTTGTAATTCTCGCCAGACCTTCATCCGCTCACTGTAAACGCGGTTTCCGATTCGCCACGGTCGCTGCAAGGCGCAGCAACCTGCCCGATGATGCCCTTCCGGTTGTCGCGACAACCCTTTACGAGGCGATCTAGGGTCCGCCGGATTCGAATTCCCTTTGTAGAGACCAGGGGCTCCTCTTGACAAGCAGATAGTTGCATATACAATAGAAGCAAGGAGGCATGAAGTGGGAGCCGAGCATATGCAAGCGATGATTAACAAGGTCGCCAGCGAGTGCGTTGCCGTTCGGCTGCGCATGCTGAATCGCGTCATCACGAACATCTACGACGACGCCCTGCGGTCGCTCGACCTGAAGGTCAGCCAGATGAACATTCTCGTCGCCGCCGCCAAGATGGGTACGGCTCGCCCCATTGAAGTTTGCGAACATCTACATCTCGACGTCTCGACCCTCAGCCGCAACGTCGAACGAATGAAGGCTCGTGGCTGGCTGGAAGTAGTGCCCGACGAGGATGGCCGCTCGCAGCCATTTCGCCTGACACCACAGGGACGCAAGCTTTTGGAAAAGGCAGTTCCGGCCTGGAGCGAGGCGCAACTGCGGGTCACGAAGGTTCTCGGGGACCGATTCGTGGAGCAGTTGAACCAAGCCATGAAGAGAGTCAGCGAAGGGGGGCGCGGGAAGCTGATTTTTTAACCGACATAGTTGCATATACAACAAGGAGATTGCCATGAAGCTCGAGGATCACCCGACCGTGCGGCGGATTCGTCTCAAGACCTTACCTTCCATCCCACCCAGGACGGAGTCGCTGGATGCCGGATGGCTGAAGCAACTGGTCCTCGATGCTGGTGCTGATGACGTCGGATTTGTCGAGATCAGCAGACCGGCTTTGGACGATCAGCGCCAAGACATCCTCAAGGCGTTCCCCCACACTAAGTCACTGATCAGCTTCGTGGTTCGCATGAATCGAGAGGCCATTCGGACACCGAAGCGCTCGGTCTCCAACCTCGAATTTCACCACAGCGGGGATGAGGTCAATGACATTGCCCGGAGCGTGGTTCAGAACCTGGAAGGTCGGGGAATCCGGGCCATGAACCCGGCGATGGGTTTCCCCATGGAGATGGACCGGTTCCCCGGTAAGGTTTGGGTCGTGTCACACAAACCGGTCGCGGTGGCGGCAGGGCTGGGAATGATGGGCATTCACCGCAACGTGATCCATGAGAAGTTCGGCAATTTCATCCTGTTGGGGACCATCTTGTTAGATGCCGAGGTTTCAGAGTCCAGCCAGCAGATCGATTACAACCCTTGTCTGGAATGCAAACTGTGCGTTGCCGCATGTCCTGTGGGGGCCATCTCGCCGGAAGGAGATTTTAACTTCTCGGCCTGCTACACCCATAACTACCGTGAGTTCATGGGCGGCTTCACCGATTGGGTCGAGCAGGTGGCCGACAGCAAGAACGCCCTCGACTACCGCAGTCGAGTCAGCGATGCAGAGTCGGCCTCGATGTGGCAGAGTCTGTCCCACGGGGCGAACTACAAAGCGGCGTACTGTCTGGCGGTCTGCCCGGCCGGAGAAGACGTGATCGGCCCATACCTCGCCAACAAGAAATCGCACCTGAAAGAAGTCGTTAAACCGCTTCAAGAGAAAGAGGAGACGGTGTACGTCACCAGGAATTCCGACGCTGAGGATCATGTCGCCAAACGGTTTCCCCACAAAAAGATCAAGCATGTCGGAAATAGTCTGCGGCCGAACACCATAGAGGTTTTCCTTGGCGGAATGCCGAAGGTCTTCCAGCCCGGCAAGTCGGCGGGATTGGACGCCACTTTCCACTTCACCTTCACTGGCCAGGAGCAGCGGCACGCAACTGTCGTGATTCGGGAACAGAAGATCAGCGTAAAAGAGGGGCACGTCGGTCAGCCCGATCTGCACGTTACCGCAGATACCCGAACGTGGATCGGCTTTCTAAGGAAGGAAAAGAACGTGGTGTGGGCGCTGCTGCGGCGGAAGATTAAGCTCGCTGGCCCACTCAAGTTGCTGGTGGCGTTCGGAAAATGCTTCCCCCAGTAACTGATTTTCACACTATCGAGGCGAATCCAAACGCTCGCCGTCACGAGCGGTCCCAAACTCCTGGATGATGACACAAAAGTCCGGGACGATATCCATGCCGTCGAGCAGCGGTTCTTGTAAACGCAGGTTGGCTCCCGTATGCTTTTGAGGCACGCACGGTTGTCGTCCGGGGTTTCGTGGCCCGCGTCGCCGTTATGTAAGTGCTTATTTTGCAATGATTTGCCGCCGTAGCTCAGTTGGTAGAGCAGCGGTTTTGTAAACCGCAGGTCGTCGGTTCGAGTCCGACCGGTGGCTTTGTTGCACGGAGTCGTTTCATTTCGCATCACGTCGCTAACTCTTGCAGAACTGCGAGGTTGCACGCGAACAAGGTAGTTGTTGTTTGGGTATTAAGTTCTCGCAATGGGCGGCATCATTTCGCCGTGAAACGCGTCGTAAATGCTGGGGATGTTTTGAACTACTTGCGATCATGTTCAGTCTGTCATTGTAAGTCCTATTGGCACGTCGTTCAACGAAATCTTCCTCTTTCATGCCTTCTTTGACAGCCGGAAGCGCGTCGAGCGCTCGCGTTAAATCAAGGAGCCGAGAGTACGCATATCTTCCAATCGTCATGGTTGAAGAGGAATGATGGGCCAGCTCTCGCGCTGCCTTGACGTATTCACCGCCCCGCGATCAATTGGCTGATGTACCCATGGCGCAGGCTGTGAAAATCGCAGACGCTGCCTAGATCATTGAGTGTCCACTTGATTAACCGCCCTCGTAGATCCTGCCTGAGTGGGTGCGGTTCCGATGGTGCGGAATCTACGGAGGTGGTGGTGCGGAGTGGATTGATGGGGCAGTGTTCTTTTTCCATTGATCGGGCAGCCATTCGTCGACGCGGCCGGCGGAGATGTCCGGAAGATTGACGAGCAACTGGGTGAGGTAGGCCTGGGGATTGATTTCATGGCGTCGGCAGGTGCTGGTGAGGCTGCTCAAGATGGCGACGAACTCGCCGCCGCGGGGGGTGGCCACGAAGAGGGCGTTCTTGCGCAGCAGAGCGATGCGTTTCATCTGCTGCTCAGCGAGGTTGTTGTGCATGGGCACGGCCCCGTCGGTGACAAACAGAGTGAGTTCCTCCCACTGATTCAAACAGCAGCCGATGGCTATCGCCAGCGGATGCTTGGGCAGCAGCGATTCCTTTTGCAAGAGAAGCAATTCATATCACGCGTCCAGCATCGGGTGCGATTCCGCCCGGCGCAGGGCCATGCGATCTGATAGTGCCATAGTATTGGCACTTTCCTCGACATTGAACACGTGTATTTGTCCGGTATATGCTTGATCCGCACTAGCGGACCCTCAGAAATCTTCTGGGTTCTCGCCGCCCAACCAAAAAACGCTCTCACATTCATCCACCAGAGGTTGGGCTCAGTCCCAATGCAGGCTTGATTCTACCGGCCGCTAGGTCTGATGCTCCACGAGGGGTCGTTCCATTGCTGAAATCTTCTACCTTTTGTCCAGCATTGAACGCACGGCCTGCAATAGTGACGTGGAGGAAAATGGCTTGGCCAGCAGAAATTCTTTCGTTCCAAGGGATTTCTTGGGGCCGAGTAATTCGTCCGAATAGCCCGTCATGAAAATAACGGGAATTCCCGCGTGAAATGAACAGATGGCTGCGGCAAGCTGACGCCCGTTCATGACCGGCATCACCACGTCCGTGAGCAGCAGGTGAACAGGACGATGCGAGACTTGGGCGGCGCGCAGCGCATCTTCAGTGGTCCGCGCTGCGATAATGTGGTAGCCGCGGTCCTCCAGGATTCCACTCACCAGCCGCAGGACGTCCTCCTCGTCTTCGCATACGATGATGGTTTCGTTTCCGTCGAGGCGGTCGGCGGTCGTCTTTCGCTCCACTGGTGCGAGCGGTTCATCGACGATTGGGAAATAAACTTTGAAGGCACTGCCCTTGCCGGGCTCGCTTTCCACGGCGATGCGCCCACCGAATTGTTGCACGATACCGTACACGATCGACAACCCAAGTCCCGTGCCCTTTCCGGCTTTCTTGGTCGAGAAAAACGGCTCGAAGATCTGCGCCATTGCGTCCGGTGAAATTCCCATCCCCGTATCGACGACCGTCAGCAATGCATATCGACCCATTGCAGATTCAAGCGAACCCGGCGTGGGATTCATTTCCGCATCTACCGTGGAGACACGAATGGACAAATGGCCACCGGATGGCATGGCATCGCGGGCGTTGACCGCGAGATTCAGGATGATCTGTTCAAGTTGTGCGCGGTCAATTCGTACTCTGGCGCTGCGATCTTCGCATTCCACCGACAGAATGATGTCCTCGCGAATGAGCTGGCGGAGCAGGTCATTCAGGCTGGTAACGACTTCACATAAGCTTAAGACGACAGGCTGGATAGGTTGCTTACGGCCAAACGCGAGAAGCTGGCTCACAAGTTCCGCGGCGCGCTCTCCGGCGGAGAGAATCAGATTCAGTCCTTCCTTGAGCGATGCGTTCGCCAACTTCCGTTCGGTGCATTTGCTGAGCAGGCGCTCCGTATTTCCCAATACAACGGCCAACATGTTGTTGAAATCATGGGCAATGCCTCCGGCAAGCTGCCCGATGGCTTCCATTTTCTGGGCTTGGCGCAGTTGCTCTTCCAGAAGCTTGCGATGCGTGATGTCCGTGGCCACTCCAAGCACCTGGTTGGCGACGCCATCCTGCCCGATGATCGGACGTTTCACCGTCTGCAACCAGTGCTTCCTACCCTTCGCATCAGTGATGACTTCTTCCGGAATAAATTTTTCTTCGAGCGAGTCCATGACCTGCATGTCAATGCTCCGAAAGAAAGCCACTTGTTCTGAATCCGGATTGAAGTCGGCGTCGGTTTTGCCGGTGAGCTCCTCGACCGTCGTACCGTAAATGTCGGCCAAGGCCTGGTTCACGAGTGTGAATCGCCCTTCACGATCCTTGGCAAAGATGAGATTCGGGTTGATGTCCAGAATCTGTCGGAGAAAATCCGCCTGCGACGCGGGAGGTTGTTTGGGTTGGATGGGCATGACATCGATTGCAGACCCTGGTCCGCCAGGGGAGCGACACCGATCGCCGGCGGCACCCGCGTTGAACACGCAAGTCTTGGCTTATCGAAACACCGTCTGTGCCCGCACAGAACTCCGTGTGCAGGGAGCCTCGTGCGGGAGCGAGGTGTCGCACAACTGGCATTCTAACTAAAGGGGCGACCCATCGGCAAACGCCGGTTCGCAGCATGGCGCCGACTTGCGACGGCATGCCCTCCAACAACTCACACGTCCACGATCGGGAACGGCCTTCAATTTCTGTCGTTGTCACGCGAATTTCGCCACGACTTGCCACCTGTTCTGCATCGGCAGGGCAGCCCTCAATGCCGCGTTGTTTACCACCCCAAGCCCTTCGGATTTCGATTCGAGCGGTGCAGAAGCGAGAAATCGATCCTCGGCAATGGCTCCGGATTATGACAAACGGCACGATCGTTTCCAAGCGACCCAAGCGCCACCAACCACAATGAGGCCGGTCATGACCGCAACTCCGAGTCCTGACAGCGCGGGCACGACCGGGGCAAAGTTGGCTACCAGCGTTCGATTGGCGGAGGCGGTGAAGTTGTAAACGGCCGACGTGCTCACTTGCACGCCATTTTCCTTCCAGCTCAAAAATGCATAGCCCGGACTGGGAGTCGCCGTGAGCGACACCGGCGCTCCCGAAGAATAATCGCCCGCTCCCGTGATGCTGCCTCCTGAAATGGGCGACGCGCTCGTCGTAATCGTGTATGTCGGTAACGCGTTCAGCAGTGTAAATGCGGTGTCACCCTGGGGGATGAACTGAAACATCGCCAGGCCGGTACTGAATCGAAAATACCGGCCGTCATCGAATGTCCCCACTGCAATGCCCCAATCGGGGTACGTATTTTGCGACCCCTCAATGCGCAACCAATACTTGGTGCCCGCCGTGGCAAGGAATGGCGTCGGCAGAATGAACGCATAGTCATACATTGACGTGCCGCCGACCGTGCCGAAGAACGTCTCACCGGCGTTGCTGCCTACCCAGTATTTCGCGAGATACGTGGGGACCGTGTCTTCCAGTTGGGGGTTCCCCAGGTGCGGCTGCGATCCTCCCGGAATGGAATCAAAAAACGTCACCGTAAAATTCGTCACGTGTCCGCCAAAAGCGCCCTGCGTGTACCCGCCGCGCCAATGCACTTCGGTGATCGTTGCGTTATATCCAACGATTAAGCTGTCGTAGGCGTACATGTCGGAGTCGCTGCCGTCCGGATCGACCCAGGACGAAACGACCAGTCCGCCGGATGGGCCAGGTGCGCGGGAAAACACGATGGATGCTTCGGATGCTGACGTCAGTAACGCGATTAGCATGGGACCGCAGACACTGATGTTTGTCCTTTGTGATGGCATGAATCCTCTCCTTTGTTCTTAAAATCCAATTCGAATTGAAGACGCATCCGACATTCGCCCTTCACCGATGCGTCTTGTCATGACCAAAGTTCCCAGGGCCAGTGTCGCCAGAGACAGCACGGCCATCCCCCATGTTGAGACCGCAGGAATCGGCCCCGTCGAGCAACTGGGGCCGATCCATTGCATGCCGCATTGGCAGGTGTCCGGAGCGACGCAGACGCCGTGACCGAAACAGTTGCTGACGGCCGTGCAGGTTGCCGTAGCACAACTTGGTCCGGTCCAGCCGGCGTTGCAGGAGCATGTGTTCGTGGTGACACACGCTCCGTTGCCAGAGCATTGGTTGACGCCGCTGCAATCGCTTAGCTGGACATTCAGATTGTCGAGCGCAATGACTTGGAGAAGCGGATTGCCGCTCTGAGGGTGTGTGCAGCGCACCAGCATTCGATCAAACCCAGCCGGGTCGTAAAACCCGAGAATCGTTCCCATCTCCAGGACCTGCATGCCTCCAACGCTTCCAGAGTAAGACATGGAGTCGCCGTTCCACGACTGCCAATCCACGATTCCACCGTTATTGCCCCAGGGGTATGGCATCTGTCCCATGGTCCAACCGTTGCCATACATGAATTCGACGCCGAAGAGCTTCCTGGAATCGGTAGTCTTGATGGTTACCCAATCCTCATTCCCCCAGGCGATGGAGTAGAACGCGCGGTCGGGGCTGTTCGCTCCATGGAATGGATCGAAAGTTGTCAGCCAGGTGATATCTGTATCTGCGGCCCAGCTATCGCCGGAGGTGGTAATGCTCAGGCCGCCTTCGGAGTACGTGTCCAGATGAACGACGTTGCTCGATGTGAGCGTGCCAAAGGTCGCTGAGCGGTCGATGGACGTCACGGCCGATCCAGCGCCGATGGTCTGGATCGTCGCGGCGTTGGCGTAAGTGCCGAACTGAAGATACGCCGCGAGGAATATGGTGAATTTGGTAAACGTAACTGGTTTGCTTTTGGCACGTAGCATGGTGAAATTCCCCTTGAAAACCACGACGTCTGAGGACGCCGAAGCCGGACGCGTCAAGCAATTGTTGCCAGGAGTTTGACGCGCACCGTTTAAAACACACATTCGGTACGTCGACGCGGATCAGAGTCTCTTTGGAGAGCGGTGAATGGAGATTCGCGCAGCGTGAACCTTCCACAGCGGTGCAAATCTCCGGCAAGGATTGTGCGCTACACGAGGAGAGCGTGGTTTCGCAGAACAATTCCGGAAACGGCGGCGTGGCCGACTTTGGGCGGCACACCCAACGCGAGGAGTAACGACGCGGGGTACCCTTGAAATTCAACGATTGACGCGGCGACGGAAAGCGGTGACCAGTCAATAGAAACGGACAGCTCGTTTGATTCGTCGCTGGTGCTCTGAGGCGTTATGACGACGATCGATCCGATCGAAACGACGAGTAGAATGCGTACGTCTTCCAAGACGATCAGGGACGGGGGCGTTGGACTCTCGCCATGTCCGAATTGGGGTGATCCGGCGGCGCCGGATGAAAGTTCGCAATCATCGAGAAAATGCAGATGCGCGCCTCGAACACCATGCTGATGCAGAACCAGCGATTCGCCGGCGGCGCTCCTAAACAGCAATATCGGAAGTAATGCCGTAAGCGACAAGGCTCTGCCCCACCGATGAAATGTGGCCATCTACCTACCCTCACTGCAAGACTTAACTTGCAACACGAATTATGCATACTTTGAGGGAAAAAGGCAAGGCTATTGCGCGTGGAGGTTTAGGAAATAATCTTCAAGCCGGCTCAACGCATTAGACTTGGCTGGAGTTAGCTCAAGGAAGAGTTTTCCCGCCCAAAGAAGTCCGGTATGAACATTGTGGATGGATCCAGGAACCAAATCGTCGGATTGTAGGTGGTATGCGATCTTCGAAGACATGTCACAACAATTCATCACATTGTTCGCCACAGGAGGAAGCCTTTTGAGGAATTCTCTTCGATCAATGGTTCCGATTTCTGAGTTCGCATGGATTTCTTGTATTTCGCGGGCAAAACCCCATTATACCGATGAGTTCGGAATCGGAGGAACACGAGCCTAATGGAGCCACAATTGACGACATCCGAATCGCCACGCGGCAGCCGCGAAATCTATGGCTCCGTCGAGCTCGAATCCTGGGTGGAACGGATTGGGCTTGAACCATCAGAAGCCTATCTTCTTAGGAATTTCCTCAAATCTGATGCACACACGGTAGAGGCCGGTACAGGCGGCGGTCGAATTCTCTTCGGCTTGGGCGAGCTTGGATTCCGCAAGCTCCATGGATTCGATTTTGTTCCCGGCATGGTGCGGGCAGCGCGAACGCGGGATCGACATCGATTCCTCAAACTCTCCGTGCAAGACGCGACTCAGCTTGCGTACGGCGATGAATCGTTCGATCAAATCATCTACCTGCAACAGATCATCAGCTTGATCGAGAGTCCGGAGGGGCGGCGGCGGGCGATGACGGAAGCATTCCGCATTCTGAAACCCGGTGGTCCAGCGCTGTTTTCCTTTCTGGCGCACGAGTCGCGCTCGCAGATCCCGATTTACCGGGCATTTCGAAATTATTTGCGGCTGCTGCGATTTGTCTGCGGCGTTCGTCGCGACATTCAAACCTGGCCGTGGCTGAAGCTCGGTGGCCGGTTCAATCGCCGGGCCTTGTGGGACTCCGGTCCGTATGTGCGTTGGTTCCGCGCGGAAGAGGCCATAAGCGAATTGTCGGCAGCCGGCTTTCGGATTCGATTCATTGCCTCGGCGCATCAACTTGAAGATGGACGACTGTGTTCGAGTTCGGATGAACTTTTGAAAGAGCCGTTGCGCGGTGCGATTTATTGCGTTTGTTACAAGGAATAGGGAGGTGGGGGATAACGCAAGCGGCGATAGGGGCTTTCAATTGACGGTTTCTTACCGCAATAAGTTGAGCTCATAGTTGTTAAGTCTGTTAGAATGCAGGCGGTTGGCGCGGGAATCTGCGCGCCTGTTACGATGTTAGTCCGACGCGGTGTTGGTCGGCGGATCCCGAGCAAGTTGTATGAACCGAACTTCGAGAGCCTTCACTCTCATTGAATTGCTTGTAGTGATTGCCATCATTGCTGCTCTCATGGCAATTCTTATGCCCGCGGTCTCGCGAGCACGCACCCAGGCCAATCGCGCCGTCTGCGCATCCAATCTCCGAGGGATCGGCGTTGCCCTTCGTGATTACATGAACGACACGGGCGATCGTTATCCGGCCGTGTCGTATATGCCGTCCATTACGCCCGCGCCGCTGCCCAAGCCGCCGGGACTTTCGATCGGCGACCTGTTGAGCAAGCGCGTTTCGGATATCAATGTGTTTCATTGTCCCAAGGACACGAGCGGTAATGCCCGGCCGGCTCCAAACGCCGGCAAGAGCTATTTCGAATCCGAACGCACAAGTTACGAGTATCGAATCCAGCTCGCCGGGCTCACTGCGAGCGAATCCGCGACACAAGCGAGCAGGATGCTTCGCGATCCCGTCGCGGAAAACACGGTTTGGATTCTGCGGGATTTCGATAATTTTCATGGCAAAGGTGGCACAAAGGGCGCTCGGCGTTATTTATACAGCGACGGCCATGTGACCGATTACGAGCACTAGTCAGAACCCTCTCACTGAAGGAGGAAAATCATGCTTAGCAAGCAATCTCACAATTCAACGGCGTTTTGGGTAACGATTGTCACGGGGACATTGGTGTTGGGCGGCGGGGCCACGGCATTGATCGTCAATTCGCGAAATCATGCCAAGGCGGCAAAGGCGGTTGAATTGCCGCATGATCTGACGGTCGAAGGAATCACGCAAAATGTGGTTAACGGCGGAGGTGGCATGCGTTCGTTTCGAGAGGCCGTGGACAGCGAAAGCCTGACCGACGCCCAGCGTCAACAGGCATATCGCAACATGCGCGATGTCTGGCGTCAACAGATGGACGCACACGTCAAGGAATTCATGAACGCCAAGACGCCGGACGAAAAGTACGCCGTGCTCGATAAGCATCTGGACGAGATGCAAGCCCGCATGAAGCAATGGGAGCAGGATCGCAAGGAACGCGAGAAAGAACAAAAAGCTGACGGCGCGGGCGGGGCCAATGGCGGAGGTCCGAATGGCGGCCGCGGCGGGTTCGCGGGGATGTCCGAACAAGAACGCAAGGAACGATCTGAATCAGCAAACCCGGATCAGCGAGCCGAACACATGGCCTATTTTTCCGCGGTGCAAGCTCGGGCTACTGAGCGCGGCATTCCAATGCCCGGACCGGGAGGCGGTGGTGGACCGGGCGGCGGATTCGGTCGCGGCCGGCGCGGGCCGTGAACGTGGCTTCACTTGGAAATCGTCGCCTATCCGAATTTCTCGACGGTCAATGCAGTAGCATTTGAAAGGTAAGTTCCGCCCTGAAGATGTGAGTCCGCCGAAGCAGGATTGCGACGACAATACATTTGCGTAGTCAACTCGGGCGTCATTCGTGGGTGGAGTTTTCTCTAGCCAATCTCACGGCACAGTTGGTATCGGTGCCGTGACTGTACCCACGACGTTGTTGCCCAGCGGTATTCCCAAACGCGTAAGATAGGCATTTCCGAGAGTCAGCAACGTCTGATTAAGCCCGTCAAACAGTGCCTGAATTAAGCTTACAAGGGCCTTTGCCTGAATAGAGGGCTGCAGCGTTTCCGTGATTGTGATTGCGCTTCGAGCAAAATCCGCCGCAGCCTGGGTTGCCGCGACGCCCTGGGAGACCATATGTCCCGGACCGCGGTTCGCAAGTCCGGCAGTCACGTTGTCAAATGGATGCTGCCCGGTGATCAGAACACCACCGCGCGAACCGGATCCCGGCACTGGTGTGGTCTGCCCAAACGCCACTTGCGAGATTGAAAACATCAAAGCAGCGGCCCAGAGAATTCCGTTGCTCCCGATGATTCGATTTTGCCTCATCGTCGTCGTCCTTTGAGAGTGAAGACCTAACAGACTATCGACAATCCCAAACGTTATTATTCGCCAAACCAGGCAGGATGCCAAGTTACAGTATCCGATTCATTTTCCTACACCATTATACGCGTCAGCCGGGCGGAAAACCGCACCAGACATACCTATCAATCACCGTTTCCAGCCTCACTGTCACTTGCTGATTCCTCTCCACTCTCTGGGGGTTCGCTGGCTGTTGCGTTGCCATTATTGGGCTCGGAGTTCTCTACTGAAGCACCCGAATCCTCATCACCCTCTTCTTTGGCGATCTTGGCCGCTGCCACTACTCGATCAGTTTCATCAAGCCGGATCAGTCGTACGCCCTGCGTTGCCCGGCCGATCTCGCGAACCGCCGACAAGTCAGTGCGGAGCATCATGCCGTTGGCGGTGATAAGCATAAGCTCGTCGTCATCGACCACGGCGAGAATTGTCACCACCTTGCCATTTCGTTCGGTCGTCTTGATGTTGATGACGCCTTTGCCGCCGCGCCGGGTCTTGCGATATTCCTCGATGTCGGTTCGTTTTCCGTAACCATTCTCACAAACGGTCAGCAGCGACATGCCAGGATTGATCGGAACAAGCGATACGACTGCATCGCCCTCGTCGAGCGTCATGCCGCGAACGCCGTGGGCGCTGCGACCCATCGCCCGAACGCCATTTTCATGGAAGCGGACGGCCATTCCACCGTGACTGCCCAGCACGATTTCATTGTCACCGGTAGTTCGCACGACGTTGATGAGCGAGTCATCGGGATCAAGACCGATCGCGATGATGCCGCTCGGTCTTGGATTGCTAAACGCGGCCATCGCCGTTTTCTTCACGGTACCTTTGGCCGTTGCGAAAAAGATGAATGATTCCTCGAACTGTTTGACTGGCAACACCGCGCGATGGGCTTCATTGGGTTGCATTTGCAGAAGATTCGCGATCGACCGACCCCGTGCGGTGCGATTCATCGAAGGCAAGTCGAACACGCGCATCCAATACACGCGCCCACGATCGGTGAAGAAAAGCAGATAATCGTGCGTCGAAACAACGAACATGTGCTCGAGGAAGTCGCCTTCTTTTGACGCCCCGCCGCGAACACCTTTGCCGCCGCGACCCTGCTTGCGATATTCCTCCACATCCGTCCGCTTGATGTAGCCTTCGCGCGAGATCGTAACCACGACCTGCTCGTCGGGGATCAGCTCTTCCATGCGGAATTCGCCGACGTCCTCGACGATTTCCGTGCGCCGCTTGCTGGGGAACATCCCCTTCATCTCGTGCAAGTCTTCGCGAATGATATCGAGAACGAGTCGCTCGTCGGCCAGGATTCGCTCATAGCCTGCGATTTCCTCCGCCAGCCGCGAATACTCTTCGCCGAGCTTTTCAATCTCCAATCCCGTGAGCCGCTGGAGTTGCATCGCGAGAATTGCACCCGCCTGGACGGCCGTCAGATGATGGGGCGCGGCCGTGTACTTTGCAATGAAATCTTTGGGCAAGATGCGATGCAGCAAGTCATGTTGGATCGTTTGTTGCGGGCCGCCGATCACGTAGCCACCCGAGGTCAATTTGGCTGGGGGAATATTTCCGAAATGCAGCGGTCGAGCCATCAAGCTCGCCTTGGCCGCCTCCGGATTTGGCGACTTCTTGATCAAATCAATGATCGCATCAATGTCGCCGACCGCGAGAATCAAACCTTCCAGAATGTGCGCCTTCTGTTTCGCTCGTCGTAGCAGAAACTGCGTCCGCCGACGAATCACATTCTTGCGATGATCGATGTACAGGCCCAGCAACTGCTTGAGCGAGAGCGTTCGCGGCTGCCGATCCACCAGCGCGATGTTCATGATGTGGAAGCTGGATTGCAGCGGCGTGTATTCGTAAAGCTGGTTGATGATCACGTCTTCGTTGGCGTCGCGCTTCAGATCAATCTCGATCCACACGTCGTGCTTGCGATCCGAGGCGTCGTTGACCGCCGACACATCCTTAATCGTGCCGGCCTTCACGGCCTCGGCGATTTTCTCCGTCACCGTGCTTCGCAGCACCGCGTAGGGCAGCTCGGTGATGACGATCGTTTTCTTGCCGGCCTTGCTCTCTTCGACGTGACACTTGCCGCGAATGACCACGCTTCCGCGACCCGTGTTGTAAGCGTCCACCACGCCGCGCCGACCGCAAATCTGTCCGCCGGTCGGAAAATCCGGTGCGGGGAGGACCCTCAATAATTCCGCCAGCGAAGCGTCGGGTTTGTCGAGTATAAGAAGCAGCGCGTCGCAAACTTCGCCGACGTTGTGCGGCGGCAAGTTCGTGGCCATGCCCACCGCGATGCCCGTCGTGCCGTTGACCAGCAGATTCGGGAATTTGCCCGGCAAAACCGTCGGCTCTTCCCGCGAATTGTCGTAGTTGGGAATGAAATCGACCGTCTCATACTCGAGATCGTCGAGCATGAGCGTGGCTGCATTGGTCATGCGGGCTTCGGTGTATCGCATGGCCGCCGGCGGATCGCCGTCGATCGAGCCGAAGTTGCCCTGGCCGTCGATAAGCGGCTGCCGCATGTTCCACGGCTGAGCGAGCCGCACGAGCGTGGGATAAATGACCGCGTCGCCGTGCGGGTGATAGTTACCGCTGGTATCGCCGCTGATTTTGGAACACTTCTTGGTCTGCGCTCGCGGCCCCAGGTTGAGGTCGTTCATCGCGACCAGAATCCGCCGCTGCGAAGGCTTGAGCCCGTCGCGCACGTCGGGCAACGCCCGCGACATGATCACGCTCATCGAGTAGGTCAGGTACGAATCCTGCATCTCCTCAATCAGCCGATGATCAACTATCGACTCCGGCCCGCCGGGCGTGCTATCACCGCCCGAGCCGCCGTTGTCGTCGCCACCACTACCACCGCGATTTCCAGCGCCCACACTGTCGTCGTCTATGTCGACTGGTACTTCAGCCATCTGCAATCCTCGAGCCACGCTTGCAAAGCAAGAATCGAAAAGAATCCCAGTGCCAGCCAGACATGATACCGGATAGTTGTCCAGCCGGACAGCCAATGATTGCGTAGAACTCTTCGAAGCGATGCGCTCGTGTGCTTGCTTCGTCAATGTCAAAACGTCGGCAGGCGGGCGCTATCCCGCAATGCTTCGGGGGACAGCGTCATTGTCGTCGCGAGCCAGCGCAAGTTCGGGGCGGTCCACGCCTGATGTATTCCCGTTTTGCTCTACAAATCGTACGGCGATGGCGCGCTTCCCTTCAAGAACACCAACCAACGTTTCCACCAAATGCGCCTGCGGGTCGGGATGGCCCACAGCATCCACTTGAGGATGTACCTGAATAGGGATAGCTCTTTGCCCGCTCAATATATCGACCAAGCTCTTTCGAATCACGCGCTGATCTTCCTCGAAAGCGCCGTGAGCGACAGGTGTATAGATTCCACGCTTGAGCTGAACGCGGTCGAAGCCGTAGCCCAGTGATTTTGCCATCTCGTGAAGCAGATTGGTGAAGAGCTCGTTACCTTTCTCAACCCAAGTCTGGAATTGCGATGCATCATAATTGGTGCTTAGGTGGTCGTGGTACTCTCTCCACGAGTCTATCACGGCCTTTTCCAAACGAGTTGGGCCCTTCAGCGGAAAGGTTCCGCTCCCACCAAACTCTATATCGATGGAGTTCAAAGCTTGGACATGTGCCGGGCTTATCCGCGCCGCACGCGTCGCCATTAGTGTCTGGAACACAACAGTCTTGCGACGGCGTGTTTCGCGAAGGACGTCCAGTCGCTGCTGGACCTGTACGGCTATGACAGGCGCCAGCAATACCGCAAGGATCATAAGCCAATCTGATGTGGTCATTCCCAACCTCCGAAGCTACTTCGAAGCAATTCGAGTATATCCGAGGCACGCGAAACCGGCAACTCAAGACGCCCAATTCGTAAAGAACCGACATAATGGACGATAGTCGATGAAAGGTTGCATCAGGTCGCTTCAGCGACCTTGCCTCGCCGAAGGCGGGATTTAGGCCAGGCGTTTTACGCCTGGTCAAGGAGGCACACGACAGCCCCTCCACTACGTTCTGTTCAATTCTCGTCAGCCCGTTTCAATGGGCATCTCGGTTATGGGAATCGAGCAACAAGCCCGCCGAAGCGGGCTAAAAAAAACTGAAAAAAGGAGGCGAAGAAACTGTCTGCCCATTCCTTCGACTTGCCCTCAATAGGCTGGCCTGAAACCCGCCTTTCGGCGAGCAAACCCCTTGAACGGGGCTTGCAGAATTTCGAACTCATTATCGTGTTGCCTTTTTTCTTCGAACTTCGAACTTCGAACGTCGAGGTAATCGATCAAACGGCTCCGGCTCAACATCCGGAACGCCTTTGAGAGCCGCCTCAAATCGTCGTCGGGAACCGCGCTTTGCCCGTTCCGCGATGTATTCTTCCGTCATAATTGCGGCCAATTTTTCCGCCGCCGCAGAACTGATCAATTGGTTGATTGATACGCCCTCTCGCTTGGCGCAAACCCGAAGCTGCTTGTGGAGCCAATCAGGAAGCCGCACGCTCATCGCGCTCATGATCCACCTCTTAATTGCTCCAAGAGCTGCGCCGGAGTCATTAAACGAATTCCAAAATGCCTCGCCGGACCGAAATCCTTGATATTGTGCGTCACAATCGCATCACAACCAGCCGCCACTGCCAGCTCCACTAACATGTCATCATCTGCATCGGTAAGGCAAGGACGCCAAAGAAAAAAGATCGATTGTCTCTTCCCAACCGAGCAGAGGTAATCAATAATATCCTGCACGGCCTTTGTACTGCGACCCTTCTTTCCGACTTGCCGAAGCAAAACCTCTTCATATTCAAGAACGAGCGGAACGGACAAAGCAATGTCGAAGCGACCTGTTCCTACCGCCGACAAGACTGCGTACGACGCCCCTCGTCGCGAACGCATAGCGGCTTCAAGCACATTGCTATCCAACACCACCGTAAGCCTTCGCATGACAATGGTATCATATACGATACCAAATGCCGATGCAAACCTATCGTCAATTTGTCGGGTCTTGGGTCATGATTCTCGTGCCGGGAATTGACCATCTCGGCTGGTGCGAAAGTCCTTTTCTCGCACTCGGAAAATCGGGAATCCATTCCCGCTGTGGTCGATGAGGAAACGAATTTCGTGAATCACCCTCGAATAGGGTCTGAAATCGAGGATTCCCACTTTCCGAACATCCGCCAAACTCTGTTTCACGTGAAACAGGTTTTCGCAAGGCTTGTTTCACGTGAAACGAATTTCTGCCCGTTGCCCGTTGCCTATTGCCTTTTTGCCTCCTCCTTTGCACCTTGTTTGCTCACAATGCCAAGGTAGCTACACTGCTTGTGTTCTTTCTGCATAGGAGAAAATCAAATGATCTCGACGACCGATTTGTGGTTGCCCATTCTGCTGTCCGCCGTGGGCGTCTTCATCGCGAGCAGCATCCTGCACATGGTGATTCCCATTCACAAAGGCGATTTCAAGAAGTTGCCCGGCGAAGAGAGAATTCTCGCGGAGATGCGATCCCAAGGCGTCCAACCAGGGAGTTACCGGTTCCCCTTTGCGGTAACCATGAAAGAGATGGGTTCGCCTGAGATGCTCGAAAAGCTCAAGCGCGGTCCTGTCGGCATCTCGACCGTGTTGCCGTCCGGGCCTTGCAATATGGGCAAGAGCCTCATTCTGTGGTTTCTGTATTCGATCATGATTTCGGCCTTCGCCGCTCATCTGGCGGCGCAGGGTCTGAGCCGCGGCGGATCCTTCAAATCCATTTTTCACCTGACCGCCCTGGCCGCGACCCTTGGCTATGTCGTGGGCCACCTGCCGGAATCGATCTGGAAGGGGCAGCAATGGAGCACCACGTTCAAATTCGTCTTGGACGGCGTTCTCTACGCAATTGTCACGGGCCTGACCTTTGGGTGGCTCTGGCCCGGCGTGAATCTCTGAATCATCGTCGATTTGACGGCGAGCCGCGAATTACAGTTCGCGCGACCCGAATCTTGACCATCGACGAGTTACGGGGTCGCGCCAGGCTGATTCTTGATGCTTCGCGTAAAGGATAGGCGCCTGCTGCTCGGACGCGAAGAAAATCTTCGCAGCCCCGGGTTTCGTTTTTTCGCGGTTGCCTGTTGCCTCATTGCCTTTTTGCCTCTCTTTGAACTTCGAACTTCTTCTCCAATCGACAATTTCCAATCTCCAATCGACAATCCACATCATGTGGCACCAAGCACTTGAAATCGCGGCTCTTGTTTTGATCTGCGGCCTCGGGTCCATTCTTTGCGTATTTCGACTACCGGGGACATGGTTCATCGTTGCGGCTGGCCTTGTCGACCAAGCGCTGCGCCACTGGCCGAAAATCTGGATTATCTGGGTGCTCATCGGCGTTGCGGTCGTGGCCGAGTTTGTCGAATTCGCCACAGCCGGCATCGTTGCCCGGCGGGCGGGGGGATCACGGGCGTCGGCCTGGGGCGGGCTCATCGGCGGCATCGCCGGCGTCTTCATTTTCAGCATTCCGCTGCCGCTGATTGGCAGCGTTATTGGGGCACTGCTCGGATGCTTTCTCGGCGCCGCCATCGTCGAGGTGCAAATCCAGCAGAGGCTCGCCCACGGCGCGCGAGTCGGCTATTTCGCGGCCATCGGAATGGCGTTCGGAATTGTGAGCAAAATAGCCGCCGCGATGCTCATGTCGGCACTTCTTATCGGAAGCGTTATATTTGCCACGGGACAATGATCGCTATCAGAGTCGTTCGTAAGAGCAGGATTCATATAGGAGCCGCGCGATGGGAGCATTGGTGCGTTTGAAACAAATCGTCGTATATGGTCTTTTCTTCAGTTCGCTCTGTATCATCTCGCCAAAAACGGTGTTCGCGCAGGACAAGGCCGCCCCTCCGCAGCAGGATCAATCGGCCAATCACAAAACCAATTGGCGGATCGAGCCGTCGCTGAAATTCGATACGCTTTGTCTCCTCAACACGCTGACGGGCGATCCGTATTACCTGGACTTCTATCGCAAAGTGTACGACGAATTCGCACCCAAGCTTACTCCTGAAGCGAAAGCGGCGCTGGCCGACCTGAAGACGAAGATCAAAGACGAAGGCAAGGGAATCATCTCAGCCCGACTATGTTTGTTATTTTCCGCGGCGGACGACACAACGCTCGATCAACTGCTCGCCACGATCAAAAAACCCGACAAGCTTCGCGAGAATCTTTCAAAAACTCCTTATTGGGACGAAGACGATTGGAAAAATTTTGAGGCCATCCGCGACGATCTGAAGACGATTTTCAAATGGCTCAAGCAAATTCAATTCGAGAAACAGTGGGCCGAAAAGGCGCAGCCGGCTGCGGCCAAAAAAGCACAGGAAATGCTCGACCATGTCAAAGCATTCGACGTCGTTCCGTTGATCGAACAGCACCTCGGCAAACCGCTCGAATCGGACACCATCACGGTCTACATGCTCACATATTCGCAACCCCACGGAATCAAGATTACTGGCACGAGATTTCTCACCGATATCGCTTGGCCATTCCAGATCGTCGTCCGCAACGCCGTCCACGAAATGATGCACCCGCCGTACACGCTTCAAGGCGATGCGGACCTGAAGGCCGTTCTCGACACGCTTCGCGCGGACAAATTCTTCATGGACAAAGTGGAGCATCACAATCCCTCATTTGGATATAACACGCTCGAAGGCTTCGTCGATGAAGATTGCGTACAGGCGCTGGATCAGCTCATTACTGAGAAGTTAGGTATCGCGCTGATCGCCAAGTCGCGATGGAAGCAGAGCGACGATGGAATGCACGTGCTCGCCGTCTCGCTGTATCAAATGATGAAGGCGGAGAACTATCCATCGAAAGACAAGAGCTTTCGGGATTTTCTCGTCCGCATGAACAATGAAGGTCAATTCCAGCCCGGGAAGATTGAGGACCACTTTCAGAAGATGTATGGTCTTTGACGGACTTGCGGCATTCACAGGCGCCGGCTGTCGTGCCGAGCTTTCCCGGTCCCTTGCTGAGCACGACCTACGATTTCGCGGTCATGCTGAGCGTAGCGAAGCATCTCGTCTTCAAATCCTCGCAGTCCTCGCGTCGCGCCACGCTGTATGTATAATTCCTCATTGACTTGTTCCGATGAGTGTCTTGATCGAGGATCGACAATGAAAGCCGAACCGCTGCTTGCCAAGCTCAACGAACTCCGCCACGAGGCCGAGGACGATGACACCAGCATGGAATATCTTACTTTGCACCATGCGTTTTGCTTCATTTCCTATAAAATGTCGGAGTTTCAGAAGTATCTTGATGAAGCCGCAAAGAAGCCCGCAAAATAACTCGCGCATTGAACGCGCCAAGAGGTGAATTGATGAGACTATTCGAGAATTTGACGCCACCCAATGTCGGCACGCCCATCACCATGCAAAACGGCCGGCTCACCGTGCCGGATTGCCCGATCGTCCCGTTCGTGGAAGGCGACGGCACCGGCCCGGATATCTGGCGGGCGTCCGTGAAAGTTTTCGACGCCGCAGTCGAGAAGGCCTATCACGGCCGACGCAAGATTTCATGGTTCGAAGTCTACGCCGGGCAAAAATCGTACGACAAATACGCGACGTGGCTGCCGGAAGACACGATCGCGGCGTTCCGCCATTACCTCGTTGGTATCAAGGGACCGCTCACCACGCCGATCGGCGGTGGGATTCGCTCGCTCAACGTGGCCCTTCGCCAGCAGCTCGACCTCTACGTCTGCCTGCGGCCCGTACGGTATTTCAAAGGCGTCCCGTCGCCGGTGAAGCACCCTGAACTCGTGGACATGGTCATCTTCCGCGAGAACACGGAGGATATTTATGCGGGCATCGAGTGGGCCGCCGGCACGCCCGAAGTCAAACGCGTCATCGCATTTCTTCAAGATGCGATGGGAGTCAAGACGATTCGCTTTCCGCAATCCAGCGGTATCGGCATCAAGCCGGTCAGCAAGGAAGGCAGCCAGCGCCTGATCGAATCCGCGATTCGCTTCGCCATCGAAAGCAAGAAAAAGAGCGTTACGATCGTACACAAGGGCAACATTCAGAAATTCACTGAAGGCGCGTTTCGTGATTGGGGCTACGAGCTGGCCGAACAGAAATTCGCGGACAAGACCTACACCTGGTCTCAGTGGGAGCGAACGAAGAAGGCCAAGGGAGAAGAGGCCGCCAACGGCGAGCAGGAGAAAGCGCTCTCCTCTGGCCGCGTTCTCATCAAGGACGCGATCGCCGACATCGCTTTGCAGCAGGTGCTCACCCGCCCGACGGATTTCGATGTCATCGCCACGCTCAATCTCAACGGAGATTATCTTTCCGACGCCCTCGCGGCCCAGGTCGGCGGCATCGGCATCGCCCCCGGCGGCAACATCAACTACGCCACCGGCCACGCGATCTTCGAAGCCACGCACGGCACGGCCCCGAAATACGCGGATCAGGACAAGGTCAATCCCGGCAGCGTGATCCTTTCCGGCGAAATGATGCTTCGTTACATGGGCTGGACCGAGGCCGCTGATTTGATCATCAAGGGCATGGACGGGGCCATCGGCGCTCGCGAAGTGACCTACGATTTCGAACGCCAGATGCGCGAAGACGGCAAGCCGGTGAAGCTGCTGAAGTGCTCGGAATTCGGCGCGGCGGTGGTGCGATATATGGCATAGACTATTCAATGGGCTTTAGAAAATGATCGAGGCAGGGAAACTAAGACAAATACTGCGAGAAGCAGAGGCGGACCGTGTTGAAAAGACCCAGTCTGTTGCAGATACTGACAAATTTTGTCAAGCGATCTGCGCGTTTGCAAACGACCTCCCTGATCATCATTTGCCGGGGTATTTGGTCATCGGCGTCAACGTAAGTGGTGAACCCACGGGCACGCCGATCACGGAACAACTCCTAGTCACTCTTGCGGCGCATCGCGACAATGGGCAGATTATCCCCCAACCGATGATGCACGTGGTAAGGCTTGAAATTGATGGGAACGCCGTAGCTGTCATTGAAGTTCTTCCTTCGACGCTCCCGCCGGTTCGATACAAAGGGGTCACATATATCCGCACAGGTCCTCGCAGAGGAATCGCAACTCAAGAGGAGGAGCGCCGTCTATCCGAACGACGGGTGGATCGAGCTAGGACATGGGATGCAAGGAATTGCCCAGATGGAACTCTCGACGACCTATCGCTGGATTTGTTCAAATTAACATATTTGCCCAATGCAGTTTCGCGACAGGTACTCGCCGAAAACGAACGAACAACGAAAGACCAGCTGGCTGCTCTGCGTTTCTGGGATTCGCGCAACGATCGGCCAACGAATGCAGCAATCCTGCTTTTTGGGAAGGACTGTCTGAACTTTTTTCCCGGTGCCTATATCCAATATGTCAGTTACGATGGACAATCGCAGGCAAGTGAAGTACTCGGAGAATCTCGTATCACAGGCGATCTACTCTCCGTAATGAGAGAGCTAGATCAGCTTGCAATTCGGCTCGCAGAAGCGCGCCCAAGTCGACAAGAGGATCTAACTGACACCACAGTATACGCCTATCCTCCAGCCGCGCTTCATGAATTGCTGATCAACGCTGTCATCCACAGAAACTACGAAGACTCGACTACTCCGATAATGGTGAACCAATTCAATGCGCGTCTTGAAATTCACAATCCCGGTTCTTTGTTCGGAGATCTTACGAGAGATCATTTTCCGGGGGGTACAGCGTATCGGAATCCCATTGTTGCAGAGGCTGCAAAAACTCTTGGTTTTGTGAACCGATTTGGGAGGGGTATCGCCATCGCAGAAAATGAAATGAAGCGAAATGGCAACCCACGGCTTGAATTTGATATCGGCGATAATCATCTTGCGGCTATCCTGCGAGCACGCGCTTGAAGACAATCACTTTCTTCAACAACAAGGGGGGCGTTGGAAAAACATCACTTGTTTACCATCTTGCTTGGATGTTCCGGGAGCTGGGAACAAATGTTATCGCAGTGGATTTGGACCCACAGTCTAACCTCACGAGTGCATTTTTCGATGATGACGCGCTAGAGAAATTGTGGCCTGATGGGGCGCATTCGAGGACAATTCTCGGTGCCGTGGATAAACTCATCAATCGGATGGGGGACATCGAATCGTTTAGCCCGGAACAGGTAGTCGACCGAATGCACATTATTCCGGGTGATTTGGGATTAAGTACGTTTGAGGACCGACTCTCTCAAGGATGGAGAGACTGCCTTAGCGATAATCCACCTGACGCACACGATGCGTTTCGCGTAATGAGCGCGTTCTACCGCGTGACAATTCGAGCCGGCGAAAGATGCGGTGCTGACGTCGCGCTAATCGATGTCGGACCAAACATCGGCGCAATGAATCGTGCCGCCCTTGTCGCCTCCGATTTTATTGTTGTTCCGCTCGGAGCGGACCTATTTTCACTTCAAGGCTTGCGAAACCTTGGTCCAACCTTGCGATCTTGGCGCAGTAGCTGGAAAGAGCGCAAGCAAAGGGAAACCGCTCCCAATGACATTCTGCTTCCAGATGGAAGTATGACTCCGCTTGGCTATGTCATTTTGAACCCATCAGTTCGCAGCAATAGGCCGGTTAAAGCTTACAAAAGGTGGGCTGAGCGAATCCCGGAGGTCTACGAGACTGAGGTGTTGGGTGGAGCGTTCAACCTGGGGGATCCAAATCAACTTGCAATGATCAAACACTTCAAGAGTCTCATGCCTCTGTCGCAGGATGCCCGAAAGCCTATGTTTCTCTTGAAGCCCGCAGATGGAGCAATCGGCGGACACGTGGCAGCGGTCAACGAGTGCTATGAGCAGTTCAAGTCCCTCGCCATCCGAATCGCCGATGCGAGCGGAATCTGCTTCGCTCAACGGTGACCGCAAGAAGCCGGGCGTACGCGTGGAAATGGAACGCCGTCGCAAGCTTGAATTGCAATCTTACATCGCTCGGAATGGCGGAGTTGAACTCGTAATGCCCGATTCCGAGCCGCCGACTGATAACTCTTCCGAGAGCAAATAATCCGCCTTTTTCCCCGAACTTGCGTCCCGGCGCATTTGATCGAGACCATGCGACGGCGGCGATCCCGAAAACCATGGACGGCCGCCACGTTAATTTTCACTTGCGGCGGACGACCTTCAATATGTTCATGGTCGGAAGTGGCGTCAATGTCAGCGACGCCATGAGATTGATGCGGCACAAAGACATCCGGTTGACATCGAAGGTCTACACAGACCTGCGGCTTCAGAACTCTCGCAGTGCGGTAAATCGGATTCCGCGGATCGCGGCGGGAATGGATGCGGAACCGATGCGAGCTGTCGGCACGTTAGATGCGTCCCCCAAAAACATACGCTCTGACATACTCAACGTTGCGTCCGCGAGTGGTCGCAAGCGGGCGAAAACGCAGTTTTCGATTCCAGTGATGGAAACTGACGTAAATGCAATAAATCCTACAAAACAAGGCGTTTTTTGCGATTCTGACAATCGGAGAGGGGGGGATTCGAACCCCCGGTACCCTTTCGAGCACACTGGTTTTCGAAACCAGCCCCATCAGCCACTCGGGCACCTCTCCAACCACAATCATTGGAAGCTCGCAAGCGAAAATCCGACTTAATGCTCCGGATCAATTTTTGTTCGCGACGCGCCGGGCACATGTTCACGGATAACGCGCGGATTTGCAAGCCGGGAGAATGCTTGTTCATTGTCGGGCCTCCGTCTACCATTGGCAATGTTAATCGAGCGGAAAAAACGATCAGAAGGGCGGACGAGTCGATGCGGTTGGAATGGTCGAAAGTTCAAAGGTCCAAGGGAAGAATCATCTGGCCGACGGGCTTAGGAACGATCGGTTCGATTGGCCTGCTTTTTGTCTGCGTCGCACATGCTCAAACCACGGCGCCTGCACCCTCATCCGCCTCTCCTGATGTTGAACGAATTCTCACGGATCTTCAAAAACGCAGCGACGATTTGCACGACATTCGTTGTGAGGTGCGATTCATCGAAGATGACCAGATCAACATGACCAAGAAAACCAAGACCGGTCGCATCATGTTCGCGATGACGCAGCCAAATCCGAAGTTCCTGATTCAATTCGATAAGACTGCGGCTGACGGTGTCGTGGGAAAGCGCGAGTGGTATTTGTTTGATGGGCAGTGGCTTTATCAAGCCGTCGAGCGGACCGCGCAGGTGACCAAGCAGGAATTGGCCAATCGGGATCAGAAACTCGACTTATTTGATCTGGAGAAAGCGCCGTTTCCCTTGCCGTTTGGCCAGAAGAAGGAAGCGATTCTTCGGAATTTTGAGGTTGAGTTGGTGCCGCCTACGGAGAGCGATCCCGCGAACACTGACCACTTACGATGCAAGACGAAACCAGGTAGCAAGCTCGCACGACGCTACCAGCAGCTCGATTTGTACGTGCATCGCACGCTGCATTTGCCGACGCGGATCGTTGTGACGAAGAGCGAGGGACAGGAAATCAATACGGCGGAGTTTCCCGATCTTTCTGAATCATCCGTCAACGTGGGCGTTAAGCCTGGCGATTTGGATCGGCCCGCGGAGTGGAAGGGGTACAAGGAAGTCGTTGAGGAACTCTTGAAGGACGAAAAATGACGTCATTGCTCGCAAATGTCGTGCAAGTCGACTGCGCTGATGAAATGAATTGAGAAGCTATGGCTGAGTCCATGTTCGCGGTGCGAAAACTGAAGGCGGAACGAGGGCTTTCCGTGTGCGAGATTCCGCGTCCGACGCCGGGGCCCGAGGATGTGCTTGTGTACGTCGAGGCCGCGAGCCTCTGCGGAACGGATTTGCACATCTGGAACTGGGACGAATGGTCACAGCGTCGCATCAAGCCACCGCTGACGTTGGGGCATGAATTTTGCGGCACAATTGTCGCGGTGGGGGAGAAGGTGCGTACGGCCGTCGTCGGAGATTACGTTTCCGCGGAATCCCACGTGACATGCGGCATGTGTTATCAATGCCGCACGGGACAGGCGCACATGTGCCCGCACACGCAGATTCTCGGCGTCGATCGTGAAGGCGCTTTTGCGAATTATGTGGTCGTTCCTGAAAAAGTGATCTGGCAAAACAATCGAGCCAAATTGCCGCCCGAAATCGCAACCTTGCAGGAACCTTTCGGCAACGCGGTGTTCTCGACCATGAATCAGGATTTGTCGGGTCAGTCGGTGCTGGTGCTTGGCTGCGGTCCGATCGGCCTGTTCACGATTGGAATTTGCAAAGCGGTCGGCGCGAAAGCGGTGTTCGCTTCAGACGTGCATCCATTTCGAATCCAGCTCGCGACGAAGATGGGCGCGACGCAGGTGTTCAATCCGAAGGATCATTCGCCGAGCGATGGCGAAATCGTTGACGCCATTGTGCAGGCCAACGGCGGATACGGCGTTGATGTCGTACTCGAAATGAGCGGAGCGCCGAGTGCGATCACGACTGCGTTCCGCGTTGTGCGAAATGGCGGCACGGTTATTCTCTTTGGAATCCCCTCGAAGCCGGTCGAAATTGACGTGGCCGAAAACATGATATTCAAGAATTTGACGGTCCTGGCGCTCAACGGTCGGCGAATTTTCGACACGTGGTACAAGACTCGCTGGCTGCTGGAAGGCGGCGTGATCAACTTGCGGCCGCTGATTACGAAGACGATCGAACTTGAAGAAATCAACGACGCGATGGCGATGCTGTCGAGGGGTGATGCGTGCAAGATCGTTGTCCTGCCGAATCATGGCAGGCCTGCGGATATTCCCGGCGGCCAGCGGGCGCGAATGCCGGACCCGAACATTACGGGTGCTCCTGTTCACCGTTGATGCGGATCGCCACTAATTGGAACCCCGCATTTGGGATACAGTTGGCCGTCATGCTGAGCAAAGCGAAGCATCTCATGCACCGAGATTCTTCGTCCCGGAGTACCGGGACTCAGAATGACGGTGGTCGTCGTTGCCCCACTGGAAGACATTCGTTTTGCGCGTACAATCCGGGCATTCACACACGCACCCTTGGTCCGGCGGAGGACCTTCGGTAGCGTTGAGACAAGGAGGTCAACCATGCGTCGGTTCCATCATTGCGCGGTTATTACTGCATCTTGCCTCGCCGGATTGTGCGGATTGCGGTTCGCTGCGGCCCAAAATCTCCCGTGGGATGTGTATGCCGATCCGCAATCGGATTCAGTATGCGATCTCGTCAACACGACGAACGTACAGCTTGTCGTTCTTACCGACACGGGGGAGTTTGTCATCGTTTCTGGAACGGACGTCATTCTGAGTCATTTGCACGTTGATGCGAATCTCAATGTCACGTTTGACGACCTGCCGTTTGGTCTCATCGATTTCGCCGAGGATGGTGACGGCTTTCGCACGCTTTGGTGGCTGACTTTCCAGGGAACCGTCGTGGACTTGGATACTTTAACGCTGGAGCCAAGTGATTCGGGTCGGCTGCCGAGCGAATTTCATGATGTTGGTTGCGATGCGTGCTCCCTCTATGATGATCCGACGGCGTGCACGTCCGTGTTGGATGAGGACGCTGACGGCGTGCCGGACGAAGCAGACGAGTGCCCAAACACGCCGGCGGATGAATCGGTTGATGATTTTGGCTGCTCGTGCAGCCAGGTTGATGAAGACGGCGACGGCATTAACGATTGCGACGATGATTGTTCGGGTACGCCGCTCGATGAAACGGCGGATAGCGGCGGTTGCTCGTGCAGCCAGCTTGATGACGACAACGACGGCGTCAACAACTGTGATGATCTTTGTCCGAATTCTGCGGATGGCGTGGATGTTGACGCGGATGGGTGCGAAGTGGAGACGATTGGTGGAGGCGGGAACGGCGGTATTTCGTTTGCGTGCGGTGCGACGCAAGGTCTGACGCTGTCATTGACGTTCGTCGGACTGATGGGAATGCGAATGCGCGCACGGCGAGGAGTTTGAGACATTTGATGAGAATACAGGGGCGAGTAGTCAAGGTCGTTGTTTTCGTTTGGACGATTGCGTTCGGCGCTTCGCATTTTGAGGCCGTGGGACAGACGGTGCCCTGGGGCTCGTTTCAAGACCCTGTTACAGGAACGATCTGCGACACGGTGATTGCGGCCAATGCGCAACTGGTGGTTCTTAAAGACACCAGCGAACTGACGATCGTTTCCGGTTCCGATGTCACGCTTAGCGACGCGACGATGGATGAGCAGGGGAATGTCACGTTTGAAGGGAATCCCGCGGGGTCGATTTCGTTCGCGACCGATGGCGACGGAAATGCCCGCGTATTCTGGATGACGCTGACCGGCTCGTTGGTCAACGTGGATGGATTCACCGGGCAACCGACCGATTCGCATAAGATGCCGGACTCGCTTCATGGCGTTCGCTGCGACGCCTGTCCACTTTGGGACGATCAGAGCGTCTGTTCGACGACGAATCCGCCGCCCATTACGCCGCCACAGACGACCGTTCACGTTTGCGGACAGGACGTTCCGGTTTCGATCGGCATGATTGCTTTGCTGCTCGTGCCATTGCGGTTTTTCGGGCCTGGTCGGCGCAATGCGCTGCGTCATCGAAAGGCCAACGAGAGTCTGGTTGATTTGCCTTGACTTGTCGTCGCCGCGCTGCTTGAATGGCACCGCAGGGAAGTCGGTTTGGGGTGTGGTGCAACTGGCAGCACGTCTGACTCTGGATCAGAAGGTTCTAGGTTCGAGTCCTAGCACCCCAGTGCAAAGGCCGAAATCGTCGGCCTTTTTTTTGCGCTCATAGCGAGAGAAATACCCTTGTTTTCTAGTGGTTTGCGCGACTCTCGGAGAGTGTCATTTGATTGGCACTAATTTTCGCGATTATCAGCTTCACTGCACGGAAGCGCGGTGAAATGCGGGGTCGGGCGGGTTTTTTGGTCCCGTATTTGGTCCTGCATTTCGCCACGGGCTTTTGACTCCACCGGCATATTGTCCGTGCCATTTCGCAAGGCGACGGCCTGCACCGCTTCCGGCTCATAATCCGGCAACGCTCGCACCGCCCCAAAGGTGTCAATGAGCCGCATGTCGGTGTAGCTGTTGTCCGTGATCCGGTAATCGGTGTGTCGACCGGATCGCAATTCGGATACGCAACCGACAAGGGCGCGTCCATCGTCATCGACGGCACGCATCCAAGCGGACAACGGGCGAAAACACTTGCCCACGAATTGGCGCATTGTGCATTGCACTTCGGGAAAACCGAGTCGGCCACGACCTTGACGCAGAATATCGCGGAATTGGAAGCCGAATCAATCGCTTACGTTGTCTGTAAACACTTCGGACTCGACACCACGATCCGATCGTCGGCCTACATCGCCTTGTGGCAAGGCGACTCAAAAGCGCTCCGGGCAAGTCTGGAGCGCATCGCATCGACGGCACGGACGATCATTGACGACGTGGAGGCGCTGGATTCCTGCGCGGAAAAGGCGGTGGCCGCGTGATTACCGTATCTATATCAAAACGCGCCGGAATGACGGCGACGTGGGTCAAGTCATTCGACGATCCGAGCGAAGCGGCCACGTTCGCCGAATCATGGTTGCCGATGCACGTCAGCGTCACGGAGTCGGATCGACCGATTGACCTGTACGATTTTCTTCAGCGCGCGCGATCCAAGGAAACCGCAATTCGACCATTCCAGAATGCCGATGGCTCGGACGCGCTCTGTCCATTCTGCGGCCAGCCGGAAACGCCGATTTTCTGCGACGATGAATGCCTGCAAGCCTGTGAAACCTGCGATCGTCACTGGCACATCGACGCTGACGGCAACGTACTGCCCGCCGATCGCTGTCCGGCTTGCGAGTCCGATTCAATCACCTTCTTTGAAGATGGGCGCAGACGATGCGGCGCTTGCGGCCATGCGTTTTTCTTTGACGGCCTAACCTACGTCGATCCGGCAACGGTCGAATGCGAAAGCGACGGTGAATCGTGTTGAGCGAACGCTATCGACCAAAAGCATGGGAACAATTCGTCGGACAATCGGTTATCGACGAAACCAAAGAAGCCTGTAGCGATTCCTGGCTATTCGAGGGTTGCGGCGAGCGCTGGCTGTTCGAGTCGGATTCGATTGCGGGTTGCGGCAAAACGTCAGCGGCCTACGTCACGGCTCGGGCGCTGGGTTGCGGTGAATTCGCCATTGAACGGATCGACAGCCGAGCGGCTACGATTGCGGACTTCCGGGCGCTGGAATCCACCATGCGAATGTCCGGTTGGGCGGGCAATGGCCGACGTTGTTTCATAATCGACGAAATTCAGCACTTGAACAAAGACTGTATGCGGATGTTGTTGGGACTTCTGGAGAATTTGCCGAACCACGTCATCGTCATCGGCACGACGACAAGTCTGACCTGGGCCGACGATTGTGACGGACTCTATTCCCGCTGGCGTCGCTTTCGATTCCGCAAACCGGACGCCAAGTCAATCGCCGATCACCTTGAACGCATCGCGCAGGAACTTTCCTTGTCGTTTCCAGATGGTTTTCGGTTCGTTTCCTATGTGCAAGGTAAATATGGCGACGGACGTTTCTGCGGAAACAACGTCCGCGACTTGGTTGATGGTTTGCCCGATGCTCTACGGCGCTTCAAGCAAAAGGCGAACGTGGAAGCCGTCGAAGCGCTGGCCGCATGAGTGGACTACGACAGGTGGAGAATCTTTGCTACAAGCCGGATCGATGCTGCGATGATTCCAATTATCAAGACCCAGCGCATCCAAAGCGGTCTTTGTTGTGGCGTCATCCCGCACAGTCTAACGAGAATCAGATTTTGTGCATCGGGTTTCGACGGCGGATTCGTTCGCGGACCCGCCGTCGATTCCCGGTGTCGCATCAAACGGAGGATCAATTGTGAAAGCAATTGGATACACGCGCTGTTCGACGAATGAACAAGCCGACAGCGGACTTGGAATGGACGTTCAGGCCGAACGGATCAAAGCCTATTGCACGATGCGAAATCTTGAACTTCTCGACACGATTACCGACGCGGGAGTGTCCGGTGGGAAACCGCTGGCGACTCGCGACGGCGGGCAACGTTTGCTAACCGAACTGAAAGACAAGCGCGCCGACGCGGTGGTCATGCTGAAACTCGACCGAATGTTCCGAAACGCGGGCGATTGCCTGACGACCGTAGAGCGCTGGGAAAAGTCAGGAGTCGCATTGCACGTCATTGACCTGGGCGGGAACGCGATCGACACGACCAGCGCCGCCGGTCGCTTCATGCTCGTCGTTCTCGCGGGCGCCGCTGAAATGGAACGCAACCTGACTCGCGAACGGACTCGGTCTGCAATGGCTGTCAAACGCTCCAACGGCCAACGTATCGGAACGGTTCCGTACGGTTGCAACCTTGGCCACGACGGCGAAGCGCTGATTCCGAACGAATCCGAACAAGCCATCATTGCAGAAATTCACGCTATGCGCTCGCAAGGCATGAAGCTACAGCAAATTGCCGACGAATTGACCGAACGCGGCGTGCCTACGAAAACCGGCAAGTCGGACGGATGGACGCATCAGGCCGTGGCGCGAATCTTGGCGCGGAGCGCCTAAAGATCGCGATACCAGTTCGGCCTGGTTTAAGGACACGTTGTCGGCCCAGGGTACGGATACGTTAGATTCTTGAAGGCATCCACAATGTTCGCAACATCGGCAATGTCCACTCGGCCGTTTGGGACCGCGGGGTTCACGTCGGCGCGAGCGACGATGATCGCGGTTGGCACTGACTTGAACTTGTCCACGCAAGCGGCCACATCGCTAATGTTCGGTTGTGTAAGTGGCGCAGGAGCTGGCGCTTGGAATGCGGAGGCCACGTCACCCCAGCGCTGCGTTCGAACGGTCAGCGGCAGCGATACCGCTGTGCAGGGTGACTCATTCCCCTGGCACGACGCGCCAAGTTGGCGGATTTCGTACGTCGAGCTTGGTATCACGGCCTGCCCGGTGACGTGCAGCGTCTGACCGGCCAATGCCACCTCCCAATCCATGTAGACCGGCGTGCATTGTAGCGTCGCACACTTGAAAGACGTGGGTGGCGACTCGGTCTCCGCGCAATTCGAAGGAGTGCCAACATATCGCACTGATCCCTCCTGCGCCGAGAAATTCGGCGGCGGAAACTGCGGAAGGTTCGGCGGATTCGGGTGCATCAGCGAAACCAGCGTGACCTGCAATGCGGTATTGCCGGCCTGTCCCGCAGGAACCTGGAACGAGAGGTAGCGAGTCTTATCGATGCCTGTGGGGTCGGCCAGAAGGGCCACAGGAGCGGGCACGGCCGGAGCCCAGAATCCGCCGCGCATGAGGTAACTGCCGCCGGCCGGTTCCGATGCATCGTGCTGCCCGACGGTGCCGGACATTCGATATTGCCCGCCGACCGCCGTGCCGCCGCCGGAGCCGATGACGCTTTTTCTCATGAGGTATCCGCCCCCGGATTGGGCAAATGCGGAAGCCGCGCCCCAGCCAATCAGTATTCCAAATGCAAGCGCAGGCGCAATCGCCCGTCGCTCGCGCTTCGAGTTCGGATTTCTCATTGTCTCCGCTTGGCTATGCGCTTCCGTGCCTTCGCAATCCTGTGCCTTTCGAATCATTGCCCACCGCCGTTCTGCTTTGAGGCCAGCCCGTTTACCAATGCCCTGAGATCCGCGATCTGCGATTTCAGCTCCTCGATTTCGCGGTCTTTTTGTTCGTGAAGCTCCTTCACTTCGCATTCCTTCTCTTGCACCAATTGGTACAGTCCTTGAATTGCTGCCAAAGCCACGCCGTCCGCGTCAATGGTGGCGATGAACTTTTCGTCGTCACCGACGCCGAAGGCTGCGTAGAAGTCCTGTCCCATCGGGCCGATATGCCGAATCGAATCAGGCTGGCTTTTGTAGTTCCAGGTTGAAATGGGCGTTTTAGCCAGGGCTTCCAGCAACTTGACCGTGTTTACGTCAGCGAAGTTTTCCTTGAGATTCCGGTCACTTGCGGCGGACCATGACCCGCCTGCCGGAACCAGCCGTACGCCAACACTCATGTCAGTGGTGGTAAAGAAGCGCATACCTCCTGAGGCGCGTGCGGTGAACTCATTTTCCGTGGTGGAGGAAACTTCCTTCTCACCGGATCCGGCCCATACAAAAGCGCCGTCGTGAAGAGCCTTCGCATTTTGCCCTGCGGCAAACGACGCTGCCGCGACCGCCGAGTTATTGCAACCGCCCGGTATGACCGAACATACGCCGCTCGCGTGATTTTCGTATCCGCCGCCGACGGTGGAATCGATGCCGCTGGCGGTGTTGGCGTATCCGGCGCCGACGGTCGAACCCGGACCGCTGGCGGTGTTGAAGTTGCCGCCGCCGACGGTAGAGCCACCGCTCGTTGCATGGTTGCCGTTTCCGCCGCCGACGGTGGAGTTAAAATCCGTTGCGGTGTTGAAGTTGCCGCCGCCGACGGTAGAGCAACCGCTCGTTGCATGGTTGCCGTTTCCGCCGCCGACTACTGAGCATGATTCACTGGCCGTGTTACTGTCCCCGCCGCCGACGGTCGAGCGGTAGCCAGTTGCTTGGTTGCCATTTCCGCCGCCGATGGTGGAGGAGTCGCCCGGTGCGTAGTTGTAGGTTCCCCCGCCGACGGTCGCGAATAGATTCGCCGCGGTGTTGTGCGCTCCGCCGCCGACCGTCGAGTAATCGGAGCCTGCTTCGTTGACAAATCCACCACCCACGGTCGCGGCATAGCCCGGTGCGTCGCTGGTGGTTCCGCCGCCCACCGTTGAATAGGTGCCGTTCGCAAGGTTGCTCACCCCGCCGCCGACGGTCGAGGAATACCCGGTCGCAGAGTTACTTGATCCGCCGCTGACGGTCGACGAGGCGCCCGCTGCAGTGTTGTTCGCCCCACCGCCGACGGTTGCGTACCGTTGACCTGTCGTATCCGCGTCGGAGGGGTCACCGGCCTGGTTGTTTCCTCCGCCGCCCACGGTGCCGTAGTCATCGGTCACGCGGTTGCGCGTCGCAACTTCGGTGGCGGGACTGCTCGGATCGCTTGGCCCGCCGCCACCGATGGTCGCATACCTCGCGGAGGCCGCGTTACTAAAGCCGCCGCCGATGGTGGCGAACAATTCGCTGGCGGTGTTGCGCTGCCCGCCGCCGACGGTGGCCCCGCCGCCGCTGCCCGTGTTTTCGGCCCCACCGCCGATGGTGGAATCCTCCCCGCTGGCGGTGTTAATTTCACCGCCGCCGATGGTCGACTTACGGTCGCTCGCGGTGTTAAAAAAGCCGCCGCCGACGGTGGAGAAATAAGCCCTGGCGGTGTTGCTCGCCCCGCCGCCAACGGTGGCGAATAATTCATCGTCTACTGTACCGGCGTTATCACCGGCTTGGTTCCCAGAGCCGCCACCCACAGTGCCGTAGTAATCGGTGACTCGGTTAGGGGAGCCGGATATTCCACCGCCAGCGATAGTGGCCGCGAATACTCCGCTTGTCACGCTATTCCCGCTGTATCCACCGATGAGGTTGGGCGACGTGGCGTTTTGTTCAGTATATAGTCCTGGCAGAGCCAAGGCGTGGGGTACGGGAGTCAGCGCGACACGGGGATTGAGGGGAACGAAGCTTGCATCGCCGGTGCACTTGACTTCAATGGCCAGCCAGCGGGCCGTACCATCGATTCCTCCATCGCCAAAGTCGATCGTGGCGGTAAACGCGCCGTTGACGACGCCGACGGCGGGTACGGTTTGCGGCGACGTTCCTTTCTGATTCCCGAAGGTGAGCGCGTCCCACAATCCGAAGCGCATGTTACACGTGTCGGTCAGCGGCGTGCCGGGCGGCTTTTCCAGGCTGCCCTGATAGGTGAAGGACGTACCGATGTCCGCGGCACCGGCTTCGCCGCACACAAAACCACACATGCTCAGTGCGAGCACTCCTACACAACTCCATTTGCCAAACATGATGTTTTCTCCAGTACCTGTTCTCGTCAATTCATTTCTCGCCCGGTTTTTCGACGGATTTCCGCTACCTGAACGATCTCAGGCTAGCGAAGTTGGTCGACTCAAGAAAACCTTTGCCCCGATAAGAAGAAGGAGCGTGAACACAACCACGCCCCATTCCGACACCGTCGGGATCGCGGTGTGTGAGCAATCCATTTCGGAACATGAGCCTCGCTTCACCCACTCGCAGTTCAAGCAGCCGCACGCCGCAATGGTGACGCCGTCTGTGCAGGCACCAAAGGGATCGTGATTACAACACGCGCCGCTTACGGCTTCGCACGACACGTCCACGCAGGCCGCGTCCTCGGTCCACGACTGATGCGTTCCAGAACAATCACTCGCGAATACACCGTCGGCGCAGGTTCCGCTCAGAAGATCGCAACAGGCGCCAGGCAAGACCGCGATGAGGGCGTTGCCCGCGTTAATTCTGCCGTATCCGAAATGGTCATCCCACCCCGAAGGGCCCAGATCGTTAGCCGTCTGCTGAATGATTTCCGCAATCTGGTCGTTGGTTAGGAAAGGTGCATACGATTTGATCAATGCCGCGAGGCCGCTTACGTGCGCCGAAGCCATGCCAGTGCCGGATTGAAAGGTATAGTATCCGGGGGACCAGGTCGTGGTGCGAATTCTTATGTCCGGGGCCGCAACGTCAGTTCCCGGGCCAAATCTGGAAGCCGCGTCGAACAGATCGTCTTGATCCGTGCCGCTGACTCCAATGACGTGGTCCGCTCTGGCCGGGTAGCAAACACTACCCACGGGCCCACAAGGAAAGCTACTTTGCCCGACAGCTGCGACCAGGACCGCGCCTCGATCATGGGCATAGTCCACGGCACTCTGTAGCGCCGCGATCATTGCAGGATCTGTAATGTTGTAGTTCAGGCCCATGTCGATCACATCGGCGCCGTGGTCCGCGGCCCAGAGGATTCCCTCGATCAGGTCGGTCACATTACCACTGCAACCGCTGAGCACCTTTACCGGCATCAGATAAACACCCCAGGTCATACCCGCAATGCCCTGCCCGTTGTTGCCCGCAGCTCCGATGGTCCCAGTGACCTGTGTTCCGAACGGGCAGGTGTCCCCCAGGTCGGCTGGATCGTCGGTACCGAGCACCGTGTTGTACCCCTGAAGGACGCGGCCATTCGGAAAAGGCGCGGCGTTATCGCCATATTCGATGTGCGATGCAAGGCCGCTGTTAATAATCGCCACGGTTACAGTCCCAAGGTTTCCCGTGTGGATCGCCCAGGCTTCGGGGGCATCGATGTCCGCATCGGGCGTTCCCGCTTGCCCGTTAATGGTCTGTCCCGTGTTGTGCATCCCCCATTGGAATGGGAACTCGGGATCATCGGGAATGACTTGCGAACTGGCCACGCCACCGGTAACCGCAGGGGTTTCGGCGATCTCGCCGCTGGCCACGCCGCCGACAGAGTCGTATCCGGCGGATTCGACCTCTTCGCCGATTGCGGCGAACGACGCCGCCATGACCGGCGTGTCCGTTCCGCGCGGCACGTCGATGATGTACGTGCAATCCAACCCGTAGCGCGCCGCAAGGGCAGGGTCAGCGAATCGTCCGCCATATAGTGGCGACATCCTCACAACCTGCCAGGCGTCGGCGGTAGCTCGGAACCGCTCACTTAATTGGTTCCGCGGGTCAGAATCTGCCAATCCCTCTTGATTGGCCATTCGTACACGCTGATGCGCATCCGACTTCAGCTTCACCAGGATATGTGTGGAAGCAACGCCGCCGAATTCATCTGGCCGGGGACCCTCTGGCGAAGGCCCCGCCCGCACTGCCGCTCCTGTAGGCGCTGCGGCCTGAGCCCTTGGCTGTATTGGTTCAATTGCCAGAACGCTCGCGAGCAGCGATGGTGTCGCTGCGATGAAAATCCAACTGTTCTGTTTCACGGTTTCCGTCCCTTTGTAGAAGTGTTGGTGGGTAACGTTCTCCCTTTACTCGACGACGCACGATAATCCAGCACGCGATCTGTGGTTAAGGGCATGCCTGCGGCCCCGCGAACAGATACTGGATGTTCTTGAACGCATCGACGCAACTGGCCACGTCGGAGATGTCCACGCGATTGTTGGGAATTCCCGGATTCAAGTCCGCGCGGGCGAGGATAATTGCCGTCGGCACTGCTTTGAATTTGTCGACAATGGCCGCAATGTCGCCGATGTTCGGCTGAGTGAGCGCCGCAGGTGCCGGCGCCTGGAATGGCGCAGCGACATCTCCCCAGCGTGCGGTGGTAATGGTCAGCGGCACAGAGTAGCTGAGCGGCTCGCTAAGGTCGCAAGTTTGAGCAATCGCTTCCACTTTGTAGATTGAGCTGGGCATGATGGCCGCGCCATTGACGTGCAGCGTCTGACCGCTGGTGGCTGCGGGCCAATCGAGATATTGCGGCGCGCATTGCAGCGATGCGCATTTGAACGTCGCCGGCGGGCTTTCGGTCTCGGTGCAGTTTCCGGGTGAACCAATCCAGCGGACGTGCCCTTCGAGCGCGGCGAAATTCTGCGGCGGGAACTGCGGCAAGTTTGGCGGATCGGGATGCTGCAGTGAAACCATTGTCACGCGCAGGGCCGTTCGTATTCCCGAATTGCTCGGCAAGAACGAGATGTACCGGTTCTTTGCAATTGCATTCGGCTCCGGTGCGGCTGGTTGTGCGAGCGGGCAAGCTTGCACAAATTCGCCACATCCAATCGTTGACACCGTAGCGCTTGGATCGCGGACCAGCGTCTCGTAATAGACACGGCAATTGTCCAGAGTTATGAACGATCCGGCATCGAGTTCCAGAGTGTGGACATAGAGCGCTTCAGTGCACGGCCCTTGTCCGGCGCTGTCATTGTCGAAGGAATCGTGGAACGTGACGATCGCGCCGCTTATGATCTGCAGATCGCCTATCACATACTGCGCGGTGGCCGGGTCAAGCAGCGCGCCCACGTCCGTGGCCGCAACTTCAAAATCCTGGGGAACTCCACCGTTGAGCGAAAACAGTCCCGTGCTCCAGTCGAAGAGACTTGGGTCCAGCAGGTGATTGGCAAAGTCCCCGCCAAGAACGACACCTTGAGATGAGGAATTAATCGACCCCGCGACGCCGCTCATGCTTAGCGTGCCACCCACTGTTAGTCTTCCACCACCAAGAATGCTGAGTTTCGGCGGCGTGTGGCCGCCGCGGGCTTCTGCGCCAGCGGCCATCGGGTCGCCAATCAGCTCTACAGCTCCAAATGATTGCATGGTCATGGAGTCCGACAGAGTCACCTGGCCGCCGTCGAGCACAAAGGGCGTAACCACTCCGGGTTCAATGCGAATGGTGTCGGCCACAAGGCTCGCCGAAGTCACTCCAATGGCCGAAGGATTACGCTCATAGATGCCGCTGGCTCGGACCAAAAACGCGCCATTGGTAATGCTGATCGTTGGTGCATCGGCCACGTGCACCACGCCCTGATTGCTGAAGTCGCCGTTGACCTCGATTGACATCTGTCCGCTGAGCTCGATCGTGGGGGTGTATGGCGGACCATTCGAGGCGAGCTTACATGTGCATGTAAGACTGTCGCAGCAATCGGCCGTACCGACACGGAGAATGCTGTGGGCCCCGCCAGCGGCGGCCTTGTAGATGCCATTGCCGTCGATGAAAAACGTTCCAGACTGGACCTCGATCAGGCTGTTGTCCTGGACGAGGATATCGCCGTAACTGCGTGAGGTGCCACTGCTGATAGTCATGGTCCGATTGCCGCTGAGGTTGATCTGCCCTCGAGCGAGCGGATCGGGCGAAAGGGGGAAGCCTTCGACGATGAGTCCGCGGTCGGAGTTGATGCTAAGATCGCCGGGGCTCCCGGACTGAGTGATGTTCAGGATCGCGCCGACGCCAACTTTCATCCCTGGGATGGTTGCGTCCACGTCAAGGAAGGGGTGGTCGCCATTGCCGAGTGTAACGAAGATGCCCGAGGCGCTGGCCACATCGTCGGGATAGAAGTTGCCCGGGAGGTCCCAGTTGTTAAAGCAGCTCCAGTTGTTGTTCGGGGTGCAGCCACCGGTGAATTGGCCGCACTGATCTGGAATCCCGTTCAAATCCAGGTCTTGCGAAGTGCCGTTTAGAATATCGAGAGCATCGGCGATACCGTTGAAATTACAGTCTGTGAAGTACTCGTACGCGCCCTTATCTACAGTCGCAGTGAGGTCGCCATTGCCATCAATGATGCGCGGGTTGCCATCCAGGTCCGTCGTACCGGTGACGGCGGCGTTATTGCCCGCGTCGATGGCGGGCGAGCCGGCGCGGAGGCGCAGGTTGTCGTCGAGAGTTCCTACAACGTTGTCGAGGCCGTCGTCATCGAGGAAGAGCGGATCGGTGCTGCCGTTGCCCGTGCCTCCCGCGCCGGCCCAACCACCTTGGACAATACTGTAATTGACCACAGGAGCGCCGCCATTCGTGTGCAATTGGGCGGAGGCACTCGTGCCGGTCACGTCACTATTGCCCCACAGGATGCAATTGGTCAGCGTCGGGTTGCCCGTCCCGTTGTTGTATATTCCGCCGCCGAGACTACTTACGAAATTTCGGCTCAGTGTGCAGTTGATCAGGCTCGGGTTGCTGGCGTCGTTGAGCATCCCGCCACCAGTGCCAGCCCCATTCCCGCTGAAGTCGCAATTGGCCAGCGTGCCATTGGCGTTGTTGACATTCTTCACACCCCCGCCTTCGAACGCAATGTTCCCGTAGAACTTGCATCGATTGAGCATCGGATTGCTTCCATCGATGTAGAGTCCTCCGCCGCTACCGACCGAAAAGTTCCCGCTGAACGTGCAGTTGGTCGCCGCGACACCGCCGTTGGCAAAGACCGCCATCCCGGCGCCGAAATAACCGTAGTTCGAACTGAACGTACAGTCCATCAATGTAGCACTTCCGTCGGTTTCCAGGCCGCCGGCCGTGTCGGACGCAGAATTTCGGTCGAAGACGCAGTTGCTGAGCGTGGGGGAGCCAAAAAAGTTGCGCATACCGCCGCCGAAGACAGCAAAATTCCCCGAGAAGATACAGTTGGCGATGGTCGGCCCGCCTCCGGAACTGTACATTCCAGCGCCAGAGTCAAGCGGGGACGATCCGTTGGCATTACCTCCAGTAATCGTAAATCCATCGAGAACTGTCGTAGGGCCAGCGTTGTTGCTGCTTACCACGTGATAGCTATTCTCGGCGCCATTGTTTGCGATAATGCAGGAACCGCCCACGCAGAAGTACCCAAGCGAGTCGCAATCGGTCTGCTGAGTGCAGGCTACGGAGCTATCGTCGCCGTTGATGTCGCCGCTGAGGATGGTGACGTTCGCGCTGACGTCTCGTTGGGAGCGTAGCGCCTCCGTGCCCGCAAAACCTCCGTAAATAGCCACGCCGTTGTGAAGTCCGAACGATTGCTCTCGAGGAGTCGTCCAAGTGCACATATTTCCCGCACCGCAAGAGCCACCCGGGCATTCTGCGTTGGAGTCGCACCCTCTTTCGGTGGGCTTGTAAGTGCCGGCCGCCACCCAGATTTCGTCGCTAGGGGCAGCTACATCGAGGAGAATGTCCCGTAAATAGTTGAAAAAGAGCGGTTCTCCTTCGGAGCGTACCACGCTGGTAAGCTCCGCAAGTTGAAGGTTTTGCAAGAAGGAGAAACCGCTATGAGAAGAAGGTATCGCAGGAGAGCGAATCGAACCAG
>JACQFE010000022.1 GCA_016200265.1 Planctomycetota bacterium | reverse complement strand
ACGATAAACATGCGCGGAGGCTCCGCCTCCGATCCTCGAATCGGTTTGCATGGCGTCCCTGCCTTTCTGTCCGGACAACAGAACATCGGCAGGGACGCCGCTTTTTCTGTGATATCATGGAACTCAGTTCACGGCGTTGCCCGAAAGGGACAAGGAATGTCGCCACGGTTGGAGCGAAGCGGAACCCGTGACTACGAAGTTGCACAATTCCCGCCCCGGAGCGGGTCGCCGCGTGGTGACTGATTCAGTGCCGTTCCATTCTTGGAATTCGGACCACTCGTCACCAAACACCGGGCATGAGTCGCTTGGTCCGAGCCATGTACGCCTCATATTCTTTCCCGAATTCCCCGAGCATCATTTGCTCCTCAGAACGCACGCGGAACGCAAAGAGCAGAACCATGGCGAAACCATACGATGCGCCTACCACGTAGTTGGGCAGGACAAGCGCCTGACCCGCCGAATAAACCAGAAGCGCCAGGTACATTGGATGGCGGACCCGGGAATAGATCCCATTGGTTACGAGCTGGTGTTTCTCCCGCACTTCAAGCGTGATGGACCAGTTGGCGCCGAGATCCGTGTGCGACCGGTGAAAGAGCCACAGCCCGATTGCGAGGCACAGAGTGCCGGCAAACAGCGGGATCGGCCGCAACGGGTAGTCCGCAAACACCGGCGATGGCGTTGCGATCCAGATCAGCGGCAGGAAGAAAGCGACCCATGCGATCGTCAGGAGGACGATTTCCATCGCCCCCTTGCGGCTCCTCACCACCGGAATTGTTCTGCTGCGATGACCGTATGGCGCACGGATCACAATCATCACAATGCTTGCCAGGAGGATGACTCCCTTTGCGAACCACGGATTCATGCCTGAAGAGCATACCTCTCCATAGGACGCGTGAATAGCCGGCTCATTCGATCCGCCGAATCCAAAGCAAGGCGTGGGGCGTCATGGCGATTTCTTTGCTTTCGTTGCGGACTGTGGTTTGGCTGGCTGCGGTTTCGTCGCCACGGCGGGCATGTTCTGAATCAATTGGTCGACGTATTCATCATACTTCGTTTGCAGTGGCAAGATATCGACCCCGAACACGCGTTTGAAGGCTGTGTCCGAATCCAGACCCTGATCCATCTGATGCAGGAATTGGCCGAAATACGGCTCGTATTTTCCGCCATCCGCGTGGATCAGAAAATGACACAGCGACCACGCCTGCGTGTATTCCAGCGGCGCTTTCTCGGTTCCAAGATTGTGTGCCCACCCACGACCGTCAATCTTCAGCAGATGCTCAATGGTCATCATGGAGTGCGCGTCTCGCGCCGCTTTGAGAAGCATCAATCGCTCGCGAGGCGTGGCCCCGAGCTGAAGCGTGCCGGTCTTTTGATCAAACGTGCCTTCACTGAAGTATTCCGCCAAACCCTCGTTGACCCACATCGGGAGCGACCCCTGGATCACATAAAAGGCGAATTGGTGAAAGCACTCGTGTTTGAGCACGAATTCGACGTCGGGTTTCTCATAGCAATACACGGTCTCGTCGCCGGTGAAGAAGAGACCGCTGGTGGCGGAAAATTCGGGCGGCGCAACCTTGAGGATCGCCGCGAGATATTCTTCCCGAGTCGCATACACTCGCAGCCGGGGACGCCGCTGCACGAGCCCTCGAAAACCCGCGAAGAGCCGGTAGTATTCGACTCCCGTGGCGTCCATCACTTTGCCTATAAACTGGGCGCGACCCTTGGGAAGATCCGTTTCGAGAAGGTAGTAATTCGTCTGGTAAGTCGTGAGTCCGTCAGCGGCAGACGCTGTCGATCCGGTCAACGCAAAATAAATTGCCCAAAGCCCAGCGCATGCTTGTTGACACCTGGTATGCACGCCCGAATTGTAGACCTGCTGCGGCGCCGCGTCACATCGGCTTTTCGAGCCGGAGCAGGTAAAATGCGACGATGAGAACCATGTCGAACGTGAGAATCGTGCCGCCGAGGAAAAACGCCAGCCACGATTGGCCGGATCGTTCGTTTCGGCGCTGACCGGCGCTGTTCCACCCCAGAAGAAACCCAAGGCCGCTCAGACCGAACGTCGCCGCCGTGCAGCCGATGAATGCGAGAATGAAATTGCCCTTCGAGCCGTAAATGATGCGTCCCAACAGCGGGTGATACCGGCCATAGATTTGCCAAATCGAAAAAATGAATGGAGCGATCGAGGCCACGGCCAACCAACATGCGTATCCGGCCTGAACGTCATACCTTCGTAGTCGGTCGAGTCCCATCGTGATACTCCAATGGCGTGCGAAAACGAATTCTCGCACCAGCTTGTTCTGGCATCCCCGCTTCCCCGCAATGCGATGCAACGTCTCTTGCGATGACCCACTTCGCAAATCAGCATCGCACTTTCATTATCGGCTCATTCTGCGAAGCGGCGCAACCGGACCTCACTTGCATTTTACTACGTTCACGTGTGTTTCGGCGGGCATTTGACGAGTTGTTGCTGGAGCGTGACAGTAACCACTTGAGATATGGCCGTCTATCGAGAGGTGGTTCGAGCGCGGGTGCCCCAGCCCTTGGGCTGGGGGACTGACCGAAACATGCAAAGTAAGTAGTCATGCTGAGCGCGGAGAAGCATCCCGCGGTGAGATTCTCCGGTTGTCTTCGGACGAATTTAGAATAACGACGGTCATAGCGGCAAGCAGATTAGGGGACGTTTTCAGGAGTGATCAATGAAGGTCCTCATCGCGGATAAATTTCAGTCATGGGGCGTCGATGAATTGCGCGGCGCCGGTTGCGAGGTCGTACACGAGCTTTCACTCGACGGCGATGCCCTCGTTGAAGCCATTCGAAAAACCGAATGCGTCGTGCTCGTGGTCCGCGGCAAGAAAGTCACCGAGGCGATGCTCTCGGCCAGTAACGCACTGAGCGTCGTGGTTCGCGCTGGCGCGGGCTATAACACGATTGATGTCGCCGCGGCCTCAAAGCGCAGCATTCTAGTCGCGAATTGTCCCGGAAAAAATGCCGTGGCGGTGGCCGAACTCACTTTCGCACTGATTCTCGCCCTCGATCGTCGCCTCGTGGACAACACCGTCGATCTGCGCGAAGGTCGCTGGAACAAACAGGAATATGAAAAAGCTCGCGGGCTAAAGGGTCGAACGCTCGGAATCATCGGACTGGGGCAGATTGGCCGTGCCGTTGCGGAACGCGCACTGGCATTCGAAATGCACGTCGTCGCGTGGAGTCGCTCACTTACCGATGCCGAAGCAAAACGTGCAGGCATCATGCGTACAGAAAGCGCCCAGGATGTGGCATCCAGGTGCGATGTGCTTACTGTACACCTTCCCGCGTCGCCGGACACAAAGGGCATCATTAACGCACAGGTGCTTGGCGCCCTCCGCGACGGCAGCTACGTCATCAACACCGCCCGCGCCGAAGTGATGGACTACGCCGCACTTGCCGACGCGATCACAAAACGGGGAATTCGTGCCGGCCTGGACGTCTATCCCGCAGAGCCTTCGAAGTCCCACGATGAGTTCCACTCCGCAATCGTCCGCGGCGGGGGCGTCGTGTATGGCACGCATCATATCGGCGCCTCGACGGAACAGGCTCAGGATGCCATCGCCGCGGAAACCGTTCGGATTGTCAAGGAATACCTGCAGAGCGGCCGCGTTGAGAATTGCGTGAACCTTTCGGCTGGTTCGCGGGGGCGATTCGTCGTCGTCGTGCGACATCGAAATCAACCGGGAGTGCTCGCCCATACTCTCAATGAGATCAGCTACGCCGGCGTGAACGTCGAGGAAATGGAGAATGTGATTTGCAGCGGCTCAGAGGCCGCATGCGCTCAGATCAAAGTCGCCTCCCCAATCCCCAATGACGTCATTCGACGAATCGCTGAAGGCAACCCTCACATCCTCGGAATATCATCGTTTGCCGTGCCTCAAGATGCATCCTGACCCTTTGAGGCGCTATTTGTCGGGAAATGTTGTGGACACAAATTGGGAGCTGCCCTATAATCGCGCAGCACGGGGGCGTCGTAGAATGAGGTTGCGGGGCAAGAGGTGTTTTTCAGCCTCACTGATCATTCCAAGTGTAGTGCTTTTTGGTTCGTCCCAGAACAAACGGCTGGCGACCCCTTCAAATGGGTTGCGTGGCATCAGCATTGATCAATCACCTGCGAATTCAGGATTCGCCTGATTGTGAAAATAGCGTTGTTTTGAATCGGTCAGGTTGGTACACTGATGGCTCAAAGTGGGGGTGGTCCGTCGACGGACCGCACAGACCACCGGGGCATGGAATTCTTGAAGGGGACGAGCAACATGAGGACGTCGAAATTGCGAGCAAGAGCACTTTTCGGGTTTGTAGGAATCTTATTCTTTGGGCAAGCTTCTTTTGGTGCGCCGGCCACGGCAACGCTAAAAGCAGTGAAGAAAAACAATGGGGCCATTACCCCGACGACTGACGTTGCGGGCGCGGTGGTCGGAGAAACCTATGAGGTCGAGGTCTATCTGTGTGGATGGAATGGATTGATTGACCTTGCCCGTGGCTATCAATTTCGAATTGGGGGCGTTGATGGCGCAGGCAACGGTGTCAACAACTTTACCGGAGGGATCCTGCCCCTTGGCTGGGATGCACCCATATCATCGATAGGATGCACAACGAATAACGACTGTCTCATTCATGCTCCATATGTAACGTGCCAGGCCGTCGGTGCAGGCGGCATTTGCGTGGGTCCGAACCACCATCCTGAACAAGGTGCATTTGTGACCACATCACGGTCGGACTTCCTCCTTGCGGGATTGACTCCATTTGGCGGACTCGGTCTGCCCAATCTCAATTATCTTTACGGATTTACGGCACAGGAAAACGACGGAGCATTTGATAGCGGTTGCGACATCACTCAATACTATGCCGGAACGTTAAAACTCGTAGTCAAGACTGGTGCATGTGGTGACTATGTATGGCGTACTGTCGATGGGAACGATTCATTCCTGATTGACGAAACCCCGTCAGCGAATTTGACGCCATTGATCGGAGTCCCTCTTACCATTCACACTCCGCCATGCCTGTCTGGAATCACCGCAACCACACCACCGGTTTGCTCGATTGACGCGCGGTATCCCAATGATCCGAATAATGCGGCCACCCGATTCGGTTACAATACGCTTGGGCTCACGTTGTCGAACGACCCGGGCACATTAACGACCGCCAGCTTCCAAATGTCCACGGCTCCTACCGGCCCAGGTGTGCCGGTGATTTCCAATGTCCAGAAAAACGGGACCCAGGTCACGCTCACCTTTGACCGCGTGATCCCGTCGACCCGATGGACGTGCGTCAAGGCCTTGTTCGGCGAACAGGACACCGCGTGCATCGGCGCCCTTGGCGCTGACACTGACGCAAGCAAATTGAGCGACACCCCGGACACATTGGCCTTGATTAACGCCCTGGACGGCACTCCGTCACTCCAAATATGGCAAACGGACCTCGACCGCAGCGGGAAATTCACGCCGATCGACATTCTTGCATCGGTCGATTTGCTGAATGGCGCCGGAGCATTGAATTTCTTCAAAGGGTCCAGCCTCTCAAGTTGCCCAACGGCCGGCGTTCCCATTCCCTGAGCTCGGAATTCCCAGTTGTGACCCCATCTGATACGCGGCGGGCAATTTGCCCGCCGTTTTTTTCGGCCAGACTTGCTCGAATATTCGCGTGTCGATACCAAATTCATGCAAGGCGGATTCATTTGGAATCGCCGCGAGGAAAAACCGCAGCCAGTGCGATCCTTCTCTACAGAATGCCGGCACCAAATGGCAATTCGCCATCATTGGGTGATGGCGCAGGCGACGCCGGCTGGATTGGAGGCTTGATTGGATGTGGCAGCGCTTGAGTTGGTGGAATGACCTTTTTTCTTTCGGGTGCCGCCGATGGCAAAAGTGATTGGCTTACGGCTTCGCGGACATTCTCCGTCTCCTCCAATTCCTGTTCACACTTCACTGAGTTCTTTGCAGAACTTTGAGCTTTTGGCACGAAATTGGTTTTCCGAGGAAGCTGGTTCCGCGCAGGCCCTCTTGTTGATCGCACCGCATTGTCTTTGGGTTTATGCGCCGCTGATCCATCCTCTGCCGTGGCCGCAGATTGCAAGTGTTTTTTGGGACCGGCGAATGAAGTCGTTTGCTTTTCTGATTCCGCCCGCGTGCCCGATCGCAAGCCCGCAATGAGCGAATCATAGTCGGTAAAGTCGAAGTTTGGATCTCGACGCGGAGCCACAGGTGGCGTTACCAGAGCGGGCTTCTTTGTCTCCGGGACCGCTGTTTCCGTGACCTCCTGATCCTCAAATTCCGCATCAATATCGGCAGGTTCATAATTCGGATCGCGGGCGAGCTCTTTTTCCTGCTGAAACTTTTCGATGATCTGTTGCTGAATTTTCTCTCGAAACGTCGCACTGATTGGATGCGCAACGTCACTGTGAAGCCGTGTGCGATTGGCCCCTTCATTTCCTGTTCGATTGGCGACGGGGAGCTTCGAGCCACAGTCATTACAAAAACCGGCTCGAATATGGTTCTTGTGACCGCACTTTGGACAGTGTGCGGATAGCTTTCGTGAGGGCATGGCCACAAACAGACCATTCGAGCCCTGCACGACTTTCAAATCACGAACGACGAATTCCCCGTCGAACGTGATGCTGCAGACTGCTCGGAGGCGATCATTGGGATCATTCACGAGCTTGAGACGAATGTCGGAAATTTCCATCTATTGTTCCTCAGCCAATAAAGGACTCATTCCTTCGGGAGCATGCACAACGCACGCGTTGAGACGCAATTCCCTCTCGACCGACTGCGCGATCGACTGAGCTTCCATGCAGTCATCAAACAATTGAAAAAGGGCCGCACCGGAACCGGTCATGTGAACCGAGACTCCACTACGGCGCATGAGCGTTTCAAATAATTCCCGCAATTGCGGACATAGGCGAAAGGCCGCAGATTGAAGATCATTTACGATCATCGCAGATATTTCTACGGCGCTCTTCGCACATGCGATATCGGAATCCGACGCCTCAATTCCAAGAGCTCTAGTTCCTTCATCCCAAGCACGGTAAGCGTCCGGAGTGGAAATCGCAAGGGGAGGGAGGATCAACACGGCCCAACCACTCCACGACATCGAAACCGGCGCCACGCATTCACCTCGACCCGAGACGCTCGCAACCGGAAGGTGAAAAAACAAGGGAACATCCGAACCGATTGAGGCCCCAATTTCGCACAACGCTCCGGGGCATCGATCTGTTTGCCAGAGCGCGTCGCATAGCCGGAGCGATGCTGCGGCATCACTGCTCCCGCCTCCCAATCCGGCCCCCAGGGGAATTTGCTTGCAAACATCGATGACCGCACCCACTTCAATTTGCGAACTTCGTTGGAATAATGCCGCGGCACGAAACACAAGATTATCGGCCTGCTTCAAATCGGGGAGGTTGCAAGTAACGCGAATCTCCCGATTCATTGACGGGGCGATGCGGAGAGTATCGAAAAGCCCAACTCCCATTGCCAGGGACTTGATCTCGTGAAAGCCGTCAGGACGCTTTCCAAGAACGCGGAGAGTGAGGTTGATTTTTGCGGGAGCCCCTGTGTGGATTCCCTTCGCACCGCCAGCCAGTGAGATGCCTCCAATCCGCCGAATCATTGACCCAATAGAACGTCAATCTTGCCCGAAAGCAACACCGGTTCACGCGGCGCGACACTGAACGAGCATTCGTTAATTTCCGCCCAACTTCACTTTGACTGTTAAGTCAAACTCAAATAGTGGTTTGCATCACACGGAAACTATTTTTCTCGGTTGGCTCGCGTCTTGCCATGTGAAATCAGGAGTTTCAGACTGAGCGAGAGGTGTGCGAAGCGGAAGGGATAGAAGCGATGATCGGACCTGTCACCAACCAGTTCATCCGGAATCCGGCCGGATCGTCATCCCTAAATGGAATCTCGCAATCTTCATTTGCCCCGGCAGGTGCGACGAGGGCATCGGGAAACTCCGGTGTCGGCGCATTGCTCGGAACGGAAAATATCTCGTTCGCGCAAATCGCTCAACAAGTCTCACAGCTCCTGAAATCGGTCGGCGGCGGGCTTGAGAATGATCCCAATCTGCAAATGGTCATTGGTCTTCTCATCCTGATGACTTTGTTGTCGCAATCGCAGCAATCGAAAGCGCCCGTGGATCTTTCGAACCTGATCGGTCGAGGCGGCGCGGGTGGAGGCGGAACCGCAATCAGCGCCTACTCAAGCTACACATCCATCACAATCTCTGATGGGAATATGTCTATGACGGCCTCCGCAAGCCAGACCTACGCTGCGATCAGCTCACCACAAGGGACGACTCATCCAACCTTCGATACGCAGGCATAGTCCAACCCAACACGGTTCCCATCCAGCCAATGGCTCTTCTACGAGTCCCGTCATGCGTGAACGGTACGGTTCCTGCCGAAAGACAGCCATCCAACACTTCGCTGTGTAAACAAGCCATTTTCCGTTAGAATCGTCGGCACTGGGGAATCGGGCCAGTTTGTGGCATTTGGCCCCCCAAAGTACAGGCATTGCCAGTGGTTGAAAAATCCGGCAACGAGGCACAAAGGAACTGCATTGTCACCCGAATTGCACATTACTCTTCCCGATGGAAGGACGATCCGTCGCCCGCTTGGCGCGGAAGCGGCAACGATAGGTCGTGACGCGGCGTGTGAGATTCCCATCGACGATCCGAGCGCTTCGCGCCGTCATGCCCGCTTCATATCAACGGGGCAAATCGTCACCATCGAGGACCTTGGAAGCAAGAATGGAACGCTGGTCAACGATGGGCCCTGTCGCACGACACTGCTGCGAGACGGTGATCGCGTCCTGCTTGGGGCGACGGTCATTGTCTATCGCGATCGGCCCGGAACCGCATCAACATCAGTCGTCGTGTCCGACGACGCCACGATGCACCATTCAACGCGATATAGTGGGCGCGACCAGAAACCACTCCTGTCACAACGCCGTCTGGAGATGATTTATGAGTTGAGCGAGCGACTCACAACGCTGCAAAGCCAGGATCAGCTCCTCCAGGGCGCCATGGATATCTGCGGCGAAATGCTTCAATTCGAGCGCGGCGCGATCGGTATTCGTCGCCGCAACCAAAAGGCATTGGATTGGCCTATTGTTCGCAATCTTCGAGGCGCTGAAGGGGAGATCACCATCAGCCGCTCGCTGTTGAGCCGCGCACTCGAGCGAGGCGAGCGGGCCATTTTTACCGACGCGGGCGGTGGAACCGTGGACCCTACCATGAGCATCGTGCAGCAGGGCATCCGCTCGGCAATGTGCGTGCCTCTCCTGCAGGGTTCGGAAGTCATCGGAATCATTTATGGCGATCGATCAAGCACCGCGACGGCATACCAGGATGAGGACATCGACTTCTTCGCCGCCATCGCCCGCCAAATCAGCATTGGGTTGATCAACTCTCGCCTCTTGGAAGATCAGCAACAGATGGCTCGACTCCATCGTGACCTTGATCTCGCACGATCCATCCAAGGCGGTTTATTCCCGGCATCGCTTCCCAATCGCCAGGGGTTGCGCGTTGCGGCCTTGAACGATCCCGGCCGGCGCGTGAGCGGCGACTATTACGATGTGATTGAGATTCCGGATGGGCGGATATGGTTTCTGATTGCCGACGTGACAGGTGAAGGTGTTGGCGCAGCGATCCAGATGGCCCATTTTCAGGCGGCCGTCCGCGTGACGATCTCGGAAAGTGAAGATCCCGCTGTTCTGCTCGCAAAATGGAACGATTTTGTTTGCCGCAACACTCAATCCGGTCGATTCATTACTTGTTTGCTGGGGCTGCTCGATCCGAAATCGCGAACGCTCCGGCTCGCGAGCGCCGGACACCTCGAACCATTTGTCTGTTATCGCGATGCGGCGCCAATGATGCTCGAAGTGAACGGCGGATTCCCGCTCGGCGTGGTGCCATCATCATCATTTGAACAATCGGAATTCGTGTTGAGGCCTTCCGCACTCTGGCTCGCCTACACCGATGGAGTGACGGAGGCACTTGATCCCGACGGTAAGACATTTGGAATTGACAAGCTCAAAGAAGCCATCCTTTCTTCGGGTGAATTGCAGCCTGGACCTCTCATCAAACAACTGCGAAAACGCGTCTCAGCCCATGCCGCTTCCGCTGAGCAGAGCGACGACATCACTTTGCTTGCGACATCGCTCGATTGACCGCCTTCTTTCAACGAGAGCGGCATTATCGGACAGAATTGTCACACATCTTGGCCTACCAAAGCCGGTCGTTCACCCCACCGATAACCACTCCGGGCGTTTAGCGCCTTGGCACAACGAACCTCATTTGCAAAGGGGCGATCCATGACGTTATGGCTCCAGAAGCATCCACGAATCGCAGTGACTCTCTTGGCTACGATACTTGCCGTGGCCGGCTTCGTCGGATGCACCGGAAACTTTGGTGCGGTGACCGTTACCACTTCGGGCTCCGGCAGCAGCTTTCTCTCAACCGGTCGGACCAATAGCCACTTTCAGGCACTTCAGGTCGACCCGCGTAGCGAAGACTCCGCCGGACCGCAATTCGTTGTCGCCGCCGATCTCAACGGCGATGGACTAATGGACCTTGTGTCGGCCTGGAATCAGTCCCAGCCCGTCCAGATTCATCTGCAAAGACGTAACGCAGCAGGCGTCGTCGGTTTTGAAACTGTCACCCTGGCCGGAAATGTCCCGGTGGTTTCGGTGGCGGGCTTGGCTGTCGCGGACATGGACAGGGACGGCGCATTGGACATTGTGGTCTTGGTGAAGGACAGCTTGGAGCCCGGCTCAGCATGTCTCGACAGCGAGCAGCCTTCGAGCGTGGATTCCGCCGGCGTTGTGTTGATCTATCTGGCGCCGGCCCTCAAAACGCAAGTCACTCAGCCGCTTGCATGGACCGAAGCACCCATCGAGAAATCATTATTGACAGGAACGGCCGGAGATGGAATCAATCCTGAAAATGGCGGCTTTACGAGCATGGCCGTCGGCGACGTCGATGGCGATGGCGCGATGGACGTGGTGGTGGCCTGGAATTCGATCTGCGGTGGAACCACTGGCACACAGGCTGTTCTCCTTTTCACAAACCAGGGACATGGTGCGGTGCGCGATCGGTCATGGGAAGTCACCGTGATCCCGAACGATGCCCCAATCGGAACCACTGTCAAAGACTTGGCACTAGGCGACATCGACGCGGACGGAGACCTCGACATTGTTGCGACCTTCCCCGACGCAAAGAGTGAAAACGTTCGTTGGTTCCGCAACCCGGCAATCGACATCGTGGATGACTATCACATTTCCAACGGGCTCTGGCAGGTGGGTACAGTTGGGCAAATCCCCACCGGCGCGGATACGATCCGCGTGGCCGATGTGGACGGAGACGGCTTGCTCGATGTCATCACGCGCTCGACCAATGGAAAGTTGATTCAATGGCTGAAAGGCCCGGGACCGGAGGCGATTACCTCCCCGCTTCCAAATGTCCCCTGGCAAGTCTATACCCTGGCTGAGTTCACCGACCGCACTCCCGAAGCCATCGCATTCGGCAACATCAGCGGCGACAGCAAGCCTGAATTGGTGGCATCCGCAAGCGGTGAGCTCGTTTGGTTCAATGCCGAATCAGGGCCAACAATCTACGACGAATGGGGAGCAGTGTTAATTATCGACGAAGGTTCGCAGTCCAGCTCGGACCCAAACGCCACGACTTCGACGGCCACGGGCATCCGTTCGATCCTGATCGTTGACCTCGATGGCGACGGCCAGAATGACATCGTGGCCACATTCGACCGCGCGGGATTGAGCGGAATCGCCAACGACGCTCTGGTGTGGTTCCGCAATACGCAGTAGACGGGCTCGCACAAAATTCTCATTCACCCGGCGCATGATCGACCTCATCGCGCGCCAGGCGTCTTGTCAGTCTCATCGCCCACGCGGTAGTATCGCCGCGTGTCAGCAAAAACAAACGGATCACTGATTGTGCCGCCATCGCCTGCGCAATCTCAAATCGACTCTAAAATCGCAACTCTAGAGGCCGGCCGCACACCCACATGGCGGAGTGGGTTTCCATTCGCGGTTATTCTGGCAATCGCTTGTGCCGGATTTCTCATTTCACAACGACCCCAACCCTGTGACGATGCCTACATCACATTCCGCCATGTCCGCAATTTTGTGGAGCATGGGCGACCCGCCTGGAATCTCCATGGAACACCTGTTCTTGGTTCAACGACGCCCGCGTTCATGTTTCTTCTCTCGATTCCGGCATTTCTCTTTGGACCGATGCATCTCCCGTGGATCGCGTTGTGTGTCAATGCGATTTTTCTCGGCGTCATTGTCGTACAGGTTTTCCTGATCCTGCGAGACTTTGGCTGTTCCGTATTTCCTTCACTCCTCGGCGCAAGCTTGATCGGCGTCAACAGCGTGAACGTCATGATATTCGCGGAAGGCTTTGAGAATGCCATGCTCACGGCCACGATCTTAGGGGCGCTGTATGCCGGCCATAAGAAATCGTGTCGGACGTCCGTCCTGCTTGCGTCGTTTGCACCTTTGATTCGCCCGGAGGGAATACTTGTCACAGGCATCGTGTGGACCATTTTGTTGCTGCGACGCCGTGCAAGATGGTATCATCTCGCCTTGACCCTGATTGCTCCGATTCTCTGGCTCGCGTTTTCGATCCATTACTACGGCTCGCCAATTCCCGAATCCCTGCAGGCCATGCGACGCTTCCCGGAAATCTACTACCCCTACGAGTCGCAACCGGTAGATCCCTTCTCCCGACTGCCCGGAATCGTCGGCCACTTGTCCTATCTCTGGAAGGATCCGGCCGAACCGCTGATTATCCACGGTATGTGGAAGAATGACGCCTCGGATATTGTCACGATCACGGCGCTCTTTGCACCATTTCGCGTTGCCATCGTGTCGATCGGTGCGATTCTCGCAGGCTGGTATGCGATCCGTCGACGCGGCCCGTGGCTCACTTACATTGCGTACTCACCGTTGTTCCTCATTTGCTTCTCACTCCTGCGATACACAAAACCATGGTACTACCCATCCTTCGTCACCCTATCTCTCACATGCGTCATGGGAGGACTATTTGCCGCGTTACAGGAAGTTAATGCATGGATGCAATCGAGGAACCCTGCAACCATCATTGCGCGAATTCATGTCATCTGCATTTTGGTTTCCGCTACTGTATTGCTTTCAGCACAGCGATATGGAATCAATCACGGCGAGTATGACTACGTGAACAAGGGACCTCTTTTCGCCAGGCATCCATTCGGCAAACTATGGGAATTGTGGGAGGACCAGCGCCATTACCAATATCGCCAGGCTGCCGAATTCTCAAACGCCCGTGCCAAGCCTGAAGCGACGGCTCTCATCACCGAGGTCGGCGTATTCGGCTTCTATTACCACGGAGAAGTGCTCGACACAATCGGACTCTGCTCGCCGGAAGCGCTGCGGTTCTATCCCCCGCCAAACGACGACATTTGGCGACCGGACGGGCAGCTCTACAGCAAAGCGGAGACGTTCGCCCCAACGGCCATGATCACGGAACTGCGACCCGAATATGTGGTGAATTCGCGAACTTACTTGTCTCACTTGTTCCGCGAGGGGTCACCGTTTCTTGAGGACTATGTTCAACTGGCTGAACTGGGCAAAGTCTGGGGCGAGCCGCTGCTCATTTTCGGCCGACGCGATATCGCCGCCGACAACGGTCAATGAGAATAAAACGCTTTCCAGATGGCGTCCGCAAACAAGTGATGTGCTGTCGCATTGGGATGCGGATCATTGCGATTCACCACAAGCTCCGCCGGTGCACTGCTCTTGACGATCGGTAATAAGTCCGCCACTTGGACGCTTCGTTCATTCAGGAATTGCCGCATCCTGGAATGAACTCCCTCCTCATTGAATTCCGTTCCGCCGGATCGAATGTACGGCAGGAGTATGACACGCATTTTCACACTGCGCAACTGGCAATACTGGATCAGTTCGCCGAGTCGATCGGATTCATTCTTCCACACTTTTGCGTCGGCATATCCTCGGGCTAGCCAGTCAAAGTACCCCGATACGCTCGGTGAACGCGGCAGAATCATCGTTCGATAAAAGTAATCCAACAAGCACGAGCTGTCCGGATTGAAAAACGTCGGCTCCGGCGGCCGAGTCGGATTGAATCTATTGGTCGTCGGCAGCAAGTCTTCAATGTCGTTGGGAACATAGCACAATACGACCTCGTCCGCGCCGTACACATCAATCATGTCTTTCAGCGGCTGAATCTCATCCCCCGTGTTCCAGCCCGGCTTCGCCACGTTCATTACCTCAACGGCGTGCGGCTTTTGGGCATCGAACATGCTCTGCAATCGGTCAGTAAACCGGTCTTTCACGTTGTCGACGCCCCAGCCATAGGTAAACGAGTCGCCGATGAATGCAATGCGATTCGTATGCTGTGGTCTGGGTACGATCCATTCCTTGTCACGACAACCGGCGCTATTCAAAGACGTGTATAGTGCAAACCACCGCCGCGCCGGCAGCGAGACGCCGAAGGAATCCGTCGCGACATAGGTAAACCGCAGAAACGTCTCGCCAGCCCATGCCCCGATGGCGAGCAAACAGAGAAACATAAGCCCATTGCCGACCACCAAGGCAGCTCGCGGACGGCGCCTGCGGGGAAACCATCGAAAGAAGCACCACGTGTGAACGAGCAATGAAAGGAGCAGGACGCACCACACCATATAATCGAGCAAATATCCAAACGTGCCGTCGGTCACGCCACCCGCTCCAACGCCATGTCAACCGCCGTCGCCGAATGCGTAATGGCGCCCACAGAAATGCGCTCCACACCCGTCTCGGCGAAGGCGCGCACGTTTTGAAGCTTGACGCCGCCCGACACTTCGAATTCGATTTTCTCAGCCAGGCCGAGGTCGCTTCGCAACTCGGCGGCGCGACGAATGTCATCCAGCGAGAAATTATCGAGCAATATCGCGTCGATTCCGATCACTTTGAACAATTCTTCAACCTCCTCGATCGAGGCAGCTTCCACTTCGACAAATGGCTTTGCAGCGTCGCCTGAAGCGGGAAGACGGTTGAGCATTTCAAAAACCGTTGGCGCCAGACGATGCAAAGGTACACCCGCGAGGTGATTATCCTTTATGAGCACAGCGTCGAAGAGTCCCTTGCGATGGTTCCGACCGCCGCCGCAGCGAACCGCATATTTCTCCAACGCGCGCCAGCCCGGCGTGGTCTTTCTCGTGTCGTAGATCGCGGCCCGCGTTCCCGCGGCCGCATCGACAAATTTGCGAGTCAACGTCGCGACTCCACAAAGCCGCTGGACAAAGTTGAGCATCACCCGCTCGGCCGCGAGGATACTGGCAAGCGGGCCGCGCACAATCGCCAATGTGGCCGGAACCTCGTCGATGCGCATTCCATCAAGCACGTTCTGATTCCATTCAACCGCAATATCCGAGTCGTACGCCGCCGCCACTTCGTTCACGACCTCGCGCCCACAGAATACGCACGAGGCCCGTACCACGAGATCGAATCTCGCCGATTGTCGCAGAAATTCGAGCATTGCCGACGTAATGTCCCCGGCGCCTAAGTCTTCGGCCTTGGCGAGGGCTACGAGCGATTTGAATTCCGAGCCCAAGAGTGTTGACATTCACCAATTGTCGGATGAATTGATTCACAGGCAAGAAGGCCTGAACGAGTTGACGGAGTCGGGTTCCACTCGCAACTGGCGCCATTGGGCTACGCAATGACGCTTGCGTGGGCATATTGCCTCCTCCCTTGATGAGGGGGGCGCATACCAAGCCTGGGTTTTATTCGGGATTACTGGCAGTCGGTGGCTCGCCCGCCAGTGCGTCGTACATTCTTGAAACGGGTTGCTCGAAGCCCGGTTCAGATTCGGTTGTCGTGAATTCCGGCGGTCGAGCCGACAACGAAAACAGTGACATGTCCTTCCAGAATCTCGCCGAATTGAACAAAATCGGCCACGCGCCGAATCAGATCAATAACCCGTGAGTCACCCTGGGGTTGATTCTGCAATGCTCGAGTCTGAACCGCCGTGACTTCGATCCTTCAACAAGCCAACTTCGCTCGCAAGATTGCAATGGTTCGGCATGCACTTAGCATTGTGGTCACAATGACAATGCTTGATTACCGAACAGCCGGTGAATCGCACGGAGCGAGCTTAATTGCGTTCATCGAGGGCGTTCCGGCGGGACTGGCGGTCGATGGGCCGGCGATCAATCGTGAATTGACACGGCGACAAGGCGGATATGGCCGCGGCGGGCGCATGCAGATCGAGCGCGATGAGGCCACGATTCTGAGCGGTCTTCGACGCAACGTAACGCTCGGTTCGCCAGTCGCGATAGAAATCAAGAATCGAGATGCGCGGATTGACGATGCGCCCGCAGTGAATCGACCTCGACCGGGCCATGCCGATCTGGCCGGCAGCCTGAAATATTTGACCGCGGATTGCCGCAACGTGCTTGAAAGAGCCTCTGCACGAGAGACAGCGGCGCGCGTTGCGGCCGGGGCATTGGCGCGGCAGTTACTTACGCAGTTTGGAATTGAAATCGTCGGTTACGTTGTGCAGATTTCCGATGTATGCGCGATGATTCCTCTTGATGCTGGTGTTGCCGAACTTAGGACGGCTCGCGATGCAAATGAGGTCTATTGTCCGGACGCCGCAACCGCACCGAGAATGATCGAGGCCATTCACGCGGCTATGGTCGCCAAAGATACCGTAGGAGGCCTCGTTGAGGTTCAGGTCCGCGGCGCCCCGCCGGGTTTGGGTAGTTGCATGCGTTGGCAGGACAAGTTGGACGGTCGGCTGATGCAGGCCGTTGGCTCGGTCCAGGCGATTAAAGGAGTAGAGATTGGCATGGGCTTTGCAGCGGCTGCTCAACGCGGCAGCAGTGTCCATGATCCAATCGAGTTCGACGCTGCGGCCCGAAAGGATGCTCGCGGCGGGTTTCGGCGGCGTTCCAACAATGCAGGCGGCATCGAGGGTGGAATGTCGAATGGTGAGCCGATCATTTTGCGGGCCGCCATGAAGCCGATCAGCACGCTCTTGCAGGGAATGGACAGTGTCAACCTGATCACGAAGAAACCCGAGCGATCGGATTATGAGCGAAGCGATATTTGCGCGGTGCCGGCATGCAGCGTAGTCGTCGAAAATGTTGTAGCATTCGAAATCGCGCGGGCGTTTCTGGAAAAATTCTCCAGTGATACGATGGCCGAAGTGCGGGCGAGCCATGCGTTTTTCATGATATCACTGGCGGAACTCTAACGGAATGACAAGAAGTGTTGAGTACGGTGCGTTGAGTGCATTCGATCTTAGGTGGCATGGCCAAGCGCAGCCCCGCTGTGCTCTATCGCAGATTTGCCGGCGTTAGGCCATCACGGGTTTGGGCACAGCGCTCGACGGACAATGAAAAAGTTGGAGGAGTGGCCGAGCGGCTGGAGGCGACGGTTTTGAAATTCAAGAACAATTCCTTCTACGGCATTGGAAACGCATTTTCATGGTCAAGACCGCCGCCCGATGGCGCACGAAATCGCGAGAAGGCGCTCGTCCGGTTGTCGCGACAACCTAACGGTTCTTGTGCCAGTCGAGCACGACAACTCCCGGTTGTCGTTGCCCACGAGTCGAGCGTAGCCATTATTCACGCACCGTGACCGGCGTCTTTCCTCAGCGTGTGCCCATGCTGCCTTCGCATCGCCTCGGCTCAGCGGATACCGGCCTTCCACGTTATGTCGATTTGATCGGAGGAGATTTTTAGCTGCCCCGTGATGTGCTCAATGACGGCGCGATCTTTCGGGCTGACGTTTCCGTCGGATGCAGCCTCCGCAGCCAAGACCTCCACCGCTCGCTTGGCTTTTTCTGGAGTGAAATTCAGATCGTTGTTGGCAAACGCGGGATTCTGCTCCGCTGCGTTAAGAATTGCCTCAAAGCTGACATGACCAACTCCAGTGCGTACGGCGAGTCCTTTGATGACTCCCATTTCGGTTCGCTGAATCTCGCCATCGGCTAGCGCCAACGCAATCGCCGCTTTAAGCAGTTCCAGGTCTTCCATCGAGGCCATATGAAATCACCTGCGTTGAATCGGGATTAGGTGTGACGTGATTGTAGGTTGGCATCGAGAATTGCGTAAGATGCCTTTGCCATTTGCAGCGTTACGATTACTCTCCATGAAAATCGACGATCCTAACAACTTCTTCCTCCCGCCGAATGACAACGCATACGAAACGCGCGAACGTCGTTAGGGCCCACCGCTCGACTATGTGGCCGAGAAATTCCGTCACACAATCGAGGGGCTGCACGAAGTATGCCGGTGTCTGCAATCCGAGGCAGCCGCTGCAACAGGAGATGGAGCCATGTATTCTACGCCAGGAACTGAAAAGCGATACTTCGCGGCGCGGCATGCCTTCCAATCTGCAATCGTGGGCCATATCGCATTGAAGAACATGCTCGCCTTAGCCAGCGACGATGATCTTGACAACCGCCTGCCAACCTTCTCTCCGGAAGAGTTCAAAGAATGGCTCTCGCGAATTGACAAGGAAGGCTCTGTCATCGGATAACGATTCCATGCCAACGATTCGCGAGGCGCTTAATCAATTCCTTGCTGAAGTCGGCGAAGGCAATCGCGGCTCCATGTCTTCGCCATTTAGAAACTATCTCAAAAAGCTTGAATTTGCCGATGGAGTCCGTGGGCCTTTTTTGAGAGGAGCCACGGATGGCGAAGAGAACCAGGAAGGTAAATGGGTTGCCGACGATCTGGCGTGTGCCGGACGAGCTATGGGT
>JACQFE010000021.1 GCA_016200265.1 Planctomycetota bacterium | reverse complement strand
CGGCGGCCGGTTCCAACCTCCAAAAGCTCCTCCGGCGGCTTGCCGCTGCGCTGATCCAGTGGCTCGAACTTCTCCTCGCCAGCCACTCAACTTCCGCTCGTCCGGCACTCTGTGGATAAAAGCGAGTTTTTCAGGGACGACGATGTATCCCCGTCGATGCACACAAGTGCTATCGTCCTGTCGGCGTGACGAAACGACCAGCCGATACAAGCCTTCGCCCGTTGGCGAAATCGCCCCAGCTCATCGCTCGGCCACCGGCCGGTTTGATTTCGACGATTTGCACGAACCCATCGGCAACTCGCACGCGCCCAGACAGATCCACGATTCCCATTTCAATTTCGTTCGCTTGCGGAAACTGCGGCGCTTTTTCAATTCGGACTCGTGTCAGGACAACCGGCTCTGCTCTGGCGCCGTCTGCAACGAATGACGCCTGCGCGCCGGGCCAAGGAGTCACGCCGCGAACATGATTGACGAACCGCTGAGCATCCACGTCGAATGAAATCACGCCGTCGCTTTTTTGCAGCTTCGGCGCTTTGGTCGCAAGAGAATCATCTTGAGGAGTTCCTTCAAACGACGGATCGGCCTTGAAACAATCGAGCGCGGAAAGCACGGTTTGAATTCCCAGCCGGGCCAGTCGGTCGTACAGTTCGCCGGCCGTTTCCTCTTCGCCGATTGTCGTCTCATCCATCGCGAACACAGGACCGGCATCCATGCGATCGACAATGCGAAACACGGTGCAGCCGGTAGGTGTTTCGCCGCGCATGATGGCCCAGTTGATCGGAGCGGCCCCTCGATATTTCGGCAGCAAAGAAGCGTGAAGATTCAAGATGCCCAGCGGCAAGGCAGTCCGCAGCTCGGGTCCGATTTTCTGACCAAACGCGATGACAATGCCGATTGTCGCGCAAAAATTGCGAATCGTGTTGATGAATTCCGGTGCGTTGACGTTTTCCACTTCGAGGATGGGAATCCCCATTGAAACAGCGGCTTGCGCCGCAGGCGTCCGGGTCACGGTTCTTCCGCGACCACTTTCTCGGGCGGGCTGGCTCACAACCGTCGCAATGTCATGCCCCGCCTCGACCAAGGCGTGCAAGGTCGGAACTGCAAATGCGCCGGAAGCCATGAAGACAATTCGCATGGTCGATCACGCTCGCTTGCGTTTCTTGCGATTGTAATCATCGCGAAGTTTCTTCAGTGCCTTGCGATTGGAAATCTCATTGGCACTGGACATGTGATCCACGATGAGGCGACCTTCGAGGTGGTCGGTTTCATGTTGCCAGATACGGGCGATCAGATCGCTCCCAGTCAATTGTCGCAACCCGCCGCTCGCGTCCTGAGCAGTCATCACCGCGTGCTTGGCGCGACGCATGCGAACGGTCACTTCGGGAATTGAAAGACACCCTTCTTCGCCTTCTTCGCCACCGGACAATTCGATGAACTTCGGATTGATGCACACCAGGTCGTCTCCCGGTTGACCCATTGCGTTGCAAACAAAGAGCCGAAGGCTGATGCCCACCTGCGGGGCCGCCAAGCCGATCCCTTTGGCATCGTGCATCAACTCAATCATTCGCTCCGCCAGTCGCCGAATCGAGTCGTTAATCGATTCCACTTCGATGGCGCGTTTTTTCAATACCGGATCAGGATAATTCAGGATGGTCAGACGTGCTGGATCGGGCAATCGCAAGATGAAAGTGTTCCTTCCACGTGTTCGCAGATCATCGTATATGCCTTGACACTGATGACATAAGGGATATTATTGCGCGTTTGACGATTGTAAAGTGGATGCGGTTCGTCTCCGCGTTTGATCAGGTTCGTCGTCTGAGTGTATTGGCCGATCTCCATCGGAGAGTATTCCGAGTGGTTGGTCCTTCACAGGATCTGACCGCGGACGACCGCTTTTTTTGATTTTGACTGAATCCGCCGGGATTCCTCGACTCCATGGCCAAGAAAACCAACGCCGACGCAGAAAGTCCCGGCGATCCCAACGCAAGGCTCGTCACTTCGGCTGAAGATCAGTCCAAGGCCAGACAATGGTTTACCCGCGCTCGCGAGCTCGGGGATAAGCGGCAGTTCGACTACGCCATTGAATACTATGTAGACGGCCTAGGGTTTTCACCAGATGCGGTCGAAGAAGCGTGCAAGCCGCTTCATGGCTGTGCCGTTGCCCGCAAGACAACGGGGGGAAAAAAACCGGGCCTGAAGGACACCATGAAGCGCTCGCTGACGGACAAGAACGCCAAGCAGGCGTATTTGAATGCCCTCTGGCTCTTTGGGCATGATCCGGACAACGCCGGATACGTCGAGGCCGTAGCGAAAAATGCCAGTCGACTCCGGGCCGAAGACGCCGCCAAGTGGGCCGGCAGCATTTATCTAAAGATCTTCGAGAGCAACCAGAAAACCTCGTCCAAGCAGTTTCAAGGGCTCGTCCAGTTGTTTGAAGAGCTAGGCGATCGTGCGGCCGCAAGGAATGAATCGCCGTTCGGCGTTTCGTGTTATCAAGCGAGCCTCGATACTCTTAATCTGTGGCGTCGGCGCATCCCCAAGGATGAAGCCGCCGACAACATGCTGAAAAACCTCTCCACCAAGCTCACCATTCTCAAGGGCAAGTACGAGAAGGGAGACTCGTATCGCGAGAGCATCGTCGACGTGAAGGAGCAGTCGGAGCTCCACGACATTCAGCGCAGCGTTCAGGCCGATGAGCGTGTGGATGAACTGGTCGCAAAGGCGGAGCGCGAATACGGGGCGAATCCCACGCCGCCCTTGCTCAAGCAGCTTGTGGATCTGCTCTGCCGTCGCGAGCGGACGGACGATGAGCTGAAGGCCATTGGAATTTTGGTGAATGAATTCAAGCGCGGCGGCGAGTATCGCTGGAAAATGATCGCCGACGACATCCGCATGAAGCAACTGAATCGCACGGTACGGGAGGCCGTCAAGAGCGGCGATGAAGAGGCGTCCAAGGAGCAACGCGTCAATCAGCTTCGCTTCGAGCTCGGCGTCTTCAAGGAGCGAGTCGAGCGTTATCCGACCGACTTGCGTGCCAAGTTCGAGTTGGCCGTTCGCCGATTCAACGCCGGGCAGTTCGACGACGCCATTCCGCTCTTCCAAAGCGCCCGCAACGACGCGAAAAACCGGGCCGCTTGCGCCATGTACCTCGGTCGATGCTTCTTCCGGAAGTCGTATTTCACACAGGCGATTTCGATGTTGAAAGAGGCCAACGAAGAGCACGGCGTCGACGATGACGAGCTGGGGAAGACCATTCAATACTGGCTGGGGCGCTCGCAGGAAGCCAACAAGGACGTCAACGACGCGAAGACAACGTATGGGAAGTTGCTGCAAACGGACTATACATATCGTGACGTTCGCAGTAGACTGGATGCCTTGTCCGCATCGGGCGGATAGTCGCAGTCGTCTCGCATTAGGGGAGAAATTCAGTGCCGAATACGCCGTCCGCCGCAAAACGAGTCAAGCAAAGTGATCGGAATCGATCCCGCAATCGTGCCCAAAAATCCATGCTCAAGACGGAAACGAGCAAGCTCATTGCGTTGCTCGCCGCCGGCAGTGTCGATGCCGCGAAAAAGTCTCTCAGCACCGTGAGCAAGAAAATTGATCAGGCCGCGGCCAAGGGTACGCTCCACGCGAATACCGCCGCACGCCGTAAGTCGAGACTGGCGCGGCGAGTGAACGCGACAAAGGGCAAGGGCGGCGGTTGATGTCCGCGTGCGGGCCGCGTCCTTGACACACCGTATGAGGCAAAGTTCTCGCGGACCTACACTGCCCGTAGCATCAGCGGCGGAAATCGTTTGAAGTTTGAGAACACAAGAAGCGCAACGGTCTACTTTTCGCGGCTGTTCCCAAGTACTTAGCGGAGCCTTTCAACGTCTCCTCCCTTCGTCACCCGTGCCGGTGAAAAACTGGCATTCGCACTCGATCATTTTTCTGTTGACGTTCATGGTCTGACCTGCGCCGATTTGGGAAGTCATGTCGGTGGTTTCGTCGATTGTCTTCTCCAGCGAGGCGCGGCAAAGGTCTACTCAATCGATACCGCGTACGGGATCCTCGCCTGGAAACTCCGCAAAGATCCCCGCGTCGTCGTGATGGAGCGCACCAACGCGATGCATGCAATTCTGCCGGAAGCAGTCGATCTAGTTACGATCGACGCCGGCTGGACTCGCCAGGAGCACATTCTGCCCAACGCGCAGAGAATGCTGAAGCATGATGGACGCGTGCTCACGTTGATCAAACCGCATTATGAGGCCGACAAGTTGGAACTCGTTCACGGCGTCCTCAGCGATTCCAGCGTCGGCAATATCGTGCGAAACGTATGTTCATCCATTCAACTCGCACGGTGGGAGGTACACGGCGTCGCAGAAAGTCCGATTCGTGGTCACGGCGGCAACCGGGAACAGCTCGCCCTGTTGTCGAAATTGGAACCGTAAGGAGGAGAATTTTTCACGAGATCGCCACACGATTTCTGTAACCACACGAATGGAATAGCCCGCGGGATTCGATCCCATTGCAACGACGCACCTTCCTTCGATGTGCCGCGATCCCGCCCGATGACCTTAACGGAATGCGGAGCCTTACGTTCGCGTTGAGGCGCGTAGCGAATTATGATGCGTTGGACGAGATCATGGAACAAACTGCAACGATCAAAGTGGAAGAGGGCACGACGATTCGATCAGAATCGGTAGTTGTTCTCTTGGTCGACGATCAGGCGATCGTCGGCCACGCGGTGAGGCAGATGCTTGTCCCGGAGCACGACATCCAGCTCCATTTCTGCCAGGAGCCTCTAAAGGCCATCGCCATGGCGAACGAGATTCGGCCGACGGTGATTCTGCAGGATCTTGTGATGCCGGATGTCGACGGCCTCACACTCTTGAAGTTCTTTCGGACCAACGCCGCAACACGCGAAACTCCCATGATCGTGCTGTCAAGTAAGGAAGAACCCGCAATCAAGGCGCAGGCGTTCGGTCTGGGTGCGAATGACTATCTGGTCAAGCTCCCGGACCGCGTTGAATTGGTGGCACGCGTACGGCACCATTCCCGTGGGTACATCGCGCAGCTTGAGCGAAACGAGGCCTATCGTAAGCTCGCCGAGAGCGAACGCCAACTTGCCAATGAAGTAGCTGAAGCGGCCAAATATGTGCGTTCTCTGTTGCCGCCTCCGATCACAGACGGGCCCGTACGGATTGACTGGCGATTCGTTCCGTCCACACAGCTTGGTGGAGACGCGTTTGGTTATCACTGGCTCGACGAGAATCATCTTGCGGTGTATCTGCTCGATGTCAGCGGGCACGGCGTTGGCTCTTCGCTCCTTGCGGTCACCGCGTTAAACAGTCTGTCTCATCGCTCGCTGCCGAAGACGGATTTCAGTGATCCCGCGGCCGTCATGCGAGGTCTGAATCCGATCTTCAGGATGGACCGGCATGGCGGAAAGTTTTTCACCGTGTGGTACGGGGTCTTCGAACGCCCAAGTCGCAGATTAACTTACAGCGGCGGTGGTCATCCACCCGCGTTGCTTTTTGCTGGGGAGAACGCTTCTGAGGCACAAATTCAGGAACTGATCCCGGATGGACCGGTCATCGGCCTTCCGGTGGAGCTACCTTTCGAGAACACGACTGTTGAGCTACCGAGCTTCGCGAATTTACTTCTCTACAGCGATGGTTTGATTGAGTTGGAGCAGCCCGACGGCCGCATGGCAACGCAGGACGAATTCACAAAGTTCGCGGGCATGCAACCGAACTGGGAAGATATCCTCGAGCAGGTCCTGGCTCGTGCCCGAACGTTACGAGGTTCGCAACCTCTCGCCGACGACTGCAGCTTGATGCGGGTCTGCTTCTAGCGACCGCAACAGGAATTGCGATAGCAGAGCACTTGCGAACCGCGATCGTCCGGCAGCGTAGACACGTCGCATCAGCCATTTTGCACGCACCCAATTCCCGGTAGGATGGCTCGCTCATGGATACTGATCGTTTGCTTCGCTTTGCCGTGGAACAGGGGGCGTCGGACTTGCACATACAGTCCGGCGCCGCACCCATGCTTCGCCTGGGCGGCAAGATGCGGTCCGTTGAGGGAAACGCATGGAGCTGCGAGCAAGTCATGGAGTTCTTGGGCGGACTGGTTCATGACCGCCTCGCCACCGATTTGTCCCAAGCGGCGATGAGTGGCTTGGATTTCGCATTCGATCTTCGTGAGGTTGCTCGTTTTCGTTGCAGCGCCTTCTCCAGCCGGGGCAAGGCCGGCGTGGTCATGCGCGTGATTCGTACGAAGATACCTTCGATCGACGAACTACGCCTTCCCAGGGTTGTGCAGGATATTGCCCTCTCCGGAAGGGGACTGACGCTCGTCGCGGGAGCGACCGGTAGCGGCAAGTCAACGACCCTCGCCGCGATGATCGATCTGCTAAACGACTCGCGCCGCGAGAAGATCATCACTATCGAAGACCCCATCGAATTCGTGCACGCCAACAAGAAGGCATTGGTGTCGCAGATCGAGGTAGGTCTTGACACGCCTTCGTTCGACCATGCCCTCCGCCAGGCATTGCGGCAGGACCCGGACGTGATTCTTATCGGCGAAATGCGCGACGTGGACACGCTGCGCATGGCCCTGCGCGCCGCGGATACGGGACACCAGGTCTTTAGTACCGTCCACAGCGTCAACGCGCCGCTGACCATCGAGCGCATCATCGCCATGTTCCCGCCTGCCGAGCACAAGCTTCTCCTTTCGCAACTGTCGCATTCGCTTGAGGCAGTGATTTCCCAACGGCTCCTGCCTGCGGTGGAAGGTGACGTGCGCCTGCCGGTTGTCGAGATTCTTCGCGGCGGGCCGGTCACAGAGAAGTTCATTCTCGAGGGGCGGCTTGATGAACTGAGCGAGTACATCCAAAACGGCGAGCGCGGCATGCAGAGCTTCGACCAACATTTGCTGGACCTCTTCAAGCAGGATAAAATCGCCGGCAAGCAGGCCTTGGCCTGTGCGTCCAACCCAGAGACTTTTATTATGGCAATGCGAGGGATTCAGCATTTCGGGAGCGGCCGCAAAGGATGAACATGACCGAACCCGAGAGCATGTCCGAGCCACCAGTGACGACTGTTGTGCGACAAGCAAGGGTTGTAATTGTCCGGACCTTGGTCGAGAAATTCAATGATGATGCGATGCGCCGATTCTACGATGACGTACGCGCGGCCGCCGACTCTCACTCCCGGCTGCCGTTCGTCGTGGACGTTACGAAAGTCGGCTTTATGCCCAGTCTCTCGTTGGGCCTGCTGGTCCGCCTTGCGACGGAGTTTCGTTCACGCAATCAGCGCTTCATCCTCGCTGGGCTTCAACCCCAAGTGCGGGAAGTGTTTGTACTCACAAGGCTGGACCGACTGTTCGAACTTCAGGATGATGTCCCCACCGCCGTGCGAACGCTGGAGTCTACATGACCAGGCGATCGTCGGACACTCGTCATGCAGAGTCGGCTCCTAGCCACCACGATGTGGCTTTCGATAACAAAGCACTTGGCCGAGCCTGACATTCTCAAGTTGATGGTCGACCCCGAAGAGGCTCTCGGCCGCCCCCAGCGCCAGCCACCCTCCGGACTGCATCGCGCCAAATAATCCCCCGCACACTCGCCGCCGAGTCGCCTCGTCGAAATAGATGAGAACGTTTCGGCAGAGAATCAGATCAAACGCACCGAGCGCCGCCGGCGAGGTCAGCAAATCAAAACGACGGAACTGCACGAGGCGCCGCAGGGACTCATTCACGGTCCAATGCTTGCCGGCGCGGCGAAAGTAACGCGCCAGGTCGAACTCGGACAAACCGCGCTCCACGTCCGCGGAGCTATATTTTCCGGTTCTTGCGGACTCCAGCGCTTCGGTGGAAAGATCGGTAGCGAGGATCGTAAACTGGTTTTCCTTAGCTCCATCAGCGTCTCCAGATTCGATCAAGTCGCGGATGAGGATTGCGATGCTATAAGGCTCCTGCCCGGTGGAGCATCCAGACGACCAGACCCTGATGCGGCGGCGCAGTCCGGATTTGCGCCGTAGCGTCTCGAAGAACTCCGGCAACACAGACTTCCGAAGAAACCCAAAGAACCCGCGGTCTCTGAAGAAGCTGGTTTCTTTGGTGGTGATTGCCTCAATGATTGCGTCATGAAGCCGACTCCCGCCTCGGCATTGCAATCGCACCAAGAGTTCATCGAAACTGGTCAATCCCTCGCTCTCGACGACGGGCGCGAGGCGATGCCGCAGCAGGTAGGCCTTGTCGGGCCCAAGCACGAGTCCACACAATTGGTGGATTACCGTTGACAAGCCGAGCTGTGCTTGCCGCGAGAGCTCCATCAATCCCCCGCGGCGCTTGCCTTGAACATTGCGACCGCAGCACTGGCGATTTCCGGAAGAGGGCGCACTTCATCCGCCAAGCCGGCTTGCACGGCGCTGCCTGGCATCCCCCACACGACGCTGGTGGCCTCATCCTGTGCGATGATGTAGCCGCCGGCACGCCGGATCGTCTGCAAGCCCGCCGTCCCGTCACAACCCATTCCGGTGAGGATTAGCGCCAATATGTTGCGACCGAACACTGCCGCAGCCGATCGAAACAAAACGTCCGCCGATGGCCGACAGCCGTTCTCCGGCGGAGCGTCGCTCAGCCCGACCAACGGTGCGTCGCTCGAGCCGCGGAGCAACAGGTGCTTGCCGCCCGGAGCGATGAAAACCTGCGCGTCTTTCAGCGGCATCCCATCGACGGCCTCCACCACCTTTCGCCCGGTCTGGCGGGATAGCGATTCAGCGAGAGAGCGCGTGAAATCTGGAGGCATGTGCTGAACAACGAGAACCGGCACTTGTATCTTGGCGCAAAGCTCAGGCAGTAGCGTCGACAGCGCTCGCGGTCCACCGGTGGACGCACCGACGACGATCGCGCGGCTGGCGCCCAGTTGCCGAGCTTTCGGTCTTGGGTGAACGGCGTGGACGACTCCCGTCTTCGTCGTTCGTGGTGTTGCGGCGGTCCGCCGATGCTGCCGCGCGCAGGCTCGAATCCGCGGCAGCAACTCGTCTCGTAGCGAGGCGAGGTTGGCTTCCGGCGACGGACCGCTGGGTTTGGTGACGAAATCGAATGCCCCTGCCTGCAGGGCCTTGACGGTGATGTCCGCTCCCCGTCGCGTGAATGCGCTCACCATGATGACGCCGACGGCGTCCGAGGCCGGGGACGACTGATTGATTGCCTGGATTTCCGTAAGCGTTGCCAGGCCATCCATTCCCGGCATTTCCACATCCAGCGTGACGACTTGAGGCGGAGTGGCGCGGATAAACTCCAGGGACTTTGCACTGCTGAAGACTGATCCTACGACGGTGATGTCCGGTTGTCCGGCGAGTGCGTCCTCAAGCGCCGCGCGGAAGAGTCGCGAGTCATCGACGATCAATACATTGATGCGATCAGACATTGCTGGCAATCAAGTCCGGGCTGCTTGTGTTGAAGCGCGCAACTCCGCGCTGAAGTTCCGCGGCAATCTCCTTGAGACGCCGAGCGGTTTCATCGACCTTCGCGGCGCTAACGCTGTTTTCGCGGGCGGCGGTGCTGACGCCATGGATGTTGGATGAGATAGTCTCGGCGGCCTCGGCAGCCTGCGCAGCGTTGGCCGAAACGTCCGTGGCTGCTTTGGCGGCTTCCGATGTGTTGCCTGACACGTCGTTGGCGCCTTTGGCAACTTCAGCGATCGACCGGGCGATGTCCGCGACACCCTTTCGCGCGCGTCCGACTTCTTCGGTGATCCGATCTGCGGTCCGCGTCTGCAAGTCGACTACGTCGGAAATGCGCCCGGCAAAAGTATTGAGTTCACCAATGAAGCGTGAGACGTCTTCGATGACTTTCACGGCGTCCCGCGTTTTCGCCTGTACAGTCTCGATCTTGCGGGCGATCTCCTCCGCCGACTGACCACTTTGGTTGGCCAGCTCCTTGACCTCACCAGCAACTACCGCGAATCCCTTTCCTGCCTCACCGGCCGAGGTCGCTTCGATCGTGGCGTTAAGTGCCAGCAGATTCGTCTGCAGAGCAATTGACTTGATAACCTCGGTGACCTTTGTGATCTCACCGGCCGCCTGATCCAATTGGCGCATTGTCAGGTTGGCAGCAGTGGCCATTTCTCGGGCTTGCTGCGTCATCTGCGAACCCTCGCGGGCGTCTCGGGTCACCTGTTGCAGCGAGGTTGTGATTTCGGCGATCGCCTTGGCCACGGAGCCCACGTTTTCGCTCGCTGATTCGGCGCTGGCGGCGATCGTACCGACGTTCACGGACACTTCCTCGCTGGCTGAGGAAATGCTGGCGACGTTCACGCTCATTTGCTCCGCCGCCGCGGCCATGCTCGTGACATTCTGCGATGTCTGCTGCGTCCCGGCGGCCACGGACTCAACCTGAGTTGCCATCTCGTGGCTCTGGGCCATGAGATCATGCGAGACGCCGGAGAGCTCGGCCGCGGATTGTCCCAACTGTCCGGCCTGGGTGCGGATTTGCGTGACGATTCCGCAAAGTGTGCTCGCCATGTGGTCGGATGATTTGGCAAGGCGACCGATCTCGTCACGCTGATTGAGGTTCATCCGTCGGGTCAGATCTCCCGCGGCGATCGCTTCGAAGACACGGATTCCATGAGCGACCGGGCGCGTGATGGAGCGGATAATCACCGCGGCAAGGACAAGGGCGATCACAAACCCGATTCCGCCGGTCGACATGATGACCGATCGTCCGAGTAAATATTGCTCGTCGGCGATTTGTTTTTCTCGCTCCATACGGGCGGACAATGCGTCAAGCAGGTCAGCCATGGCCGCATCACATCGGGTGCTCAGCTCCACCGTCCTGGTGCTGGTCAGTTCGATAGCGCGATCGTCCGTGTTTGCTTGAGAGAGCTCCTGGATGCGGGTAGTCAAAGGCTTTACCGCTTCGAGCGCGGTCAGCACTGAGGCGCCGCGCGATCGCTCAGCTTCGCCCAGGACGACGGATAGGCGTCGCAGAGATTCCTGGTACGCGAGCACGCGCGGGCGAATCTCCGCGTCCATGCGAGTGACTTCCTGGTCGTTTTTTGATTCCAGATGCAGCGACAGGTGATACATCAGATCGTAAAGCTTGCCCATGAGGTCGCGACCGGCAGCAGCCTTCGCCGCCTGTCGTCCCGCGTCTGACGTGTGGTTCGTGGCGTCTTGTTCGCCTGAAGGAGGCTCACTCAGACTCGAAATGAACTCCTCCGCCTCGTGGGCATGGGCTTGCAATTCCTTATGGAGGACTTTCTTTCCTTCAACAATCGACTTGCCCACCGCCAAACGGAGGACTTCCTTCTGGATCTTCTCAAATTCTACGATCGCGAGATCGAAGTCTGAGAGCGCCTTGCCCTCTCGCGCCGCGAGGCTCGCGTCCACCAAGCCGCGCAAATCAGCGCGGTGCTTGGCGAGTCGCTCCATGGCCTGGCGTGCTTGCCCGGCGAATTCGATTGCCTGAGTCTTGTCGGACATGAGAATTGCATTCTTCTCAGCGCGCACTGCCAGGAGGAGCTCGACCCGCGTCGCCGCCGCCACAGTCATCGCCCGGCTTGTATGGTCGACCAAATCGCCCAGCCGGTCGTGTGCGTTCGACAACTGCCTTACGCCAACAACCGCGATCGTCCCGCCGGATACGACAAGGACCGCTACGAGAATGCTTATTTTTGTGAACAGGCTGAAATTCTTCATCACACTGCCTTTCCATCGATTGCCGCCCTGCATCCGGTGCGGCATCGCGCTAACGTATTGCGGTCTCCAATGCGCTGACAATTCTGCCCGGATCGATCACCATCATCATGTCCCCTTCAAGCTTGCACAATGCGACAACATAAGTCGGCGTCAATTGCGTCGACGCATTCTCCGCTTCCGCATGATCCGCATCCTCGATCTGCCCGATGGGCACTTGGATGATGTCACCGCCCTGCTCCACGAGAATGCCGAGATTCTTAGCGATGCTTTCGTGCAGGACGATCAAGCGACTCTCCGAGGTACAGCTTCCCGATGCTCCGCCCAATGCCATCCCGGCATCGAGCACGAGGTAAATCCGGCTACGCAGATTGGCAAGTCCGCGCACCAAAGAGGGCGCTTGCAGGACCGGAGTAAAGTCCATGTGCATACTGACTTCCCGCACCTGGGCAATCTCTAGGCCGTAGAGCCGTCCTGACGACCGGAAAGTCAGGAACGCGCGGCTCGGAGGCTTTGATATGGCAAGTTCAGGCACGGGTCGAATCTCCCGAAGCCGACGACCGCAGTCGTCCGCTCCCTAACAGCCGTTGCACGGCAGCCATAAAGCTGTCACGGTCGAATTTGACTTCGTGGGTGTCGAAGCCGGCCTCGAGCGATCGGCTGCGGACTTCCTCGCTACTGAGCGAACTAAGGGCCATTAGGGGAAGCCCCTCAAACCCCACGTCACTACGAACGTGTTGGGCCAGCGCCAATCCATCCATTTCCGGCATTTCAATGTCAGACACAACCAGGTCGAACTTATCGCGTTTGAGGAAGGCTATGGCTTCAGTGCCCTGGCACGCTGTGACCACTTCGTATCCCGCACTCTCCAGGCAACTTGCGACCAGCTTTCTGAAAAATGCAGTGTCGTCGACGACGAGAATTCGCTGGCCGGAACCCGGTAGCGCCTTCGGTTTCAGAGTCTGACTCATTTGCCACATACTGACCAAGCGGGCGAGATCGAGGAAGATCGCTATTTGCCCGCGGATCGTCGCAGTGCCCAACACTCCGGCGGCCTGGTAGGCCTTGTCATCCAAATTCACCGGCTGCGTTGGTGTATCGATAATGTCCGATGCGAGCAACGCAACGGAAGCACTTGCATCGCGAGGCAGGATTAAGAACAAGTTGCCGCGGTCGGGGCAGGCGGCAACATTGAGAAATCGCTCCAGGCGGAGCACGTTGAAGGTCGTCCCGTTTACATCGACGAGCTCCCGATCTCCTACGCGTTCGATGCGATGGGGTTGGATCATGATCACTCGGCGCACGGCTTCCAAAGGAATCGCCAACAGCTCCGCGGCACCACAGTGAAAAAGAAGCAGAGTCTGGTTTACGATCGCCTCCGTCTCCGGCAGCGCCGCGAGTTCCGAGTGTAAACCAAAAGTGATTCCGCCATGGCGTGCGAGTCCATCGCCACTGAGAATGAGAGCGACTCCTCCGTCGCCGAGGATAGTCGCCCCCGTGTACACACTGAGCGGTCGCAGCAGCGCATGCAGTGGTTTCACTACAATCTCCGCACTTCCGAGCACTGCGTCGACGATCAATCCGAAACGGTTGCTCCCAGCTCTGATCACGACGGCATAGAGCGGAGCCGTTGCCGGCCCCGCCGCGTGATGGTGTGCGGCCAGTTCGGCACGAATCGCGGAAGTGAACGGTTGACGCCGCGCGAGTGCGTCGCCAAGTCGGATCAACGGAAGCAAACGCCCACGAAAACGAAGGACTTCTTCGCCATTTCCGCATTCAATGCGAAGCCGTGCGTCGTCCGGACGGAGTAGAACGATTTCCTCAATATCTCGCTGAGGGAGCACGAATCGCTGGTCATTGCTCTGCATCAACAAACAGGGAATGATCGCGAGCGTAAGAGGCAACCGAAGGCTGAAAGTCACCCCTTGTCCTTGCGCTGAGGCAATCTCGACCGCACCACCGATCTGCTCCAGATTCGCTCGCACAACGTCCATGCCGACGCCCCGACCAGAGAGGTCTGTCACGCGCGTCGCCGTTGAGAACCCGGATAGCAGAATCAGGTCGTCCAATTGCCGCTCGCTCAAGCGGTCGAGTTCATCGCTGCGTTTGAGGCCTTGTTGCACAGCCTTGCGCTTGATGGCCTCGCGGTCGAGACCTCGCCCATCATCACGAATCTCAATCAGGATTTGACCTCTCTCCTGTCGGGCGGAAAGTCGAATGTTGCCAATCGGCGGTTTTCCGGACTGCAATCTCTGATCCGGCATCTCAATGCCATGATCACAACAATTCCGCACCAAGTGTGTCAGCGGATCGCTTAGCATTTCGAGAATCGTCTTGTCCAGCTCGACCTCGGCACCCGTGATGATGCATTCAATCTGCTTCCCAAGTTGCCGCGCCAGATCTCGCACGAGGCGCGGAAACCGATCGAATAGCGTCCCAACCGGTTGCATCCGCATTCGCAATGCCGCGTCCTGGAGTTCGTTCGTAATCGAGTCCAGCCGGCGCATCACTTGGCGCGCCGGGGCATTGGTCGGGTCGGTCGAGTGCGTCGCCTGATTGCGAATCAACACAAGCTCGCCGGCCAGTCCCATCATTCGATCAATGAGAGCGACCGGAATGCGCAGCGATCCCACGGTGGCCGAAGGGCGCGGCGGTGTCGGAGCGGCAACAGGTTCGGAGTGCGGCTCATTGATCACACTTTCCAGCCGGACAATGACGGCGCACGGAATGCCCAAATTCTGAGCGAACTGGTCCGGACCCAACTGAGATGAGAGAATGGCCCAATACCAAAGCGGTGGCACTGGCGGCCCTGCAAAGAGCAACGGACCAGACAATTGCATGCGCGAATCGAGCAGCGTGCCGACGCTCTCCAACCGCCGGGCGATCTCGGTCGGGAACAGTTGACAGGCGCGCTCGCACTGGAACCAGTCCAGCTTGACTCCGTAAAGAAAGGCGGGGTGCTGTCGAAATGAATCGAGGACTCGATGAGAAATTGGGAATTCGCTGGGACCGGCCACCGAGCGAGCAATCACCGATTGAGCCGGCGCAGCAGAGGGCTTCTGCGTCGATTCCGGCATTGCGGTGATTCCATTCGCGGCGGTCCCTTCCAGGATTGGGCGCAACCGTTCCATGGGCTCCGCGATGTCCGCGCTGCTGCTGTGTCCGGAATCATCTACAAGTGCATTCACGCGATCCAAAGCGAAGAGCAGGCGGTCAATGACTTCCGGTGTCGGCACGGTCGCGCCGTCGCGAATCCTCTCAACCGCAGTTTCCATCGCGTGCGCGAGCCGTTCGATGGTTCCCAACCCGATGAAACCGGCCCCCCCCTTTAGACTGTGGCAGGCACGGAGCAGATCTTCCAGATGGATTCTTTGTTCCGGGTTTCGCTCCAATGCCATTACCGCGGTCATCATGCATGCAAGATGCTCTTTGGCTTCGACGATGAAGCGATGACCTGGGCTGGACTCAACTGACATGCGACCTTCAATCATCTGGCGACTGACCAAGCGCGATCCAGTCCGCTGACGCGCATCAGCCGGGCCAAACCATCCCCAATGCCGCGTACAGTGAGCACAGGCAATCCTGCGGCTTCGCGCACGAAAGATATCAAGACCGACAACGCTCGAGTGCCAACGCGATGAACCTCCGTGAAGTCCAGGCAAATGGAACCTGTTTGGTCGCGAATCGCCTTACACAGCTGCGCTCGCAAATGCTCTGCCGCTTCGTCATCCAGATCGGCCGGCAACGTGATTAACAGATCAAGCGGTTCTGCCGCAGAGCTGGCTCCCGACACCAACTCACCTGCCGCAAGGATGGGCGTCCGTCCGTCCCGCACGAAAACGATGCGCTCGATCAGGTTGTCAAGCGTTGTCGCCCCTGGAAGGTCGTCCCGTTGCGGCGAACAGATCCGCTGCAACGCATCGACTCCCTGAAGGAGTACATCGACGTCCGAGCTTTGAAGCGAGATGCGCCTTTGATTTGCCGCCGTGAAGCAGTCCTCCAGGACATGAGCCACGCGTACGGCCTCCTCGACGCCCACGATTCGGGCAGCGCCTTTGATCGAGTGCGCGGCGCGCATCATGCCGGCGATCGTTTCGTCATTGGAACGCTCCTTTTCGAGTGCCAGAAGGCCGTCACTTAGCACAGGCAAATGCGCATCAAGCTCGGCGCGAAAAAGTTCGAGCAAGGCGGGATCGGCAGCATGACCGGGCAGATCATTCATCGAGTATCCATCCGCGTGCGCACGTCCGCCTCATCACGGACCGTGCCCCGGTCCATGGTAGCCTTGCGGACGGAGAAACTCCAAGTCATGACAAAATCGTAGGCAGCCCCGGCGTATGCGGCGGCAATGAGCAAACCCGAGGCGACCACGGGGTGATTGTGAAATAAGAATTGCGATCGGTGGATTCAACTCTTCGGAAGAATTGAGAGAGTGCGGTTCTCAAGCCAGAAAAGGCTGCTGAATTCCGCACTCTCTTTTCCGCCGCTCAGCCCCTTGTTTCGCCTGCCGTGGCAAACGAGTCGGTGCCTTGAAGCTGCAGAATTGCCACCGCGGGAATTTCTTGGGGGGGTTGATCTCTATTACTCCCAGTTTGTAATTAAATCAATCCACTTAAAGGTTTCGTTGACCTTAAGCGAATTGAACATCTCCTCCTTGTGGGCACCGTGTGATTGTCATTGTCGACGGCAATGACGAATCTCGACGTGTCAGTAGCGGCCCCACCTGATTCCACTACACTACTCACTGCATGATGAGCAGTTACAAGAAAATCTACGTGGCGGTCATTGTTGAATAAGAGAGCCATTGCCGACCACTGAACCGCATCTTGTAAGCGGCACGTTTCCAGGTCATTGCCTATCAATTTGCAGAGGCATTTCCCGAAGACCGGGAGCGTCCTCAATTCGATTGCCTAATGCTCGACATCCGGTTAAAAGTATGTCCGGATTTGAGTTGCAAAAATAGCCCGCCGAGGTCGGCTCGACGACACCCGTTTTTTTGATTACTGTCCATGGTGATCCAAAAGTCTGCGAGCAAGCGCTGATTTCCGGCTATGTGGGTGTCTTCCGCAACACGGACTTCGGTGATGCCGTGCTCGCCGTCATCTGGTCCGCATCGGAGCAACCATGAACACGAAACTACGCGTGATTCCCTTATTCGCCATGTCGCTGACGTTTGCCAATTCCCCAGCGCCGGCCTTGGCTCAATCGGCGAATGAAGCGCCCGAGCAACCCAAGGCGTGCTGTTCCAAAGCGAATCGGGCAGAAGCCATTCGTGCCGCGACAGACGCTCAACCCGCGAGCCAATTGGCTCAGGCAATGGGACCGGATGACGCTTCAAGGCAAGACGTTGTTAGTCCTGTCCGATTGCAACCTGACGGAATGGTCTGGATTCCCGGCGGAGAATTTGCGATGGGCAGCACCGACCCGCTGGCTCGCCCGGACGAATCGCCCAAGCATCGTGTGCGCGTCGATGGATTCTTCATCGATTTGACTGAGGTTACCAACGGGCAGTTCGCGGAGTTCGTCCAAGCCACCGGCTACAAGACGGTGGCCGAACGGCCGGTCGATTGGGACGAGCTGAAAAAGCAGGTCGCGCCAGGAACACCCAAGCCGCCGGACGAGCAACTCCAGCCGGGCTCACTCGTGTTCACGCCGCCGGACCATCCCGTTGACACGCGCGATTACTTCGCGTGGTGGACATGGACGCTGGGCGCGAGTTGGCGGCATCCGGAAGGGCCATCCAGCAGCATTGACGGCAAGGAAAACTACCCGGTCGTTCAGGTCGCATACGAGGATGTGATTGCCTATTGCAGGTGGTCCGGAAAGCGCCTTCCGACGGAAGCAGAATGGGAATTCGCGGCGCGCGGCGGTCTCGAGGGTAAAGTAAACGTCTGGGGCGACGAACCGATCGATCCGAAGCGGGCCAATACCTGGCAGGGACATTTTCCAGACAAAAACACAGTTGAAGATGGCTTCGCACTTGCTGCGCCTGTGAAGAGTTTTCCACCTAATGGTTACGGGCTGTTCGACATGGCCGGCAACGTGTGGGAATGGTGCAGCGATCTGTATCGACCGGACGCGTACGCGTTGCTCGTGGCCGAAATCGGTCCGAACGGCGTCGCCGTGAATCCAAAGGGGCCGACGACGAGCTTTGATCCCCGCAACCCGCATTCACCGGAGAGCCGCGTGCATCGCGGGGGCTCATTTCTTTGCAATGATTCCTACTGCGCATCGTATCGGCCCAGCGCTCGCATGGCCTGCCCGCCGGACACAGGGCTGCAACACCTGGGATTCCGATGCGTGATGACGACGGCGGCATGGCAGAAAGAAATCGAAAAGCGCGTGTCGGCAACGAAGCCGACGCTCCACACGAAGGAATGACATGAACGTGCCCATTCGACCAATTGATCCGTGTAGGTTAGTTTGAATGACTGATTGTGAAATCATGTTTTACTGGAGTTTGGAATTTAACTTTTTTGAAAGGAGTTTCGTATGCAGTTTTCGAGGTTCGTGGCCTCGTTGGTTACCGTCGCGCTGTTGAGCGCCGGCTGCGTCGCCCCAAAGGGAGAATCGTTGCAGGAAAAACACAACAACGCGCTCAGAATGAGGGACAGGACCCTCCAGACTCTGTATGCCAAGGAACCCGGCGCCAAATCGGCGGTTGAGAACGCACCGGGCTACGCGGTCTTCGACCAGTTTGGTGTGGGCTTCATGTTCCTGGGCACTGCCAATGGTTACTCACCGGTCACTGACAACCAGAGCAAGCAGGTGACGTACATGAGAAACTTCCAGTTCACACCCGGCTTCGGCATCGGCGGCAAGCGCTATCAATCGGTATTGGTGTTCGGCAGCAATTCAGCGATGAAGGAGTTTGCCGAAGGTCGTTGGCAGTGTGGTGGTGAAGCCGATGCTGCATGCAAGTTCGGTGATACCGGCGGTGCCGTTTGCACTGCAGGCTCGTTCAATGGCGGAGTCAAGGTGTACCAAATCACTGAAGGAGGAATCATGCTGCGAGCGGACATCCCCATCATGAAGTATTGGCAGGACGACAAGTTGAACGGGAAGAACGATTAGGGACCCAAGCGACTCTACGCGCGCGGCCGTCGAGCATGTCGTGGTTTTCTGCGGCCGCTCAGAGAAATTCGCGCGGCCCAATGGCCGCAACAATATCCCAGACTGTTGAAAGGATGCAGTTATGAGAACGGTTTTTCGAGTGACAGTACTGGCGGCGATCGCGATCGTCGCATGCGCAGCACTGCGGAGCAATGCGCAGGCCCCTGCAGCGGGAGGAGCGAAGAAACCCAACATCGTCGTCATCATGGGTGATGACATCGGCATCTGGAACATCGGCGCGTACCATCGCGGCTTGATGGCCGGACGAACCCCGAACCTCGACAAGCTCGCCAAGGAAGGCATGTTGTTCACCGACTATTATGCGGAGGCCAGTTGTACCGCGGGTCGCGCCGCGTTCATTACAGGCGAATTACCGATTCGCACCGGTATGACCACGGTCGGTCAGGCCGGCGCTAAGATCGGGCTGCCCGCTGAAGCGTGCACGTTGGCAGCCGTCCTTAAGGACATGGGTTATGCCACGGGTCAGTTCGGCAAAAACCACCTCGGCGATCTCAACGAATTCCTGCCCACTGTCCACGGCTTCGACGAATTCTTCGGCTATCTGTATCACCTTGACGCCATGGAGGACCCGGCGCACCCTGGCTATCCGCAGGAACTGCTCGACAAAGTCGGCCCGCGCAACATGGTTCATAGCTGGGCCACGGATAAGGATGACCCTACGGAGATGCCGCGCTGGGGAAAGGTTGGTAAGCAGAAGATCGAGGATACGGGCACGCTCTATCCCAAGCGAATGGAGACCGTGGACAACGAAATCCGCGACCTGGCCTTCAAGTTCGTGGACAAGGCCAAAACGGACAACAAGCCGTTCTTCCTCTGGCTCAACCCGACGCGCATGCACATTGTCACCCATCTCTCGGAGAAGTACGAGAAGATGCGTAACTCGCAGAATGGGTGGACCATTCACGAAGCGGGCATGGCCGAGCTCGACGACATCGTGGGCGACGTGATGAAGAAGCTCAAGGACATGGGAGCGGACGAGAACACCATCGTCATGTTCACTACGGACAACGGCACCGAGACGTTCACGTGGCCGGATGGCGGCAATACTCCGTTCAAGGGAGAAAAGGGAACCATCTATGAGGGTGGATTCCGCGTACCCGCGCTCCTGCGCTGGCCGGGCCATGTGCCGGCGGACACTGTGCAAAACGGCATCTTCGCCAGCATGGACTGGCTCCCGACTTTCGTCGCCGCGGCCGGCAACCCGAGCATCAAGGATGAGCTGCTCAAGGGTAAGAAGATTGGCGATCAGACGTATAAGAACCATCTCGACGGCTACAACCAGATGGACCTGATCACAGGCAAGGGTCCGTCCGCGCGCCACGAGTTCTTTTACTTTGCGGAAAGCACTCTCGGCGCTGTGCGCATCGACGACTTCAAGTATCGATTCATTGAACAGCCTCAAGGCTGGATTGGTGCTCAAGTCCGTGTCGATGTGCCGGTTCTGATCAACTTGCGCCTGGATCCCTTCGAGCGTTTCGACTTTCCTGTCGGCACTTTCACCGGCTCGCAGGAATACTTCTCCTGGTTCCAATATGAGTTCTGGCGCTTCGTGTTCGTCCAACAGGAGGTCGGCAAGCTCGCTATGACAGCCCTCGAATATCCGCCCATGCAGAAGGGCGCTAGCTTCGGCCTCGAAGCAGTAAAGGCGAAGATCGAAGAAGCCATGAGGCATCACGCAGGGCAATAGCCAAACTCTAATCTCGGCGGGCGACTCGCAACAGTCGCCCGCCGGCTCTACTCAAATTGAGGGAGAAGAGCAAAAGCGTTTAAATAGATCACGCTTTGGCGCTCATTGTCTACAGCGCTGGCATGATCCCATTTCTGCGCTGAACGGATCGAGAACACAGAAAGAAGAAGCAGCCTGCACTCTCCGAAGAACATACACAAAAAAGGAATTGCACAATGAATTCGCGCGTTCGACTGTATGCTGCAACATGCATTATATCGCTTGGATGGACTTATGCTTTGTACGCACAGCAGCCCATCGATGCCAGGGTCCAAGCCCCGCCACCCAGCGTGGAGCACAAGGAATCTGAGTCGCTGAAGCTGGCGCCGTCCGATTCGACAGAAAAAGATACGTCGAATCCGGACAAATGGGAGTTTGAATTCGCCCCCTATCTATGGATTGCCTCGATAAGCAGCGATGTGTCCGCCGGTCCCATTTCCGTGGAAGACAAGGTGTGTTTCACTGACCTTCTCAAGCACCTGGACATGGGATCGATGCTTAGATTCGAAGGACGTCGAGATCGATGGGGGTTCTATCTCGAGGGAATCTACATGGGCCTAAGCGACGACACCAGTGCAAAGATCGGGCCCTTTCGTCTCCATGGCATCGACACGGACATGCGACTGGACCTGGCAGAACTGGGCTTCGGCGGCATGTATCGTTTCGGCGAATCTGACCGTAGCTTCGACTTGATGCTAGGAGGACGATACACGCACATCGGAACCGACGTTTCCATCGGCCCGCTGATCGATGTGAAAAGTAACATAGATTTTGTTGCGCCAGTCGTTGGGGGACGGTTCCAATGTGATTTATCCGAGAAGTGGTTGTTTTCGCTCAAAGCGGACGTCGGCGGGTTCGGCGTCGGCGAAGCGCCTGACCTTACCTGGGGTGGAACAGCACTTCTAGGATATCGATTGAGCAAAAGCGCCACATTGGCATTCGGCTATCGATATTACGACATTGAAAATGCCAAGGGTCGTATCGACATGGACGTCCAATTCTACGGTCCCATGGTGGGCGTGGCGTTCAAGTACTAGCGGAGCGAGAAAGATTCTCGAGACATCTGAGTCCTCGCGGAAGGCCATCGCTGGCTCTCAGCCAGATTGCTTCGATAAGTGGAAGCAGCAGGAGAACGGTTAAAGGAAATACGTTCGGCGAAATAGCCGCAGCACGGTCTCAGGTCATTGAAAGGAAGAATGAATGAAAGTGGTTTTTAGAGCGACAGTATTGGCGGCGATCGCCTTCGGCACCGGTGCCGTACTGCGGAGCAATGCGCAGGCCCCGGCGGCGGGTGGAGCGAAGAAGCCCAACATCCTCATCATCTGGGGCGACGACATCGGCTACTGGAACGTCAGCGCCTACAACCAGGGCATGATGGGCTACAAGACGCCCAACATCGACCGCATCGCGAAGGAAGGCGCGCTGTTCACCGACTGGTATGGCCAGCAAAGCTGCACGGCCGGGCGCGCGGCGTTCATTACAGGGCAAAGCGGCTTTCGCACCGGCCTGCTCAAGGTCGGTCTGCCGGGCGCCAAGGAAGGGCTTCAGGCACGCGATGTTACGATCGCCCAACTCCTCAAGGGGCAGGGTTATATGACCGCCCAATTCGGGAAGAACCACTTCGGCGACCGCGACGAGCATCTGCCCACCGCGCACGGCTTCGATGAGTTCTTCGGCTCGCTCTACCATCTCAATGCCGAGGATGAGCCGGAAAACCCCGACTACTTCAAAGACCCGGAGTTGGTCAAGCGGTTTGCCACCCGCGGCGTGATCCACAGTTGGGCCAACCCGGACGGCACGCAGAAGATCGAGAGCACCGGCCCGCTCAACATGAAGCGCATGGAAACCATTGACGAGGAAATCGCCAAGGGATCGATGGATTATCTTGCGCGCGCCAAGAAGGCCGACAAGCCCTTCTTCCTTTGGGTGAATTTCACCCGCATGCACATCTGGCTATGGCTCAAGAAAGAGAGCCAGGGCAAAACCGGCCTCGGCCCCTATCCCGACGGCATGGTCGAGCACGACGGCCATGTCGGCCAGTTGCTCGACACGCTCAAGGAACTCGGCCTCGAAGAGAACACCATCGTCATGTATTCCACCGACAACGGCGCGATGAAATGCGTGTGGCCGGAAGGCGGGCAGTCCCCGTTCCGCGGCCAGAAGGGCACCATGTGGGAGGGCGGCTTCCGCGTCCCGTGCGCCATCCGCTGGCCCGGCGTCATCAAGCCCGGCACCGTCAACAACGACATCTTCTCCCACGAAGACATGCTGCCCACGCTGCTCGCCGCCGCCGGCGCCCCGGACGTCAAGGAGAAGCTGCTCAAGGGCATGAAGGTCGGCGACAAGACCTTCAAGGTCCACCTCGACGGCTACAACCTCATGGATACATTCGCGGGCAAGTCGGCCAGCCCGCGCCACGAGTTCTTCTACTTCCTGGACGACGGCACGCTCGCCGCGCTGCGCTATGACAAGTGGAAGATCGTCTTCGCCGAGAAGCCCGAGCATGGCTTCGCGGTCTGGTCGGCTGAGCCTGCGCCGCTGGCATTCCCCAAGATGTTCAACCTCCGCGCCGACCCCTTCGAGACCGCGGATAAGGAGGGCATGGACTACACCCGTTGGATCATTGAGCGCGCGTTCGTGATGGTGCCGGCGCAGCAATACATCGGGCAGTTCCTCGCCACGTTCAAGGAGTTCCCGCCGAGCCAGAAGGTCGGCAGCTTCACCCTCGAAAACGTGCTGGAGTCGCTCCAGGAGGGCGGCGGCGCCAAGTGACCGCCGCACTGTCAGAAACACGAGGTCAACATACTGGAGTGCATCCGCCGAGTAAGTGGAAGCAGCAGGAGAACGGTTAAAGGAAATAGGTTCGGCGAAATAGCCGCAGCACGGTTTCAGGTCATTGAAAGGAAGAATGAATGAAAACGGTTCTTAGAGTGACAATATTGGCCGCGATCGGCTTCGGCACCAGCGCGGTCCTACGAAGCAATGCGCAGGCCCCCGCAGCGGGTGAAGCGAAGAAGCCCAATATCGTCATCATCTGGGGTGACGACATCGGCCAGTCCGACATCAGCGCCTACTCGATGGGTCTGATGGGCTTCAAGACGCCGAATATCGACCGCGTCGCCAAGGAAGGAATGATTTTCACGGATTATTACGCCGAGCAGAGCTGCACGGCCGGTCGGGCGTCGTTCATCACCGGCCAGCACGGCTTGCGCACCGGATTGACGAAAGTCGGACTCCCCGGCGCGACGCTCGGCTTGCAGAAGGAAGACCCGACGATTGCCGAGATGCTCAAGCCGCTCGGTTATGCGACCGGGCAATTCGGGAAGAACCACCTCGGAGACCGCAACGAATTCCTACCGACAGTTCACGGGTTTGATGAGTTTTACGGAAATCTTTACCACCTGAACGCTGAGGAAGAACCGGAATTGCCGGATTATCCGAAAGACCCGGCGTTCCGCGCAAGGTACGGACCGCGCGGCGTGATGGACTGCAAGGCCAGCGACAAGGATGACGCAACCGATGATCCACGCTTCGGCAAGGTCGGCAAGCAGGTGTGCAAGGATACCGGTCCGCTAACCAAAAAGCGGATGGAGACGGTCGACGACGATGTTGCAGGCAGGGCTGTAGAATTCATTCAGCGGCAGAACAAAGCCGGCAAACCCATGTTTGTCTGGGTAAACTTTAGTCACATGCATTTCCGAACTCACACCAAGCCGGAGAGCATCGGCCAATCAGGTCGTTGGCAGAGCCCGTATCACGACACCATGATCGACCACGACAAAAACGTTGGAACGGTCCTCAAGGCGCTGGACGACTTGGGGATCGCGGACAACACCTTCGTCATGTACTCCACGGATAACGGCCCGCACATGAACAGTTGGCCGGACGGTGCCATGACCCCATTCCGCAACGAGAAGAACTCGAACTGGGAGGGAGCCTATCGCGTGCCGTGCATGGTCCGCTGGCCGGGCAAGATCAAGCCCGGGAGCGTTTCCAATGAGATCATCTCCCATCTCGATTGGCTGCCAACGCTTGCAGCCATAGCAGGCGATCCTGACGTGAAGGAAAAGTTGCTCAAGGGCTACAAAGTCGGAGACATGACTTACAAGGTCCACCTCGACGGGGACAATCTCGTCCCTTACTTGACCGGGAAAACTGAAAAGAGCCCGCGGGATTCGTTTCTTTACTGCAACGACGACCAGCAACTCACGGGCTTGCGATACGACAATTGGAAACTGGTGTTCATGGAACAGCGAACCCAAGGCACGCTTCGCATCTGGGCCGAGCCTTTTGTCTCGCTCCGCGTGCCAAAGATCTTCAACCTCCGGACCGATCCGTATGAGCGAGCGGACATTACGTCGAACACTTATTACGACTGGTTACTCGACCACGCTTTTCAACTTGTCCCGGCTCAGGATTTCGTCGGCAAGTTCCTGATGACGTTCAAGGAGTATCCGCAGCGACAGAAGGCGGCCAGTTTCAACCTCGATGAAATCTTCCAGAAACTGAAAGAGGCCAGCTCCAAGTAGGCCCGTGGAGCAAAAAGGCGGGCGGCTCGCAAGTGCCGCCCGCCTCTTATTTCAGACAACTGTCAACTACAAAAGAGATAATCATGAGAGCCAAACGCACACATTTCCTCATCACCGCAGCGATCCTTAGCGCGCTGACATTCACAACAGCGATTTGCCAAGCCGCCGACCTATTGCCTTCGTGGAACGACGGCCCGGCGAAAAAGGCGATCGTCGAGTTTGTCACGAAGGTCACGACGGCAGGCTCGCCGGATTTCGTGCCGGTGCCGGAACGCATCGCTACGTTCGACAACGACGGCACGCTCTGGTGTGAGCAGCCAATGCCCGTTCAATTGTTCTTTGCCCTCGACCGCGTGAAGGCGCTTTCGCCGCAGCATCCCGAATGGAAGGAAAAGGAACCGTTCGCATCGCTACTCAATGGCGACGTGAAAACCGCGCTCGCCGGGGGCGACAAGACCCTACTCGAACTCTTCATGGCCACGCACACGGGCATGACCACGGAAGAGTTCGAACAGATTGTGAAGGACTGGATTGCCACCACGAAGCATCCGAAGACCGGCAAACGCTTCCTTGACATGACCTATCAGCCGATGCTCGAAGTGCTCGCCTATTTGCGTGCCAATGGCTTCAAGAACTTCATCGTCTCCGGCGGCGGCATTGAGTTCATGCGTCAGTGGGCGGAACAGGCCTACGGTATCCCGCCGGAACAGGTCATCGGCAGCAGCATCAAGACGAAGTTTGAAATGCGCGACGGCAAGCCCGTGCTCGTGCGCCTGCCCGAATTATTCTTCAACGATGACAAAGGCGACAAGCCCGTCGGCATCAACCAACACATTGGCCGCCGTCCCATCGCCGCGTTCGGGAATTCCGTCGGCGACCAGCAGATGTTGGAATACACGCAGGGTGGCCGCGGTGCGAGATTCGAGCTGCTCGTGCTTCACGACGATGCGGCGCGAGAATTCGCCTACGGGCCGGCTCGCGGACTGCCCGACGTCAAACTCGGTTATTTTACGCCCGCGTTAGACGAACACGCAAAGAAGGACGGCTGGACCGTGGTCAGCATGAAAAACGATTGGAAGACCATCTTCCCCGCCGCGCAGGGCGAGGTCACTGCGATCGACATCCTGCTGCAGCCGGACGCGACGATGCTCGAACACTGCAAGGCCAACAACGCCCGCCTGCTCGGTGCCTTCCCGAAGGGTTTCGCTTTGGATGCGACGCACACTCCGCACATCACGATGCTCCAGTGTTTCGTCGGCACGGCGGATTTGGACAAGGTTTATGCCGCGGAAGAAAAGGTGTTCGCTGCCGCGAACGTTAACGGGATGAAGCTGGACGCATTCAAACTCTACTACATTCCCGCTGGCGCGCTGGGAGTCGCGGGCATTTGTGCGAAGCCGACGCCACAACTCCTCAAGTTGCAGGCGGACATCATTGCCGCTGCGAAGCCGTTCATAGTGCAAACCGGCCCCATCGGCGCATTCACCGCTGGGCACGATGATCCCGCCATTGACGCGGCGATCATCCAGTATGTGTCCACGTTTGAGCAGAATGCGGCGGGCGCGAAGTTCAATCCGCATGTCAGCACCGGCAACGCGCCGAAAGAGTATCTTGACAAAATGCTGACCGAACCGTTTGAGCCATTCAGCTTTTCGCCGGCGGGCGCGGCCGTTTACCAACTAGGCCCGTTCGGCACGGCGGCGAAGGAACTCAAGGAATGGGTATTAAAGCCATGAGGCAACACGCGTGGCAATAGTCAAACTCTCAACTGGGCGGGCGGCTCGCAAGGGTCGCCCGCCTATGTCGTCGAACCAACACACCGGGCCGCACTCGTTGCGTCGCGACGGCGGCCCGAATTTTCCAACGAAACCGGAATGAAAGGCTCCATGAAAGCAACTTGCATAAAAATTCTACTAATCGCCGCGATTCCATGCGCGCTGCTCTCGACTGGCTGCTCAACCCAGAATCGCCCGGTCCAAACCGAGCATACCCTCCTATCGCGATGCGCGGAGAACGAGAAGTCGCAGCGCGAAGTGTTTTTCGGAGTGGTGGAGCGCATGGTCGATCGCGTCACTGCGAAGAGCGCCGACAAAAAAGAACCGGCGACAGTCGATCTTCTGGCGATGTCCGGAGGAGGCGACAAGGGGGCATTCGGTGCGGGATTTCTCGTGGGTTGGGGAGAATCGTCTGATGAATCCTACCGCCGACCGGATTTCGACGCCGTCACGGGTGTAAGCACCGGCGCGCTGCTGGCTCCATTTGCGTTTCTGGGAACCGATTCATCGTGCAAGTTGGTCGAGGCGTTCTATCGCCATCCCAAGAAGGACTGGGTGAAAAGTCGCTTCCTCTTTTTCCTGCCCAACCATCCGTCGTTCATGACGCTTCCCGGCCTCGAACGGGAAATCGATGCCGCTGTGGATGACACCATGATTCGCGCAATGGCGGCTGAGTCGGCGAAGGGTAAAGCCCTGTTGATCGCCGCGACAGACCTCGACTCTGGAACACAGCATTTTTGGGACTTGAGTGATGAAGCGGCCAAGTCGCTCAAGACCGGCGATCAGGATCGCGTTCGCAAAATTCTGCTGGCGTCGGCGGCGATTCCGGCGGTGTTTCCCCCTGTGATCATCGGTGACTCTGCCTATGCGGATGGCGGCGTGACCGCCAACGTGTTTCTCCGTTTGGACCCCGATATGCCCGAAGGGTTCATCAATGTCTGGCGACGAAAGTATCCTGGCTCGCCGTTACCCAAGGTCCGGTACTGGGTGATCATCAACAATCAACTCCATCAGCCGCCGAAGACGGTGCAACCCAAGTGGCTGGAGGTCATGGCGCCGAGTCTGGATTCCGCAGTCCGCTCGGCCACGGTGGCCGAAGTGCGCTGGCTCACCGCACAAGCCAACTACGCGAATGCTGCACACGGTACAAACATCGAGGTCCGAGTCGTGGCAATTCCGGACGAGTGGCGGCCTCCCGTGCCCGGACAATTCAAGAAGGAAACGATGGAGTCGCTGACCGATCTTGGGCGCAAGCTGGGTGCTGAGAAATCGTCGTGGCAGGTGTGGGCCGCACCGAAGAAGAATGGCGCTGGCGGCTGAGGAATTATGGAAACATGTGCAAACTGAAAGGAAATCCCAATGAAAACAATATGCAAGCAATACTTCATCGCCGCCGCGCTTGTTAGCACGCTGGCACTCACCACCGCGCAGGCGCAGCAAACTACCGGCACGCCGGGTTCACCCGGCGCCACAACTGCCATTGACGGGAAGCAGCTTCCGCCGCCGGATCCGAAATTCGGAGGCGTGATCAACGATAGCGCCCTGAAATCAAAAGCCTGGTGGGCGCCCCGCATCGTGCCGCCAAAGGGCGCGCCCAATGTGCTGCTCATCATGACCGACGACGTCGGCTTCGGCGCGCCGAGCACCTTCGGCGGCGTGATCCCGACTCCGGCGATGGACCGGATCGCCGAGGCTGGCCTGCGCTACACGCAGTTTCACTCTACGGCGTTGTGCTCGCCGACGCGCGCCGCGCTCATCACCGGGCGCAATCATCACTCCGCCGGCTTCGGCGTGGTCTCCGAGCAGGCTACCGGTTTCCCCGGCTACAATAGCGTGATCGCGAAGGACAAGGCGACGATCGGCCGTATCCTCAAAGACAACGGCTATGCAACCTCGTGGTTCGGCAAGAATCACAACACGCCCACCTTCCAGTGCAGCCAGGCGGGCCCGTTCGACCAGTGGCCCAGTGGCATGGGCTTCGACTACTTCTACGGGTTCATGGGCGGGGACACGAACCAGTGGCAGCCGAATCTTTTCCGCAACACCACGCAAATCTATCCCTTTGAGGGCAAGCCGGGCTGGAACCTGATGACGGCGATGGCCGACGACGCTGTCGCCCGGCTCAACGAACTGAACCAAATCTCTCCGGAGAAGCCTTTCTTCTGCTACTTCGTGCCGGGGGCCACGCACGCGCCGCACCATCCGACCAAGGAGTGGATCAAGAAGATCAGCGACATGCACCTCTTCGATGGAGGCTGGAACAAACTCCGCGACACGATCTTCGAAAACCAGAAGAAGCTCGGCGTGATTCCGCAGGATGCGAAGATGACGCCGTGGCCGAAAGATCTGCTGCCCGAGTGGGATTCGCTGAAACCGGAGGAGCAGAAGCTCTTCATCCACGAGGTGGAAGTCTATGCCGCCTATCTCGCCTATGCCGACGCCGAAATCGGCCGCGTGATCCAGGCCGTCGAGGACATGGGCAAGCTGGATAACACGCTCATCATCTATATTAGCGGCGACAACGGCTCCAGCGCCGAGGGAACCATGACCGGGACACCCAATGAAATCGCGTCCCTTAACGGCGTGAATCTTCCGATCGAGGTCTCGATGCAGTTCCTAGAGGCATGGGGCAGCGACAAGACCTACAACCACATGGCGGTGCCATGGACATGGGCGTTTTGCACGCCCTTTTCGTGGACCAAACAGATCGCGTCGCACTTCGGCGGCACCCGGCAGGGAATGGCGATTTCGTGGCCGGGCCACATCAAGGATCTCGGCGGTATCCGCAATCAGTTCCACCACATGATCGACATCGTGCCCACGATCCTCGATGCGGCCGGCATCCAGCAACCCGCCGCCGTGGACGGCATCAAGCAATCGCCCATCGAGGGCGTGAGCATGGCCTATACGTTCGATGAAAAAAACGCGAAGGCCGCCTCGACGCGCAAAATCCAGTACTTCGAGATGTTCGGCGACCACGCCATCTATCACGAAGGCTGGATCGCCTCGACCAAAGTCACCCGTCCGCCGTGGGTGCTCGCCAGCGCGGGCAACCCCGACCCGCTGAACAACGTCACCTGGGAGCTCTATGACCTCACGAATGACTGGACGCAGTTCGAGGACGTGGCCGCGAAGAATCCCAACAAGGTCGCCGAGATGAAGAAGCTCTTTAAGCAGGAGGCCGAGAAATATCAGGTGCTCCCGCTCGATGCCTCGGTGGCCACGCGCGTTGTCCAGCCGCGGCCCAACATCACGGCGGGCCGCAGCGAGTTCGTCTATACCCAGCCCATGATCGGCCTGCCGCTCGGTGACTCGCCCTCGCTGCTCAACACCTCCTACACCGTCACCGCCGAGATCACCGTGCCCGAGGGTGGCGCCGAGGGCATGATCGTGACCTGCGGCGGCCGCTTCGCCGGCTACGGCTTTTACCTGCTCAAGGGCAAGCCGGTGTGGACCTGGAACCTCTTCGATCTCCATCGCGTCAAATGGCAAGGCCCCGACGCGCTCGCGCCCGGCAAACACACCGTCGAGTTCGACTTCAAGTATGACGGTCTTGGCTATGGCACGCTCGCCTTCAACAGCGTGAGCGGCATCGGCCAGGGTGGCACCGGCGTGCTCAAGGTTGACGGCAAGGAAGTGTCCACGCAGAAAATGGAGCACACCATCCCCATCCTCCTGCAGTTCGATGAGTCCTTCGACATCGGCTCGGACACCCTCACGGGTGTGGACGACACCGACTATCAGGTGCCCTTCCACCTGACGGCGAAGCTCAACAAGCTGACGATCAAGCTCGACCGGCCGAAGCTCTCGCCCGAGGACATCAAGAAACTCGAAGAGGCGGCAAAGAAAGTCGAAGAGACGCGGCAGTAGCGCGCTCGTGAATTGAGGACGCAAGATCCTCTGTTCACTTTGTTGACAAATTTACAACGAAGTTGGAAACGAGGAATGGTACAAAAAATATGAAAACCACACGCAGACAAAACCGATTCGCGATCGCGAATACACTTGGGGTTCATGAGCTGGCAAGAACAACGATACTTGTGTTGAGCGCCGTTCTGATCGTAGGATGCGCGTCCTGCTCCGATGCAAAATCGCATAACAAAACGGCCAAGTCGAAATCGTCGACGGACTCACCCCAGCTCATGTTTGTACAAGTTGCCGAAAATCTCAAAGTGGACCCGGCGGCGAAAACAATCCGCCTTGTGAAAGTAGACCAGCAGACATTGTATTTCTCAGATCGCCCGGTTCGTATGGCCGGTCATCTCAAGATGGCCGACTTCCTCAACGAGTGGACCGCGAAAGCCGGGAAGGACAATTTTAGTGCGGACCCGCCGAATGCCACGCTTTCCGTTTATGAGCCGGGGAAGCCTGACAATACGGTCGTCGTGGTCGAGGTCACCAATCCGATCGTCGAAGGCGCTGACATTATTTACGGTTACAAAATCATCGAAGGAACGATGCCCACGGCCAGCGGAGCAACATCGTTGTTCATCGATTGGATCGGCGTCGGCGGAGGCGTGGGGCGCGGATTCCACGGAGTTGGTGTTGGCCGTCGCGGTCCCGGTTGGCGCGGCTGGTAGTATTGCCGGACGCTAGAGTAGTTGACCGATCTCCCGCGCGTGCTCGGTGCTGAGAAGTCGTCGTGACAGCAGTAATCTGCGCCGAAGGAGAATGACGCTGGCGGCTGAAAGGTCGCGATATTTCGAGTGATCCGAAAGGAAATTTCATTGAAGAACTCACGAAGCACCATTTTCTTCGTTGCGATAATCTATCTATCTCCCTATTTGATGGTCGCGTCCGCGCGAGCGCAGGACAGTGAAAAAACGAACGCGCAAAAAATAGAGGAACCAACCAACCTGAAGTTGCAGGCCGAGCCAAACGGCATGGGTTCGCCGAAGGCCGATGAAGGCGGCGATGCGGACTTGGCCAAAAAACTCTCCAACCCCGTCGCCGACCTGATCAGCGTTCCTTTTCAAATGAACTTCAACTTCGGCGGCGGAGTCAACATACCTGAAAGTCACCCGTTGATGCGGCTCTTGCCCTCGCCCATCAATCGACTCGCCGCTCACCTCAATTACAAGTTCAGCGAAGAGCGCCGAGATCAGGCGTTTCGCTTTCTGATGAACGTGCAACCCGTCGTTCCCATTTCGTTGTCTGATGACTGGAACGTCATTTCGCGCACCATCCTTCCGGTCATTGCCCAGGACGACGAGCTGGGAACGTCGAGCCAGGGCGGCCTTGGAGATACAACCCAGAGCTTCTTTTTGTCACCCAAGAGCACCGAGCCATTCATTTGGGGTGCGGGACCGGTGTTCCTGCTGCCGACCGCGACTGACCATAACACACTGGGCGCCAATCGATGGGGCATGGGACCCACGGGTGTCATTCTCAAGCAGCATGGCCCGTGGACCTATGGCGTTCTGGCCAACCACATTTGGTCCTTCGCCCGCGACGACAGCAGAAACGAAATCAACGCGACGTACTTGCAGCCATTCCTTACGTACACGACGAAGACCGCCACGAGCATCATTTTCAATACCGAGTCGACTTACGATTGGATTGACCATCAGTGGACCGTGCCGGTGTATGCCGGCGTGGGCCAGATCGTCAAGCTTGGCAAACTGCCGGTTCAATTTCAACTCGGCGGCCAGTACTGGGTGGAAGGGCCGGACTCCGCTCCAGACTGGAGCATGCGTTTCCAGATGACGTTCCTGTTCCCAAAATAAGAGAGTTACAAAGACTGAAAATCATGGGCTTAAATTAAGGAGACTCGATTATGACCACACGTGCGAAACTAGAATTATGGTCCGGAGCTTCCATCTTTAGTGCATTGATGGGATGCGCACCGACGAATGTGAAAATGACCAGTGAGTACAAAGGCAATCTTCCAAAGCCCAACGGGATCCTCGTCTATGACTTTGCCGTGTCACCCGATGAGGTAAAGTTGGATGAAAGCGTCGCCGCCAAACTTGAAAACGCGGTTCAGAAGACGTCACGAACCGAGCAGGAACGCGCCATTGGTCGCAGCATGGCCAATGCCTTGTCTGTGAAGCTTGTCGAAGAGTTACAAAAGAATGGTCTTCAGGCACGGCGTGCGTACGGTCCTACGTCAGCACGAAAAAGATCGCTCATGATCAAGGGGCAGTTCTTATCCATCGATGAAGGAAATCAAACGGAGCGTGTGGTGATCGGATTGGGCATGGGGCGAACTGATGTAAAAACCAACGTACAGGTGTATCAGTCTCAGACTGGTGGACCGGTGCTGGTGGAGCAATTCGCGGGCGATGCCAAGAGCGGTTACAAGCCCGGAATGGCGGAATCGATGGGTGCCGGAGCGGTGGCCGGACACGTCGGAGCGGCCGCTGTCGCCAGTGGTGTTTTGGCTGTCGGGAGCGAAGCGTTTACAGCCAATGTCGAGGCGGATGCCCATCGCACCGCCAAGGAACTAGCCAAGCGGATTCGGGAAATCTATATGGATCGAGGTTGGATGCCACGCATCTAGGGGTTGAGAAAGTTCCGCGCGGCGTGGGTGCGTAAAATTGAGCATGGAACCCAAAAAGAAAAATCAAGGAAGGAGTCCGCAGATGACCCGATGGAATTCAGCATGTTTGGCTGCGTTCGTTCTTGTCGGCGTGGAGATGAGCGTGGCACGCGCGCAATCACCGACAAAACCCGAGGAGTCCAAGCCGTCACAGAAAGCGCGACCCAGCGATGAGGCCGCGCCGAAATCCGGGGATGCCAAGAAGCCCATGCCGTCATTGATTGAGAAGCTCCCCGATTACAGCGGCGATCTCTCTCATCGCTCGTTTCTTCTTGGCGACTGGGGCGGCAAGCGCACCGAGCTTGCGGAAAAGGGAATACTATTCGATTTGGGAGTCACTCAGGGGGTCCAGGGCAACGCTCACGGCGGGAAGAACACCAAGGACGCAGTCGAGTACGAGGGCTCGTACGACCTGACGCTCAAGTTCGACACCGCCCGTATGGGACTTTGGCCCGGCGGTCTGCTCACCTTGCGCGGCGAAACATGGTTCGGCAACGATATGCACAGGCACGTGGGCTCGATCATGGCCGTGAATGCCGACGATCTCTTCCCCGTTCCAGGCGACTCCGGCGAGACGACGCTGTCAGAGTTCTATTTTGCGCAGGCACTCTCCGAGAAGTTCGTGCTGGTGATGGGGAAGATGGACCTATCGAAATCGATGGATCAGAACGCTTTCGCCTGCAATGAAAAGACGCAGTTCATGAACTTTGGTTTGCGCGCGAATCCAGTTCTCATGCCCTTCGGACCGTACACGACGATGGCGGCGGCCGCCGTCTACATGCCCACGAAGTGGCTGACCATTGCCACGGGCATCAATGACAACGACCCCGACGGCGCGGTGACCATGACAGGCTTCAACACCGCGTTCCACGGACGCAACTGGTACTCCGTCGGACAGGAGTATGATTTCACCATCAAGCCCTGGGAGAAGGAGGGGCATCAACGTCTCGGCTGGGCGTGGACCTCGCGCGATCTGAACGTCCTCGACCCGGATAATCGAATCGCCCTTCCCACCCTCGGCACCTTCGCTCTGATCGGGCGCGGGCCACTGGGTCGCCTGGCCCGCCTGACCGGGGCAAGCCGACTTCTTGGCGAACCCGACACCGTGGCTGATGACTGGGTCGTCTATTACAACTTCGACCAGTTCGTGTTTACGGAGGCAGACGATCCAACGCAAGGCATCGGCCTCTTTGGGCGCGTCGGATATTCCTCAGGCAAGGCCAACCCCATCGAGCAGTTCTACAGTTTCGGCGTCGGCGGAAAAGGCGTTGTTCCGGAGCGAGATAACGACACTTGCGGACTTGGATACTACAACGTGAACCTCAGCGACGATTTGCCGGCCATCCTAGGCGTTCATTCCGAGCAGGGTGTCGAACTCTTCTACAACATTGAAGTGACTCCCTGGTTCCACCTGACGCCGGATCTGCAATTTATTGTCAATCCCGGCGGCGGCTTTCAGGATCGGGACGTAGCGGTCGTTTATGGCGTGCGCGGTCAAATGAGCTTCTGACAAGGACCGATGCGTTACGTTCCGCTGGAGGCGTGGCTCGATAAGACCTAACGTCCGGGCGAGTTCGCACTGATGAAGTGACCAAACCGATCAAACTGAGAAAGGACAGAACCACGAAAACCACCCGCGCACAAAACCTCGTCCATCTGGTATTCGGCGGCGAAGTGATTCAGACGGGATTTAGAGATGAGACAGGATTTACAGGATGAACAGGATGGACGCCATGTTTGACGACCCGCTTACGCAACAAATCATCGGGCTTGCGATGAAGGTGCGTGGGGTTCTTGGTCCAGGATTCATGGAGTCTGTTTACCGGAGGGCGTTGCTCATCGAGTTGCGAAAGGCGGGCTTGCACGCCGAAGAGGAGAAACAGATCAGTGTATTTTATGAAGGAGCTCCGGTGGGCGATTTCGCTGCCGACATCCTGGTGGAGGACAAAGTCATTCTGGAGTTGAAAGCAGTTGAAGCGATTGGCAAAGTTCACGAGGTTCAAACGGTGGACTACCTCACTGCTACGGGACTCGACATTGGACTGTTAATCAACTTCGGGAGCGATCGCCTCCAGTTCAAACGCAAGTTCCGCCAGAGAAACGGAGCACGACAGGATTTTCAGGAGGGACAGGGTCATTCCGCATCCCATCCTGATAATCCTGTTCATCCTGTCAAATTATGAAACGCCTAATCAACTTCGGCCACAGGAGAAATGGAGTCGGACAGGATTTACAAGATGCACAGGATGATTCCGCATTCCGTCCTAATAATCCTGCCCATCCTGTCGAATTATGAAACGCCTAATCAACTTCGGTCACCGGAGAAATGGAGTGGGACAGGATTTACAAGATGCACAGGATGGTTTTGCGTCCCATCCTGATAATCCCGTTCATCCTGCCAAATTATGAAGTGAAATGACCATACCAATCAACCACCGAAAGGACAGAACAATGAATTCGAACAAGTGGAGAATCTTTACAGTCTTCGGTCTCGTGTGCTTCGCGCAGACCGCGCAGGCTCAGGAAGTTCTGCCCCGTCCCGATCAGCCCTTCAAGGGTAAGATCGGTCGGACGGTCAAGGAATCCACGAAAGACTTCCCAAAGGAAGTTCAAGCGCCAAAAGGCGCGCCCAACATCCTGCTCATCCTCACCGACGACGTGGGGTTCGGGGCGTCGAGCACCTTCGGCGGCCCGATTCCCACGGCAACGATGGAGCGGCTGGCGAAAAACGGGCTGCGCTACACGCAGTTTCACACCACCGCCCTATGCTCGCCCACGCGGGCGGCATTGCTGACCGGGCGCAATCATCACAGCGTTGCGACGGGTGTCGTCATGGAGTGGGGCACCGGCTTCCCCGGCTACAACAGCCTCCAACCGAAGAGCGCCGGGACGTTCGCCGAGATTCTCAAACAGAACGGTTACAACACCGCTTGGTATGGCAAGAACCACAACGTGCCCGACTGGCACACGAGCCAGGCGGGTCCGTTTGATTTGTGGCCGACAGGGCTGGGCTTCGAATACTTCTACGGCTTTATCGGCGGAGACACGAGCCAGTGGGCGCCGGCGCTCTTCGACGGCACCAAGCCCATTGAGCCGCCGCACGACGCGAAGGATTATTTCTTCGACAAGGACATGGCCGATCATTGTATTGACCGCATTCGCATGTTGCACGCCGTCGCGCCGCAGAAGCCGTGGCTGCAATACTACGCGCCGGGCACGGCCCACGCGCCGCATCACGCGCCCAAGGATTGGATCGCGAAGTTCAAAGGCAAGTTCGACCAGGGCTGGGACAAGCAACGTGAGGAAACCTTCGCCCGGCAAAAGCAGATGGGTCTCATCCCGGCAAACGCGAAGTTGACGCCGCGTCCCAAGGAAATCCCCGCCTGGGACTCGTTCGACGCCGATCACCAGAAGGTCTTTGCCCACATGATGGAGGTTTACGCCGCCGCGCTGGCGCATTGCGATTACCAGATGGGCCGCATCCTCGACGTGATCGAGGAAATGGGCCAATTGGACAACACGCTGGTCATCTACATCCAGGGCGACAACGGCGCCAGTGCCGAGGGCACGCCACAGGGATTGCTCAACGAGATGTCGGTATTTAACGGCATCCCCGAGGACTTCAAGGAAGTGATGCGCCGCATGGATGAACTCGGTGGCCCCACGACATTCAATCACTACCCGGTCGGTTGGGCGCACGCGATGGACACGCCGTTTCAGTGGACCAAGCAGATCGCTTCACACTTCGGCGGCACGCGCAACGGGATGGTCATCTCGTGGCCGGCACGCATCAAGGACAAGGGGGGCATCCGCACGCAGTTCTCGTCGGTCATAGACATCTTGCCGACGTTGCTCGAAGCGGCCGACGTGCCCGCGCCGACGAGCATCAATGGCGTGGCGCAGAAACCGATCGAAGGCACGAGTCTGGTTTATACGTTCGATGACGCGAATGCGCCGTCGAAACACACGACGCAGTATTTTGAGATGATGGGCAACCGCGCCATCTATCATGATGGCTGGGTGGCCGCGACCACGCCGCCGATCGCACCATGGGAGTTTGGTGGCGCAGGGATCCCCAGCGTAAATGATTACAAATGGGAACTCTACAATGTCAGCGAGGACTTTTCCGAGGCGACCAATCTCGCCGCCAAGGAGCCGGCAAAACTCAAAGAACTGCAGGATCTCTTCTGGCAGGAGGCGGAGAAATACAACGTGCTTCCCATTGATAATAGCAAGGCCGAGCGGTTCGACGTAAGCCTCCGGCCCAGCCTCACGCGCGGACGCGAAGAGTTCACTTATTACAGCGGCCTGGTTCGCATCCCCGAGGGCACCGCGCCGGACACGAAGAATAAATCCTGGCAGATCAAAGCCGAGGTGGTGATTCCCCAAGGCGGCGCCGAAGGAATGCTGATCACGCACGGCGGGCGATTCGCCGGCTACGGACTTTACCTGCTTAAGGGCAAGCCGGTGTTCTGCTACAACCTCGCGGGCGTGGCGCGCTACACGATCGCTGGCACCGAGGCGCTCGCCCCGGGTGCGCACACCATCGTCCATGACTTCAAGTATGACGGCGGCGGCCTCGGCAAAGGCGGCCTCGGCACGATCCTGGTGGACGGAAAAACCGTGGCCACGGGCCGTATTGAGCGCACGCTGCCATTCCGTCTTGCTGTTGATGAAACTCTTGACTGCGGCGAAGACACAGGCACTCCTGTTACCGAGGATTACCACATGCCGTTCAAGTTCACCGGCGGTCTCAAGAAGGTCGTGATCGAACTGGGCAAGAGCGGCCTAACGGCGAATGATGAGAAGAAGCTCGAAGAATCCAACGAGAAGATCGCGGCGGTTCGAGACTGATCGAGCATGCGCAGGCCATGATATTCTCCGCCGATGAAGGCGCGGATGTCGGCCAGGACGGCGAAACGCCAGTGACCGATGACTACAAAGAAGGGGACAACAAGTTCACCGGCAAGATCGCCAGGGTCACAGTTGAATTGAAGGAGGCAAACGTGGGCAGCAAGGCTGACGCGAAGTACGCCTTTGAGGAAGCTGTTGCGAAGAAAGCTGCTTCGGATTGATGCTCCGGCCTTCTTTAACCCGGACGCTTCGCAAGATGATTTCCCAGTTCGGACTGGAGTAACTCATGGCTTAGTAGAACTGTAAGAGCAACGTCGACGCCCAGGTGAACAACGAATCAGCCGGAAACGGTATTCTTGGAACGCGTGATGAACGAATCGCAATCGGCGCCGACCGAAGCACAAAACACTGAGGCTCTTTTGCAGCGAGTTCTCGCTGCAGTGGAAAAGGACAACCGTCGCGGCCGACTCGAGCTGGCGCTGGCCATCATCTTGTCGCTGGCCACGCTCGCCTCGACCTGGTGCGGTTATCAGGCCAGGCAATGGGGAGGCGTCCAAAGCAACAAGCAATCCGCGGCCGATACTGCCGAGCGACAAGCCGCGGAAGACACGATCGTCGCGCTCCAGTTGCGGACGTTCGACGGAATCGTGATGATTGAGTACTGGGCGGCACTTCGACAGAGGGATAAGGAGACTGGTGACGCCATCTACGCACAAATGCGCCCACAATTGCGCAAGGCGATCGATGCGAGCCTCGCGGCCGGAGTGCTGACAAACCCCGAAGTAGCAGGTCCGCTTCAGAGACCCGAGTATATTCTCGCTGAAGAGCAGAGCGCCAAGCACCTTCGAGAAGAAGCAGGCAAGTTGAACATCGCGGCTCAGACGGCCGGGCAGGCGTGCAGCAAGTATGTTTTGCTCACGCTCATGTTCGCTTCCGTTCTATTTTTCGGCGGCATCACCGGGACATTTACAGCGCGGCAAGTGCGAAACGGCCTGGGATGTGTCGCGTTGCTTGTTTTCATCGTCACAATCGCTTTTCTGATTGAATTACCGGTGTGCAAAGGCTAATTGCGGGCTGACATGAGAACCTCTTGCTGGAATTGTTCCATTTCTTGGCTGGCTCAAAGGAGTTGTCCATGTCGAATTGCGTTCAAGTAGCGTGTGAGAGGATTAGGGATCGAGTTCGGCGCGGACACCGCGCTCCGGGTATCGTAGTAGCCGCTCTATTTCTCGTGACGGCTGCGGGTTGTACGAGTTCCGATGGTGCTTTCTCGAATGTAGTGGGCGGCGTGAGTGAAGGGATCTCCAACGCCGCGGCCCATCTTATGGAGGCTCTGCTGATTAGTCTGTTCGTCTAGCGTCCCCCATCGAAATGAAACAGCTTTTCGGTGGATAACCGGCGGCGGGCAGCATTGGGCATGTGAGGAAATTTCAGGAATTTTTTCGCACAGGTATATGAATTTGGAAAGATCAAATCGCATGGATTACTCTACAATACGAATGCAATTCTTCGTCGTTGTCTCGATCCTGTCGATGGTCGCAGGTTGCAAGAGCCTGGGTCCGCGAGTGATGCCTGGCGATCGATTCCATTACAACGAATCGGGCGCTCAATCGGCAAGTGAACAACTTCTCCTCAACATCGTCCGCTTGCGATACGGCGAGCCGACGTACTGGCTCGAAATTACGTCGATGCTCAGTCAGTATGAGCTCAAGGCAGGCGGTATGTTCGGGCATTATGATTACACTTTGAAGCCCATCCGAAGTGCGGCATTACGTGCCGTCTACGGCCTCGATCACGACGCAGTCGTGGACGGGAAGCAAGAGTTGAATCTCGATTTCAGCGATCGGCCGACTATTACTTACGCCCCGCTCCAGGGTCGCGAGTTTGCCGATCGTTTGATGGCGCCCATTCCGCCGGCAACAGTGATCTACCTGGCCGAGTCTGGCTGGCCCATCGATCGCGTGATGGATTGTTGCGTCCAGCGGATAAACGGCGTCTCGAACGCACCTGTGTATGATGTCGGAACCAACGAGAACTTTGATCCCACGCCCTTTAACCGTGTCACTGAGTTGTTGCGGTCTCTGCAGGATCGAGGCGACCTGCGTTTTTCCTTGGAATACGATGCCAAGGAAAGGACCGCATATTTGCAACCGCTTCCAGAGGCTGAAGCGAATTCGGAGGCTGCCCGCGAGGGGCGAAAAATTCTCGGCATGGAGCAGCGACACCCGAAGTTGAAATTGGTGAACAAGCCGAATCGAGGAGCCGATGACGAGCTGGCGTTGCAAACGCGTTCATTGCTAGGAACGATGTTTGCCCTTTCGGAGTCGTTCACGCCGCCTGCAGATCATCTCAAGAGCGGCCAGGTTTTGCCGGGCACCCCAGCGGAGCAGAATGCGTCGGCGAAATGGCTGGATATCCAGTGTAGCAAACTGCCGGTGACGAATGCATTTGTTCAAGTGCATCACAATGGATACTGGTTTTACATCCCGCGTTCCGATTTTCGCTCCAAGCGAACCTTTTCGCTTCTCACTTATCTATTCCTGTTGCAATCCGCGGATGTTTCCGGAATGGGGCCGATGCTTACCGTTCCGGCGGGAGGATAAGGAAAATAGTCTGGCGACTAATGGCCCGCCACAATGTCGGAACCATCATCGCAGTTAGAGCATGTTATGCACGATGTCGTCGTAGAGGCATCAGAATCTCGAGCATCATTCACGCAAGAGACACAGAGTGCAGGCCGACGAGCGTGATGGTGAGTCTCCGGTCGTCGCGGGCCAGGCAACCCAATCGAGCTGCCAAAGCAAGATTGCGTTCGAACAGAGCATCGCAAACAACCAGAGAGGAAGCCAATGAATCCGCAACGGATAAAGCTTCTGAGTTTGAAGGATCAACTTCCGCCAGCGGAAAAGGCAATTCAAACTAAATTAGTCGTCCCTGAAAAAGTCGCTTTTATCCGCAGAGTGCCGGACGAGCGGAAGCCGACCATCAGCCGAGTGGCCTTGCCCGGCGCTCCCATGTCCGGCGAATACTGCCCGGCAAACGCCGCCTCGAACCGCTCCCAGCTGATCTTCCGGGCCAGTCGAATCAGCTCATGCCGGGGATTGAGCAATTGATCGAAATGCGATTGAAACAACTCGAACGAATCGCGCAATTGCGGTTTGGGTTGCATGGAATCCATTCCAATTTTGCAAGCTTTTCATCCTCAGGCAGAGGATTTCCGGCAAAAATATACCACCCGCAAAACGCAAATTCACCTAAAATGTGGCAGGAATGCAGAGTTTTTCAGGGACGACTACTCAGTTTCGACATCCAACTGTGATCCGATCTCGATCGATCGTATCTCACTCACGCGTTGGCGTCTTGTTCTTATAATTTTCGATCGCGACGAAGATACGCACCCGATCGTGGTCGGACATTTCGCGAGAACGCTCGTCGAGCAATTTCTCCAGCTCATGGATAGCCTCATTAAAGCGGTCAAGATCGGCATAGGCGGCGGCCTGCGCTTCGCCGGCGCGGACACACTTCCCTGCGGAATCCTGAACCGCCGATGAAGCCAATTCGAGGGCGCGATCCACGTCGCGAAGTGCATCATCGCGAGTCGTCGCCAGCGTCCACGCCAGCATCGCACGTAAATTCACGTCGTGAGGAAAACGCGCCAGTCCGGCGTTCCAGACTTCGATTGCAGTGGCAACTCGACCCGCTTTTTTAACCATATTTCCAAGCAAAAGGGCCCTAACCTGTTCGGGTTCTTTAGTGAGGACTTCTGTGAGGACGTGATGGGCATCGTCCACTCGATTTTGATTGACGTAGAAATGAGCAAGTTTCAACCCCCACTTCGGCTCCAGCTTTCGCGCGGTATCGAGGAATTGCTCCGCGCGATTCGGATCGCCAAGCTGCGCGAAGGTCTCGCCCAAAGCTGCGAATGTGGACGCATCCGGTTTCTGGAGGTGTTCGCGGATATCAATCGCCGCGAGCAAGTGCTCTTTGGCCGTCGCAAAATCGCCCAATGCCAGCGAGGCTTTGCCCAACGTGGTGTGTGCGGCCAGATTACCGGGAAGGATCTGCAGCGCTCGCTCTGAATGCTCGCAAGCTTCTTGGAACTGTCCTCGTTGGTTCAATTCGATGGCAAGATTGGCCTGCGCGAGCCCGGTACTTGGTCTTCGATCTACTGCCTTGCTCCACAAACTCAACCCGTCTCGCCAGACACCGACTTGCTGTCGCGTTTGAAAAATCATTGCTAGTGCAGCAATCGTACCAATCGTGATACCTGAATGCCTTATGAATTTGCTGCTCGTTGACGGTCGAACGAGTTGGACAACGAATCCACCGGCAAGAATTGCAATCGGGATGGATGAAAGGTAACTGTATCGATCCGCGACCAACTGCGGTCCGCTCTGAGCGAGTCCCAAAACAGGCAGCAGAATGATCACATACAAGGTGAACGCGGCCGTGAAACCTGGAATTCGTTTACGCACCGCCCAGACCGCAATCATAGCAACCGCGACTCCAATCGCCGAAATCAAGAAAGGCACGTCAAGTGCGTTTGCATTTGGATTCAATTCATAAAGCGGCGAAAGGCCGACTGGGTATGCGGTTTTCGCAAGGTAGAAAGCAATTCCGTATGCGGCTCGGGTGATGCGCATTAAGGCTGCACCACCGAGCCCTTGGGCGTCGAAATCCAATGCTTGAAAAGCGCCTGCGGATTTTTGCGCCGTCAGGGCGATAGCCGCCGCGATTCCCGCGGGAACTACGAATGCCAGTTTTTCGACGAACACGCGCCAACGAATCGAACGCCGAAGCGGATACCAATCGAGCAAGAGGAGGACCAGTGGAAACGTCATGCCCGACGCCTTACTCAGCAGCGAAAGGATGTAGCACGCAACCGACATGCCGAATGCAATTGTCGCTGAGCGCGATGACCCCGATGGCTCAATTTTGCTCTTGCTTTTCGCGTACCGGATATACAGTAACGTCGCGAGGAGCAACCAGAATGTACTCAGCACGTCCCGGCGCTCCGTCGCCCACGCCACGGACTCCACGCGAAGCGGATGAACGGCGAACACCAGGGCCGCTATCAACGCGCCGGCATTAACTTTGTTCTCTACATCCGGAAAGACAATGCGTAGAACCCAGCGCGCGAAAGCGAAGACGAGTAGAGCGTTCAGTGTATGGGAAAAAACATTTGTATTATGAATCGCAACGGAATTCAGCCCGCGGCATAGCTCGTATTCAACCGCGAACGAGAGCCAAGTTAAGGGTTGATAATGTCCGCCGTGAAACGTCGTGAACATCCAGTGCAAGTGTGAGGCATCGATCCCTCGCCAGCCGTCATTGAGGATCAGATTCTGTTGATCGTCCCAGACCAATTCGTTGTGCCGAACAGGTTCGAAGGCGGCAAGCGTCGCCAATACTATCACGAGCGTGCATAGTCGCGGGCTCCATGTGGTCACTTGTAGGCTGCGATTTGTGGACAACGAAGATGAATTCACCGTGCGTTCGTCTCGCGCTGACCCGTGGTCGGCAGAAATTCAAGTCGATCCTTAAGTTCCGCGAAGAGCTGACGAATAGGCTCAAATTCGGAATTCTGCGCCCGCATGCCGACCGGCACGCTCCCCAGCGTATCCGCATGCTTCATCAGATAGGCGGTCGCTCGTTCCAGCAATTCCGCATGAATCGAGTCGGCACTCGATGATTGCGCGGGATCGAATTGATATTTCTTTCGCGTGAATCGAACGTATGCGGCCCACGTCGGCGGATCGTTCGGGTCCCAATGCGAGTCGTCAACTTTCACCGCCGAACCCGGAGGCCCGGCCACGGTCACGGAAGCACCGCCTTTGTTCCACAGTTTTCTTTCACGCGTTGGTGGTTCGTCCATTCTCGCGGCTTCGTCCGGGCGGGATCGTGTGAGTGACGGCACGTCGTCAGTCGGAAACGGCGGCTTTTTCATTTGGATGGGGTCCGCATCCATGCCCCATTGCGAGGGATCCCAATCTCCCTTCTTCCACTTTTCCATCATGAAATCGATCGTGTTTTGCCGGGTGACGTAACTCTCCCAATCCTTGTGCAATTGATCGCGCTTCTCCGGCGGGACAGCGGCCTCAAGCTCTTTGACCAGCCGCTCCGCTGTTTGCGCGCCATCCTTGAGAAACTCCGTCGATTCATTGCACCATCGAGCAACTTGCTCGCTTGTGAATGGCTTTCCAGCTTGTCTTGTTTGAACGGCCTCTGCCGTCGTCTCCGTGATCGACTTTGCATTTCGCACAACCAAACTGACCACTTCGCGGAAGATCTTGGATCGGAACTGATCCGCGGCCTCGCTGGGTAGATCGTATCGTTCCTTCACCGCGCTGGTGACGACCTGCAAGCGTCCATTTAGGTCCCACGGTGGGATCGCCGCCACCTTGACCGCGACGTCGCGCGCGAAGCGGTGAGACTCATCGTTCCAGCCATTGCGTTCAAAGACTTTGGCAATGGCTTGACTCGCATTCTTTGACTCATTTTCCCAATCAATGCTTCTTAGCGAGCCGTTGAGTTTGCCAAGATTCGACGCGGCCTTGTCGTCCATATGTGGCTCGTCAGAATCCGGGTTCGGACTTCCAATGGCTTGGTCTTCGTTTCGTTTCGATTCGCGGCTTTGCTGGCCTACGACGGGTCGAATTGAAATCACCATGCTTAGAGCGAATACGAAACAAATGAGGCCAAAGGCGCTACTTGCGCCCATGGTTTTAACATCATGTTGTTGACTGGTTCGCACCGTATGATTCCTCGCGAGCACCTGACTTCATGTGCGGAATCATTATAGCAAGAATTCACCGGCAAAACGAGCATGTTTCTTTCCGGGTAATCGGCGAAATTTGGCCTTATTCCGAACACGTCTTGCGTGCAGTAGCCTACTTAACTACTTCATGATGTTGCAAGTGTCCGGGAAGTAATAGCACGACGGCGCCGGGTATTGCGTCATCATGGGTGTTCCATCAAGGTCGGGCTGGCATTGAGCCGCCTCGCAATCTCAAAGTGATGTCTCGCGGCCTCGACTTGGCCCAGTTGACCTAGCAATTCAGCCAGCTGGAAGTGCGCGTCGGCATCCGAAGGATCGAGCTCCACAGCTTTCTCGAATTCCGCGCGGGCGTCGTCACTTCGCCCCGCCGCCCGACAAAGTGCCCCGAGATTGAAATGTACATCGGCGTTTCGAGGGTCCAGCGCCACGGCCTTCTGCAATAGATCGACCGCCTTGATGGTTTCACCGATCATCGAATACACAGCCCCAAGATCGATGAACGCGCCCACGAGTTCTGGATTCAATCGGATGGCCTCGCGAAGATGTAGGATCGCTTCTTCGTGATTCCCGGCCTGAGCCAACACGCGCCCCAACCAGTATTGCGACTCTGCGTAATTCGGATTCGCAAGCACTGCCCGGCGCAGGAGTGCGACGGCATCGGAAATCCGCTCTTTCTTTTTGAGCGCCTGCCCGTAGTGAAGCAATGTCATGTAATGTTCGGGTGAAAGCGCAAGGGCACGCTCAAATTGGTCAATGCCGGCATCCGTGTCGCCGTCATCGACCAGCGCCTTTGCGTATCCGAACACTGCCGCGACGCTTTCCGGCTGCTTGGCCGCGATATCCGCCCACAGCGTGCGCTCACTGCGATAATCGCGATTTCGGCAATACGACAGGCTTCCCAACGCCAGTACCGTGGCAAGGACCAATCCGGACTCAGCGTATCGGATCCACACGAGAGTGAAAGGCTTCACTTTGGGATCCAGAAATAATCGGTACGCACCCCATATTGGATACCAGATGACGCCGATCATCGGCATATACATTCGACGATCCGCGGCCATTTCCGAGACGATCGGTACAACGCTGGACGTCGGTGCGAGAATGATGAGCGTCCAGAGCGCGAGAAATCCGGCCGCCGGACGGCGGAGAAAGAGCAGGAGTGATCCCACGGCCATTCCCATCACTGCCAGGGCTTGCGGCCAACACTGAACCCATGAGCCGACCGGAGTCAGGAAACGGGCGGCAACGAGATGTGTAGGCCAAATCACGAGGCGCACGTATCCAAGAATGACACCCATCTGTGTGCGCAAGTAATCCATCGACGAGACGCTCAAACCCCAACCCGCCGTACTGTGCCGAGCGCCGTGCAGGACAATCCAGGCAAGTGGGAGCCATCCTGAAAAGACCACCGTATGTTGTCGCCAGTGCTCGCGAAGCGACTTTCTCAGCCGCAGCGATACAAAGGCCCAGTCATAGAGCAGCACCAGCACAGGTGCGACAACCATATTCTCCTTGCAGCCGGCGCCGAGCCAGCACGCAACACCAGCCGCCACGGTCCACAAGCCCGAACGATTGTCCCATGCACGAATGCAACAGTACAAAGTCACCAAGAAAAACAGCGACCACATCAATTCAGTGCGCTGAACGATGTACGTGATGGATTCTGTTTGAACCGGATGAGTCGCGAAGACCAGGGTGAGGACGTACGCCAGCCCTGTACATCGTGCATGCAGGTATTCAGGAACGGCCGCCGAGGACAGGGCCCACTCCGCGATTGCGGCCACCAGCAAAGCGCATGCGATATGCAGAAGGATATTGATGATGTGGTATCCCAGCGGATCGCGACCGCCGACAAGGTAATTGATCGCAAACGTGAGCGCCACGACCGGCCGGCCCGTAATCGTTGTTTCCGGCGGTTGGAAGTTCTGAGCAATCGATCGCCAGGGACTCTGGATTCGTGCGTCGTCAATCGTGCTAATCGGATCGTCCAGCATGAATGGCGTTCGTAGTGCGTTGGCGTAACAAGCGAGGGTTGCCAGGATGAGCAGGAATCGCAGGAGTCCACGATTCGCGGAGTCGGGAAAGCCCTTATCGGGATCGGCCGGCTTCAAGATTGCAACCGCTCACGTGGATAAATACTCTCGGTGATTCGCGTCCCGACGCCTGTTCGAAGGGCATCGTTGCCCGCGCCGGAGTCGGCCGATTCTTTTCGCGCGCGGCGACTCTTTTCCGAGTCGCTCCAATCCCGATGCAAGGGGGCCATGGACATTAAGGCGTGTCTTCCTAACTTAAGCTACTAACCATAGTGCCGCACTCCGGGCAAATGCCGGATACTTTCCCATTGAGATTGTAGCGACATTTCCGGCGGAGTCCCGGGGCGGTTCGACGAGACGCACGAACGATACGCGCCGCGATACTCAGGCTCGGCAACGCTGTAAACCCCACGAGCGGGATCCGGGGAATCCAACGCAAAACACTGGGGAGGTAGCCCGCTTGAATTACCCTGGATAGCTAGGCTGCAAATAGCCCCGATTGCTCGCCGTTGTCAGCTTTTGGCTTGTTCTCCAATTCGACGGAAGGATGATAACGAAACTTTGGCTCGATGACATTGCCAAGATGCCGTTTCAAAAACGCTTCGTATTCCTCATTGGCGCGAACTGCTTGGGCATTCAATTGCAACTCACCGACGGAGCGCCGATCCTCCGTTATCGGGGAACCGATTCAATGCACTCCGAAGAGACTTCAAACTTAATTGTTGTTGCCTCCAGACCGACGCGCCGGGGCAAACAGTTTTCCGAGCAACCGTGTCCGATAAGCGAGAGAAATGGGACCGCGATTTTCGGCTAACAATTAGATTATTATTGTAGAATGGACCCGAAATTATTATCATCCATGAGTTTGAGAGGAGAGAAAACATGGCCGCTCGATTCGCCGTCTGTTCATTGATTGTGCTTGTCACGGGGTACGATGTCGTGGCCGCCCCCTTGGGCACAGCCTTCACGTACCAGGGTCAGCTCAAAATCAGCGGCGTGCCCGCGAATGGCGTGTATGACTTTGAGTTTCGCCTCTATGACCTCGGGTCAGGCGGCGCCCAACTGGGCAATATGGTGCCGAAGAACGACGTTCTGGTTGAGAACGGACTCATTACCACGACCCTCGATTTCGGCAATGTATTCGATGGAAACCAGCGCTTCCTTGAAGTTCGCGTCCGCAACGGAGCCAGCACGGGAGCATATACACCTCTTACCCCCCGCCAGGAATTGACTGCAACTCCCAATGCGCTCTTCGCCCTGGGTGGACCCGTGGGATCAGGGCCTTGGCAAACGTCCGGCTCGAATATCTTCAATACCAACGCGGGCAACGTCGGAATCGGAACAACGACGCCCGCGTTTCCGTTGACGCTCCAAACCCCGCCGAGCGCATTCGGCTTCCTACACACTGATGGAAACCGCTCTCTGGCCACCTATCTAACTCCGGGTGAGTGTCGTTTCGGATCGCTCGGCGGCAACGACTCGCTAGAGTTCATGACCTTCGCCCTAACGCGTATGACAATCACTCCTGCCGGCTACGTCGGAATCGGAACAGCGACGCCCGCGTTTCCGTTGACGCTCCAAACCCCGCCGAGTGCCTTCGGCTTCCTGCACACTGATGGAAGCCGCTCGCTGGCCACCTATCTTACCCCGGGTGAATGTCGTTTCGGGTCGCTCGGCGGCAACGATTCGCTTGCGTTCATGACGGTCGCGGCGACACGTATGACGATCACTCCCGGCGGCAACGTCGGCATCGGAACTGGTTCTCCGGGCAACACACTGACCGTGGCAGGTCCCAACAACTTCGGGGCAGCGTCGGGAAGCCTTGAGTTACTCAATACCACCCCAGGAACGGGAAGGAGTTTTCTGATCGGTTCGGCACAGCAGGGGCTGTTTCAGATTGCCGACGTGACCGCGGGCGGCGCCACGCGATTGGTCCTCAATGCCTCTGGAATCGTCGGCATCGGTACAGCCACGCCCAATGCCGCAACCCAACTCAATGTGGTCACCAACGGGTCGGGCTTTCAGGCGGTTCGCGGCGATGCGGCCAACGGCAACGGCGTCGTCGGGACGAGCGCGACGGGAGGCTATGGGGCTACCGCTGGAATTAGCTTGGCAGCGGACAGCGGCATCGGCGTGTACGGGCAAGCCGATGCCGGAGTGAATGCAATTGGCGTTTCGGGCCACTCGACCCAAGGCACCGGCGTGACGGCTGAAGGCCTTCGCATTGGCCTATACGCGACAACGTCCAACGGCGTCTTTCCCAACGTTGCAGGGCAATTTGTCGGGGATGTTGACGTGGTCGGTGAGTTCCACGTCTCTGGAACTAAGCAATTTCGCATTGATCACCCGCACGACCCGGAAAACAAATACTTGACCCATTATTGCACGGAAGGTCCGGAGCCGCTCAACGTCTATCGCGGCACGATTCGACTCGACGCCGATGGCCAGGCCGAAGTGAACCTGCCTGACTACTTCGAGGACATTAACAAGGATTTCACCTATTCGCTCACCGCCATTGGCACACCCATGCCTAATCTACACATTGCGGCCGAAGTCGCGGACAACCGCTTCCAGATTGCCGGGGGAACGCCAGGCGGCAAAGTCTGCTGGCAAGTGTCAGGCGTACGCAACGATTTGTATCTGCGGCGGCACGGCGCGCCCGTCGAAACTCTCAAGCCCGCCGACGAACGCGGCAAGTACCAGCACCCCGAGCTATACGGCAAGCCGGAGAACATGGCCACCCATTACCGAACGCATTCCAAGGATGCCGGTCAATCGTCAGCACCTGCAACGACAAGTGGGACCAGAGAGGCGGCGGATGCGGATGGCAAATGAAGCGGCGATCCACATGAAGTCCCGCAAGGGTACCTGCGGGACTTTTCAATCCTCCGGATCGAGGATTGACATGAACGCCTCCTGTGGGATCGAGACGTTGCCGACGGTGCGCATGCGCTTCTTACCCTCTTTTTGCTTCTCGAGGAGTTTGCGCTTGCGGGTAATGTCGCCGCCGTAGCACTTCGCGGTAACGTCTTTGCGGAAGGCCTTGATCGTTTCGCGAGCGATGATTTTACCACCGACGGCCGCCTGGAGTGGGATTTCGAATTGATGGCGGTCGATTTCTTTTTTCAAGCGTTCGAGCAGGCGTCGGCCACGGTATGCTGCCTTGTCGCGATGCACGATCACTGAGAGTGCATCAACAGGCATGCCGTTGACGAGGATATCCATCTTCACCATGTCGCCGACTTCATAATTCTTGAGGTGGTAATCCGCCGTCCCGTAGCCCTTGGTGCAGCTCTTGAGCTTGTCGTAGAAGTCGTACAGGATTTCGGCCAGCGGAAAATCATACGTCATCATCACGCGTGTCGACGAGAGATACTCCGTCTTGACCTGCCGGCCGCGACGCTCCATGCTGAGCTGCATGATCTGTCCCACCGAGTCGGCGGGCACGATCATTTGTGCGGTGACGAACGGCTCGCGAATTTCTTCAACTCCGGAAATATCCGGCAGCTCACTGGGCGATTCGATCTTTTGAGTGGCTCCATCCGTGAGCAGAATTTCATAGGTAACGGTGGGGGCCGTCTGCACGACACTCACATTACCCTCGCGTTCGAGTCGCTCCTGAATAATGCGCATGTGCAGCAGGCCGAGGAATCCGCAGCGAAAGCCGATTCCCAGCGCGTCCGAGCCGACGGTCGAATACGTGAACGAGCTGTCGTTGAGCCACAGTTTTTCCATGGCCTCGCGAAGTTGGTCCGTCGTCGTGCCGATGCCGGGATAAAAATCGCAGAAGACCATCTGTTGCGGCGGTTGATAGCCGGGCATTCGCTGATCCGTGGGATCGCTCGAAAGCGTCACCGTATCGCCGATGCTCACGTCGGCGATGGTTTTGATCCCCGCAAGAAAGTAACCGACTTCGCCCGCGCCGAGCACTTCCGCTGCGGTCGGCTTGGGGCGACATTTACCGACCTCGGTGATGATGTAGTCGCGTCCGGCGGCCATGAGCTCGATCTTGTCACCGCGCTTGAAGCTGCCGTCGTACACGCGCGTGTGGCAAATGACGCCGCGATGAACGTCGGGCTTGGCGTCGTAAATCAATGCCTTCAGCTTGCCATCGGGATCGCCCGCGGGAGGCCTGATCTTCTCAATGATCGCCGCAAAAAGTTCGTCCAGCCCCAAGCCCGTTTTGCCGCTGGTGAAAATCGCGCCGGATGAATCCAGGCCCAGCACCTGCTCGGCCTCGAGCGCGATGTCCTCAGGCCTCGCGGCAGGAAGATCGATCTTGTTGATGACCAGGATCATGTCGCAGCCCACTTCGAGGGCCGCGTAGGCATTGGCGACGGTCTGGGCTTGCACGCCTTGCGTGGCATCGACGAGAACGAGCACGCCTTCACAGGCCGCGAGCGCTCGCGAGACCTCGTAGTGAAAATCCACGTGGCCGGGCGTGTCGATCAGGTTGAGCATGTACGTTTCGCCCTTGTACGTGTACGGGCACGTGCAGCGGTTGGCCTTGATGGTGATGCCCATCTCGCGTTCGAGGTCCATGTCGTCGAGGAACTGTTCGCGCATGTCGCGCCTGGCGACCACGCCCGTGGATTCGAGGATGCGATCCGCGAGCGTACTTTTACCGTGGTCGATGTGAGCGACGATGCTGAAGTTGCGAATGAGTCGTAGATCAGTCATTTTTCAAGGGCTTTTCGCCCGCGAGCCGCGGGTCACGACACCCGATCGCCTCGCGATCCGCGAACTTCAGTTCGCGCGGGCCGTCCCCCTTACCAAGGGGGACCATAGGGGGTTTCGGGCTTCTACCGGAAATTTTGCCGAGCCGCGACCGTCAGGGAGCGAAAGATGATTGTAGATTGAAGATTGAAGATTGTCGATTGCGGAAAACGTCAAAACGTCAACAAATCAAAACGTCAAAACAGAAGCTCGCTGCATTGGTGCTTACATGTGTTTGACCTCGGAATCGCTCTCGGCAACTTGCGCCGGCGAGTCCCCGTGCGGCATGGCCACATGCTTCGGCGTTTTGTAGCCCCACGATTCGCGATAGCTTTTGTCGGTGGCGCGTTCGAAGATGTCGTCGTCGGTGTACAGCGTCGCGGTGATGGCGCTCGCGGGCACGACCCAAATGTTTACGCACGCCTGTCGGCGGCAATATTGCTCCTTGGCCAAAATGATCGCCATCTCCGCGTCCGGCGCATGAATCGACCCCACGTGTACGTGCGGCTCCCCCCGCGCCTGCTGGTGAAAGACTTCAAAGATGGGCCATTGCGTGTCGGTCATGATTGACTATCGATTGGAACCCGTTCCAACATATTTATTTCGAAAGCAGCTTGCGGAGTTCCTTAATAACGTTTTCCGATGCCACATTCGTCGATCCATTGGCCACAAAGATAAAATTCGAAGCGAGGATTTCCTCGGGATGAATGATGTATTCGGTATTTCCGCCGGTTTTTTCCAGATAGTCAGTGACCTCATCCACTTTCAGCAATTTGATTTGACCGCCATCGAGTTTCGGAACAACCCGGTCCCCCGATTTTTCCAGTTCAAGAAGCCGGAGATCGATCAGTTTTATGAGTGGGGCGTGGCTCGCCTTCTCTGCGTCCGCAATTGACGAAAGCAGGACAGGTGCGACCAATTTGTCTTGACCATTCTGCTTGACTTCCATGAATGCATTCACCACTGGAGCATCCGGATTCGTGATTCTGGGAAGTTCGGCCGATTTCGGAATCTCGATCTCATTGCAGGCAAGGAAACCTTCGATCGAGTACAAATTCGTTCGAAGTTCTGGGTGTTGACGAGAGAGAACATGAAACAGCTCGTGCACCAAAATGTCGCTGAGAATTTCTTTGGGAAGACGAAGAACTGACATCGGGAATATGATCGCATTGGATCGGGTGTATGGGCTGTCCCATTGTTCTTTGCCGGTGGTCTTGATCAGCAATACGTCTTTGGGAAATGAGGTCGTGATCCACGCGGTCTTTGAAGCGGCTGTCTGAATTAACGATGTGAATCGTTCGACTTCGTCATCCGTCCATTCTTTGGCCTGGGCGGCAGTTAATGCCAGGAAATCTTCAGTCGAAACGGGACTTGTGCTCTTTAACAAAGTTGCCCGCTCGAAAGGACAAAGGCGATTTGCGAAATCGTCCTTCTTTACGAGGATTTCTTTTGCTTCAGGTGTGGTCGCGAATTTGACCACGCAATCCTTGTTCAAATTGACTGTTCTTTGCGCGGCATATGTGTTGGCCGCAATGACGGCAATGAATCCAAAAACAATGATTGGAAGGCGGTTTGGGTTCCAGCGCCGAAGGGATTCTTTCATAGCACTCATCGTCAAGTCCTCAAATCATTTGTTAAATCGGAATCTCGCGTATCAATTCCTCTCCGGCATCGGTATCGGCTGGCGATTCGCGTGGGCTGTGAGCGCCTCGCGGACCCATAGGCCGTCAACATGGGCGAGGCGGCGGGCTTCGACGCGTTCGTGCGAGACCGGGCCGCCGTTGTTCACGACCTTCTTGAATTCGTTCCAGTCGGGATCGTCATAGCGCCACGTCTCGGTCGCACTGTCATAGCGAAGGCTCTTGTCGGGAATCTTCAATCTGAGATCGAGCATCTTGGGAACGAACTGCCGCAGGAATTGCTGCCGCTGCTCGTCATTGGTCTTGAGCTTGACCTTCCACTTCACGAGCTGCGTCGTATGCTTCGATTCCTTGTCCGAAGGCCCGTGGAACATCATGATCGGCGTCCACCAGCGATTGAGCGCGTCCTGCAACATGTCGCGCTGGACTCTCGTCCCGCCCGCGAGCACAACGCACATCTCGTAGCCGTGCTTCATGTGAAACGCTTCTTCGTAGCAGATGCGCTTCAAGGCCCGCGCATACGGCCCATACGATCCTTCGGCCATCATGGTTTGATTGATGATCGCGGCCGCGTCGATGAGCCATGCGATGATTGCGACATCGGCCCACGATTCGGCGGGATAATGAAACACATTCGAGAACTTGGATTTTCCGCTGATGAGGTCTTCGATCATCTGCTCGCGCGATGGTCCGAGTGTTTCCGCCGCGCGATAGAGCAATTGCCCGTGACCGACTTCGTCCTGCACCTTCGCAACGAGAGCGAGTTTGCGTTTGAACGTCGGTGCGTGAGGAATCCACTTTCCCTCGGGCAAGGCGCCGCAGATTTCGCTGTTCGCATGAACGTGAATGAGCCGAATGAGCTGCTGACGATAATCATCCGGCATCCAATCCGCAGGCTCGATTTTCTCGCCGCGATTAATTCTCGCCTCAAAGGCCGAAAGACGAGGATCGACGTCGGACATTGACGCGGTTTTTTCATTGTCTACTGCGATGACCATTGTTCACTCCAAATTGTCGATTCGAGAATGTCGAGATTATGAAGTCCCCCAGCCCAAGGGCTGGGGCACCCACTCGGAGCATCCTCACCCGCCGTCATGCTGAGCGCAGCGAAGCATCTCGCTACGAGATTCTTCGTCCCGGAATGCCGGGACTCAGAATGACGGGGCGTCGCCTGCACCGACCTCAGAATGACATCTCTCATCTTTCTGGCGAGTTGGCTTCTTCAATATTCAATCACCAATCGACAATCACTCACGCTGTCGCTCTCTTCAGTCCATTGAACAAAAGGTCCGTGATCTTTCGCGAGATTTCCTCCGGCGTCATCGGCCCGCCGGGGCGATACCACTGATAAATCCAATTCACGGATGAAAGGATCATCAACGTGGCGAACTTCTCGTCCACGTCGCCGAAGATTCCCTCACGAATTGCATCATGCACCATGCCGCGGAACATTTGCTCATACTCATCGCGCCGGGCCGCGAATTCCTTACGTCGCGTTTCCGAAAGATGACGCCACTCCGTCATGTAGATCGAGGCCGCTGACGCGCTGCCTGTGATGACCTGCACATGCGCCGCAATCGCACGCTTTAATTTCTCGATCGTGACGAGATCGGACGCGACAATCGGTCGAGCGGCCTCAAAGAATCGATTCGCGGCGTTGTCGAGAATTTCCCAGAGCAAATCCTCTTTGGTCTCGATGTGCGTGTATAGGCTGCCGGCTTGGATTTCCAACGCCTCCGCGATATCGCGCACGCTGGTGGCCTCAAACCCGCGTAGCGAAAAGAGCCTCTCCGCAGCTTCGAGAACTTCGTTTCGACGTTGTACGCCCTGACTCGACACAGCAGCATCCTAACAAGCGCTTGCTTGCTAACTTTACTTATCGGAGGCACAAAGTCAAGAAAAATTGTCGCTACCGCCGCCAAACATGGCGGCGTCCGATAGCTGGATTTCTAAATTGTCCGAGTGAGGCGAGCAGGCCTATGATCCAGCGATTATGGGTTCCTAGCCCGCACAACGCCTTCCAATACGGAGTCAGCCAAACATGGATTTTCGGGGATGGAAGCTTTTCGCAGCCGCAGTGTGTCTTCACCTGGTGCAAGGCGGATACCAGTCTTTTGGGCAAATTTCTCAGGTTGTCGTCAAAAAATCGAGTTCCCCCAATAAAGGTACCTTCGTTGGAATGTCTGACGGCGGCCCGATCCCTGTACACACGTCGGTAGCAGGGGCTGCGGTATCCCCGTTGGACCTCGTCAAGGAGTACAAAGATAAATTCGGGATTGATGATCCGGATGCGCAGTTGATGGCGTCGAATACTCGCCGCGATGACCTGGGGTGGACCCACACCAACTTCCAACAAATTCATCACGGAGTTCCTGTCTTTGGCGGCGTCATCAAGACTCACCAAAACGCCAACGGTGAATTCATCTCCGCGAACGGTCATTTTCTTTCTGTTCCATCAAGGGTGTCATCTATTCCAAAAATCACACGAGCAGCGGCGGAGCGCATTGCCGCAAACGCGATGAATGATCCCACCGCAACGGCTCACGAGTCCAGGCTCGAAGTAGTCGATCCTGCCTGGTACGGAAACAGGCCGAAGGGGGCGCATCTCGCTTATTTTCTGCGGATGGCTGACGCACCAAACACGACTGTTGAAGGATTTTTCATCGACGCTCACACGGGAGAAATTCTGGATCGCTGGAATTTGGTGGAAACCGCGAAGAATCGACAGGTTCATGACGCCGCCTTCACAGATGCGTTACCCGGCCCGCTGACTCGATCCGAAGGAAATCCGGCGAGCGGAAATATTGAAGTCGATCGCGCGTACGACTATTCGGGTGACATGTTCGATTTCTACTTTCGCATGTTTGGCCGCAATAGTGTCAACGACGCCGGGCTTCCGCTTGTTCTCACCGTCAATTCAACCGCACCGACGTGTCCTAACGCTTTTTGGAATGGTGAGCAGGCCGTCTTTTGTAATGCGCTAACGATTGACGACGTAGTGGCGCACGAATTGACTCACGGAATCGTGCAATTCACTGCGGATTTGATCTACCTGAACCAGCCCGGGCAACTGAACGAATCCTACGCTGACGTGTTTGGAGAGCTGGTTGATTTGTTCAATGGAAACGGAGCTTTCGTCGGCGTAGTAGGACCTCCTTGGCCGGTGGAGGCCAGTGGTCCGGGTTTGGATACGCCCAACTTACTGCGCACGGATGAATGCGTTGGAGGCACGGCTTTGAAAATCAACAGCCCGGCCAACATCGCCGGATTGTTCACCGCAGGTCAGGCGTTCTTCGGTCCCGCGCTCAGCGAAACGGGACTGACGGGCAATCTGGCTCGCGCGACGCCGGCGCTGGGCTGTTCGGCGTTGACTAACGGATCGCAGATTTCAGGAAAGATCGCAGTCATCGACCGCGGAAGCTGCACCTTTTCGGTCAAGGTCAAAAATGCACAAAACGTGGGAGCGATCGGTGTCTTAATCGTGAACAACGTTCCCGGCGGACCTCCCGGCCTGGGCGGTTCTGACCCCACGGTGACGATTCCGTGTGCGTCCATCGATCAAACCAATGGACAAGCGATCATTGATGAACTCGCGCAGAGTCACGTCGTGAACGCAACGATGAAGGCCAATGGCATTTCCGGCGGCGTGCGATGGCTGGTGGCCGAGGGATCTGCTCCGCAAAACGCGTTCCGTGATATGTGGCGTCCGACGTGCAAAGCGCATCCCGATCGTGCGAACCATTCGTTTCAGACTTGCGATCCCAACGACAACGGCGGCGTTCACAGCGGCAGCGGAGTGCCGAACCACGCCTTCGCTCTGGTGACCGACGGCGGCAGCTTCAATGGATTCAATGTCATTGGAATTGGTGCGATTAAGTCAGCGGCGGTCTGGTATCGCGCGTTGACGATCTATCTGAGCGCGTCGTCAGATTTCCAAGATGCTTATGCTGCATTAAACCAGGCGGCAAACGACCTTGTCGGATCAACTCCACTCGATCCACGTACCGGGTTGCCATCGAGCAGCGCATTCAGCGCGCAGGATGCCCTGCAGGTGGACTTGACGCTGCAGGCCGTGGAAATGAACACGCAGGGTCTTTGCGGCGCGGTCACGCCCGTATTGGACTCCAATCCCCCCGTGCTGTGTGGATCGCAGATGACGATTTTCAGCGACGACTTCGAACACGGAACCAATGGCTGGACGGTCAGCAATACAAATCCGCCCTTTCCATTCAATTGGACGCAGGTCACCAATTTGCCGGATGGTCATCCGGGAATTGCGTGGTTCATTGCCGACCCCGACACCGGCGATTGCGTCACGGACATTGAGGCCGCCGTGCATTTTCTCACGAGCCCGACAATTTCAATCCCTGCAGGCGCGGACCCGCCGATCGTGACGTTCACGCATTACGTCGCGACAGAGGCGCCTTATGATGGCGGCAATCTTCGAATCAGCGTAAATGGAGCCGCATTCGCACTCATTCCGGGCAGCGCGTTTTCTTACAACCAGTACAACGCGACGCTGACCATTGATAACAGTGACGACCCGTTGGCCGGACAGGAAGCGTTCACGGGATTCGGCGGGACGTGGGGCACATCAGTGATTGACCTGACTGGAATTGCCGGAGCGGGCGATTTGATCCGCATTCAATTTGAATTCGGCAAAGATGGGTGCGGTGGCCTTCTGGGCTGGTTTGTCTCTGATTTCAAAATTTTCTCGTGCGTTCCCGCGGGCAATGGCGACTTCGACGCCAATGGACACGTTGAAATGAGAGACTTCGCGGCCATGCAAAACTGCTTCAATGCTTCGACATCGAATTCACCCGAGTGTGCACCGGGCGAGCTGAATGGCGATCAGTTAATTGATCTTGCGGATCATGCCTTGTTTGTGGGGCGACTCAACGGGCCGTGAACGGCCATTCACGAATATTGTTTCACGTCGGAAATTCCTAATACCAAAGGCCATCCATGCGCGTTATAATGGCTTTGCGTGCCGTGAACGGGCCATCGACCGCCTCTCCTTCGGAATTCGCGTCTCCCCTGTGCGGCGGTAATCCCCGGCGCGCCTGCGTGCAAAGTAACTATGGTTCACTTCATTCGATTTGCATTGATGATCGCGCTGCTTGCGGCGGGTTACTTTTGGCTCGAACCGCGCGCCGACAAAGTATCGGAGATTCAGGTCACCTTTGTCGATCGCGCGGAACAGGCCGGGTGCAAAAACGTCCACACCATGGTCAAGCTCGCGGATATCTTTGAGAACATCATGCCGTGGCTTTCATCGGTGGGGGCGGCCGCGGCGGCAGGGGATTATGACAACGATGGATTCGCTGATTTCTATGTCACCAATTCAGGCCGAGGCGATTTCAATCGCTTGTTTCACAATCGCGGTGACGGCACGTTTGAAGATGTGACCTCGCGCGCGGGCGTCGGCTGCGGCAATCCGCAGGGCGCGTCCATGCACGCCGTCTGGGGCGACGTGGATAACGACGGTTATCTCGATTTATATGTCGTCAAATGGGCCGAGCCGAACCAACTCTTTCGCAACAACCACGACGGCACATTCACGGACATCAGCCGCGACGCGGGCGTGGACAACTGGGGCTACGCGAACGGAGCGACGTTTCTGGATTACGACCGCGACGGGCGGCTGGACATTCTCGTCGGCAATTATTTTGCGGAAACGGTGATCGATCCGAAAACCGGCGGCCGGGTGCGAAACGATCTCTGGAACCCAGTCACGACGCGCGTCATGCACGAGACGTTTACGCACGCACGCAATGGCGGCCGCAACGTGCTCTATCACAATGTCAGCACTGGCGGTGCGATTCGATTTGAAAATGTGGCCGATGACGTAGGTCTCAAATTCGGCGGCTGGACGCTCTCCGTCGGCGCCGGCGATCTGAACAACGACGGCTGGCCCGACCTCTACATCGCAAACGACTTCGGAGCGGACGAGTTCTACGTCAACACCGGTGCAACTGAATCTCCTCCGCGATTTCGACTGGTCGTCGATCCCAAAGGGCATCCGGGGGTCGGGAACGACTGGTGGAAGGGCATGAACGTCGACATGGGCGACGTGAACAACGACGGCTACCTCGACATTTACGTAACCAACATTCTCGAACGCCGCTACAAGACCGACGAAGGCAACATGCTCTGGCTGAATCGCTACGATCCGGATTGTCCCGGTGGCCGAGGCTTCAAGAACATCGCCCACGATTCCGGCACGCAGGACGGCGGCTGGGGATGGGGCGGAAAATTCGCGGATTTCAACAACGATGGTTTACTCGACATCTTTACAGTCAATGGCTTCGCGACGGGCGATCCGAATCACAACTACTGGTTCGCGATTCAGGAGATGGTCACGCAGACGAAGAATCAGACTGCCGATGCCCGCGATTGGCCGGTGATGGGTAACCGTGATCTCTCCGGCCATGAACCGAGTCGGTTGTTCATGCAAAAAGGAAGCGCGGCAACAGGCAACAGGCAACAGGCAACATTCGCAACGTTGAGCCGTCAAAACGTCGAAACGTCAACACAGAGTGGGGCGGTGCAATCCCAACCCGGAGCGCAAGCGACGGGCCAGCCTCCCCACCTGCCAAGGGGGGAAACAGGGGGGGCAGATCTGCAATTGGCAATTCCTTCAATCGACAATCGGCAATCAGCCTCAATTGGAAATTGGAAATCGGAAATTGGAAATTCAGCTTCGGGCGACGCAACGCCTGTGTTTGCGGAGATGGCGATCTCGGCCGGCATCACCGACACATTCAACGGTCGTGGGATTGCGGTCGCGGATTTCGATCATGACGGCTATCTCGATATGTACATCGCCAATCAGGGAGCGCCGTCGAATTATTATGTGAACCAGACACGTTCCTTGCTGAGCGCCGAGGAGAAGGCGGATCGTGGCTTCCTGTGGCTCAAGCTGATCGGGCGACCGGATATGCCGCTGACCGTCGGCAACCGCGCATTCGCCTCAACGGCTGATGCCGTCGGCGCGAGGGTTACGGTCTACCTTTCGGGCGGAAAGCAAATCCGCGAAGTCCAGGGCGGGCAGGGATTCGCGTCACAATCGGAACACGCCGTGCATTTTGGAATTCCCGACATCCGCGCCGTCGAGCGTATCGTCATCCAATGGCCGAGTGGACGAATTCAGGAATTTGAAGGTGATCGAGCTCGCGCATTGCTGGGTCGATTCACTCGCCTACGCGAAGGCGACGCCGAGGTGACTGCGTGGTGACACCTCACGATGCATTATCCCTGCCGGGCCGCTACCCCAAGAAAGCGGTAGTCACACCGGGAACTCCAGCCAGAATCCTTGTTTGGACCATTGGATCCGTGATTGTCGTCGCAACAGCCGCCGCCGCTTGGATTCGTGTTGGCCTGCTCGATCTTCCGCATGTGCCAAACAACCTCACGGCGGTTACCACCGGCTTAATCGATGACCCTGTTGGTTTGCGAGGCTTGGATCGTTACATTCGTGGAGCACCTGATCCGAATCGAATTGCACGGAGCTATCTTGTTGAGAAGGAAGGGAAGCATCCGGGTTGGTTTGCGCGACAAGGAGTAGACTTTTTATACGGCATACCGAATACGGCCCTTGTGGCCGACCCGAAGATTGGGCTTCAAGTGCTACAAGAAGCCACAACGTTAGAACCTGATTCACTTGTGATCGCAAACGTGTATCGGATGGAGGCATTTAGGATCCGTCGCGATTTCCTGGATGAAGCCCGCAAACGCGGTGAGATCACGCCGCGGTTTCCCGAATATCTGGACAAGCAGCCGATCAAATTCTTTGAGGAGTTGGTTCGTGAGCATCCGTCACGTGAGACCAAGCTCTCACTCGCGCTCGCTTGGGTGGATAACATGCTGCTCTTTCCGGCCTTGGAGATCAAGGCCCCATCAAGCGTGCAATCCGTTGACATTCTTACGGAAATTCTCAATGAGCCCGGCAACGAATACTATGTACCGGCGCTGTTCGCCCGCGGTTTGAATCAATTGCACCGCCCGGCGCGGCTCGTTTGGCCCGAATCCGCAAAGACGCCGCCCGATGCCGCGGCGCAGGATATCGCCAAGTGCGTTGCGATCGGTCGCAATCTCGGCGTCGGCTCGAAACACTTACAAGCGACCTTGGCGATGACGTTGGGCGATGCGTATGTGAAGGCTGGACGGTTCAGTCTGGCGCGATCTTGGTGGCAGATCGCCCAGAACATGTGTCATGACAATGAAATTGGGCAGGCAATCCTGCGACGATACGCGTGGCGAGATGAAGAAATGATCGACCGGCTGGAAGAAGAGCTCGATCGAAGCCGAAGCGAGCTGGAACATCCCATGACCGATCTGGCTTTGATGTGGAACTGAACAAGTGACCAGTTCCAAGTTACTTTTCCTATTCGCTGGAAGATCACTATGAGTTATGGGCAATTGTTTTGGGTAACTCGTAATTTGTAACTCGTAACTTGTAAGTCCGACTCCTTGAGCATCATGGTCTCAAACAACCAGCAAAGCGTCAGAGGCTCTCTGGGTGATCCTCGGGCAGACCGTATACTACTTCAACCGGAATCCGACCGAGATCGCTCTGGCCCTGGGCACGGCGTGCGGGCTCGATTTTCTGCTGGGAATCCTCTTGCTCCGACAGGTGGCCGTTCCGCTCAGTGCGTACCTGACGGGCATCAGCATTGCGATACTCCTTGAGAGCAACGATTGGCGTGTGTTTGTGGTCAGCGCGGTCTGGGGTATTCTCTCGAAATATCTGATTCGCGACAGCAAGCGACATTTCTTCAACCCCTCGAACTTCGCCATCGTGATGACGCTGTGGCTGGGTCATGGTGTCGCCAGCGTGGCTCCCGGTTCGCAGTGGGGGGCCGATTACAGCATTGCCTTCATCATCATGGTGCTCGGGCTGACGATGATGTATCGCATCAACCGGCTCGATCTGGCGGCGTCCTGGCTGGGTGGATTTGTGTTCATGGGGCTGCTGCGGATGGCCCTTGGTCAGGGCGGTCTGGTCTTTGCTCTGGGCCCGATGACCGGAGCGGAATTCGCTCTGTTCACGTTTGTGATGATGCCCGATCCGAAGGCCTCGCCGCCGACACGCCGCGCCCGCATTGCCTGGGGACTTTCCATCGCCGTGCTCGACGGAATTCTGCGATATCTGGAAATTCGCTACTCGATGTTCTACGCGTTATTCATTCATACGGGCATGCTTCCGATCATTCACTGGCTTGCGGCCAAGGCGGGCATGACGGAGCGTGATCCCTGGAAACTGCTGGAATTTCCTCTTCGTCGGAAGGTGATGTTCTTCGAAAAGAAAGGCCCCTTGTGGGATACTCTTCGCGGATTTGATGAGAGACTTCACTCCGCAAACATCGACCACGTCGTCATCGGCGGCGTGGCGCTAAACGCTTACGACTATCCGCGTCAGACTGTGGATGTGGAGGTGATTCTGCGCAAGAATGACTATGTTCGATTTTGCGGCGAATTTAGCGAATATGAGAAAACCGATGGCGGGCCGCGGCGGTTTCGCGACCGTCAAACAGGCGTGACGATCGACGTTCTCATCGCCGGCGAGCTTGCGGGTCATCCGGAAAAGAACCATGCCGTTCGGTTTCCAGACCCTGCTGAAAAGCAGAGCCACGGCGATATTCAAACGGTATCGCTCGCAAGGTTGATCGAGCTCAAGTTGGTCACCTGGCGTTTCAAAGACTGGGGCGATGTTGTGGAGTTGATTCGACGAAACAGACTCACCGAAGAAATCTCATCGCAACTGAGCCCGATCATCCAAACCGCCTACCGCGAGTGCTTTGACCAGACCAATGATCCAAAATATGGCGAACGGTGAATTCCGTGGAATGGTCGATAGTGCTAATACAGACGTCATGCTGAGCAAAGCGAAGCATCTCGAATTGGAGATTCTGCGGTCGCTTCGGCGACCTCAGAATGACAGCGCTGTTTCGCGTGTCACTGTAAGGTGGGAATGTTGATGAGAAGCGAGGCCCGAACCCATTCGATCCTGCGCCACGATCAGCTTGACGTTGATCGCGCGATGCTGCTCGTCATCGACATTCAAGAGAAGATTCTACCGCTGATCGGCGGGCCGGAGCGTGTCGTCACAAACAGCCGCAAGATGATCGAGGCCGCACAGGTGCTCGACATTCCCGTCCTTGTAACGGAACAATATCCCAAAGGGCTTGGTCACACGGTGGGTGCGTTGCAAGCGGAGCTTCACGCGAGCAAAGCGCAGGTTATTGAAAAGCCCGCATTCAGTTGCTGGGCAGAACCGGCCGTCCGCGAGGCGATGCTCACTCTCGATCGAACGCAAGTGATTGTCGTGGGAATCGAAACGCATGTATGCGTGCAGCAAACGGTGCTTGACTTGCTTTCGCGAGACTATACGACGTTTGTCTGCGCCGACGCCGTGGGCGGGCGGGGTGCGCTCAACCATTCCTTGTCGCTGGATCGAATGCGACATGCCGGCGGCGTGATTACGACGGTGGAAGCGGTGATGTTCGAACTTTGCGGCCGGACGGATATCCCTCGATTCAAGCCGATGCTTGAAATCATCAAGGCCAGCCCGCCGGTGGACAGTTAAGAAACTAAATGAGCAATGTTCAACGAATCTTCACTTCGGCGGCCGTGATTGTCCTGATTCGTGCTTCGATTGCCCTGGAACAACAGAATGACGCTCCTCGCGACCGGCATGTGAAAATCGTAGCGTTCGCACCGGGAGTGGGAATCGACTTCGCTGCCGGACAGGTCGAAGTTTCCGCGAAAGTCGTTCTTCGAAAAGGTCCGCTCGAACTCTTCGCCTGTAGTCCGCACACCAAAGAACATGAGAGCATACTTGCCGTTGACGCCAAACCCTCGCACGTCTTTCAGGCGATGGGACTCATTGGCATCGAGCCGGGGCACCCACCGCGATTTGACGAAAAAGCCGATCGCTGGATTGCGACCACCGGCGAGCCGGTCGAGCTTCGAGTCCGAATTCGCGACGAGCATGGCGAACGCACAACCACACCCGAATCGTGGATACGCCTCATTGGAAAGAGCGATCATCCCAAGAAACTCCATTGGGTATTCGCAGGCGCGACGAAGAATCCAGATGGACATTTTCCTGCTGACACCGTGGGAACCGTAGCCTGCGTCGTGGATTTCGACACATCGGTGATCTCGCTCGATGCGACGCACACTTCGGACAATGCGGATTTATGGCTTGAGGCCGATATGGATTCGATTCCGCCAGAGGGAACGCCGGTCACGCTTCTCATTCGCAGCGCGGTCCGCCGCCGCATCGAATTTCAAATCGGCAATGACGGCTCGCTGACACTTTCGGGTGAGCCGATCTCGTTGAAAGCGGCCATCGCGACCGTGAACAATACAAAAACCGAGGACGTTACCACGCTCATTGCCATCAAAGCGGCCCCACAAGTGCCGCAATCTCGCATTGATGACGTGACCGATGCGCTGACCGGCGCGGGCGTTCAAAAATCAAACATCACGGTGACCCGGGCGCCAGTGCGGCCCGACGACACGGAGCCGCCAAAACGAAAACTTGAGAAGCGGGGGAATTAGCGACATAATCTCGACCACAATGGCCGGTGCCCGAACATCCTTGGATTCAGCCGAAACGCGAAAGGTGGGAGCCTCACGTCTGCCGGAGTCAAACCTTCCGGTTCGTGAACGAATTCTCTCGCGCGGTCGTTCGGTGCTCCAGGCTGAATCGACGGCGATTCTCGATGCGCTCGAACGACTGAACGAATCATTTGTGACGGCAGTGCGGATGATCGCGGGTTGCAAGGGCCGCATTTGCGTCACCGGCGTCGGCAAGGCCGGTCTCATCGGAGCCAAAATACAGGCGACGCTCGCAAGCACCGGCACGCTCGCCTATTCCATTCATCCCGTCGACGCCCTGCACGGCGATCTCGGCATGATACATTCTGACGACGTCGTCGTCGCATTCAGCAAGAGCGGAAGCTCCGAGCTTGTCGAACTACTCCCGCGGCTCAAGGCAATCGGCTGCAAGATCATCCTTCTCACCGCGAAATCGGATTCGGCCGCCGCTACACAGGCAGACGTGGTTCTCGATATCGGCCAGACGCCGGAAGCCTGTCCTCTCGGTCTTGCCCCAAGCTCATCCACTGCGGCCATGCTTGCGATGGGCGATGCACTCGCACTGACCGTGATGGAATTGAAAGAAGTCCAACCCGAGCAATACGCGGCCTATCACCCCGGCGGAGCCCTAGGTCGCTATCTGATGAAAGCCGGCGACATCATGCGTCCGGAGAAGGAATGTCCGAAAGTTCGCGACACGGCGACGCTGGCCGAATGCTACGAAGCGATTCTCAAAGCGCCCAAACGCGCCGGCGCCGCATCCATCGTCGATGCCGCCGGAAAGCTCGTCGGCATCGTCACTCACGGTGACTTTTTTCGACTGTTCCGCGCCCCGCGGCCTGCGATCGATCAATCCGTGTGCGACGTCATGACCAAGTCTCCAAAGCGCGTGCGCATCGACTCTCGCGTCAATGACGCCCTCCAACTCATGCGCCAGTTCGCGATCGACGAATTGCCTGTGGTCGACGCCGAAGAACGACTGGTCGGCGTGATCGATATCCAGGATTTGATCTCGCGCGGATTCTCGGTGTTCGACGAGGCGTAGTGACGCTTTAAGGCGTAGGCTGCGGGATTGGTTGAGGTAGGTTTTCTGACTCCTTCGTCGCCCGCACTGATCGAGCCTGATTCGGCAGATAGGTCTGCTCCAATGCCAAAAGTTCCTGCGGCCCGGCACATTGACGACGTGCCTCCTCAAACGATGCCCCTGCTTCACCGAGTTGACCATGTTCAAGCAGATAGCGGCCGCGGAGGATATTCGCGGAAGCGAACGAGCTGTTGCTCGGCAAGTTTTGGCTGACAAATGCCAACCCATGCATCAGTCGTTCAACTGCGGGCTTGTTACCCCGAATCTCCACTATGAACAATCCGTGGAACGGATGGATTTGAATATCGGGCACGATTTCCGTCGGCGCGGGCAGTAAATCATAACCAAGATACATGCGATCGTTGTAGCAAACGATCCACACCCGATTGTCGGTGCGAGTCCAGGGCGCCTTGTCTATCGCGGCGAGCGAGGCGTCGGCATCCGTTGCAAAAAAGTGCGAATCCGGCTCGAAATAACGCCCAATTCGCGGCACGTACGCTCGATAGGTCGGCGGTACCGTATCCGACCCCGCCGAGGCGAATGCGTCGCCGGGTTCCGAGTGGTCGCGAAGATAATGCATCACCCCGCGCCAATCACATTTCTCGATTTCAGTGATGGATCGATAGCTGCCCCAGGCCATCGGCGCGAGAGGAATCAAGACAACGGCCGCAAACGTGGCCCACGCGGAACGCCGACCAGCCGGCACCACGATTCTACGAATCGATTCGGCGCAGACACCGATTCCCAGCAGCATCGGAATTGACAGCAGAAGCAAGTACTGCGGTTTCGCTGGCGTTCCGGTCATCCGTGCATACGTCAGGCCGAAAAGCAGTGGAAACGCTGCGATGGTGGCCAGAAATGCGCCGCCTGTGCTATCGCGACGCCGCCATGTGCGTACGCAAAATCCCGCCAGTCCGGCGGTCGTGAAGATCACCGCGAGAAACACGGGCCACTCCGAGGCTTCAACCGCGCGAAGCGTGGATGCGGAATAGCCGCGAACGATGGCCACGGACGCTTCGGCAATGTTCTGGAGAAATCGTTCCCACCACGCGCCGACCTGGGGATCAATCGCCCGCCGATTGTGGTCCAGGATGATTCCAAAAATGGGATTGTAGATCGCATAGGCAAGGAGCATGATCGTTGCTGCCCACGAGATTCGGGCCCCGGTGCGTTGACCTTCGTTGCCATCCGCCGGCGTTCGCCGCCCCCGTAGCCAGCCGATCCCACAATAGATGAGCAACCCCAACGTAATAAAATGCGGTTCCACCCACCGACTCAGCAAGAGCCCGAGAAATGTGATGCCGAAAAGTGCCCACCAACCCGGACGATTCCGACGCCACGCCGCATCAAACAGTGCAACGCTGAACATCGCTAGAAACACGAAAATCGTGTATGGACGAGCTTCCTGCGACATGGCCACATGGAGCGGACAAACCGCCAGCAACATCGCCGCCGTAATTCCCGCCACAGCGCTGTGCACCCGCCATCCCCACCATCCGAGCAAAGCGACTCCCAGCGTCCCGAATAGGACCGCCGGCACGCGCACCCACCAATCGCTATTTGCCAATCCGAGCCGATCAAGCCCCGCTCCAATCCAGTAATCAAGAGGGGGCTGGGTCGTTGTGGCCGCTTCCCCGACAATGTACGAAAGCGGCAATTTGTACGTCGCAACCTGGGCGAGCTCGTCGATCCATAGGCTTTCGGAATCGAGGCGAACGAACCGAATCGCCCCGGCGATCATGGTCACAATTAGCACACCAATGAATGCGACTCGGCGGCCTCCATGAGAAATGGACGGGGGCATGGTGGACGACAAATGTGATGGATTCGACGATTCCATGAGTGCTAGTACTTACCCATCCGAAGCACAGTGGTTGCAGCACGCCGCGATTGTTCACCAGCGTGTGCCATGTTCTGTCGCTCAGTAAAGTCAGCCCAGGGCGACAGCGGCAAAAAGTGCCGAAGTAGAATCATTCGTTTCGTCGCTTCATTCGGCTCTTGGTTATCGGTCTGTTTCCGATAAGAATTCAATTCGCCCTGGCTGCCTCAAGCCCATTCCGAATCTTACCGAAAGGCCCGTTGAGCGCGCATTTCCCGGACGTCCCGGGAATTCCGCGCAATCGCGATGCTGGACTGCGAGAGCGTTCGCGGCCCTAGGCAGGTCGCCTGATTATGGCGTCATGCTTCGCATCGCGTGGGGATGCAATTGCCCGATCAACAATCATTTCTCCTGTTAGATCCACCGAGCGCGTCGGATTTCTGCCGCCGAGCTTCGTTGCGAGAGAAAGACTCCGCCCATGACGCTCATTTTCCAAGCATCGACCTGATACTATTGTCCGGGGCGATTCGCGATGCGGGATTTCGGCCTCACTACATCGACGCCCAGCTCGATCGGTTAACCTGGTCGCAGCTTCTTGATCGTATACGTAAGGAGGGTGTCCAGGGCATCATTTCGCTTCTTTCCAGTTCTCAACTGGAAGAGGAGCTGGCTCACCTAAAGGAACTCAAGGCATCACTTGGCGGAATTCCAGTCTATGGCGTGGGAACGATCGTGCTTCTGAAGGACAAGCCGCGTCTTGCTCGCATCCTGCAGGATCATCAATGGCTCGACGGCATGATCCTGAATACGGCCGAGAACAACCTCGGTGAACTTATAACCCCCGGCAGCGACAGCGTAGCTCCATTCAACATTGCGAAATACGAAGCCACTCAGCTTATGGTGCCCGAGGCCAAGGTTCGATACGGCGATGGCCTGCGGATTTCTCGCCCCGAGCACGACATCTTTCGGGATGGGCGTTATTGCTTCCCGCAAAGCAAACGCGGCCCCGTGACCTGCGTGCAATGGGCATTCGGCTGCCCGTTCCGCTGCGAATTTTGCATCGACAATCAGCTTTACAAGAAAATGCTTTATCGCGACGTCAATGACGTCATCGAGGAACTTGTGGAGATCGACCGCCTCGGCTTCCGCGAAGTGTATTTCAAGGACCTGACCTTCGGGCTGCATCGTGGACTTGCCGAGGAATTTCTCGCCAAGCTCGCGAATCGCAAACTCGGGCTTAAATGGCTCTGCACCACGCGCGTCGATGTCGCGACTCGTGACATGCTTGAACTCATGAAAGAGGCCGGTTGCTACGGCATCGAATTCGGCGTCGAGCATGCCCACGAATCGAAGCGCCGGATGCTGGACAAGAAAATCACGGACGAAAAAATTGCCGAAGTCTTCGCCGATTGCCGGCGACTTCGCATTGAAACAACGGCCTTCATCATGCTGGCGTTCGAAGATGACACCGAGCAGGACGTTCGCGACACCATTCGATTCGCTCGTTCTCTTCGGCCGAATTATGTCTCATTCAACGTGGTCAACGCGCTTCCGGGCACTCCATACGAAGAGCGAGCAAGAAAAGAGGGTTTCTTGCGTGAAGAGTCTGATTTAGCCTTCGCAGCCGGCAACATTCGCCACACACACTTGAATCCGGCGCAAGTTGAAAAACTTCGCCGCCAGGCCATGCGATCATTCTATTTTTCGCCTCGCGTTGTCTTTCAGAGATTGCTCGACGTGCGCAGTTTCTTTGAATTGAGGAAGCTGGTGCGCCTCGGCCTCGCGACGATGGGCTAGGACTCAACGCAAGTTATGCATCTTACATCCATCCCACGACATCGTTTGCACATCACTGCGGGGGACTATGCGCGAATTCTCGGCGCACTCATTGCACCGCGTCGCAACGCCCGTGAGATTGCCGCATTCGAGCGGGAATTCGCGGCCTATGTCGGTCGTCGTCACGCGATCGCGGTGTCATCCGGGCGATTGGGAATCCATCTGCTTCTTGAAGCGATGAACTTTGCTCCCGGCGATGAGGTCATTGTTCCGGCCTTCAACTTGTTCGCTGTCATCGAGCGGTTCTGCCAATTCGGAATGACTCCGCGTTTCGCGGACATTCGCCGCGGCGACCTGAACGTTGATGCGGATGACGTGGAACGATTGATCACGCCGCGTACGAAGATGCTTCTGGCCACGCACATGTTCGGGCATCCGGCCGACATGGACGCGCTCACACGAATTGCCGAGCGCCACAACCTTGTGGTTCTCGAAGATTGTGCGCACGCTTTGGGCTCGCGCATCGGCGATCGGCAGGTTGGAACATTTGGTAGGGCGGCAATCTATAGTTTCAGCGTGTTGAAGCTTCTGACCACATTCGGCGGCGGAATGATTGTGACCGATGATGATGCACTTGCGACTGCTATCCGAGATCGGCTTGAGCGGTTGTTTGAGGGCCGTACCGGAAGCGGGGCGTGGCGAGCGGCAGTGACTGGCGCGGTGATGGATTTCAGCACGCGAGAGTCTGTCTTCAGTTTCGGCGCCTGGCCGGCGCTTCGACTGCTGCGTTGGTTCAAAGGTGATATCCAGCAACAAATGATGACCGAGCAACCGCATCTTGATCGTTCTCTAAATCCCGCGTCGTCGCGAGCATTTCATCCATTTCAGGCGGTGCTCGGTCGAAGTCAGTTGACCAAAGTCGATGAGCTGATTGCGCGACGGCAAGCCGTGGGCAAGATGCTCGATCATGCGCTCGCTGGCGTAAATGAAATCCGTCCATTGGCCTCACAGTTCGGCGGAGCCTGGAACGGTCTTTATTACGGAGTTCTGGCCGAGCGAGCCGCCGACTTGTGCGAAAACTTGTTCTCCCACGGCATCGACGCGGAGACGAGTGAATATCGAAATTGCGCGGACCTCGAGTTTTACAATTCGCTGCGTCGCGATTGTCCCGTGGCCCGCGAAGTCGAGAGCCGCATCATCCGCATCCCCAACATTCCACCACTCACCGAGCATGATGTGTCGCGAATCGCGCGAACCATCAGGCATTTCTATTCTCTAAATGAAGCACATGAAAAAAGCACCGTCCGCATTGCTGCGAGCGGCGCTTAGATTCTTAACGTTAGGTGCGGTTTCGTATTGCACGAGCGTGATAAAATTGATACAAAATGCACCCAAGTCGGAGCCGTCCACCGCTGGATTGAAACAAGCCTGCGACGATTCAGGGCGATGACATTCACCAGCTCCCCCTCTCCCGTTGCGATTCCAGTAAGACTTTCAGATGGGTTCGTTTGGTAATGTATTTTTTCGTGAGTGTCATAGTGTGGCACTTGAGGACTAGAAACTGAAAACTCGAAAAAACACGGAAAAACGAGACCGAATAGCGAAGAGAGAAGATCGAAAACGGTAAGGCAATGAGGCAGCGAGGCAAGCGCAGATCCGCAGATTGACGCAGATGTTCGGTCGCGAGAGAGCACGGTTTCCATGCAGGTATAACGTCGAGGGTGATCGGTGGAATTTGTTTTTTCGTCGAGCGAGGTGAAAAACGTCGAAACGTCGAAACAAGGTGAACCAAGAGGCGTTGTCCGCGGATTGAAACAAGCCTTTGCCGACACACGGGATAGATCGAAAAGGGCGGGCCCTCATACAAGAGGAACTATCCGAGCCGATCTTTCAGGAAGTAGTCAAGTCGCTGGTCGAGGAGCTTATGATTGATCCAGATCGTCGGGTCGCGCCGCAAGCGATCGAATGCTTCTCTGAGGTCGAGCAATGCTTCGCGGGCCCCGCGTTCGAGAATGCCCAGGAATCCCACGACGCTGAAGCCCCTTGCTTTCGCTGCGCGATATCCTGTTCGCTCGTCGATGAGGAGCAATTCGGCGTGAAGCTCCAGGGCGAGACTGATTGCTTCCGATTCTCCAGGATGGAGGCCGGGAATGATTTTGAGTGCCGTGGGCGACATCGTTTCCAGCCAATCGGGTGCGGATTCGATGAGTTCGCGTACAGCCGCAGAACGCCTTGGGTCTGAAAGCTCCGTAGCAACAGCCGGTGGAATGATGAGGCGTTGAAAGAACTTCGGAAGAAGATCGACCTGCTGAATTTTCACCAAGGTGATGATTGGCGAGCTATCGGCGACGACGAGCATCAGGAGCGAGCCGGGCCTAGAAGACGGTCGAGATTGTTCCGCTCTTCCTCGAGGTCTTCAGAAGTGAGCGTCCCTTCGGTCACTCGATAACGCTGGAGCAGCGCATCAGTCTCGAAGCGATCGATGCCCAAAGTCTGAGATAGCCCATAGTGAGTAATCAGGCCGCTCCGAAAGGCTTGAACGAGCAGGGCTTCTTTGGCAGCAAGGTCAAGGTCTCCGAGTCCTCGTTGAAGGTTCTCGGCCAATTCGGATGGCAATTGAAAACTGACGGTCATGGTCGTGTCACTCGCGATTGTTGAACCCTAATAAGTATAGCGAGTGGAGCCAATTCGGGCAACGCATAGGCGAACAAACGACTGATTCCTGGAGCGAGAACTCATCGGGATCGCCGCAATCGGATTCGTTATCGGTTGTTTTATGACCTCACCGCCGACGAACTCGCTCACTGGATTGAAACAAGCCTGAGACGACACACGGGATAAAAGGGTGCCCCATCTTTCGCGCAGCGAAAGGTGAGGGATGGATTCAAAGCATTAGGGACGAAATCATGGCCCCAGGTTGCAGACATCGCAACCTGGGCCACCCGACGAGGCCGGTTCACCGGCCTTAGTCGTTCGTTAGGCCGGCCGTTTTACGGCCGGTGAAGCGTCAAGCCCCATCCATTTTTTCTGATTTTCCGAGCGCGTTTCAACGCGTTTTTCATTTGATAGCAACTGATCGAGAAGCCCGTTGAAACGGGCTGCAGCGCGAGGAAAACAAAATACCAATCAGAATCGCCGGCGCGTTCGACCAGTCCTCAAAGGACTGGCCTATTCGCCGCCTGCGGCGTCGCGAAACCCCGTGAACGGGGTTGAATCGACTCGCTGGGCGGGTAGCCCATCTTTCGCGGAGCGAAAGGTGGGGACGGGTTCGGGATCTCGGAAGCTGGCGAATGGATTCGGGGGATAAAATCCTGGCCCCAGGTTGCACAAGGCGCAACCTGGGCCACCCGGCCTTCGCCATTGATCGGAAATCCATTGTTGAAATCGCCTGTCGATGTCCACGTTTTGCTTACAGAAGCATGGGGACATGTTTGCCCCTGCGCTGTTATACATACGCCTGAGCCGGCAAATGCAAACGCTATCACGATGGCGCGTGAACTTGGCGCGCTACGGAGCCGCATGGACACAGAAAGCCTCCGCCGTCCCTTCAAGCCCACAAATACAGTAATGCCCATAAGAAGGCTTATGACAGACGAAGGCTCCGGGATAGGGGTGAACCGAACAGAGCTCCAATCCTCAAAGGAGGCGCTTCGATCGCTTATGACGCTTGCGATCGGAACGTCTGACGTGAGCCCTAGGAATGCGTACCCGCTCTGCACATGATATGTACTCTCAATCAAAGCCCCTGCGGCGTCGAATGCAGACAACATTGTGCCACCCGGAACCTCGATGCCAAATGCGCTCACGGGTTTGATTAGATCGGCGACCATCCACGCTTGACCGCTGCTTCCGGCGGGATCGGCCGTGTGTAGCAAAAAAAGTGCGGGCGGAGCTATCGCGATCAGTGACTGTCCATAAGGAGATGCAAAACTGATCCCCTGCGACGTGTAATTAAATTCCGGCGTGATCATCGCTCCGGCATAGCTCGGACTCCCATCGGGCAGCGTTTTGAAATCGATGGTGTGTACATCTCCGGCCGCTTGAAGAAACGAAGGCAAGTCCGTGTAGACCACCACGCCGGCACGAGCGGCTGAGGTGATGAACCCAACAAGTAAAATGAGAAGGATCGAACGACTGTGGGCACCCGCCGAATTCATTCGCCCTCGACGGAGTGCAGCGCACAAGGCAATTCCGGCTAGAAGAGCTATTCCCGTCGAAGGTTCGGGGATGGGAGTGAAGCGAACGGACTGCCAACCTTCGAAATAGGCCCCCCGAAAACCAACTACGCTGGCAATGGGAATGTTAGAAACAATTCCCGTGAAACCGAAGTCGATTCCATTCCCGCCGTTGTACGCTCTCGTTATTAATTCACCCGAACTGTCCAGAAAGGATAGTTCTGTGGCACCCGCGAACTCCACCCCGAAGGCCCTTGCGGGATTTGTGAGCGTGGCAATGAGCCGAGTTGTTGTGCCGCTCGAGTCGTTTGTAAATAGGTAATGGTTTCCAGGGACACCCAAAACCCGCAGGTCTGGAGTTGGCGCTGAGAACGTCACACCCTCTTTCGTGTAGTTGAACTCCGGCGTAATCTGGGCACCCGAGTAGCTTGGACTTCCATCGGGCAGCGTCTCGAAGTCAATGGTGTGTACATTTCCGGCGGCATTGAGGAAAGCGTACAAATCCGTGTAAACGACCGGCCCGGCACGAGCGGTCGATGTAATGAGGCTAAGAAATACGATGACAACGGTCGAACGCTTCCCGGCACCCTTCATGACCCCCATCCTCTCTTGTGCCACCTAGCGCTTCAGAAGTGCGACAAGGCCGCCAGGATCCCCATGCATGGTCTCTCTTATACGAATCCCAATAATTATTGGCGCTACCTCCGGGGTGCCATGGGCGGCTTGTCCGCCCGTACCAGTACTGGCAGGCAAGCTACCAGTGGCACTCACTGAAACCGAACCGCGCCATTAATTTCTGGAATTGGTATTACACATCATATTGTCGTGGCACTTCGCGTGCCAGAGGCCACAATTTTTTGACAGTATCAGGAACGCCGATTTTTGGGCGTTCCAGCCCGTGAAAACACTTTCCGCCTCACCGGTAGAGGGATTCGCGACGCTTGGTGCTTATATTGACATGGCATGCAATGAGAGTTGGCGGCCGATCGTGACCTCGCAGGCCCCGCTTACCCCCCTCCCGCTCCCCCCTTATAAAGGGGGGAGGCATATGGCACGTTTGATTTTCATCATGGGTTGTACGGCCTCGGGAAAGGGGACGCTGGGGCGGGAGCTGGCGCTGCGCGTCGGCGGCGAGATTTTGAGCGTCGATTCGATGAAGGTGTATCGGCGGATGGACATTGGGACGGCCAAGCCGTCGGCGGAAGTTCGCGGGCGAATTCCACATCATCTGCTCGATGTGGTCGAGCCGTCGGAAGAATTTTCGGTCGCTGAGTTTGTGCGATTGGCCGAGAAAGCGATCGCCGATATTTCCGCGCGCGGGCAACCGATTCTCGCCGTGGGCGGCACGCCGCTCTACATCAAAGCACTGAGCGAAGGATTATTTGAGGGACCAGGTGCGGATGCGGAGCTGCGGCGACGATTGGAGGCAATCGCTGAGCGGGAAGGTACGGCGGCGCTGCATGAGCGATTGCGCGGCGTCGATCCCAAGGCCGCAGAACGACTGCATCCCAACGACTTGCGGAGACTTGTGAGAGCGTTGGAAGTACACGAACTCACCGGCAAGCCAATCAGTTCCTTGCAGGAACAATGGGACCGCGATCGCACGAAGCATGATTGCGTCTTCATCGCACTTCGATGGGAAAAGGAAATCCAAAGCCGCCGCATCAACGAACGCGTCCGCCGAATGATCGCCGCCGGGCTGGTCGAGGAAGTTCGCGGATTGCTTGCCGAGTCGAAGCCGCTAAGCGTGGCCGCTCGACAGGCGTTAGGATACGCGGAAATCATCGAGCACCTATGCGGGCGGTTCGATCTCGATGAGGCCATCGAGCGGATCAAGATCAATACGCGGCAGATGGCCAAGTCGCAGCGGACGTGGTTGCGGCGATTTCGCAACGTGAATTGGATCGACCTGACGCCGGAGGCCGATATCGATAAGGTTGTAGACGAAATCCAGAAGCGAATTTTTCTTGAATGATGTGGGACGGACTTTCCAGTCTGTTATCAAAGACCGACGGGAAAGTCGGTCCCACAATAAAAAGGCGATGTTGCGAAAACAATGACGGCTCTCGCCATCACCGAAATGACCAACTGGGCGGTCGACCTGATCGACGTCCGCAAGACGTACAGGGGGAGGGTCCAGGCGCTTAAGGGCGTGAATATTCAGGTCGGTCGCGGTGAGATTTTTGGATTGCTCGGGCCCAATGGAGCGGGCAAGACGACGCTGGTTAAGATCATGATGACGGTGGTCAAGCCCACGAGGGCGTTTGGCACGATCCTAGGCCGTCCGCTTGGTCATCGTGGCAAACTCGCTCGCGTGGGATATTTGCCGGAGAGCCATCGATTTCCGGGATATCTCACCGGAGCACAATTGCTGGACTATTACGCCGCGCTGGCGAAAGTTCCGTTGGCTAAGCGAAAGGCAAATGCTCCGCGACTGCTCGATCGAGTGAGCATGACCGCGTGGGCGAACACGCGCATCGATCGATATTCAAAAGGTATGATCCAACGGCTTGGAATCGCACAAGCGCTGATGAATGATCCGGAGCTGGTTGTGCTTGATGAACCGACGGACGGACTCGACCCGGTGGGTCGGCGTGACGTGCGGCAACTGCTGCTCGAACTGAAGTCCAAGGGCACAACGGTGTTGCTCAATTCGCATCTGCTCAGCGAATTGGAAATGGTGTGCGATCGCGTTTCGATTCTCGTCGATGGGCTTGTCGCGAGGCAGGGAACACTCTCGGAGTTGACCGAGCGGACGCTCGAATATCGCGTTCACTTCAAAGGACAAGTCGGCGCCGAAGGTGAAAAGCTTCGCGCGCTTGGAGGCCACCTCGATGGCGACGTCGTGACGTTTCCGGGGCGCGATGTCGGGAAAGTGAATGCGGCCATTGACGTATTGCGTGGCGCGGGCGTACTGATTGAATCAGTCCAGCCGCGCAAGCTGAGCCTTGAGGAAATTTTTGTGGAGGCGATGACCGCGAAACCGAACCCGCGCGGCGCGAGGTGAGCTAGCAAGATGCAATTCTGGGCGATCATCATCGACAGCTTCCGCGAATCCAAGGATCGAAAGATCTTTTGGGTCATGCTTCTGTTGTCCTCTGTGGTCGCGGCGGCGATGTTCTGCGTGAGTTTTCAGCCCGGCCGAGTGGACATCATGTTCGGCATGTGGACGATTGAGACGTCGGCGTTCACGTCTGCCGACGGACTGCGGGCCGATCGCCTTGCGGCCGTCATCATCGACGGAATCATGGATCATGTTTTGGGTTTCGTTGGGATTGTCTTGAGTGTGATCGCCACGGCCAACTTCATCCCCAATTTCGTCGAGCGCGGGACGGTCGACCTGGTCTTGTCCAAGCCGATTCCACGATGGCGGCTTTTGCTTTACCGCTATTTGGGCGCGATGTCTTTTCTCGGCGTTCAGACGGCGTTTTTTGTGGTCCTGACATTTCTCGTGGCGGGCGTCCGCTGGAACGTGTGGTTACCGGGATATTTGTTGTCCATCCCTCTGATCATTCTCCTTTTCAGTTTTCTGTATTGCATCTCCGCACTCGTGGGCCTCATCACGCGCAGCACGATCACGGCGATTCTCCTCACCTTGCTGGGGTGGGTGATCATTGCCGGGGTGCAGTCGCTGGACGACATGTTCGTTCTCTATCCGGATTGGCAGAAGAGCGAGGCCGCATATCACACCGCACGCACGGCGCGTTGGATCGTCCCCAAGACATCGGATATGACGCGATTGGCCAAGCGCTGGGGACATGCCACGAATTTCTTGTTCTTGGTCGAGCCGGAAACCACCAAAGATCGGGAATTGGTCCAGCGTGCGGAAAAACAAGAAGCCCAGCGTGCGGCGATGAACCCGGTTGTCATCATCGGTTCGTCGCTTCTTTTTGAAGTGTGCGTCGTGCTGATCGCGATGTTCAAATTCAGCCGCACGGATTACTAACAAAGTTGCGAAGCGTCGCATTGGGTTAGCCGACTGTCCCGAAGCACAGTCCCGGCGACCTCAATTCGGCTCAACGTCCGATAAATGGCAATTCCTGGATTTGACGGCGGCCGATCTTTCAGTATCCTCATCGATCCCTCGCTGTGGGAGTGCCCTGCATCGAGATTGTGGATGAAGGTTGAAGAAATGCCAAAGTGCAGAATATCAAGTTTCCTGGCCAAGAACGGCAACGTCGAACAGCGATGGCTTCATGTTGATGCTCGCGACAAGGTTTTGGGTCGGCTCGCGACGCGAATCGCCACTGTTCTCATGGGCAAGCATAAGCCGCAATACACTCCGCACGTTGACACCGGCGATTTCGTCGTGGTCACGAACGCGAACAAATTTAAGCTGACCGGCAATAAGGCAAACGAAATGAAGTACCCGAGGTATTCACATTATCCCGGCGGATACAAGGAAATCCCGTTTCACACTGTCATGAAGCGGTATCCGGAGCGGGTGATTGAAACCGCCGTCCGCCGGATGCTACCGAAGAATGCCCTCGGCCGGCACATGCTCGAGAAGCTAAAGGTTTACAAGGGCGAGCATCATCCGCATGGGGCCCAGAAGCCGGAACCGATGGAAATCAATTGCTGATCAAGCGATTCGATTCGCAGCGCAAGGAATAATAACCCGACCGAGCAGGAAAGAAACACGACATGATGACTGAAGCCCCTTCAATGACCGTTGCTCCAGCCGAACCGCAACCCGCGAGACCGAGTCGTATGTTGACTCCGCAGCGGCCGTTTCATTGGGGAACCGGTCGTCGAAAATCGTCCGTTGCGCGGGTTCGTATCAAGCCGGGTACGGGTAAGTTTCTCATCAATGACCGCGAAGTCGATGATTTTTTCCGCCTTCCGAAGGATCGCAATGCTGTTCGGAATCCGCTTCAGGTCGTCGAGGCCGCAAGTTCATTCGATGTTTTTGTCAACGTGCATGGCGGCGGGATCAGCGGACAGGCAGGCGCGGTAGTTCTCGGATTATCACGTGCGCTGATTGAGGCGGACGTCGCCTACGAGTCCAAGCTGAAAGGCCAGGACCTGCTCACGCGCGATTCACGCGAAGTGGAGCGTAAGAAGTACGGCCGATCCGGGGCTCGCAAGCGCTTCCAGTTCTCCAAGCGATAGTTTTCCTGGATTCGCCAAACACGCCATTCTTGCTGGAAGCAATTTTACGATTGTCATTTTGCGCGCAGCGGAGCATCTCGCATTCGAGATTCTGCGCCTTGGCGAGCCAAGGATCAGAATGACGAGGATTGGAATCGATCTTGCATTCGCGCTGGCAGGCAAGCCGCCAGTAGCACGCCGCGCATCTCCGCCAAGTCTTCAAGTTACATGCCGGCGCCAGGCTGCGCCTGGCTTGGGCATGGCACCCGTTCAAGCGGCGCGACCGAATTCACCCGAGTCGAACGTGAATTCCAATCCGACGATGTAGTCGCCGCAATTCGTTCGCGTGGAGTGGCGCACAAGGGCATGGCCGTGCAGGCTCGCTTCCGGCTCGTGGATCGCCAGTCCGATTTGCAGTCCCGGCGTCAACTCCTCTTCACAGCGAATTCCGATCCCGGTCGTGCTCAAATTCATCGAAGTGGCCAGTGAATATCGCTCTTCGCCGTGATCAGGAATCCACAGCTCGACCGCGCCGGGAAACGCCCATCGGGTTGCGGTGCGGCGGCAGGATTTGTCCGACGTCAACGCCGAGCGGCTCCGCCGCTCCAACAATTCGTGGATCGATCGTTCGGTGAGCTTGCCGATTTCAGAAGCGGTCGTGTCGATCATGATCGTGCCCAGCCATGTAACAGGCGATCTTCATGCACGAACGCGTTGTTCGCGCGGGATTCATCCAATTCTCCGGAAGAAGAGTACGATATGCCGGCCGCGGCACAGCGATGAATTGGCATCGGTGTTGTGCGTTATCGGGCTACCAGATCAGCAAGGTGTCCATACGGTCACACAAAATCGACGGGATCGACGTCGAGGATTGTGGAAGCGGATTTGGGGCGGAATGCCTTCTTCGATTCGAGTTCCTGCATCAGGCGGCAAAGATCGACGGCGTTGGCTGTGCGAATCAGAAGCTCCCAGCGATATTTTCCTCGGAGCCTGGATAAAAAGCATGGATTTGGACCAAGCAAGTCGCCAGGTAGTCCCGACTGCCGAACGGCCTCAATCACTCGCGAAAAGAGCATCTCCGCTTCGCGCCGCGCGATTTCTTCGCGCGAATGGCTGACGACGATTCGCGCAAGTCTTCGAAACGGCGGCCAGCCCACGTGCTGCCGCGATCGCAACTCGCACTGCGCGAAGCCCGCGTAGTCATGGTGCAATGAGAACTGAAGGGCGGGCAAATCGGGCGTGATTGTTTGGATGATGACGCGGCCGGGAACATCGGCGCGTCCGGCGCGACCGGCCGTTTGCGTGACCAGTTGGAACAATCGTTCCTGAGCGCGGAAATCACTCGCCAGACCCGACGCCTCAGCTGAGACAATTCCGACCAGCGATACGCCCGGAAAATCCAGGCCCTTCGCGATCATCTGCGTGCCCACGAGAATATCAATGCGTCGCGCGGCGAAGTCGTCGATCAGCGATTGATAGTGCGATCGATGCCGCATCGTGTCACTGTCCGCCCGCCGCAGCCGCGCGCTCGAAAACAGTTCCGCGAGAACTTGTTCCACGCGCTGGGTTCCAAATCCAACGTGAACCAGTTCCGCCCCGCAGGAAAGATTTGGGCAGTTCGCAGGCGTCGCAATCCGCTGATGGCAATAATGACAGATCGAATTCCCGGTCGCGCTGTGCATGACCAAACCGACGTTGCACTGCGGACAGGTAATTCGCGTTTTGCATTGTGGACAAAACAGTCGATTGGCGAATCCGCGACGGTTCATTAACAGAATCGCCTGCTCGCCGCGCGACAGCGTCTCACCCAGCCTTTGTTGCATGAGTCGCGAGATGATGACGGGCCGCTTTTGCTCGATGATCTCCTCGCGCATGTCCACAATGTGAACATCCGGCAATGGCAAACTGCGGACGCGATCGGGAAGTTCGATGCGGGCGTAGGCCGGATGCGACGTGCTTCGATGCCAGGTTTCCAAGACAGGCGTCGCCGAACCGAGTACGACAGGAATTTCCAGCAATTTCGCGCGCATGATGGCGACGTCTCGAACGTGGAACCGCGGGGCCTGCATGTTCTTGTAGCTTGATTCCTGCTCTTCATCGACGCAGATCAACCCAAGTCGCGGACACGGAGCGAAGACCGCGCTTCGCGTTCCAATGACCACGTCGCGAACGCCGCCGGCAATCTCCCGCCACATCAACGAGCGATGCACGTCGGTCAGCTCGCTGTGCACCACCGCGACGTGTTCAAATCGCGATGCCAGCCGCGACACAAGCTGCGTCGTGAGCATGATTTCGGGAACGAGGAGAATGGCCTGCTTGCCGTCCGCGAGCGCTCGACGAATCGCATGGATATACACTTCGGTCTTGCCCGATCCGCTGACGCCGAAGAGAAGTCGCACGCCGAAACCGCCGCTCGTCATCGCGCTTTCCAAATTGCGAACGGCCGCTTGCTGAGACTCGTTTAGGGAGAATTCGGGCTCGTCGCGGGTCCATTGCGGTTCGGGAATCTCTCCCGGCATATCACGATGCGAAATCGTGATGACGCCGTCTTTGACCATGCGCCGAAGCAATTCGGAGGAAGCGCCGGTTGACAATCGCAATTCCTGGACGGACACAGATCCGCTTGCAGATCGCAGGGCTTCAATCACCGTCAGTCGTTTTTTCGATGCTCGCTTGGCGCCGGTGTCTTCGGGATCGCGATGATCTTGCGTCAATTCGGCATATCGCACGCGGATCAATCCACTGCCCCGTCGAACCGCCTGCGGGGTCATCGCCTTCAACGTCGCACCCAACGGGCAGTGATAATGCTCGGAAATCTCTCGACCCAGCGCCACAAGATGCGGAGTCAGATGACTCTCAGTATCCAACAGCGAGTCGATCGGTCTCAGGGTGTTATCCCAGGCGCGCCTGTCCAGACCGATGACGAATCCGCGAACCAATCGCCCGGATCGACCCACTGGAATTGAGACGCGCTGTCCGATCGAGACTTGAGTCTCCATGTCCGGTGGAACTCCGAACGTCAGAGTTCGGAACAAGGGGAGGATCGGCGCCACGTCGGCCACAGTGCCGACGTGCGGCTCGCCTTCTTCGATCCAGAGTCTACCGGTCTGCTCGACGTGCATCTGATGATTGTAGGTCGCGGCCCGAGTCCTTCCATCGCACCTCGGGGAATGCGGTCTGGCCCACATTTGTCATGGACTCCGCCTGAGGGTAAACATGAGGCGTCGCATCGCAGTGAACGTGCGATCCCAGAATGGGTGCGCTGTATCGACGCACGACCGAAGTGTTGCAAGAGCAAAGTGAGGGAGTTCCAATGGCCAAACGTGATGTGCGCCCGGACAAGTTCCACCAGCGCGAGGAGCAGGAAAAGGGATATCGCAAGCAGCTTCCCGGTGAAGATGAAGATCCTCTGCCGCCGCCGGTTGAGCCGGTCAAGTCCGGAGCGAAACCGAAACGCAACGACGCGTGCCCGTGCGGCAGTGGAAAAAAATACAAGCAGTGTTGCGGAAAGAACGCCTGAATCGCCGTCCGGCACCGGCGCGATAGAATCTGCGCGGATGACCGGAAGGTGATCGCTCATGTCCACGGACCACGAATTCGCGAGCAAAACACGGTCGGCGGGAGAATCCGTCGCATGCGTCCGCCCCGGGCAGCGAGTGTTCATCGGGTCGGGAGCGGCCGAACCTCAGACTCTGGTCGAGGCACTCTCGGCACGGGCGGATCTTTGCGACACTGAAATCATCCACATTCTCACGCTTGGGGTGGCAACTTACGCCGAACCGCGATTCGGCAGTCGCTTTCGGCACAACGCCTACTTCATCGGGCCAAACGTTCGCCAGGCAGTCAACGAAGGTCGGGCAGACTACACGCCGGTCTTTTTGTCCGAGGTTCCCGCGCTGTTTCGGACGGGCCGAGTCGCCATTGATGTGGCCTTGATTTCGGTGAGTCCGCCGGATGAGCACGGTTTTTGCAGCTTCGGGGTGTCCACTGATATCGTGAAATCCGCGTCGGAATGCGCCAAGATTGTCGTCGCGGAAGTGAACCGCCAGATGCCGCGGGCCCTTGGCGATTGCTTCATCCACGTCGACGACATCGATCTGGTTGTTCCAAGCGAACGTCCGATTCCGGAGCTGACGAACGGCGCTCCGGATGAGATCGCGGCCAAGATCGGGTGGCAGATCGCACAGTTGGTTGAAGACGGGGCCACCTTGCAACTGGGGATTGGAACGATTCCCGATTCGGTGCTTCCGCACTTGATGGGATTCAAGAATCTCGGCGTTCATACGGAGATGTTCAGCGACGGCTTGATCCGACTCATCGAGGGAGGAGTCGTGACCAATTCTGCAAAAGCGATTCACCGGGGCAAGATCATCGCCACATTTGTCCTGGGTACGCGGCGGCTCTATGACTTCATCGACAACAACCCTCTGGTTGAGTTCCATCCTTCCGACTACGTCAACGATCCCTACGTCATTGGTCAGAATGACAAGATGATCTCGATCAACGCGGCGATCGAGGTCGATTTGACCGGGCAGGTCTGCGCCGACTCGCTGGGCACGATGTTTTACAGCGGCATTGGCGGGCAAGTGGATTTTGTCCGCGGAGCGGCGCGATCCAAAGGAGGAAAGCCGATCATTGCCCTCCCTTCCACAGCCAGCAACGGCACCGTTTCGCGCATCGTGCCGGTGCTGAAACCGGGAGCGGGGGTGGTCACCAGTCGTGGCGACGTGCATTACATCGTGTCCGAATATGGGACCGCCTATCTCCACGGAAAGACCATCCGCGAGCGAGCTCTTGCGTTGATTGAAATCGCGCATCCTCGGTTCCGTCCGTGGCTCGTGGCCGAAGCCAAGGAACGCAAGTTGATCTACTTCGATCAGATCGAGCTTCCGCTTTCGGTTGCCCTGTATCCGACGGAACAGGAACGCTGGCTGGCCCTTGCAGACAATGCCCGCGTGTTTGTCCGACCCCTGAAGATTACCGATGAGGCGTTGATTCGCGAGCTGTTCTACAGTCTCTCGGCGCAGTCGGTGCAGCAACGCTTCTTCAGCATGCTGGCCTCAATGCCGCACGACAAACGCCAGGAGTTGATGCGTATAGACTATGCCAACGACATGGCGCTTCTGGTGCTGGACAATTCCGGGGCAGGCGCCAAAGCCCTGGCGATTGCGCAGTATCGCCGGACGCCAAACTCCAGCTTCGCGGAAGTGGCGTTTCTGGTTCGAGATGATTGGCAACATCGAGGGATTTCGACGCAACTGCTCAAAGACCTTGCCGACTATGCCCGGGCCCACGGGGTCGCAGGATTCACCGCTGAAGTGCTGGCGGACAACTCGGCCATGCTCAGTGTGTTTCAGCAAAGCGGGTTTAGGATCGAGAGCGACATGCAAGATGGCGTTTGCAGCCTCCAATTTCCATTGGATCGGGAGCCAATTCCCGCGAACACCTCGAAGGAAAGAGCGGGGGCCGGCGGTATTTTTTGACCCCGACGGTCTGAATTGCCGCGGCGGGGCGGGATCGAATAACCAAATTCCCAGATTGGATGATCTGTGGGTGTGCGTGTATACTCCCGCTCGATGAGTTCTCCTGCGCGGTAGGCGCGATTTGATTCGCGCCCGCAGAAGGGCTGGGTTGTGCGCATTCGCGAATTCGCGTGATAGATTCGTGACGCGTGAGGGTGCGGCGTAAGCGGCAGGTTTTTCACTTCGCAGAAAGTTCTCCGAAACGAGCGGGGGAATTTCGTGACGCCGACCGGAATAGGGCATCGGCGACGGCGCGTCTTTCACATGCCGCAAGGATCACGCAAGTAGACGGAACATGGTAGATCAAAACCTCATAATGGATCTGGATTCGATTGGTACCGGCGTCGATGCCGAGTTGGCGTCGATTTTCGACAACTTCTCGGAAGATGAAATTGTCGGAAAGCTCATTGACCGCAAGGAAGACGAGTTCAAGCCCGGCACGATCCTCAAGGGCATTGTCGTCGGAAAGGCCGGCGACGACGTCGTCATCGATGTCGGACTCAAGAGCGAAGGGCTCATTCCCGCGGAAGAGTGGGACGATCCCGGCAGCATCGATCCGGGTGATGAGGTTCAGGTTTGGCTGGAGTCGGTGGAATCCGACAGCGGCCATGTCATTCTCTCCAAGCGCAAAGCTGACCGAATTCTCAACTGGCAGCGAATCATTTCATCGAAGAATGAAGGCGACCTTGTCGAAGGCCGCGTCATGCGAAAGATTAAGGGCGGCCTGCTCGTGGATATCGGATATCCGGTGTTCCTGCCCGCCTCGCAGGTGGACATCCGGCGCCCAGGCGAAATCGGTGAATTCATCGGCAAGACGATTCAAGCAAAGATCTTGAAGATCGACACCGAGCGTCGCAACATCGTGATTTCGCGCCGCAAGATGATCGAAGAAGCCCGCTCCACCGCGAAGGACGCGCTCATGACCGGCCTGCAGATTGGCGACGTGCGCACCGGTCTTGTCAAGAACATCGCGGACTTTGGCGCATTCGTGGACTTGGGCGGCATTGACGGTCTGCTGCACATCACGGACATGAGCTGGGACCGCGTCGGGCATCCGTCGGAAATTCTGCGGATTGACGACGAGATCGAAGTGAAAGTCCTGAGCATAGATCGCGAGAAGGAGAAGATCGCACTTGGCCTGAAGCAGCTCAAGGTCAATCCGTGGGAGGCGATCGAAAGCAAATATCCGGTCGCCACACACCTCAAGGGCGAAGTTGTCAACATTATGAATTACGGGGCATTCGTAAAGATCGAGCCGGGCGTGGAAGGTCTCGTCCACATCAGCGAAATGAGCTGGACGCGGCGCATCAATCATCCGTCCGAAATGCTCACCGTCGGCGACATGGTCGAGGTCGTCGTGCTCGACATCAACAAGGGCAAGCAGGAAATTTCCCTCGGCATCAAGCAGACCCAGGAAAATCCCTGGACGCACGTTGCCCAGAAATATCCACCGAATACGCGAATCACCGGTCGCGTCCGCAACCTCACCAATTATGGGGCGTTTGTGGAAATCGAAGAGGGCATCGACGGCTTGCTGCATGTCTCCGACATGAGCTGGACCAAGAAGATCAGCCATCCTTCAGAGCTTCTGAAGAAAAGCGACACCATTGACTGCGTGGTCCTCAAAGTCGAGGAAGACAAGCAGCGCATCGCACTCGGACTCAAGCAGCTTCACGAAGATCCCTGGGCTCGCGCGGTTCCGGAAAACTATATTCCCGGACAAATCGTCGAGGGATCCGTCACCAAGATCACGAATTTCGGTGTATTTGTGGAACTAGAGGAAGGCCTCGAAGGACTTCTACATGTCAGTGAATTAGCCGATCATAAGGTTGAAGATCCGCACTCGGAAGTGAAGATCGGAGACAAAATTCTGGTCAAGATTCTGCGGGTCGATCCCGTGGAGCGCAAGATCGGCTTGTCCAAGAAGCGCGCCGAATGGTCCGCCGAGCAGGAGGCGGAATCCGGTTCGGGGGCTCCGACCAAGACTCGTCGAGGCGGGTTGCACGGCGCCGGCGTCGAAGCCGGTGGTTTGATCCCGCAAAAGCACGCTGAGCGGGCCGCTGATACCGAAGAAAACGACTGAGCCATCGCGCCTCTCGGGGTGGAGCTGATCCCCTGGACCGATCGGCTCCGTGGAGGACGACTGCCATCGCCATCGATACTGGGCTGCAAGTGTACTTGCGGCAGATCAACGACGCGCCGCTTCTGACGCCGGACGAAGAAAAGCAGCTTGCTCGCATCATCCGTCGCGGGCAGCAGCTTTCCGACGATTTCGCTCAGGGCCAAATCTCCCTGCGCGAACGCGAAGACGCCGAGTCCGATGCCGCCGCCGCTCGCGAGAAGATGGTCCGTTCGAACCTCCGTCTCGTCGTTAACATCGCGAAGAAATACGCCAAGCGCGGCATGCCGCTCAATGATTTGATCAACGAGGGCAATCTGGGCTTGATCCGCGCCGTCGAGGGATTCGACGCCGATCAGAACACACGCTTCAGCACCTACGCCTCATGGTGGATCAAGCAGGCCATCAAACGCAGTCTCATCAACAGCGACAAGCCGATCCACATTCCGGCCTACATGGTGGAGATGATTTCTCGCTTCCGCGAGGCCCGCGAGCAATACATTGAAACAGAAGGCCGGCCGCCGACCATGCAGGAACTCGCGACCGTCATGGAGATGAGCGTCAGCAAAGTGAATCACATTCGCAATGCCGTGCGAGCTGTCTCCTCGCCCACGCACGATTCTGAAAATGCCAATGGCGTGACACTCACGGAGGGAATTGCCGATCGGCGGACCCCCGCCCCGGAAGACGCTCTCGAAAGCGAATCGCAGCATTCCCGCATTGAAGGCCTCATCCGCGCCCTCGACGAACGCGAATCCGTCATTCTCAAGATGCGCTACGGCCTGGACGACAACGAGCCCATGACCCTCAAGCAAATTGGCGTCGCCATCGGCCTGACCCGCGAACGCGTCCGCCAGATCGAATGCGACGCGCTGCGGAAAATCAAAGAACATATCCTGGATTAACGCCTCCTTGGGCCAGGTCGAAAATTTTCCTGGTCCGCAAGTTTCCCGCAAGAAAACACACCTGCTCCGAAAATTGTGCTTCAAATTGCATCCAACCGGATGCGGAGTATTTCCACTGCAACTTTTGACGCGTGCGGCACGTAGAAATGGATGGAAATGCTGCAACCATATCGAGGCCCCTTGTGGAAACAGGGGTTTGGTTGTAAAAATAATATCGTAGCCAGGCGTCGTATCGTTCATGGAGGGAAGTCGGCTATGGAAAGAGGTCGGCGATATCAGTGAAATTGCCTCAAAAATCGATCGAAGGAGAGCCTTGATGGGATGGAATCCAGAAGTTGTAGCAACCACATCCGTCATTGACGGTCTAGCAACCCAAACACCGGATCTCACAATTCCCAAATCTGGAGTGAAATTTGACACGAATGACTCCTTCTACCGCGCGCTTCGGCGCACGGTAGATGGATATTTCGATCACACCGGAAAGAAACGTCGGGATTGCCTGAAGATGTATGTAAAGACCGCGATGATTCTCGCGTGGCTCGCGGCGTCCTACACGCTGCTCGTCTTTGGCATGGGTGGCATTTGGGCCGCGATTCCGCTGGCCATCTCACTTGGCTTGTCCATGGCGGCCGTGGGATTCAACATCCAGCACGACGGCGGCCACCACGCCTATTCAAATCGACCCTGGGTCAACAAGGTCACGGCCATGACGCTGGATCTTCTCGGCGGCAGTTCCTATATCTGGGCCCGAAAACACAATTCAATCCATCACAGCTTTTCGAACATCACCGGCGAGGACGACGACATTAACCTTGGGGTTCTCGGCAGGCTGTCACCGCATCAAAAACGATTCTGGTTTCATCGATTCCAGCATTTCTATCTGTGGATCCTGTACGGGTTTCTGCCCGCCAAGTGGCAGATTCTGGATGACTTCGTCAACGTCGCCGTCGGTAAAATCGGGGCACATCGCCTCCCGCGACCGAAGGGGTGGGACTTGGTTACATTCATCGGCGGTAAGGCCGTTTTCTTTACACTGGCCTTTGTGATTCCCTTCATGTTGCACCCCTGGTGGTACGTTCTGATGCTCTACTTCGTGGTGACGTATTTCCAAGGCCTCGTGCTCAGCGTGGTGTTTCAACTTGCCCACGCCGTGGAGGACGCGGAATTTCCGATGCCTGACAAGAGCACGGGCCGGATGGAAAAAAGCTGGGCCGAGCACCAGGTTGAGACCACGGTCGATTTTGCCCGCGGCAACCGCCTGCTTTCGTGGTATATCGGCGGCCTGAATTTCCAGATCGAGCACCACCTGTTCGCGCAGGTCTGTCACATCCATTATCCCGCCCTGGCCCCGGTCATCGAGAACACGTGCAAGGAATTCGGGATTCGCTACACGAGCCATCGAACATTCCGTCAGGGAGTTAGATCGCACTTTCGGTGGCTGAGGCGGATGGGTAGACAAGACTAGGCCAGCGTGTCCCGGACTTGCAATTACCATCCTGTTTCGGCGAAAGCGTGGACATGGGCAAGTTACTATATCCGAGGTTTGCAACACGGCATCAAGGACATGTTGTACCCAACTGAGATACGAGGAAGCTGTTGTCGGCGTTGTCTGTCCTGCTATCCTGCGTGAAATCCGTGAAGCATGGACCCGAGCAGCCGAATTTATTCTGGAAAAGCGCCCAATCGCGGAGATCAACAGACCCGTCGGCATAAATGTCGGCATAAGGGCCCACCGCAACCGAAAGACCATCATCTCCGATCACGACACGGAGCTGCTGAAACGGTAGTTCGACGCGGTCGAAGTTGCCTTTCGTGGAATGAAACGTCATCACCTCAACTTTCTGGCACACTTGCAAGTCGTTCTCGGAACCGAGTTCGATGCGGAGTCGTCCGTGCAATTCGGCGGTACCGCTTATTTCCAGTCGATCCGCTCCGCCAGGTCCTGCGCTATTGACGCGGCACAAATACGTTCCTTCATCTGCAAAGCCAACATCACCTGTGACGGCGACGACTCCTGTGTCGCTCATCGTCCCAACATGCGGTCTGAGGGTTCCGGCTAGTTGAAGTTTCGCGAGGATGGAGCCGCTACCCGTGACCATGCCATCCTCCGTCACTTCCATTGAATTGGCAGCGAGTTCCCCCGCATTCAACGTGAGAACGCCCCGAATGTTTGCAGGACCGGCAATGTCTATACGCGCCCCCGATGCTACATCCAGTTGAGAATTCTCCATAAGCAATGTGCTGGAGGCACTCAATGTGCTGCCGGAACTGACCGCCACCCGGCCGGAGCCGACTCCGCTATTCGGTTCGCATCCGACAAACAAGCCGCCATGTATCACCCAGTTTCCGCCTTCGCCGACCACATTGGCTTCCCCGTAGCCAATAGATGATTTTCCGACGTAGACCGTACCTGTCGAAAGGTCCGCACTGACAACATTTAAGACAGCCTGTCCCTTGTCTCCAACAATGAACACCGAACTTGGTGCAAGGGTCACCAAGGATCCGGATTCGATGTTTAGCTCGCCCAGGCTCCCGAACGCCTGCCCGAGCAGGCCATCACCTTGTGTAAGTTCGATGGTTGCTGCATCCTGAACAGTGAGAAGGCCATAACCTGTTGTCCCAATAGCCAGAGCATTTGTCGAAAGTGCGTATCGGTTTTGGGCGGTTGCGAATGCACCATGCCGTAGCTCAAGGTGGGGAAACCCTGCAGTGCTGTTAACGGCGGGAAGGGCATCATACTCAGTGTCAAAGCCGCCTCCGTCGACAATCAGCACACCACCGACGTGTGTCAAAGTGGAATCCTGACTGATTGAGATGTTTCGTGTACGGAGAACACATGTTTCCAATAAGCGCAGGGTTCCGTTTTGGTAGACCGTCGTCGAATCGGCGACGTTCACCTCGGCGCCGGCTCCAATTTCAATCACCGTCTCGGAGTTGTTGTAGTTGAAAAACGCATTCGAGTTGCTGACCGTGAGATCCGACGCCGTGAGCGTTGAGCCCAATTCAGCCGAACTTGCTATGAATAATTGTCCACCGTCGTGTGCGAAGACTTCGTTCGCAACGATGACCGATCCGCCTTCGCCGATTATTAGGGAGGAATCATTATAAACGCTTAACCCGAAGACGCGCAGAGTCGACCGGACTCCGGTCGACGTATCCCCCCCAATGATATTTGCGTTACCGTGGACCACTCCGAGCCCGGCAAGATTGACTTGTCCTCCGCCAATTACATTCAACGTGCCTGTTCCGTTATTTGAGCCGACTGAAAGACCGCGACTACCCGAGCCGATCAAACTTGCAGTGGGGGAAATAACGTTCATTGTTCCGTGCGAACCCGATGAAGTACCCAGCACGTTCAAGTAATGCGAATTCGCTACGTTCGGCCCAAGAGTGAACGTGCCTTGGGCAAGGGTGATCGTCGCATCACCAATTGCGCCAACCATGAAATCCGTCAGCACTTCGTGCGGGGCGGAGAGCTCGAAGGTCACATTTCCCAGCCCGATGCTGACCGACTGCGAATCTGGAACAGCCTTATCGAATTGAACCGTGTACATTTCTGGGATGTTGAAGTAAAGGTAATCGACGGCTCTAGGAACCGCGGTCGGATTCCAATTCAATGCGTCAGCGGCAGAACCTCCAGACGGATTGGTCCAAAACAGCGCGAGTTGTGCGTTCGCTACACTTCCAAGGTGAAACACCGCGATCGCAAGAATTTTCAACTGATAACGCAGCAAACGCAATTCCCTCCGGGCTGCTGTAATTTGATTCAGAATTGTAATTTAATAGTGTCGAAATTTGCAACCGTCTGGATGGACGAAATTGGAAATATTCAACTTCTGAAGAGACTGTACGACTGCGAATTCTGCGGCTCGCTTCATGCCTGCTACGTCATTGCCTTCTTGCCTCTTTGCCTTACTGCCTGTTTGGATTCGATCTCCGCCATTCGCTCTTCGATCTTGTTGGTTCCGCCTATTCGCCGTTGCGATGCCACGATTTTTCGATTTTTTCGATACCCATCCCCTCTGGCCTTTCATTTTCGCCCCATTCTCACTATATTTTTCGAATGTTGGCACGCCGTTTGCAGGGAATTTCGGCAGATGCCGTTGATCCTGCTCGTGATCGTGCAGCGGTATCGTTTCTATGGCCCGGGCGAACTTACCCCGGAGGAAGGAATTGTAGATGTCCACCCTGAACCCATTTGCGATTGCTCAACAACAGCTTGATGAGGCCGCCCAGCGGCTCGGCCTCGATGCTGCGACGCACGAACTGCTCCGCTGGCCCATGAAGGAATACCACTTCACGCTTCCCGTGAAGATGGACTCCGGCGCCACGCGAATTTTCAAAGGCTTCCGCGTGCAATACAACGCCGCTCGCGGCCCGACCAAGGGCGGAATTCGCTGGCACCCCGAAGAGACGGTCGATACGGTTCGAGCACTTGCCGCATGGATGACGTGGAAGACATCGGTCGTGGATATTCCTCTCGGCGGCGGCAAAGGCGGCATCGTTTGCAATCCCAAGGAAATGTCCAACGGCGAAAAGGAACGCCTCTCCCGCGCCTATATCCGCGCCGTCGGCCGTGAACTCGGCGTGCATCGCGACGTTCCTGCCCCGGACGTTTACACCACTCCGCAGATCATGGCCTGGATGATGGACGAATATGAAGTCATCATGGGCTACTCGCATCCCGGCGTCATCACCGGCAAACCACTGGCGGTCGGTGGCTCTGAAGGTCGTGGCGATGCCACAGCCCGCGGCGGTATTTACATTGTTCGTGAGGCCGCGAAAGCGCTCAACATCAACGTGCGAAACGCGACGTATGCGATCCAGGGATTTGGCAATGCCGGTCAATTCGCGGCCACTTTGCACCCGGAAATTCTTGGCGGCGGCACATTGATTGCGGCCACTGATTCCCGCGGCGGCGTGATGAACAAGGATGGACTCGACGCGCACGCTCTCGTGAAACACAAGCTCGAAACCGGCGCGCTTGCGAACTTCCCCAACAGCAAGCCGATTTCAAATGAAGAACTTCTCGAATTGCAGTGCGATATCCTCTATCCTGCTGCGCTGGAAGGCGTCATCACCGCTCGCAACGCCGGGAACATCAAGGCCAGGCTCATGTGCGAGCTTGCCAACGGCCCGACGGTGCCGGATGCGGACAAGATTCTGTTCGAGAAGGGCGTCTATGTCCTGCCCGACTTCCTCGCCAATGCCGGCGGTGTGACCGTGTCGTACTTCGAGCAAGTGCAAAACACCTACAACTACTATTGGTCGCTCGATGAAGTTCAGAAACAGCTCGATCGCAAGATGACCGATGCGTTCAAGGCCGTCTACGACATGGCCAAGAAGAGCCGCATTCACAATCGTCTCGCAGCGTACATGGTGGCCGTCTCTCGCGTGGCCGAAGCCTGCAAGATTCGCGGATGGGTTTGATTCGAGGCTACTGAAAGATGAACGGCGATCAGCAGGATGAATCACGAGTTCATCCTGCTGATTTGGCTGGCGGAGTTCCATCGCCTCGGCGGCGAAGACCGAGGTATTCCGGCACGCACCCCAAACAATTTGAGCACAGGTACAAAGAGCTCGCCCCGGACGCGTTTCCGGAAATGCAGCAACATGTTCGAGCGCAAGGTCGAACTCCGGCAGGAACTCATCTTCCGGTGCTCGTCGAAGAAGTTCTCGCGACACTTCGTCCGCAGCCCGGCGACATCGTGGCCGACTGCACGATCGGCTACGGCGGACACGCATTGGAATTCATCATACGGATCGGGCCGACCGGAAGATTGATTGGATTCGACGTCGATGCCGTACAACTCGAGCGAACGGCCAATCGTCTGGCATCGTTCATAACCTCGAACATAGAGGAGACTGCACAAGCGACAGCGAGCACTGCTCCATTCGCCCTGCACCGCAGCCACTTCGCCGGACTCGGCAAATTCCTGGTTCGCGAAAAAATCGACGGCTACGACATCGTGTTTGCGGATCTTGGCGTTTCGAGCATGCAGATTGACGACTCCGCTCGCGGTTTCAGCTACAAATACGACGGCCCGCTGGATATGCGAATGGATGATCGTCTGCCGCGAAATGCCGCGGATTATGTCGCAAAACTCTCGGCCAAGGAACTATCGGAGTGTCTGGCCGAATTTGGGAACGAGCCGCACGCGCAACGAATCGCGGAACGAATTGTTCGCCACCGCACGACTCATCCGATTACGCGAACCGGGCAGCTTGTCCGAATCGTGTTTGAAGCCAAAGGAATCTCGCCTCGTGCCTGGCGCAATCGTCCCGCGGAACAGCGCGGCCAACTTCATCCTGTGGCCAAGACATTCCAGGCCTTGCGCATTCTCGTCAACGATGAATTGGCTGGTTTGACTCAGTTCCTGCGAATCGCGCCCCATTGCATGAAGTCGGGCGCACGCATTGGAATCATCAGTTTTCACGAGGGCGAGGACCGGCTCGTCGAGAATTCGTTTCGAGACGGACTGGCGGCTGGAACATTTTCCACGATTTCCGAGACGGCCATTCGACCGAGTTCGACGGAAATCAACGAGAACCCGCGAAGCCGATCGGCCAAACTCCGCGGGGCTGTAAGAGCGAAGAATTAGACACCGATTTGAATTGGTTCCCTTGATTCAAGCGATTCCGCCGTTGCCGGATCGTGGCGCAGGTCGAGCAGCCGTTTCAGCTTTCGACTGGAGCGAATGCTGCCGAATGGATGATGGACGATTTTCAAGCTGAATATGTTCAGCGCCAGATTCTTCATGAGATCGGGATAAAGTGCAGTTGCCTGCGCGTGAATCTCGCGATCCAGCTCTCCAAAGTCCGACCGCGTTGTTTCGATGTTTAGCTCCAACACCTCGCGAACGCCGTCAAGCCTGAAAATCACCTGCCAGTCATGGCTGATCCCAGGAACGGATTCCAAAATCCGCTCAAACATCAGCGGGTACAGATTCCCACCACTAGCCACCACAAGTTCGTCGCGGCGACCTCGGAGCCGACTGATGTGCGGCATGATCGACCCGCACGGACAGCCGCCCGGTGTCAACCTTGTGACATCTCGCGTACGGTAACGGATCAAGGGCATCGTCCGGCGATACAGCGTCGTAAACACCAGTTCGCCCCAGCCGGCCTCATCGGGCTCGATGATCTCGGGAAGAAAATCAACCGTGTCCAGGTGGTAGCCGTCCTGATTCGAGCACGGTTGAAAGCCGATGGCTAGCGCCATTTCCACCGATGCATAACACATTTTCAGATTGGCGCCCTTCCACACCGATTGAATCCACGGAATGGCCGCGGTCGGCATTTCCTCAGCACCGCCGAGGATCAGCTTGAGCGGCACGGCGCCATGCTTTTCGGCCAGTTCGGTCAGGCGAATGATCCACGTTGGCTCGCCGAGAACCACGTTGAGGTTTTCCTGTTTAAGGCGGCGATACACTTCACCGGGATCGACCTTGCCAAATGCCTGAGTGAAGTTGCCGTTGGCCATCGCTCCGTAGTGGCACAGCATTCCGGGGATCCAGATCGAGAAGTCGAATGCATTCGCAACACGATCCTCCGGCTCGATTCCCATGATCCTGAACCCGGCGGCCACGGTCCTTCCCATGTGCTCCCATTCCGAGCGGCCGAAATACACTCGCTTGTTTCGTCCGCTTGTCCCGGACGACTCGAACACCATTTGAGGCCTCTGGCATAGGAACTTGGTCGGATGGTCCGCGAGATCGGTAGGTGTTGTGAAGAAATCTCCCAGGTCTTCCGGTCTGCGGACGCGGCGCGAATCGATTCCTCGTTGCTTGAACGCATCTCGATAAAATTCCGAATGCGAAGCCGCCCATCGCACCGTTCGACGAAATCGGTCATGGACGACATTATTGAGCATCGCCACAGGCGGACCCTGATAAAAGCGCTTGATCAGCGCGGGCGACGCATGGCGGGCCGCAAAATCAAACATCGTTCCAAGAAACGGGACGTTCATGCGATGGATTTCATTGCGTGATGGATCGCGCGACTCGTGATTTCGACATCTTCTTCAGTATGTGCGGCGCTCGTAAACCAACAAGCGGAGCTCGAGGAATTGCACAGAATGCGTTGATCGAGAAGCGATTGCCAGAATGCGGCCTGGCGAGGTGCGTTGACCCGAAACAGGTCGCGATAATGGGTCATTGGACGACCGTCCTCATTGAACACGATTTGAAACATTCCCCCTTCGCCCTGCACGGCACATGGAATTCGAAATTCTTCCGATGCTTTCCGCGCTGCGGATGTGATCGCTTCGCCGCTCTGGCGAATCTTCGCGATCGTTTGCGGTTCCGCAATGTGCCGTATCGTAGCCAACGCCGCAGCCGCACATAGCGGGTTGCCATTATATGTCCCGCCGTGTTTCACGGCATTGGCGGCCACAAGGTCCATGATTTTCCGCCGACCGGCCAATGCCGAAATCGGAAACCCGCCCCCCAGCCCTTTGCTGAAGACGGCCAAATCGGGAATGACGGAAAAAAGCTCCTGCGCGCCGCCGGGTGCAACACGAAAGCCGGTCACAATCTCATCAAAAACCAAGACAATATCTCGTCGATCGCATTCCGTACGCAGATGTTCCAGAAATCCGGGAAGAGGCTGGATACAAGCATTATTTGCAACAATCGGCTCCGCAATGATGCAAGCCACTTTCCCATCATGCCGATCGAGGATATCCGTCAGGATCTTCGGGTGATTGAATGGACATACAATGACATCATCGGTGAGTCCCTTGGGGATTCCGCGAGAATGTGGGCACGAGTTGGGATGCTCGAGCGGGCCGCATTCTTCAACGCCTGGACGATTGCTGACGGCCAACACATCGATCCAGCCGTGGTAGTGGCCTTCGAACTTGAGCACCAGGGATCGCCCCATGTATCCGCGTGCGGCACGGACCGCGGCACAAACGACCTCAGAGCCGGAATTCGAAAATCGCACCAACTCCGCACATGGGACCATGCGACAAATCTGTTCGGCAAGTTCAACTTCGACGGGGTTGCACGTACCGAACATCGTTCCGCAATCCAGGTGTGTGGTGACGGCGTTCTTGATGATTGGGCTGCTGTGTCCGAGGATCGCGCTGCCGTAGCCGAGCAAATAATCGATAAACTCAGTGCCATCGGCGTCCCACACTCGCGCTCCGCGACCACTCGTGAAATACAGAGGATATGAGATTCTCCCGGCCGTGGTCGCGCGAGCGGAACTGCTGATGCCTCCCGCCAACGCACACTTGGCTCGTTGAAACAACTCTCGTGACTGATTCGTGTCTTCGGCGAGAATTGGGCGGGGGCAGTTGACAGCCGATTGGCTGAAGGAATCCTTCATGTTTCGACTTCCCGGCCTGACCACTCGATGGCGGTTCTGGCGAAAATCTCCGCGCACGCCGCCATTTCTTCAATAGCTATAGATTCGTCGATCGCATGGGCGTTAGCGAGATCTCCCGGACCCCATACGACGGTTGGTGTCGAGTGCAACGACCATCGAACTCCCGCCTCACAACCAGAATTAAACGCGCCCAGGTCCCCGTCAATCCGGACTCCGCTCGCTGCCGCGGAACGCCGCGCGACTTCGCAAAAAGGGTCGGAACTTGGCGTGCAATGTCCGAGATATTGTTCGCCAAATTGGATGACGACACGGTTCTTGGCGACCCCCTTACCATGGCACCGCTTCAAAAGCTCATCTTGAAACCGCGCCTTGGCAGCCTCCATTTTATCGCCTGGCAGCAATTCCAGATAGCCTATGGCCACACAGCGTTCACAGAGCGTCCCTTGGCTGCTGCGGCTCTCAACCTTGTCGACCGTGATGGGACGCAAAATCGGATAGTCGTCGAACAGTCCGTCCATGGGATCGTCAGTCCGGTCTCGCTCGATTTCTTCAAGACTGTCGAGCACTTTCCGCATCAATTGAATCGCATCGACCCCCAGCCATTTCACGGTGCCGTGTACCGCTTCGCCGATCGTCGCCACCTCGAATCGGATTCCGCTTCGCGATGCCCGCCGAGGTCGATTTCGCGTAGGTTCAAGAACGATGCACCCATCCGCGCGATAACCTCTAGCAACGCTGGTCATCGTACCCAATCCGACACAGTCTTCTTCGCCAGGGACCACTTCCAGCAGCACGTCGCCGGCGAGACCATCAGGAAACGTCGCTGAAAGTGATTTCAAGGCCCACAACGCGGAGACGATCGGTCCTTTGCAATCGCACGCGCCCCGGCCAATGACAGCGCCGTCTCGTCGGACGCCTGACCACGGATCGCAACTCCATCGAGAGGAATCGGAAACTCCGACAACATCCGAGTGGCCGTTAAACATTAGGTTCTTGCCAGACCCGCGCCCACGAAGACCGATCACAATAGTTGGGCGGCCGTCCAGCGAGATGTGAGGCGTCAGAGGCCCGAACTGATTCGTAAGCTCGGAGTCGGAGTTGGACCACAAATCGACAAATAGTTTTCGCGTATGTGCCCACGATGCAAGCAATTCAACCGCGCCGTGTTCGTGGCCGCTGATGCTCTTTTGTGCAATCAGATTGCACAAGAGTTCAACCATGTTCTCGCGTCCATGACCAAGCGAACACGATAATGCTGACTCGTCTTGAATGGGAGTGGCGGCCATGACTGATCAGCATCGTCAGAGTTGATGCGGGGACAAACAGAGCGTGGATTCGACAGGCTCGACCGCCGGGACTGACAACCAGGATTCCGATAGTTCGTGGCAAACGTCATGAAGGGTCACGAACTTGCGAATGGGCTGACCTTCTCGCGCGAACGCCTCCGCCAGGTGGTTCTTCGCAAAGACAATCTCGCAACCTCTGGCCGCACATAGATCACTTTGCCCGTCTCCAATGTAGATCGACATTCGTCCTGTCTTGTGGAGTTTATCGCGAGATGCGCATTTGCAGTGCGCGGCGGCGGCCGTGCAGATCGGGTTGTTGCCCAGGCAGACCAACTGAAGGCTCTCCCCTTCATGCCGCGCGGAATTGGCGCGAATTTCGGGCAAAGGAATTCCGGCACGGCGGATGATTCTCTCGATAATCCAGTCCACTCCGTCACTTAGAATGGTCGTGGGAACTCCGTGATTGCGTAACAGGCCGAACAGCGCCTTCGCGCCCGCGTCGAGTTGCACTTCGCGTATGTCCGCATCCAGCTCATGGTCGCGAATTCGCAGCAAATTGAATTCGAATTCCAAACAGGCGCGGGAACCGATTCGTCCATCTCGCCAGGATTCTTCAACCGCACGCCAGGAGTCGTCTCGGGAATATTTTTCAATGAGCGCGTCGAGAACGTCGGTTTGCGTAAGAGTGCCGTCAAAGTCGATCCAAACCTGGCACTCGTTTGCGGGAGGAATTACCGGCGGGGTAAATGTATCGTACGATTCTGCAAATGTTGGCACTATGCGCGACTCCGTGTCGCTGTGAGTACACGAAGCCGTTCGCGACATCCACAACGCAAAGGGAGTGCATCATAGTCGCAAAGTGTGTAAAATGAAAGTGAACGCATTTTTGAACAATGCGGGAAGCGCCGCTTCGCACTTTTGTCACTGCGTCCGGCGGGATTTGAACCCACGACCCCCGGTTTAGGAAACCGGAGAGCGATTTCACAAATGGTGATCCTGCAAGCAATTGCACCGGGCCTCCGTCCAGCTTACCGGATGTCCTCCAATGTGACGCAGATTTTTCCGTCGTCGTAGGATGCTGGTCCCTTCTACTTGAATCGATGCGCGCCGGTATCGCAGCGATTGCCCGCGCCGCGGTAACGGTAGCACCGGTAACACAATTCACTGCAGCACCTCCTACAAGCGACGTTGCGGACGCAAGCAACGAGGAGGTCCGCGATGCCATATAGCGCGTCTCTCCCTTGTCGCTTGCCCGGATGCAGTGGGTTGGTTTGCAACGGCGTGCTGTGTGAAGCACACCGACGCAATGCGGATACGCACGACACGGGTCGACCAAGTTCTTCCGCGCGAGGCTATTCATCAACATGGCGCAGGTTAAGGATGATGGTGCTTCGACGCGAACCACTCTGTCACTGGCCCGACTGCAATGAGCCGGCAACGCAAGTCGATCACATCATACCATTATCCAAAGGTGGAACCAACGAGATGAGCAATCTGCAATCACTCTGCGCAAGACACCACAACATGAAAACGGTGAGGGAAGACGGTGGTTTCGGCAGAGCGCGGCTGTTGCGACAAGTGTATGTCCACAGAATGGGTTAAAGCAAGGCTTTCAGATGGGTTCGTTTGGAAAAGTATTTTTTTCACTAGTGTCACGATGTGGCACGAGTAGATTATTGATTGCCAATTGTCGATTGTCGATTGAAAAAAGCAGCAAACAGAGTGGTAATTCGGCGGCCGGAGCGAGGCGCGAAAGCATCCGTCCAGCGGCCGCTTGGGCTTGAGGATGGGATGCCCGCACGGAATCGCGTGATCCGCAGATGACGCCAATGGGCAAAGAGTCGGAGCGAGAAGAGAGCCGTTTCCACGAGGGAAGAACTTCCGGAGTGGTTGATGAATGGTGGGAATTCGGCGAGCGGCGCGGGAACGCAAATTTATAGGGGTTCGATGTTGTGCGGACGGCCCGTGCGAATTGGATGCTGGCGGAAATCGAGCATCCGTCCCCCACCCTCGCTGACGCGAGGATGGGGGATCCGCTGCGAAAGCATCGTGCGATTGCTAGGTTCCAACAAATTGACCGAGCGTGCCCTCTTGTGTAAGTGGTGATTCGATGACACCCAAACAGGCGCTTGCTTTTGTGAAGAAAAACGGTGTTGTTCTCGAATCGGGACGCGGGTCCGCTGCATGTCTGGCGGAGGCCATTGCCGGTGAGCCGATTCGCGGCAGCTGGTGGGTACATCCCAAGGCGCACGACATCTTCCTGTGCTCGCGGGCCATCCGCCAATCGCCCGATGTTCTGGTGTGTCGCCTGATCGCTGGGAAAGTGACTTACGTTCATCGGCGGTTGTGGCCGGCGCTGGTGCGGCTCGCAGAGGAAATCAATCCCGCTCGCCTCGCGGCTATCGAAGAGGTTCATACTCCGTCCGGCAAGCACAAGGTCATCACGACTCCGTTTCCGGAGTGGCGTGACTCCCTCATCGGTCGCCCCGCCCTCAAAGACGTTCTGCGAGCCGCTGAACGCCTCAGTCTTGAGGAGGCCGCTCGGCTACTTCGGGTCGCAACTTCTGCGAAGCCGAGCAGAAGAAGGTAAAGGCGGTGCCCAACAAGGCGCTGCAGCTTACCGCCCCGGCCGGTGCAGCGTAGAATACCGGCACCTTTAAGTGATGCGACAGCAAGAAAGGAAACGACCAATGTGCGGCTCAAGGATTCTGATTGCTCTCCCGTGTGCATTGCTCTTTTCCGTCTTTTCTGGGGCTTGGGCCCAGACGTCCGCTCCAGAACCAATGCCTTCAATCGTCCAGGCCGCCGAGCCCTCACCTCCAGATCCCGCGATAGCGCCCCAGGCACCCGGAACACCTGAGGTCAATCTTGTGCAAAGAGTCGATTCACTTGAACACGAATTAGCACACCTCAAGGTGCTCGTCTCTGTAGCAGGCGAATCAATTCCGTCAGTCGTACAACCCAATGCGCCTTCACCTCCGAGTCCTGCGAAAGTACCCCAACCCCTTGGAGCAAAGGGTGCTGATCTTGCCCTAAAAGTTGATCCTGATTCTCTATGTCGCTCCGGCGGTTAACTCTTTGCAGGTTACGGCTTTGGTGTCGAGTGCTGCGACGATAAGGCGGTCGAAGAGACTGGCTTCGATCCATCGGCGATTGGCCCGATAGGTGAACTCCGCCAGGTAT
>JACQFE010000024.1 GCA_016200265.1 Planctomycetota bacterium | reverse complement strand
GTGACCGAAGACAAGCTCATTCGCGATAAATCAATTGAATCATTCCGCCGTGTCATGCGACCGAAAGTCATCGGTGCATACATGCTTGCCGAGAAGCTGCGGCCTGAATCACTGAAATTCATGTTCTTCTTCTCCTCGGTTTCGGCGCGGTACGGAAATCGCGGACAGGCGGACTATGCGGCCGCCAATGAGGTGTTGAACAAGCTCGCACGACAGTTGAACGCTCAATGGCCGACACGAGTTGCGTCGCTGAATTGGGGACCGTGGGAATCCGTCGGCGGCATGGTCTCTCGGGAACTTGCCAGGCAATTCGAAAAAGCCGGCATTCACATGATCAGCCGTCCCGCGGGGCGTGCCGCATTCTTGGACGAACTGCTCCATGGCGCGAAAGATGATGTTGAAGTGATTTTTGGCAGGCCGCTCAATGTCGGCGGCTCCCCCTCCCCCCAGAGGGGCGAGGGATCGCAACACGAATCCGCCCAGCGTGGCGAAATTTCACACCGCGGTGCATTGTTAAACGGCCACGCGAAGATTGATCGACTTTCTGACGGGAGAATTGAGGTCGCACGAACGCTTGATCCATCCTTTGATGTGTACCTCGTCGATCATCAGATCGACGGCCGTCCGGTGATGCCGATGGCCGTGGGGTTGGAACTGCTTGCGGAGATCGCCGCGGCGGGCTGGCCTGACTTGAAATTGACCGCGGTTCGCGAGCTCCGCGTGCTGCGCGGAATCATGCTGGAGAACGGGCCTTTGACGGTTCACGTTTCCGCGACGCCGAAAATCACCGGCGACGGGGCCACCAAAGTCGAACTCAAAGCGGAGACCGGCGGCGACAAGCCGCACATTCATTACACGGCTACCGCGGAGCTTGCGTCTGTCGCTCCATCCACTCCGTCGGTCACGCGACTGAAGCTCCACGACGGCAAACCGCTGGGGCTTACGATCGAAGAGGCGTATGAGCAATGGCTTTTCCACGGGCCGTTGTTCGCGGGGATCGTGGAAGTTGAGGCCGTCGGGCAGAACGGGATCATCGCGAAACTTGCACCGAGTTCTCCACAACGATGTCTCGCGGAATCCGCATCGCCCCATTGGCTCATCGATCCGGTCGTAGTCGACAGCGGCTTGCAGCTCTTGATTCTCTGGGCCCGCACGCACCTGGATATGACGCCGCTTCCCGCCCGGCTCGGCTGCTATCATTACTTCGCGCCGATGCCGCAAGGTGAAATCCGTTGCGAGGTTGCGGTTCGTCATCAAACGGGAAATCCTTCCATCCACGCGGACATCATGTTCTTTGATTCCGCCGGCATTTTGGTCGGCTGGATGGAGGATATGGAAGTGACCGCCAGCAAAGCGCTCAATCGACTCAGCCAAACTCGTACCGGCCCCGCGGGGGTGAAGTCGTGACGGCTTCCGCGGCGCGACAAGCGGCGCAAACGCCGGCGGTCCGAGGCGACGTGGCCATCATCGGCATTGCGTGCACATTTCCCGCGGCCCGGAACGTGGGAGAATTCTGGCGCAACATCGTGCGAGGCGTCGACGCGATCACCGAGGTGTCTCCGCAGCGATGGGATCCGAGCACGTACTACGACCCCAATCCCAGCGCGGCGGGGAAAATCTACTGCAAGCGCGGCGGCTATATCGGCAATTCGTTTACGTTCAATCCGTTAAAATTCGGCACGATGCCCAAGGCCGTCGAAGGCGCGGAGCCCGATCAATTCCTGGTTCTTCGCGCCGCGTACGAAGCGCTCGATGACGCGGGATACTTGCATCGCGAATTCTCAACGGAGACCTCTGCGTTCATCCTTGGGCGTGGAAATTATCTCGGTGCGGGGCTCTCGGGCCTCGTGCAGCGCGGGATGATTACAGAGCAGACGCTGAAGATCATTCAATCGTTGCGACCCGATTTTTCCGAAGCCGACTTCGCGGCGATCCGCGCGGAGCTTCAGGGACGTCTGCCGGGCTTCGGCGCGAACAACGCTCCGGGTTTGATACCGAACATCACGACAGGTCGCGTCGCCAACCGCATGAATCTGATGGGCCCGACGTATACCGTTGACGCGGCGTGCGCTTCATCGCTGATTGCGACGGAGAATGCGGTGCGGGGGCTCCTGACCGGCGCCTATGACTTCGCTCTCGCCGGCGGCGTACACATTTTCACGGATGTTTCATTCCTGCACGTATTCTGCGCGATGGGCGCTCTTTCGCATTCCGGCGTCATCCGTCCATTCGATCAGAATTGTGACGGCACGATTTCCGGCGAAGGTGTTGGGCTGCTTGTGCTTAAACGACTTGCGGATGCGGAGCGAGACGGCGATCGAATCTATGCGGTGATCAAAGGCGTCGGCTCCAGCAGCGATGGGAAGGCCATGAGCGTCACGGCCCCTCGCGTCGAGGGTGAGCAGCTCGCTCTGCGTCGAGCGTATGAGATGAGCGGCGTCGAACCCGCGAGTGTGGAGCTGATCGAGGCTCATGGCACGGGGACGCCCATCGGCGACGCGACGGAAGTTGAAACGCTTCAATCGATATTTGGGCCGGCCGCCGACAGTGATTCCCAAACCTGCGCGCTTGGCTCGGTTAAGTCGATGATCGGGCACGCGATGCCCGCCGCCGGCGCCGCCGCGATGATCAAGACGGCGCTTTCACTTTATCACGGCGTCCTTCCGCCGAGTCTTCACTGCGACAGGCCCAACGATCTGTTGAATCGACATGGCAGGCGGTTCTACGTGAGCGATAAGGCCCGTCCCTGGATTCATGCGCAAGGTTCGCCTCGGCGAGCGGGCGTCAACGCATTCGGCTTTGGTGGCGTCAATGCCCACGTCGTGCTTGAGGAATATCGTCCCACGCAACGAAAGTCATCCACTCCACAATCCACAACACGCGCGGAAAGCCAATCCCACACAATCGGGAAATCACTGCTGACTGACTGGGAGGCCGAGCTTTGCATCATTGAAGGCGCGTCTCGAACGGCACTGCTTGAAAACGCGAAGCGCCTGGCCGCGTATGCGAACACGGCACAAGGCGTCGCACTGCGTGATGTGGCGTTCACGTTGAACACTTCGCTGAAGGGGCTTTCGCATCGCGCCGCAATCGTCGTATCGTCGATCAGCGATCTTGCGAAGAAGCTCGCTCGTCTCGTGGAGCGCCTGGCCGACGAATCCTGCAAACAGATCAAAGATGCGCAGGGCATTTATTACCTGCATGACTCACCTGTTCGCGGCGGCAAGCTGGCGTTCTTGTTTCCGGGGCTCGGCGGTCAGCACACGAATATGCTCTCCGATCTTTGCATGCACTTTCCGCTGGTGCGCGAGTGCTTTGACAACGCCGACCGCGCGATCACGTCGACCGGAATGCGTCCGCTGAGCCGTGATGTGTTTCCGCCGCCGGCGCCGTCCGACGAGCAAGCTTCCGAGCAGGAACTCCACCTGTCCGCCATTGAGCGGGCCAATCCGGCCGTGCTCACTGCCAACGGAGCGATGTATCTGCTGCTCGAATCCCTGGGCGTTAAACCCGACATGATGACTGGTCACAGTTCCGGCGAATGGGTGGTGATGCCCGCCTCCGGCATGGTCACCATCGATGAATTCGTCTCCAGCATGAGTGGCTTGAGCGATGTCTGGCGACGGCTGAATGAGAATGATTCCGTCCCCGCGATGGCGATGCTCAACATCGGTACGGACCGCGAAACCGTTGCGCAGATCGCGGCGGAACTCGATCGGCCGATCATCGTCGCCAATGACAATTGCCCGCATCAGGTGGTGATTGTCGTCGCTCCGCAGGATGTCGAAGCCGTGCTCCAAGCGCTGCGCGGTCGCGGAATTTTCGCGGAGAAACTGCCTTATACACAAGGTTATCACACGACGGAATTCGGCTACGTCACGGATTCGCTTCGTGGATTCTTCAATTCAATGCGAATTGAGCCGTCCAGGGTGAAGCTGTATTCGTGTACGACGGCGAAGCCGTATCCGACGGCGACTGCCGAGGTTGTTGAACTCCTCGCGCATACGTTTGCCCGACCGTTGCTCTTCCGCGACACACTCGAAGCCATGTATGCCGACGGAGCAAGAATTTTCCTTGAAGTCGGACCGCGCGGGAATTTGACGGCGTTTGCGGATGATATTTTTAGAGGCCGGCCGCACGCGGCGATTGCGACGCAGCAATACCGCAAGCCGGGGTTGATCTCCTTGCAGCACGCGCTCGCTCAGTTGGCCGCGTTGCATGTGCCGTTCGATGCGAGGCCGCTCTATGCGCGGCGCGGAGCGGTGATGCTCACGCTTGAGGTTAGCCAAGATTCGCGCGTGGATGAGGCGAATGAGATTGGCGCGATGCAGATTTCGCTTTGCTCGCCGCAAATGTCCTTGTCGCCGAGGCCATTGCCGACCGCGCCCGCAAGCGTGGAATATCGCTCGTCGGAAGGCAAAGACGTGGCTCTTGCGGAACCGATTGAACGAGCCGCTTTGACGAGGGGATCGGAACAACGAGTTGAGCTTTCTTCAACACCTGCCGATGCCGCGTTGCAGGAGCACTTCCGCCTCATGGAATCATTCCTGCAAACGAATGAAGATGTCATGCGGGCGTTCCTGGGCGGCCAAACTGCACAGCACGATCAAGTTTCCACGAATTCGAGCTTCGGATCGTTGAGCGATTTTGCGGCACAAGAGGATCCTTCCGAGAACGGTAGCGTCCGCGAAGCATTTCGCGATGATCAACACGCGAATTCGGCACGGTTGCTTGAAGTAACGTCTCCTTCGCCAGGTCTCGATGCCCCGATCCTGCCCGCGGAGAATCGGGCTGCGGGAACTTCCGCCGCAAAGCAAGACGTCGCGTCGTCATTAGTGCCACAAGTCGGCACCACCGCCGAGTCAATCGAATCCGTGCTGCTGGGAATTGTCAGTGACCGCACCGGCTACCCGACGGACATGCTGGGTCTCGACCTGGATATGGAGGCGGACCTGGGGATCGATTCGATCAAAAGGGTCGAAATTCTCGGAGCGCTTCAACAACGAAGTGCGAACGGCGGAGAATCGACACAAGTGGACATGGAGGCCGTCGCCCGCTTGAAGACGTTGCGACAGATCGTTGCATTTCTTTCCAACGGTGCCGCGACCACACCATTGCCTGATCCTCAAAAAGGGACTGTGCCAAGCCAGTCAAATGGCGGAAGTGCCCCGAATGCAAGCGCATCCGTGTCAACGCCTGTGCAAGGTGGCGATCCACGTCTCGGCCCGCTGATCGGCGAAGTCACTCGAAACGTGCCTGGCAAGGAAGTCGTCGTGGTTCGTCGGATCGACGTGAATGAAGACTTGTATCTTGCGGATCATTGTTTTGATCCATTCATTTCCGACGAAGATCCGGATCGCGAGCGACTTTGCATCGTGCCGCTGACGGTCAGCGTCGAGATGATGGCCGAGACGGCGGCGCTGGTGATTCCGGAATTGAAGGTCGTCGGCGCTCGCGGGCTTCAGGCCGCCAAGTGGATCGAGGTCGAGCCGGGTGGGCCGGAGGTTGTGCTCGAAATTACCGCGCAGCGGTCAGGTGATTGCGAAGTTCGCGTGACAATTCGTCGCTACGACGCAAACCGGGCGGCGACGCAGCCTGCTTCCGCATTGGCCGAAGGCACATTTCGATTCGCGGCGGAGTATCCTCCAGCGATCGCGTCGGCGATCCCGACCTTGAACGATTCTCGCACGCCGAGGCACACCGGCGAGGATATGTACGCCAAACGGCGAATGTTTCATGGCCCGCGTTTCCGCGGCGTGACGACCATCGACGCTGTGGGATCGAATGGCCTGCGGGCGAAGCTCGAAGTACTGCCCACGCACAATCTCGTTCGCTCGAATTCCGCGCCCAATTTTATCATTGATCCCTGTCTTCTCGATGCGGCCGGTCAGCTTGTCGGCTATTGGCCGGTCGAGTATTGCGACGAAGGATTCGTCCTCTTCCCGATTCGCATCAATGAGCTTACGCTCTATCGTGAGAATCTCAAACCTGGAGCGAAGTGCCCGTGTGAACTCCAGATCGCCGACGTTTCCCGGCGTCAGCTCCGCGCGAACATGGATATTTTCACGCCCGACGGGGGTTTGTGGATGCGCATCACGGGCTGGGAAGACTGGCGGTTCTACTGGGACCACACGTTCTACGATTTCTGGCGATTCCCGAACAAAGGCGTGGTCAGCGAGCGGTTGGAGCTTCCGATCCCCGAAATGAATGGCGATATCGAGTGCCGCAGGATGTCACCCTTCGGCGAGATGGGTTCGAGCATTTGGGAAAATCTTTGGGCCCATTTGATTTTGAATCGCGCGGAACTTGAGCAATATCGCTCTATGAAGGACGGTCCCAGGAGAACCGAGTGGATCTTCGGTCGGGCAGCGGCCAAAGACTCGGTGCGAATGTGGGTCAAGCGGCATTTTGACCTTGATCTTTTTCCCGCGGACGTGGAGATCACGCAGGACGCCAATGGGAAACCCGGCGTTCGCGGTGGCTGGACGAGAAAGATCGATCGAGTCCCGATCGTTTCCATTTCGCATAAAGGGAAGACCGCCGTCGCGGCGGCGGCCAGCGTGCCGATCGGCATTGATATGGAATCCGTTGAATCTCGTGATCGGGGCTTTGAGCAAATTGCATTAAGCGATGCCGATCAGGATTTTCTCGACGATTTCTCATTGAGCGACCGCGCCGATTGGGTCACACGGCTTTGGTCGGCGAAGGAATCGGTCGGAAAGCTGCTCGGTGTCGGATTGCGGAATGGTTTCCAGCAATGGAAGGTTCGCTCGATGGATCGAGGAACGAATACAATTGTACTTTGCGGACCCGCAGGGCAAGACAATGGGGAAGAAGCGAATCGTGAATTCATTGTCCGTTCGCGAAGAGATGGAGAGACCGTAATTTCCGTCGCATTTGAAGGAAAAACAATCCATGCTACCCATTGATCGGAACTCGGTACGGTCCGAATTGCTCAAGGTGATCACCACGCTGCGAGATGACTGGGATTATTCCGGTGAAATCACCGAGCAGACCGGCATTTTTCAGGACCTTGGTTTTGAATCGATTGATGCGGTCGCGCTAGGCTCGGCGATCGAAGACCACTATAATCGTTCACTGCCCTTCGCGGAATTCCTGATGAAAGCGAATGAACGAAATGCGAAGGACGTCACTATCGGCGAGCTGGTGACGTTTGTGGTCGATCATCTTTCTCGAACGGGGAAAAAGCCGTAATGGCGGGTCGCGTGGTGATCTTTGGATTGGATGGGGCCACTTATTCGGTGCTCGATGATCTTGCGCGCCGGGGTGTGATGCCAAATTTCGCGAGGTTCGTGAGTGAAGGCGCGCGCGGATTGCTGAACTCGACGATTCCGCCGCTGACGCCGCCCGCCTGGACGACTTTGGTTACGGGACGATCACCGGGCGCCCACGGCATTTTCAACTTTCTTCAATTTGAATCCGAGGATTCGCCGTATCTGCGAATCATTTCTTCGCGCGAAATTCGCTGTGAGACAATCTGGTCGATGGTCTCCCGCGCGGGCCGCCGAGCAGGCTCATTCAACTTCGTCGCCCATAGTCCCGCCCCAAAAATCAACGGATATGTAATTCCCGGCTGGGTTCCATACCGCTGGGTTCGGGCGCATAGCCATCCGCAGGGGATCATCGATCGATTGAAGAATGAAATCGGTAGCTTCGATCTTCAGACGATGGCCATGAACTTCCAGGAAGAAGAAAAGGCCGTCGCCGGGACTCAATTGCATGATTACGAGCCGTGGATCGATCTGCACATCCGCCGTGAGCAGCAATGGTTCAACTGCATGAAACATTTGCTCGTCAACGATCCCTGCGACTTGACAGGGATTGTGTTTGACGGCGTGGATAAATTGCAGCACCTTGTGTGGCAGTTCCTCGATCCGGCGTATGAGCCTGCAAACCCGTCACAAGATTTTCTTCGCACGCGGGAGCGATGTTGGGATTATTTCCGTAAGATTGATGGATTCCTGGGTGAAACGGTGCAAATCGTCGGCGACGACGGGCTTGTGCTGATTGCCTCCGATCACGGCTTCACCGGAACCAGCGAAATCGTCTACATGAACACCTGGCTCGAACAGCAGGGTTATTTGACTTGGAAAGGCGATGCGGCCGTTGAACATCAGGATTCTCAGGAACTGGGCGCCGCGCATCCTTATCACCTCACGCACTTGGACATGTCACGGACGCGCGCGTACGCGACGTCGGCCAGCAGCAATGGCATTCACATTCCGGTGAAGGGAATTCGTGGCGAACATGGTATTGATCCTTCGGACTATGAAGTCTTTCGCGATGAACTTCGCTATGCACTCCTGAATCGATGCGTTGATCCCGCGACAGGTGAACAGTTGGTCACCAAAGTCTGGACGCGCGAAGAGGCATTCGCGGGCGAGATGATCAATTTTGCTCCGGATTTCACGGTAGCATTGCGAGATCATGGGTTCTTCTCTGTCTTGCGTTCGGACACAGTCTTAAAGCCCCGCAGTGTGGTGATGGGATGCCATCACCCGCAGGGCATTATTCTCGCGCGCGGCGCGGATGTGCGTCGCGGAGCGCAGATCGATCCGGTCAGCCTGCTCGATGTCGCGCCGACGATTCTCTACGCACTTGGGTTGCCGATTCCGCGCGAACTCGAAGGCCGAGTGCTTTCAGAGTTGTTCACGCGGAGTTACGTCCGCGAAGCGGCTCCAAAATTAAACGGCCACACGGATCACCCGGTCGTCAATGTCGAAAATACGGAGCCGTTCATCGATGCGGAAGGCGAAGCTCAGGTTCTGATGCGATTGCGGGCGCTCGGATACATCGAATAACGCGGGGGCGTATGAGCAAGGCAATCGTCAACGGGGTAAACGTACATTATCAAACCAAGGGCGAGGGTCCGGACGTGATTCTTGTTCACGGCCTCACCGCAAGCATTGCGTTCTGGTATATCACCAAAGTTTTCCCTGCCCTGACGGAGCAATTTCGTGTCACCGCGTACGATCTCAAGGGCCACGGCTATTCCGATTCAACCCCGTCAGGCTATACGTCGGCCGATCTCGCCGGCGATCTTGTCGCTCTAATGGACACGCTCGGCATCGAGCGGGCACGCATCATCGGCCATAGTTACGGCGGCTCGGTCACATTGCACTTCGCACTGTTGTATCCGGAACGTTGCGACGGCATCGTCTTGTGCGACACCGGCTTTGCAGCCCTTCGTCACCTTCGTAACATAGACCATTGGCCGGGCTGGGAAATCTGGAAGAAAGAGCTGCCCGACCTTGGAATCACGCCGGAGTGGTTCAATCGCGCCGACCAGCAGGGGATCGACACGATCTTGCAAAAGAGCACGGAAATCCCGGTACAATTCGGTTTGCGCCGCGGCGGCACCCGGGACACGCCCCGTTTCCGCAAGCTGCTTGAAGAGACGACGCTGTCAAAGGACTTTCGCGACCCATCGGGCTTGAGCGAAGAGCGATTAGCCGACATCACGCCCCCGTGCATGGCGTTTTACGGAGAAATTTCGCCTTTCAAGAATGTGGCCAGCCACCTTTCGGCGAGGATGCCGCATTGCATTGGACAGGTCGTTCCGAGCGTCGGGCATTTCTTTCTGCTGCACGCGCCGGATGTGTTCATTGAGCGAGTTGTTCCGTATTTGCACGATCCCGCGGGCTATGTGCGAAACGCCAAGGAGAATTCGGCCGCGTCAATGCCGACTTGAGTGATCGCGCAATCCTGCAGTGTAACGGAGTGGAGGAGATGCAATCTCGAAATGTAATTCAGGCGCTTGGGTTTTCCGCGATTTTGTTGGCAACGTCGTATCTTGTCACTCACGTCGTCGCGGGCCCGCGCGCAGGGCGTGAAACATCGCGCATCATTTCGCCGCCGCTGCAACCAACGACGGGCCCGGGGTCGAGCGATTATCCGCACGCCAGTTTTTCGGGGTTGAAACTTGGCTCAGGTGCGACAGAGTATTACTTATTCGAACCCGCCGATCCCAAGCCGGCGACCGCACCAGTGATCGTGTTTTTCCATGGCTTTGGAGTCCCAAACCCTCAGAATTACATGGCCTGGATCACACACATGGTCCGCAAAGGTCACTCGGTCATTTGTCCATTCTATCAAACGGACAACGCTCCGCCTGCGTCGGCCTATGTTGATAATGCCATTATGGCAATCCGAGACGGCTTCGGCGCCCTGTCATTACGCGATCATGTGCGCCCGGAGCTCGATCATGTCGCATTCGTCGCTCACTCCCTCGGATCCGTCATTGAATCCAATGTCGCCAGCCGGGCGGTCACCGAAGGATTGCCTGTGCCGCGGTGCATCTTATTGACTCATGCGGCTGATTCCGGTGACGGTCCCAAGGGGACTTTCGACAGCCTGCTCGCCGCGGCCGATTACTCTACGATTGATGGAGGCACGCAGTTATTGGCCGTTGTTTCGACTGATGATCGTTACGTGTATGACGAGGCCTCGCACTACATTCTCAATGGCGCGACACGTGTTCCACTAATCAATAAGCAGATTGTGAGCATTTCCTCGGACCATCACGGCGTGCCGCCGCTTCCGGCAGGCCATGATGCTCCGAGCAATTGGACGCACTCCAATGCGCTGGACTTCTATGGTTATTGGAAGTGGACCGACGGCCTACTTGACTGCGCATTCTACGGCGCCAATTGTGAGTATGCTTTCGGCGATACTACCGAGCTGACGTTCATGGGGTTATGGAGCGATGGGGTGCCGGTAATACCGGCTGAAGTCATCGGGCCGTGAGGCTCGAAGGGGGAAGATACGTTGCACTTCAACTCTGCGAAGAATCGCCGACCAGGTTTCTCAAACTGCAACCCGCTCGCGCTGACGATCGTTAGCGCGGCGGTCTTATTGTTCGCGCCGCATCAATCGCACGGCGAAGACTTCCTGCTCCAAAATGATTTTCGTCAGCTTGGCGAACAGGGATTCGGCGACAATGCGAACGGATACGCGTGGTCAATGGCGGAGTTCAAAGGAAAACTCTACATTGGCACGAATCATAATTTCTTTTGTTTGACTTTTGCCTCCCAGGGGACGGGCACCAATCCTGAAATCCCCGTCCACTGTGCCGACAACCTCCTCGACAACGATTTACGCGGCCGGATATACACCTATGACCCAAAAACCAATCAGGTCGAACTGGTGTTCATCTCGCCGACATTCAGCGCATTGCAGTCGGATGGCTCGACAATCAATGTACCGCGCGCCTCCGGCTATCGTACAATGGCCGTTTTCACAGAGCCCGACGGCATTGAAGCGCTCTACGTTGGCACCTTTACTTCGGTTGAATTACCCGGCGTGGGTGCGCAGATCCTTCGGAGCGTGGATGGTCGTCATTTTGAGGAAGTGCCGCTCAATTTTCCCAATGCGGGCGACTGTCGTTCGTTTCGCTCTTTGACGGTTTTCAAGAATAAGCTATTCGTGCTCGGTCTGGTCGGCGACACGACGGCCCCGGTCATGTTCCATTCGGAAAACCCAGCCGTTGATGGATTCACCCCCTCGGCCGTGGGCGGCTTTGGCGATCCTGCGAACATCGGCGCGTTTGAATTGAGCGTATTCGAAGGCTATCTCTATGTCGGCACTTTCGGGATTAGCGGTTTTCAGCTCTTGAAAACAAAGGCCGAAGGTCAGCCGCCATACGCGTTTTCAAAGGTGCTCGTCGACGGTGCGTATCGAGGACAGAAAAACCAAAGCGTCCTCAGTCTATTTCCATTTGGAGATTACCTCTACGTTGGCACCGGTATCTACTTCGGCGCCGCCAAATTGATTCCTGATTTCCAGCCCGCACCGGCGGAGATCATTCGCGTTCGCGGCGACGATTCATGGGAACTCGTCGTTGGCGATGAACGGCAAACGCCGGCCGGTTTCAAGAAACCCATCAGCGGCCTGATCTCCGGCTTTGGAAATCCATTTACCGGTTACATGTGGCGGATGATGGTGCATGAGGGCATCCTTTATGTGGGCACGCTTGATAATTCGGTTTTTGCGCAGTATAGGTCGGGAATTGATCTCTCGGTGCTCGATGGCCACATTGACCTGAGCCGCTATCCGAATGTGGCCGCCGTGCTCAATCTCTATGGGCCGGACGAGATCGCCGACCTCATCTCGGCAGCGGAAGAGGGATTTGACCTGTGGGCGACGCATGACGGCGAGACCTGGCGATTGATTTCGTTCATCGGCCTTGGAGATCGCTTCGCGTACGGCATTCGCTCGTTCGTTTCAAGCAAGCTCGGTCTCTTCGTGGGCTCGGCCAATCCTTTCACGGGAATGCGTCTGTACATCGGCCAGCATCCTGGGACGGACACGGATGGCGACAGCATTCCCGACGACAAAGACAATTGCCCGACGGTTTGGAACCTCTCGCAGAATGATCTCGATGGCGACGGCATCGGCGACGAATGTGATCCTGACGTCGATGGTGATTGCATTCCCAACGAACAGGATCCGTTTCCGCTCGTTGCCAATGTCGATTCCACAGATACCGACCACGACGGCGTTCCAGATCGTTGCGATCCCGATATCGACGGCGATGGAGTTTTGAACTTGCAGGACAATTGCCCGCTCGTACGGAATTTCGATCAAGCCGATTCGAATGGAAACGGCATCGGTGATGCGTGTGAAAACACAACGTCGACTCCACAGACACCGGAAACACCGCCGACTTCCCTGAGCGGCCCCGGGGATACACCCGACAAGCAGGTCACCGGTCCGACGGCCTGCGGTGCTGCCGGTGCGCTGGGATTTGTCGGGACACTATTTGGAATTCTGGCATTAAGCTTTCTGCATACCGCGCCACGCGCTCGCCGACGCGACAAGTAACAGATCTGCAATCAAGTCGTTCGCCAATACCTTGCAATTCAGTTATTTTGCGTCCGATGAGAGCTGCGCTGCAACAATAGGATGCGGCGCGCGTGAGGGTTGATGTTTGCAAACTAACAACACCCTGATCAGAGGGTCTTGATTACGATGTCGCCGAATTGTCCTTGATGGAGAATGGAGTCACATGGAATGAGGTCAAATCTGTTTCGAGAATTTGAACGAGTTCTTGCCCCGCGTTTGTCTGTGTTGCTGTGCGGCATTTGCGCACTCTTGATCGCCTCGTGCACGTCGATCAGCGCCCCATTGCTGTTACCGCCAAGTCAGCCGGCTCAGGGGCCCGGCGGATCGGACTATGCCCATGGCACAGTCATCACACAGGAATTTGGATCGGGTAATGGCGAATACTGGATCTTCACGCCGGCCGATCCTATTCCTGCGGAAGCGCCGGTCGTCCTGTTCCTGCACGGATGGGGCGGTATGAACCCGCGAGCCTATGGGGCATGGATCGAGCATATCGTTCGCAAGGGTCATATCGTCATCTACCCGCGCTATCAGGCCACTCTGGTGACTTCGACGTCGCTAATGACTTCATACGCGGAAATTGCCGTTAAGCAGGCGTGGACTCAGCTCTCGACCAGTCTGGTGAAGCCACGGACTGACCAAATGGCGATCGTCACGCACTCGCTGGGCGGGCTGATCGGAGCAAACATCGCCGCGATCACGGTGCGTGATGGTTTGCCGCCGGTCAAGGCGTTCATGGCGGCAGCACCCGGCGGTGAGAGCAGTCTTTCACTGAATGACCTTTCGACCGTTCCTGCGGATTGCCTTGTGTTGCTGGTCGTGGGGGATGCAGACACGCGGGTCGGCGACCACGCCGCAAAAATGATCCGCAAAGCGCTCACTCAGATTCCCCCGGAAAATCTGAATCTCGTGACGCTGCACTCCGATCGTCGATCGAATCCACCGCTCATCGCGGATCACCTTGCCCCGTGCGCCACGCTTCCGAAGTTTCCGCCCCAAGCGCCGTCACTTGCGGATTCCGACTTTCAGGCGATCGATTCGGGTGCGGAAAATCATAATTTCTTACAAGGGCTTGTCGGCTCACGGTTTCGCCAAAATCCGCATCCGCCGGACGGGCTCGATTATTACGGCTATTGGAAGTTATTCGATGGCCTAACGGACGCTGTCTTTAAGGGCACGGATCGTAACTATGCATTGGGTGATACGACCGAGCAGACTTTCATGGGCCGACTCTCCAATGGCTTGCTCGTGACGCCGGCGACGGTGGTTGTAGGTCAATGAGCAACAGTCTTTCCATGGTCGGTGATTACACTGACGCGCAAGATTTCCCCAGCTTAACCTGGGTCAGATTTCAGGGCGTTCCCTGCGGCGCGGACCACGAATTCGAGTCACGGCCACGGCCAGCACGGATGTTTACGCAAAGACGATCTGGCAAAGCCCCAACTAACCAAGAACAAGAAACAAGATCACAACAACAGAAGTTTCTTGGCCGGATCACACTTGCGGTCACGCAATTGTGATGCTCTTGTCTGCGTACACATCCTGAATAATGTTCAGCAGCTTGACGCCTTCAGCCATCGCTCGCTGGAACGCTTTGCGGCCGGATATCAGGCCCATTCCGCCGGCGCGCTTGTTGATGACGGCCGTTCGAGCGGCGTCGGCGAAGTCGGAGGCGCCGGTGGATTCGCCGCCTGAGTTAATGAGACCCATTCGGCCCATGTAGCAGCCGGCGATCTGGTAGCGAGTCAATTCGATTGGATGGTCCGGAGCAAGTTTTTCATAAACGAGCTTGCTGGTCTTGCTGAAGTTGATGGCCGTGAAGCCGCCGTTGTTCGTGGCTTGCTTTTGCTTGATGATGTCGGCCTCGATGGTCACGCCAAGATGATTCGCCTGGCTGGTGAGGTCAGCGGCCGTGTGATAATCGACGCCGTCTTTCTTAAATGCATTATTACGAAGATAGCACCAGAGCACGGTGGCCATTCCCAGCTCATGTGCGGCGTGGAAGGCTTCGCTGACTTCCTGAATTTGGCGGCCGGATTCTTCGGAGCCGAAATAAATCGTGGCACCAACCGCGACAGCTCCCATCTCACGCGCCTGATGCACGTTGGCGAACATGATCTGGTCGTACTTGGTTGGGTACGTGAGAAGCTCATTGTGGTTGAGCTTCACGAGGAACGGGATTTTGTGTGCAAATTTGCGGGCAACGGCCCCAAGCCCGCCGAGCGTCGAGGCCACTGCGTTGCAGCCGCCCTCGATCGCCAGCTTCACCACATTTTCCGGGTCAAAATAAATCGGGTTCGGGGCAAACGAGGCTCCGGCCGAGTGCTCAATTCCCTGATCGACCGGCAGAATCGATAAATAGCCGGTTCCACCAAGTCTCCCGTGGCTAAAGACGCACTGCAAGCTCCTGAGCACGGGCGTCGGTCGATCCGATGCCGCCAGCACCCGATCGATAAAATCGGGGCCGGGGACGTGCAGGTGCGATTTTTCGATGCCGCGGCACTTGTACGTCAGGAGACTTTCAGCGGCGGAACCTAGCAAGTCGGTGATTGCGCTCATCGTTATCTTCCTCCATTTGAACCGGCTCTTGGTGGAAACATGTCAAAGTTATCATAACCCGTCTTCGGGTTGATCGGCAATGTGAATGACTTTTAGAAGCTGATTGACGATCAGTTTGGTTGCGCCGTCACACGGGATTGACTTGTACGGATTGTCGGATGGCGGCTGAATGCAGCGGCTCTTGGCCTCAACCCTTTCCCTAAGAGGCGAAAGGGTTGAGGCGGCTGCCATTGCCTGTTCGGACTCGCTCCAAGCGTGGGCCGATTCGCAAGGTAGATGCTGTTTCCTTGGTTCGATACCTTGTCCGGAATGGCCAATATTGAGCCAGGAACCTAGGGAGTTGAAGAATGACGCGAATTTGTCTACGATACCGATCGGACAGGTCTGAATCTTGATGCGTCTTTCCAAGGCGGATTTTGTCGCGAAGTCGGCCCGGCATTGACCGACGCAGGTTCTGCAATCAATGCCCAGCCGCGAGGAAATGGAATTGCAAGTCGCGGTTGCGACGACTATTCAAGCGATTCAGCAATGAACCTCAAGCTCATAGTCTTTCGACAGGATGGCTCCAAGAGGGAATTTCCGATTTCACCCGGCACGACAACGATCGGGCGGAAAGATTCATGCAACATTCGCATTCCGCTTTCGAATGTTTCGCGCCGCCATGCGGAAATTGTCGTCGAGAAGGAAACGGCAAGAGTCAAAGACCTCGCGGCCGCCAATGGCACGTTCTTGAACAACCGCCGAATCACCGAGGAAGAGTTGGAAGCGGGCGATCAACTCGTCATTGGGTCCGTCGTGTTCACTGTGCAGGTCAATGGCAAACCGACGGACGAAGAAATCGTGAAGATCAAGTCGAAGGCGCGGGGTAGCCAGGTGGCCGCAGCGGGAAAAGGCGGCGGCGCGAGACTCGGTACCTCCAAGCATGTCTACATGTCGGATGAGGAAGTCGATCCGATTTCGGCCCTCGAAGCGTTGGCGTCCAGCGCCGATCAAACTGCGATTACCCCCGAGGAAGAAGAATAGTTTCTTGAAATCGATTGAATGCGTCGCCGAACATCGCGGTATTTCCGGGCACGTTTGATCCTGTGACGCACGGTCACCTGGACATCATCGATCGCGCCGCCAAACTATTTGAAAAGCTGGTCGTCGGCGTGGGCGACAATCCCTTGAAAAAAGAAGTGTTCACTCAGGAGGAGCGTCGTGAGATGCTGGATCGGCACACCCGGCATCTCAAGAACGTCGAGCTGCGCATCTACAAGGGATTGACCGTGGAATTCGCGCAAGCGATCGGGGCCCGTGTCATCCTTCGAGGAATTCGCGACACGGTCGATCTCCATGCCGAGCTCGAGCTGGCAATGACCAACCGCATTATCGGAAACGTCGAGACCGTGTTTCTAATGACCAGCGGACAACATGTGCTCACCTCGAGCACGTTGATCAAGCAAATCGTGGAGATCGGCAAGTATGATGCGGACAACCTTGGAAAACTTGTTCCTCTTGATGTAGCCCGAATGCTCGAAGAACGCTTGCGGGGTTCTGAGCGTGTGCGGCCCAATGAATACGATTAGGAAGCTGAATACCAACTCGCTAGGCCCGGAGACTTCGCGAAGTCTAGGACGAATTCTTTGATTCATCGCAAAGTGAAAACGAAAGGGTTTCAATCGTCGCATCAGTGGCCGTGCTTCCGCTGCGAACATAATGCTCGATGTAACCCAATTGCGGGTGAAACCTCACACGCATGATGGCGGTCGGGCCATCCGCCTGATTTGCGGGACTTCGAAATGTCTCAAGGTCCAAGGCCAAGACGTCGAACAGACCATCGACGCTATAGGCCTTCCAATCCGCCGAATTCGGCGCAAGATTGTTGACGCGAACGTCTGCGACGATCCCCCCACGGACGCGGATTTCGTACATGTTACCGTGCATTCGATACGTCATGTCATAATTCTTGACGCCCGCATTTCGCCAATGGTCTCGCGCTGTTTGCAATGCGGCCGCGGTCAGCGTCCCGGTCGGTTCGCGCATGAGAAAAACAGTGACCGCGATTCCAGCGATGAACCCGCCGACAATGAGAAGAATCTTGCTTCGAGGCGAGCCTGCCATTTCGATAGTTTAACGGCGTCTGGACAGGCCTGCGACCGCAATTACACTTGAATCCGAACTACTACGTCTGTTTCTCGGAAAAACGATGAACAAAACTCTAAGAACCGAACCCCGTCGACTCAAAGGCTTTCGCGACATCACCAGCGCCGACCTGCTCGCGCGAGACCGAATGATCGCCCGCATCCGCGAAGTCTACGAGCGTTATGGATTTACTCCGCTGGAAACCCCAATGCTCGAATACGTCGACGCGCTCGGCAAGTTCCTGCCCGAAGCCGATCAGCCCGACGGCGGCATCTTCGCCTTTCGTGACGAGGACGAGGAATGGGTTGCACTTCGGTACGATCTGACAGCGCCATTATCGCGGTTCGTGGCCATGAATCCGGAATTACCCAAGCCGTTTCGTCGTTATCAGGTGGGGCCGGTGTTCCGTGTCGAAAAGCCTGGGCCGGGGCGGTTTCGAGAGTTCTACCAATTCGATGTGGACACGGTGGGCACGGCGTCCATGCTGGCCGACGCCGAGTGCTGCATGATCATGTGCGATACGCTGGAGGCGCTCGGGATTCTGCCCGGTGATTACGCGATCCGCGTCAACAACCGCAAAGTGCTCAGCGGCGTGGTGGATGCGGTGGCCGCCCACGGGCCGGTCACGCCTGAGACGGGTCTCACAATTCTTCGCGCCATCGACAAGCTGGACCGCGTCGGAGTCGATGGCGTGCGCCAGTTGCTCGGTCCGGGTCGCCGCGATGAATCAGGCGACTTCACGCGCGGCGCGGCATTGTCCGCTGCACAGATCGACGTGGTCAGCGACTATCTCAATGTGAAGGGAACCACGCGTGTCGCCGTTTGTGATGAGCTCCAGCGATTGATTGAGAAAAGCCCGACAGGGTGCGAGGGAGTCGCGGAGCTTCGCGAAATCGATGAAGCGCTCTCGAACATGGAGTACGGCGTTGATCGCGTCACAATCGACCCGACCGTCGTTCGCGGACTTGCTTATTACACCGGGCCTGTGTTTGAAGGAGTCCTGACCTTCCCAATAGTGGACGAGGAGGGCGTGAGTCGGCCATTTGGCAGCGTCGTGGGCGGAGGCCGATATGACGGCTTGGTGGAGCGATTCACGGGCCAGAAAATTCCCGCGACGGGAACGTCGATTGGGGTGGATCGCTTGCTCGCGGCGCTCAAGACGCTTGGTCGAATCGACACGCAATCGACGACTGCGTCCGTGCTGGTGACGCGGCTGGATAAAACTCTCACGGCGGAATATCAGCGGCTGGTCGGCGAGCTGCGGGCTGCGGGAATCGGCACGGAACTCTACGTCGGCACGCAGGGTATCGGCAAGCAGTTCAAATATGCGAGCGACTCAGGCAAGATCGTGGCCGTTGTGATCGGAGAAGATGAACGTGCCCGTGGCGAAGTTGCCGTGAAAGACCTTCGTCTCGGCGAAGAGTTATCCAAGAATATCGGTGCCGACCGGCGTCAATGGCTCGAACAGCAGCCTGCGCAACTTTCCGTGGCCCGCGGTGAGCTGATTCCAACGATCAAACGCATACTTTCGCGATATGCCATCGGATAAATCGGATGATTCATTTCGTCGGTCGCTGGCTGCGCGCAGCTTTTTTCGAAATTCCTTTCGATTTTTGATTCTCCTGAGCGGGTGACGATCCTTCAACTCGAAAAGCCGACGGGCACACGTCTTTCAATATGCAGCCGCCGCAGTTTGGCTTGCGGGCCGCACATACTCGACGACCGTGCCAAATCAGGGCGTGTGAGAAAAAAGTCCATTCGTCTCGCGGGACGACGGCCATCAGATCGGTCTCGATTTTCTGTGCATCCTTTGAGTCCTTTGAATTCGAAGTGAGTCCGAGTCGCGTGGCGAGTCGGCCGACGTGCGTATCGACAACGATGCCATCGTTTTTTCCGAATGCGGTTCCCAGAACGACGTTTGCGGTCTTGCGCGCCACGCCGAGCAACGTGAGCAAGTCGTCCATGTTGTCAGGAACGCTGCCGTCGAATTGCTCGACGATGCTGCGGGAAGTGCCCTGGATGCTCTTGGTTTTTTGTCGAAAAAAGCCGGTTGGATGGATGATTTTCTCAACATCAGCAGAATCCGCATCGGCCAGTGCCTGCGGTATGGGGTACTTCGCGAACAGGATCGGTGTGACCTTGTTTACAGTTTCATCGGTGGATTGCGCGGACAGAATTGTCGCGATCAGAAGCTGAAAGGGATCGTGGTGTTTCAGCGCACACGTTGCTTCGGGATACAGATCGTGCAGGCCGCGAAGAATGGTCTGCACGCGAGCGTTCACGCTCACCTTGCTGCGAGCGGCCGTCGATGACTCACGGCGCGATGCAGTTTTCTTGGGATTACGTATCTTCTTGCTTACTTTCCCCATTCGAAATATCCGTCAGCGTATACAGTTCTTTTCCAGATCGGCACATCTTTTTTGAGCGTGTCAATAATCCAGTGGCAGGCCTCGAATGCCTCCGCTCGATGACCGCAGGCCACGCCGATTGTCACAGATGTTTCGCCGGGCAGCACAGGCCCAAGTCGATGAATGATCGCCACGCGCCCGGCCGACCAGCGATCGCGTGCCGTCGCCGCCAACTTCTCCAATTCCTTAAGAGCCATACCCTCGTATGCCTCGTATTCGAGTCGCACCAGGTCGCCATGCGCTGGAGCGTCTTCGGCCCGCGTGACGCCGTCAAACGTGACAAGACCGCCCAAGAAGACATCACCTCTCAGAAATGTCGAGATCGTTTCGGTCGGAATTCGACCATGACAGAGTTCCACAAATGTCCCGGGATTGTTCATCCGCCTGACACCGGAGGAATGATCGCCACGATGTCACCATCGTGAAGTTCGCTATGGTCCGTCGCGAATTGCTCGTTGATTGCGAATCGTACGGTTTTCAGCATTGGTGCCTGAGCAGGGCGGGTCGTAGCCAACTCGTTTTTCAACGTGATCAGGGACGCTTTTTCATCGAGTTGAATTCTCATCGACTCACGGCCCATCGCCTTGCGAGCAGGTCCCAGGAATAATACGGTTACAGTCATTGAAATTGCCGCGTCAAGAGGCGCTGATCAAACCGAAACGCATCGGCATCTTCTCATCGTAAGAACGACTTGCCGACCAATCGACGAATCATGGCAATTTGTCCGGCGTGGAACGCCTCATGTCGATTGCAGTGGGCGATGGCCCCGCGCTTGTCTTTGTAGTGCGGGTGAATGGATTTTCCATCGACCCCGAACGCGGGTTGTTCAAGGAATTCATCGCTCAATTTTCGAACCGCCGCGCAGGTTTGCTCGTGCATGTCTTCCATCGTTGATAGAACGTTTTCGACGCTCGGATACTTGTATTCCTTCGCGGACTTGATCGGCCCGCCGATTGGGAAATGCCTGGTGAATTCGTCGGCCAGAATCGATTGACCAAAACACCGCACAAAAACGAGCGTGTGCTGCGACACCGCCAAATGCCCGCAAAGCCAGAGCGGATGGGCGAGCCCCGACGCCGGCTGAAAGAACCAATCGTCGCCCTTCAAATCCGCGATGAGTTTCAACGTCCAATCGCGAGTGACTTCGAGATCACGTGCCAGGAATTCACCTTGACTCATATCGAGCTTTTCTTCCTATTGTGAAAATATGCATTTTGAAATTTCCGATTCATTCCACCGTCAGCGTCGGCGATAGCACCTGAAGGCTGCTTCGCACGCTGATCTGACCGGCGGTCGCTTCGACGACGTGCATAATCGCTTGCTGTACGTAGTCGGGTGTATCCGTAAACAACTTGTTCGGCCTGCCGTCGTCGCCGTGCAAGCGGATTTTCACGTTCAATGGAATCTCGCCGAGAAACGGGACGCCAAGTTCCTTCGCAGCGGCCGCGGCCCCGCCGTGATCAAAAAGTTCGTCGCGATGCCCGCACTTCGGACAAAGGTAATAACTCATGTTTTCGATGATCCCGATGCAAGGCACATTGAGTTGCTCGTACATCTTCACCGCGCGGCGGGCGTCGATCAGGGCCACGTCCTGCGGTGTGCAAACCACGACCGCGCCGGTCATCGGGATTTGTTGCGCAAGCGTCAGCGGCACGTCGCCCGTGCCGGGCGGAAGGTCGACGATCAGATAATCAAGCTCGCCCCAGTCTACTTGTTCCAGGAATTGCCGAACAACCCCGTGGGCCATCGGTCCACGCCAAATCAGCGGCTTGTCGCGTTCCACCATGAAACCAATGCTCATGATCTTCACGCCATCGGCATCAGCGGGAACGATCAACTGTCCGTTGACTTCGGGACGGTGGCCTTCCACGCCGGTCATGGTCGGAATGCTCGGCCCGTAGACATCGGAATCCATGAGCCCAACGGACGCCCCGCTTCGCTTCAGTCCGAAAGCCAGCAACACCGCGGCCGTGCTCTTGCCTACGCCTCCCTTGCCCGCCCCGACGGCGACTACATTCTTGACGCCCGGAAGTGTCTTCGACGGTGCTCGGCTGGAGCGGACCTGCGCGCTCCACTCGATATCGACGGTCTCAACTCCTGAAATCCGTCGAACAGCGGCATTTACATCGCGCGAGATTTGATCCTTCAGCGGGCAGGCGGGTGTCGTCAGCTCGACATGAACGCCCACGCGCGAGCCCTTGACCGACACGTCCTTGATCATGTTCAGCGTTACAAGATCCTTGTGAAGCTCCGGGTCTTTCACCGTCCGAAGTTGCTCCAGGACCATATCGCGTGTGATTGTTGGCATGGCCTTATAATAGGTGAATTGACGACCCAAGGAAACCGCACATCGTCATGCTGAACGAAGCGAAGCATCTCGCAATCGAGATTCTTCGCCTTGGTAAGCCAAGGCTCGGAATGACTTTGTTGGTTTGACTCTCCTTCAGAAGCTACGCGCCCGGGAATTCGTTCGGAGGTATCATTCGCCTACATGGCCGATCGTAATCAGCGGAAACCTTTTCTTTCCATGCGGCTTCGCGTGACGGCGTTTTCGCTCGTCGCATTCGCCGTGGGACTTGCGCTTTTTGGCACATTGCTGGCGCTGCGGCGGATCCAATCATTTACGGATCATACGCTCGATCAGGCCGTAACATGGGCGAGACAGGCGGCCGAACAGGCGGAGAAGGGCGGCCCGGCGCCCAATGCCGCCATGCGGCCCTCGGAAGAATTCATCGAAGAGCAGCGGCGAACGGTGATGACGCATATTACGGTATACGGCGCGTTGACCGGAGCCGCACTGCTGACCGTGCTCGTCGCTATGGGATTATTGCTTCGGCTTGCGCGTCGCGAAGTCGCTCTCTCGGAAATGAAGTCCAACTTCGTTGCGGACGTTTCGCATGAACTCAAGACGCCGCTGGCGCTCATTCGGATGTTCGCGGAGACGCTCCGTACCCGAACCGACATCCCGAGCGAAAAACGTGCCGAGTATTACGCGATCATCGAACGCGAAAGCAACCGGCTGACGAATTTAATCAACAACATTCTCGACTTCGCTCGAATCGACGCCGGACGCAAGGAGTATCGGCTTCAACCGACGGACGTGGTGGGCGTGGCCCACGAAACTTACGCATCCTATCGTGAGCAACTGGACCGCGAAGGATTCGAGCATCATCTTTCAATTGCGGATGGATTGCCGAACGTTGACGCCGATCGTGACGCGATTGTGCAGATATTGGTGAACCTGATCAACAACGCCATCAAGTATTCGGAGGACGAAAAACACCTTGTGATCGAACTGGCCGCGGACACGAGGCGCGGCAAACGCGGCGTGCTCATTTCCGTTCACGACCGGGGCATCGGGATCCGTCCGGAAGAGCGAGCATATCTCACGCAGGGTTTCTATCGCGCCGCCGACGCCCGCGTGCGCCAGAAGAGCGGGACGGGGCTGGGGCTGGCGCTCGTCAAGCACATCGTCGAGGCCCATCACGGCTCGCTCGACGTCGAATCGCGTCTGATCAAGGGAAGCACATTTCGCGTGTTTCTGCCGGCGTCCATAGCCTCGCCGTCCGCCCAGATTTAGCGCGATCAGTTCCAGGGAGCAGTCTGTAGCGGCAATCCTCCAGTCCTAAATTCAGAACTATTTCTTCGCGCTAATTGCATACAGCATACGTCGATTGGCTACAAAAAGTGTGCCGTTCGCCGCGACGGGGGTGCTGTAGACGGAACTGCCCATGTCGTTGGTGGTGATTTCCTTGAGCGTTTTCCCCTGCTGTAGAACGACAACCTTCCCATCCTCGTCGCCGATCAATACTTTGCCATCCACGACATACGGCGAGCCCCAGATAGCGGCCTGTGAGTCATATCTCCAATACTTCTCGCCCGACTTGGCGTCAAAGCAATAAACATAGCCGCTCAGATCGGAAGCATAGACGAGTCCGTCGGAAATTGCGGCAGTCGATATGGTTCGATGGAAATCCTCGCCGCCGACGTGCCATACCTTTGCGGTGTCGGTGACATCGCCGGATTTCGTGGCATCAATGGCATAGAAATGCCCGATGCCCTCACCGTGCTCGGGATCTTGTCCGACAGCCACATAGACTTTGTTATCATAAATGACCGGCGTGGAGATGATCTCATTGCGCGTCCCGCGACCACCGAGAACATAGACGGATTCCTTGGGATTCATATCGAATTTCCATAGGATTTCACCATCTTTGGGGTTGAGCGAGTAGACCCAGCCGTCGCCGCCGCCAAAGATCACCTGAGGACGACCGGCGATGACGCCATAAGAGGGCGACGACCACTGTCCGTGCAGTGTCTTCCGCTTGGGATAATTCTTATCCCATGCCAGCTTGCCGGTCTTCTTGTTGACGGCGATAAATGCCGGCGCATCCGGTGAGGGCATATTCAAGTGGCCTTCGTCCACTCCGTTGGAGGTGATGACATAAATAAGATCGTCGGCGATCAATGGCGACGATGTGGCCAAATTGTGCGGAAAGACGCCAAGTTCCTCGATCATGTCATAAAGCCAGACGAAATCCGCGTCCTGTGATTCCTTCCACTTTTCCTCGGTGAACGAACCGTCATTCTCATTGTCCATGAAGCCCTCGGTGTCCGCACTTACCAATTCAGCTCGATTGCTGACGTAATAGACGCGATCACCTTCCACACATGCGGTCGAACAGATTCCCTGCTCCGGCCAATCGTTGACCTGCCCGGTGGGCAATTTGTCGTGCGTGGCCTGCCAGAGGAGCTTTCCGGTCTTTTCATCAAAACAAAGAACGATACCCTTGTCGCCCTTGCTATGGGAACGAAATTCACCCGTGTTATTCGTGCCGATATATACCTTTCCGCCGGCAATGACGGGATTTCCATAGCTTTGCGATCCCAATGGCGCCTTCCACTTGATGTTCATCCCGGACTTAATGTCCCATTTTTCCGGAATGCCTTTTTCATCGGAGACCATGTTGCGATCCGGACCTCCGCCCCACATCGGCCAGTCGCCTTTCTTGACGGGACGTGGATCTTCCGCGCGGACTTCGCCGGCGAAAATGATGACCGCGGCAATCGCCAATGACGCAAATCGGTAAACTGCTTTCTTGTTATTCATTCTTAAGCACCTGCACATTGTCAAAGAAAACTTCGGGACCATCACTCTTGGCCGTCGTGCCGTTGGAATATGCATACAAGCCCGGGCTGCCTTCGCGATTCGGATTCGGATCAACGGTGTCCACGGTCCATTCCGTCGGCTCCGGCGATTCACGGGGCCAAACCTTCCCACGAATGCGAGCTTCCTTTTCGGTGACATCGATGCGGCACTTCACGCGATACCATTTGTTCGTTTCCCAGGTGAAGGGAACTTCATATCGAAGGCGGGGCATCGGCGCCCATGATTCAATCCAAAGCGATTGATCGCCCATCAGCATCATGAAATAGCGTGAGTTGATGATGCCCATGTCCGGCTTGAAACGCTCGCCTTTCGGAGTCCCCAGGATATCCGCGACGACTGTATATCCGCCGGCGATCGGCGGTCCCATGTAGCCACGAATCCGCATGAACGGCGGAGATGGCTTCTCTTTGGAGGCCACCTTTCCCATCACCTTGCTTCCGTCGCGCTCGGCGATCTTTGTCTTGCCGCCGCCGATGCCAATCCAACCGGCCGGAAGCGCCTCCGCAGCGAGCTCGTCAAAGTTCTCGTTGAATGGAACCGGCGGAGCGACGCGCACGCGGGCTGTGGCCGAAAGATCGCCGATCTTACGGGTGACGATTCCTGCAGAAAACATCGGGTCCGCGTTGATGGTCAGCTTACCCTCGCCATCAATGACGCCCTTGACGCCCGTCGAAGTCCAGCTTTCCGATCCGCCCTTGGGACGTTCAGGCAGTTTTGCGCGGTGTCCGCCTTCATCAAAAGCCTGGACCGTGAATTGGAGACTTTCGCCAGGCTTCAACCAGATTTCGCCGGGAACCACGAGTAGAGTCTTGGCTTCAGCGGCCGGTGTTTCTGCGGCCAGCGTTGGGATCGAGGGAGTCTCCGCCGTCTTCCCCTTGTCTCCAAGACAATACGTGTTGTAGCGCGTCATGAAGTACACGCGACCGTCGAGAACAACGGGTGAACCGTAAATTTCATCGAGCGTCTTATCCGCCCGCGCGAAATGCTCTTCATCCAAAGACACGCATTTGTCACCTTCGTCGCGGAGAACATGAAAGACGCCGTTCTGCTCGCCGACGTAGATAATTCCGTCAGCGGTCACGGTCGGCGATCCCTTGCCGACCCGGCCAAGGCTGTACACCCAATTGATTTTACCTGTTTTCGCGTCGATGGAATGAAGGTTAGCGCTGTTGTCGACAACGTAAAGTTTTCCGTTCGCCAGAGCGGGGGAGGAGAATCCGGCCTTGATGCCTTCAGCCCGCCAGATCTCCCCGGTTTTCGTGATGTCCCCCGTGAGCGACGCATCGATGCAGACGACTCGTCCCATTTCCGTCGTATCAATGTTCTCTTCGCCGTTTGTGACATAGACATATTTTCCATCGACCACGGGGCCCGTGTTCAGCCCGCGCTTGCTCATCTTGAACGTCCAGACTTTTTGCCCGGTCCGAGCCAGCATCGCATAGATGTTCCCGTCACCATTGGGAGCGACCAGAAGTCGCTTGCCGTCAATGACAGTCACGACAGGTGTGGCATAGGTCGTGTCATAAGGCTGCTCGCCCGGGGCACTCCACCAAATGAGTTTGCCATCCTTTTTATCGAAGGCCGCATAGCGGTGCAATGGCTTTCCGTGGTCCCCCCAACTGGAGTTCATGAAACTGATGATGACCTTTTCCTCGTCAACAATCGGCGTGTGCATTCGGCCGCCGTATCCGGTGATCCGGCCAAATTCCTCAGTGAGGGATTTCTTCCAGATCAACTTTCCATCGCGACCGTCGAGGCAGACGAACTCGCCGCCGGTGAGATGACCATAGACATACCCGGTCTCCAAATCACCGGCCATCGCGGTCCAACCGAGACGCTGCTCGACGACGTCCGTGTCGAACACGCTGAACGGTTTTTCCCAAAGAATTTTTCCATCCGCCGCGTCGAGACAGACAACCCGTTCATGGAGCGTGATCTTCTTTGTGATGTCACCGCCCGGAACGATTGCATACAATCGCCCGTTCATGACAATGGGCGTCGTGCGACCTTCGAGCGGTGTTTTCCAAATCAAATTTTCGCCGTCGAGCGACCATTTGAGCACGGGAGCCTTTTCTCGCGTATTCCCATTTTCTTCCGGCCCGCGCCAATGCGTCCAATTGCCAGCCTCCGCACCGGCGCACAAAACCGCAACCGCCAACGCGGAAAAAGCACGACCTCGTGTTCGATGTTGTTCCACGATCAACTCCTCACTTGCTTAATGACTCTTCGCGCCTTCATCTCAAATCTGGGTAGGCTGCCCGGCCCCACCAATTGAACGACTGGCCGAAAGTGAAACCGATTCCGAATTGCCTCCGTCACGCGACCGCAAAGATCGTTCGAAGTTGCCCCCGCGGTGGGCTCGATTTCCAATTGAAGTTCATCCATTCCGGCAATTTTCACCATGGACATCCGGAATTCGACAATCTCGGCGAATTCCCGCAACACGCTTTCGATCGCGGAGGGATACACGTTGTTGCCGCGAACCAGGAGCATGTCGTCGATCCGCCCAAGAATACCGCCTTCCGCACGCGCGAACCACCGTCCGCAAGCGCAACGCCCGCGTACCAAGCGAACCTGATCGCCGGTGCGGTATCGAATGGCCGGGCTTCCCCAGCGACCCAGATTCGTCAGCACGAGCTCGCCGATCTCGTTTTCCGAACACGCTCGATCGGAATCGGGTGCCAGGACTTCGGCGATGAACTCCGCTTCGTTGATATGAAAACCGCCAGACGCCTCGAGACATTCAAACCCGTATGCCCCCATCTCCGTCATGCCGGCATGGTCAAAAACGCGAGCGCCCCATTTCGCTTCAATCTGACGGCGCATGGATGGGATACTCCCGCCGGGTTCACCCGCGACGATGAACGAACGGACGCTGGAATTCGCTAACTCAATGCCATTCTAACTCAATGCCATTCTCGACCGCTACTTCTGCCATTCGCAGTGCATAGGTCGGCGTGCAACAGACTACTGTCGCGCCGTGATCGCGAATGTATTGCAGCCGCGCCAGCGTCGTCATGCCGCCACAGGGCAGTACGAAGCATCCGAGGTCGGCCGCGGTTTCGAATGCTCCCCAGAAGCCAAAGAATGGACCGAATGAGAAGGGGAACAGCACTCCGTCGGCCGCGCCCACTCCGGCCGCGCGAAAGATGGTCTGCCAGCATGACTTAAACCACGCCCAGCTTTCGGCAGTGTCCAGCCATCGCAGTGGAGTGCCTAAACTTCCTGACGTCTGATGCACGCGCCGGTAGCGAGCTGCGGAATACGTCAAGTTGGTCCCGTACGGTGGATTGGCTTGTTGATCCTGTTCGAAATCCGCCCGGTGAGTGAATGGGAGGTCGCTTGGGGACAATTGGGAGGTTGCGCCCGCTTCTGAGAATCTTTTTTGATAAAATGTGTTTGAACGAAAGACTTCCGCCAGCATGTCGCGGAGCTTTTGTTGTTGCAGGTCGGCCAGTTCGTCGATACCCAGCCGTTCTTCTTTGGATAGATTTCCCGCATTCACGCGCATTGCATTCCAGATAGTCTGACGACTGCATCATTAGCCCGAATCTACCGGGATGCAAGATTCGCACGCCACTCCGATGGGGAACAATGAAATGTAAGCGACATCGATCTGTAATAATTTGTATTTCCAACGTCTATGGTGCGGCTTGTGATCATGCACATAGTCGCTAGGGTTTGGGATCATTCGAGGCGAATCGCTTTTTTAGGAGTGGGCATGAGAGTTGTATCGCTGGCCGCTGGTGCAGGCGGGATGATCTGCGGAAGTTGCATGCGCGACAACCGCCTCGCCGTGACGCTTCGGTCCATGGGCCGCGATATCGTCCTCTTGCCTCTCTACACGCCCATCCGCACCGACGAAGAAAATGCGAGCCTCCGTGAGGTGCGGTTTGGCGGAATCAACGTATACCTCGAGCAGATCGGCATTCGGCGATTGCCTGAATGGATCGCCCGAATGCTCGACGCGCCGGCCCTCCTGCGCCATGTGATGCGATTCTCCTCGAATGTTCGGGCCAATTCGCTGGGGAAGTTGACGGTCTCGATACTTGCCGGCCCTGAGGGGGCGCAAAGACGAGAGATTGACCGTCTCATCGCGACTCTTCGCGAGATCGGTCCGAATCTCATCAGTCTTCCCAATCTCATGCTCCTCGGAGCGGCCGGATCCTTGAAACGTGAGTTGGGTGTGCCGGTTGTTTGCACGCTCAGTGGCGAGGACATCTTTCTGGATCAGCTTTCGGAGCCCTATCGCGCACAGGCATTCGAGCTGATCCGCCAATGCGCGAATCATGTGGATGCATTCATTTCCGTCACCAATTATTTTGCTGACCATGCAGCTCGACACTTTTCCTTGCCCCGTGAGCGAATTCATGTCGTGCCGATGGGTATTCGCGTGGGGGATTTTGGCGGTGACGCCGGGATGCGCGCGAAAACAAGCGGCGGAGCGAATGAGTCATCGACGAGTGAATTCACTGTCGGATATCTAGCGCGAATCTCTCCTGAAAAAGGGCTGGCGAATTTGTGTGACGCGATGATCGACTTGCACCGCGCCGACAAACCGATTCGCGTCATTGCCGCCGGATATTTGGCTAAGAGCGATCGAGCGTATCTAAAAGCAATCCAGAAAAAGGTCGAAAGGAATGGCCTTGAAAAATCGTTTCGATATCTCGGCGAAGTGACGCGCGAGCAGAAAATCGACCTTTCCCGAACTGATCGAAGCGACCGGCGGAGGTTTGTTGTATGATCCTCGAACTTCCGGCGCATTGGCGGATGCTTTGAGCGGACTTCGCGATGACAAGGATTTGCGCCTTAAGCTTGGTGCGAACGGTCGGAAATATGTGGCGGCCAACTTTACTGACGTGCAAATGGCCACCCGTTCCTGGGAACTGTTCGAACGATTCGTGGCAGACTTTTCCGCGCAAGACGCTGCGTCAAAATCAGCAGTTTAGGAATCATTTTGCCAAGCACCGATCCAAACAATGGACCTCGCGCAAATGAATAACGACACCAAAGTCGCATGGAATTCGATCAGTGCTCAAACCGGGCTCGAAGCCCGTGCGATCTCAAAGCATTTTGTCGCAAAGTCCGGCACGATCCCGATTCTCAAAAATGTAGACCTCGCTGTTTCGGCCGGCGATTCCGTTGCGATCATGGGTCCTTCGGGCTCGGGGAAAAGCACGCTCTTGAATATCCTTGGCACGCTGGAGCCGCCTTCTTCGGGCGAATTGTCGATCCACGGAATCAATCCATTTGGGTTGCCGCAGCGCGAATTGTCGCGGTTCCGCAATCAACGGATCGGATTCGTATTTCAGGAGGCGCACCTTCTTCCGCAGTGTACGGCCCTTGAAAATGTCCTGATTCCATCGCTGGCGGGATTTGAAAATAGGAATCAAGACAATCTCGCACACGCGACAAAATTGCTCGACCGCGTGGGCCTTCGAGATCGCGCCAATCACCGACCCGGTGAACTTTCCGGCGGAGAGCGACAGCGTGTTGCACTTGCGCGTGCGTTAATCAATACCCCGGATTTATTGTTGGCGGATGAACCGACAGGGAGTTTGGACTGGAAAATCGCTGACGAAATCGCATCGCTGCTTCTCGACGTTCACAAGGAATTCCAAACTGTTCTCGTCGTCGCAACGCATAGCGAATCTCTCGCGGAGCGCATGTCGGAGCGCTGGAGACTGGTCGATGGCCGGCTCGAACAATTCTAGCCTCTTCTTCGCATGACGATCTTTAGATTACAACTTCGGTCTCTCCTGTTTTTCTGGCGAACCAATCTGGGCGTGATGTTGGGCGCCGCCGTCGGAACGGCCGTTCTCACCGGCTCGCTCCTCGTGGGCGACTCGATGCGAGAAAGCCTCAGGCAGATGATTCTCGGTCGCCTGGGCCGGGTGAATTCCGCGCTGGTCGCGCCGCAATTCTTTCGCGAGTCCATCGCCTCCGCGGATCGCAAAGAACCGGCCTCAGCGCCGATGTGCCCGCTCATCCTCGTCAGCGCCGCCGTCACCAGAGGCGACGAAAGTTCGCGCGTCAACCGCGTGAATGTATTCGGCGTCGATGATCGCTTCTGGAAATTGGCCGCCACAAGATTGCCGTTGCCTAACGATCTGACAAAAGGCGTCGTCCTCAACCAACCCCTCGCGGATGAACTCGGCGTCAAGCCTGGCGAATCCGTCCTGATCCACATGGCCAAGCCAAGTGACGCTTCGCTCGAAACGCTTCTCGGTCGGCGCGACGAGACGACCGCGTCAATGCGAATCGAAGTCGCCGGAATCATTCCCGCACGCGATCTCGGCGCGTTTGATCTGAATCCGCGTCAGGCACAGCCGTTCAATGCCTTCGTTCCGCTCGCCGATTTGCAGCACACTCTGCGCCGCATCGGAAAAGTGAACGCACTCCTCTCTACGTCTGATGGCATTTCCAGCCTTGCATCGGAAATTCGGCGCAACGCCGGTCTCGCGGATTACGGTCTTACCGTGCGAGCCGATGATCGCGACTACATCTCGCTGGAGTCGGAGCGTATGCTCATCGCTCCTGCCGCGGAAAAAGCCGCATTCGCAGCGGCCGCGAACTTGAAATGGAATGCAGCGCCGGTCATCGCGTATTTGGCCAATTCAATTGAACGAGCATCCGCTGAGGGCGAGGCGGCGCCAGGAGTGGGGCGGTCGGTTCCATACTCGACGTCGGTCGCTATCGACCCGCAAAGCAGCGAGCTTTCCTCGATATTCAAAACAAACAGAATTGTTTTAGAAACTCTTGGCTCGAATGAAATCGCACTCAATCAATGGACCGTGGATCAGATCGGCGCAAAGCCCGGAGACCAGATCCGGCTAACGTATTATGTCTCCGGCGATTTCGGTCGGCTCGACACCGAGCATGCGGAATTCGCCCTGCGTGCGGTTCTTCCCATGTCGGCCACGGTATCCGATCCCGGTTTCGTTCCACAATATCACGGGATCACCGACGCAAAGTCGCTTTCCGACTGGAACCCGCCATTCCCGATCGACCTGACCAGGATTCGTCCGGCGGATGAGGACTATTGGAAACAATTTCATACCGCACCAAAGGCGTTTGTATGCCTTGCCGATGGCGAGAAACTCTGGGCGCATCAAGCCGAGCGCTTTGGCCGATTCACGTCCATCCGCATTCGACCGCCTGCGACTACAGGATCACCTGATACGAATCACGCCGACAATGGGGCGAGATTCGAAGCCGCAATCCTCACCTTCCTCAAGCCCGAAGAATTCGGCCTGGTCTTTCAGTCCATCCGTCAACAAGCCGTCTCAGCCTCCGAAGGAGCGACGGATTTCGGAATGTTATTCGTCAGCTTCAGTTTTTTTCTAATTTTGGTTGCGGCCATGCTCGTGGCGCTTCTCTTTCGATTGGGAATCGAGCAACGGAGTGGAGAAGTTGGGGTCCTGCTCGCCACCGGGTACCGCCCCCGAACCATCGGGGTTGGCTTGATCCGGGAAGGCGCCTTGATCGCTCTCATTGGCGGCATATTCGGTTCTGTTTTGGCAGGTAGTTACGCATGGCTGATGCTTAGCGGGCTGCGAACCTGGTGGTCAGCCGGATTGAACAATTCGTTTCTTGAACTCCACGGCTCATTTCTGACCTACGCGGAAGGATTGATTGGAAATCTTTTGATCGCGGTATTTTCAATCGCCTGGTCAATCCGCGGACTGACAAAACTGTCACCGAGGGCCTTGCTGGCCGGCAGGCATTCGGGCGAGTCTCTGGGCAATGCGAAATTAGCGAGGAAGATCGCGACCGTGATTGCAACGGCTTGTTTTCTTGGCGCATTCGGCGTCATTTTCTATTGGTGGTCCGGGAAACTGTCGCAGGTTGTCTCATTTTTCATTGCGGCAGGGCTACTCCTCATCGGAGGCGCCGCCATCGCCGCGAGGTGGTTGTCAGGGTCGCCGGGGGGGGTGGTATACCGACCAGGCTTCGGCTCCTTGATGAAACTGGCTGCCCGCAACGCGGTTCGACATCGTGGGCGGAGCCTGTTGACGGTGTGTCTGTTCGCTTCCGCGACGTTTCTGATCGTCTCGTTGGAATCGATTCGATCCGACGCAAACGAGGAGGCGGACTCGAAGAATTCGGGAACAGGCGGGTTCAATCTGATTGCCGAGTCCACCGTCCCGATCCTCGTGGACTTGAACAATGCCCGCGCCCGCGAAGATCTCGGAATCAATGCATTGGGAAATGACGGCGACCTGACCTTCGTGCCATTTCGACTTCGCCCCGGCGATCAATCCAGTTGCCTGAATTTGTACCAGCCCCGCAAGCCTCGAATCCTGGGCACGACTGAAGCCATGATCGCTCGCGGCGGTTTCAAATTTTCAAGCTCTATCGAAGCCACCGAAGCCGAAATGAAGAACCCCTGGCTCTTGTTGAATCGAGTGTTCCCCGATGGGGCGATTCCGGCGATTGGCGACGAAGCGGCCGTCCAATGGCAGATGCACCTTGGATTGGCCCAGGATTTGGAATTGACCGACGAAAACGGCCGACCACTAAAGCTTCGATTTGTGGCCCTCTTGAAGGAAAGTGCCGTTCAAGACGAAGTTTTCATTTCCGAAGCGCATTTCAAACGCGTATTCCCTTCAATTTCCGGTTATTCATTTTTTCTGATTGAATGCCCGGCACTGAGTGCGTCCGCGATCGATTCAGGGCTTGAAAAACGCCTTTCGGCTTATGGGTTCGACGCCGTTCAATCGCGGGACCGCCTGAATCGCTACATGGCCGTTCAAAACGCTTATCTTTCCACGTTTCAGACGCTGGGCGGCATCGCCCTGATCTTAGGAGCGGCGGGGCTTTCAGCCGTCATGCTTCGGAACATCGTTGAGCGTCGTACGGAATTGGCGCTGATGCAGACTCTTGGCTTTTCGAGGCATGTGCTCGTCGAGTTCGTGCTCGCCGAAAACATCGTGCTTCTGCTAATCGGACTATCGGTCGGGAGTTTGGCTGCGTTCGTGGCTGTGGCACCTCATCTGATTGAATTCCGAACGTCGTTCCCCTGGGTGAGGGTCGGGGTTGCCATCGCGGGGACGATAGGCCTGGGACTCCTCACCGCCTTCCTTTCCGTAACAAGCTCCCTTCGGGGGTCATTGATTGCTTCATTGCGTTCTGAGTAACTTCAAAGTTCGAATATCTGGTTTTGGTATCGGAGGCCCGATAATGTCGGCCTCCGTCCCGGCTTTCTCAAGCTGTTTGAAATCAAGTATGAATCAGCCAAGGACCAGGCGTCTAGATTTCGAATTCGTCCAGGCCGAGCGACTTTGCCAGCGTTGGCCTCGCATTCGAATGGACTCGTTTTGGTTGTCATTGCTTGATGGCAAACGGCTTGGACCCAATCGGGTTTGGGGAAGGTCGTGTTGAGCCAAACGCAAGAAGTCGGCGGCTGACTCGAAGTGCCAGTCAATGAGTCTTTGAGTTATCGGTTCATCTAGGTTCTATCGTCAGCCATCGAATGACCGACCCAAAAAAGAAGAGGGTTGCGATGGTATTTCCTTGTTTGTTTTCTCGCATATAAGTAAGATGGCCCAAGCCGAAGGTACGGTCAATTTCGGGGAAATTTCCAGCAGTTTGTCGGCCTTCTTGCAACCTCGAATGACGAAAAACGCGAACGGTTGTTGACTGCGAACATTTGACCGATATACTCTGGTTGGTTGCGCTGGCACGCGGTTTGGCCGGCACTTCGATGCAAAAATCTAAAAAAGCTTCCACTCGCTGCGGCACCCTTTGACCGCGCCAACTGTTTTACGGGGTGCCGCACGCCTTTTTACTGAGGATCCCTCAATTCAATTCCAATCTTGAATTGCAAAAAGGAAAGATGGAAGAGCGAAGATCGGACCTGCGAGTCGCGAGCTTGACACTTGTGCCAACGATCGATTCGCGCGGATGAATGAAGATCGAGCCGTGAACGAATACTGGTGAGAGAATTCCCTCTCGCACACGTTCGACTACGGCGTCACGAAGTTGTAGTTGTAGAGTGGGCCATTTCCACCATCAGAGCCGGAAGCGTTAGCGCCCGGTGGCACCGCTTCCGAGCCGCCTCGTTCACGAGGCGCGCCCCCGTGACGCTCGTGCGTGAATCCTTTCTCGCACCACAATTGTAAAGTGGGCCGTGCCCACCATCATTACGCCTCACGGCGTCACAAAAACCAGTTGCAGGCCGTAGAAGTCCTTTAGGTCCACGTCGCCGTCGTGGTCGATGTCGGAAAGCACTGAGCAGTTCGTTCCCGAGCCGTCCCGTTCACGGGGCGCGCTTGCCGTTTCACGAACGATCGGACCCGCGAAATTGCCCAGGAACGTCGCGAAGTCGTTGTAGGTGGTCAATCCGTCGCCGTCGAAGTCGGAAAGCACTGAGCAGTTCGTTCCCGAGCCGTCCCGTTCACGGGGCGCGCTTGCCGTTTCACGAACAATCGGTCCCGTGAAATTGCCCAGGAACGTGGCGAAGTCGTTGTAGGTGGTCAAGCCATCGCCGTCGAAGTCGACTCGGTATTCGCATTCGTCCGGCACGCCGTTGCCGTTGCAGTCGAGACTCGCGCCGCCGGCGATGTCTTGTGCGTCGTCGATTTGATTTCCGTTGCAATCCCACGGCCCGATGCGCAGGAAATATACATCCTGCTCGCCGTTGAACGTAGCTGCGTACGCAATGTTCACACCGAGGTTGTCGGAGAGCATGTGGTAATAATCGCCCAACTTGGGATTGTTGTAAGGATACCCGACCGCCGCATCAAAAAGCGGACTCACTGCAACGCTCGGTGACCAGCTATCGCCTGCGTTCGTGGAGAATGAGTACCGAAGCTCGGTCAGCTGCGAGCTTCCATAAGTACGCGTATCATTCCAAACTGCGTCGATGCGCCCGTTCAACGCGACGGAGATCATGGGAAACCATTGGCACGCATGAGGGTCAAATGGATCGTCGTTCACGCGTATGGGGCCTTCCCAGGTGTCTCCGTGGTTGACGCTGCGCATGAATGCGACATCCACCGGATCTGGCTCAGATTCCTCATTCGTGTCGAAAGAACCGACTGTGCACACATAAACATTATCTCGAGCTTGCGTGCCGGAGTTATCCGTTACAATCCAGGGCTGCGCAAAGAGGCCAATGCCATTAATACCACATCCCAAACCCGGATTGCTGGATAACCGGACAGGGCCCCACAGAGAGAAGTCAGGTACAACACCATGATTCTGAATGTCACAAGATACGGCACCTGCGACGAACGAGATACCATTACCGTCGCCGACTGTCCACACGCAACCGTCGGGTGCCACGTCGATGGTGTTGCCGTTGCCAGAACCAGTGTAAGACGATTGAAATGTAAGCCCCAAGTCCGTTGACCACTGAAAACTACTATATGGTGTGACGATATAGACGTTACCCTGCCCAACGCCTTGCGTTCTGTCGACGGTAATCCACGGCTTATCAGTAAAGTAATCTGTAACCTGAGTTATCAACGGCCAGGTTACGCCACGATCCATCGTACGAAACAATCGAGTTTCCTGATCATTGATGCTTACATAGTAGATTAAGCCCTCGGCACTGCTTGCAAGGACCGGATCACTTCCGAACTCGCCTGGCGTAAGCGAACCTTGAAATACCCACGTGTGTCCAGCATCGTGGCTGTAAGCCCACCCAGCTTGGCGAAAGTCCGATAGCACCGAATCAAATTGCCGCCAGCCGATGACAATCTTCTTTGGGTCGGTGGGATCGATTGCGATTGATGGTTCGTTGGCGGCGTCGCTGGGGATGTTGCAGCCGTAGGCGTCGACGTTCACCTGAATGCTGGTGTAACCGTCGCGCGTGACGTGGCTCGCGCAAGGAGCGTGGATTTCCGCAGTTGACTGCGTGATTTCGCGCACCGTCTTGATCCACGGCATGGTCGATGCCTTCTCATGTCTCGGCGGAATCGCAACTCCGACCCCGGCCAACATCGTTGTGACGAAGGCCGCAATGGAGAGAGCGATGAAAGAAACCGAAGATCGCATCCTCTGGACTGACACGCGATGATTCCCCCTGCGGCCAACTGCGGACACGCGCATCCTATCAATTTGAAGCGTGGCGGGTCAATGAAATAACGCGAGCGCCGATCACCGAAAAAATAAATTTCGCCAAGCGCCTGCGAAATTGACCTAAGAATCGAGGTGTTCACCGCACAATCCCGGCCAAATCTTGTTTCACGTGAAACAGACTTTCGCGAATCCTTGTTTCACGTGAAACAAATCTGCGCAAATCTGCGGATGCATAGTGTGTGCAAAGAGAATCTTCCCGCTCCCGACCTGAAACAAGTGGCGGACTCCACAGGAAGCATTGGCGTCAATGATTCACGCAATCTTCATACGACGGTCGGCCCGTATTGGGATTGAAAATCGGTGTTTCGATGGGCGGTGAGGGTAACGTGTCTTTGGACCAGCCCTGCCCGCGAATGATCACGCAGTGATACAAATCGTAATTTCCAACTTCTTCGGCCGTTCCGTCATTGTCCGCATCAAACATCGGGTAGCTCGATATGGCTTCCGCAACGTAATGCTTGGCGTAACCGTCCTTGTCCTGCGTTCCCTGAATGTATACGGATTGATATTCCGCATGAGAATCGACGAAACATCGCGTATAGTTCCAGTCTTTTCCGTGCCAGCCGCGAATCGTCTTGGTAGGCCCTGGATCAACACCCGGCCTAACCCCAGCCAGCTCACACGGATCCAACCGCGCCGCCCACGCCCAGCGCCCGATGTTTTCTTCGTAATAAATGGTCCGCGCGGGAGTCGGCACGCGCGTGAGCGGCCTCATGTAGGGGGAGTTGCTGTGCATCAAACCGCCTTGGATTGCGATCATGAATACGTTGGCGGCGTAGCTGTTACCAAAATGGTCGTACGATGAGTTTCCGCTTTCAACCCATTCCTGGCAATGACCCCCGCGCGGCGGGCCGTCGTCGGCAGGACAACGATAGGCATCCAACGAAAGTTTTGTATCCTCGGTTGCACCCGCGCGATTAAATGATGGTGACAGATAGTCTGTAAAGCCGCCTTTGTAGAGAATGGCATTCATCGGTCGCGTGGCAGGTCCAAATCCGGCTTTGGTTCCGTACTTGCTATCGACGAGGTTCGTGCCGCCGCCAAGAAATCCGGGGCGACCGATCCCGCTCTTTCCGCCCCATTCATACGCGCCGATAAAGGTCGGGTGATTTGGATCTTGCATGAACTGCATGGGATGAACCGGAATGCCCCAACCTTGCGGATCATCCGCCTCGTACACGCGGCTGCTGGCGCCCAACCCCTTGAGATTCGAAAGACACACCGCTTGTTTGGCTTGCTTGCGGGCACGATCCAGGGAAGGAAGCAGAAGCGCGATCAGCATGGCGATGATGGCAACGACCACCAGGAGTTCGATGAGGGTGAAGCCGCGTAATTTGGATCGGTGCGTCGGCACACCTTCCTTACAAGGTCGAACTGCACTTGAATGCGCGCACGGATCAGACATCCAAAGCAATCGAATGACTCCAAAGTTGGCGGGCAGCGGGGATTATAGCGAAATTCAGAGCGTTCACGCAACCCTTTGCAAGACGCCTTTGCCGATGACCGCTCGATTGTGCCACGAATTGCGCGGCAAGTGCCGGTTCGGCGTATACTGGAATCCATGATTTTCGGGCCGCATCGGGCGCAAAGGGCAGCATACGAGCGAATTCACCATTCCGGCGCTCGCTGGGAAGTTCGTCGCGAATGGGGCGAGCGACTTTTCGCCGATAGTGCGAGACCTTGGTTCGAATTGAAGGAAGACAGCCGCGCCCAATGCGTCAAAGAGGGTGACGGCCGTTCCACGTGGAGGGTCAGGATCAGCGGCCACCTTGAAGTGTTTGTCAAGGTTTTTGATGACCCCGGCTCTTTCAGTGATCTGCTAAAGGTCATGTTAGCGGTTTCGCCGGCGGAAAGAGAACGCGCTTCGGCCAATGCTGCGTACGCACGCGGTATCCCTGTAGCGAAGTGCCTCGCCATTGGCTGTGAGCGAGGAATCCACGGGCGGCGGATCTTGATTTCCGAGTCGATTGCGGACGCCGTGCCGTTGTCACAAGCATGGTTGCATGCGATCTCGCCACGTGCTTCAGGTCAAGTCAGCAATTGGAATCGAAGACAGCTCATTCAATGTGTGGCCGAACTTTTCGCGACCGCGCATGAGAATGGTTTTTCCCATTCAGACGCGCACCCTGAAAACATCTTGGTACGACAGACCGCGAACCAATACGAGGCGTATTTCATTGATTTTTCCTCTGCCGACGTTGGCTGGTTTCCGCATTCCGTGGAGAAGGGGGCATTTGACCTCGCGCAGATCAACCAATGGGGACAAAGAAACACGAGCGCTGCGGAGCGAATGCAATTCCTCCGCCATTATCTTCGAAGAAGACTCAACGTGTCCCCCAAATTCGTCGGCCGCGAGGGTGAACGTGTACTTTCTCAATTGGTGAATTGCAAGAGCGCGATTCATGCCGCGCATCTTGGTCGAATTCGGGATCGCCGGCTTCATCAAGACGGCAGATACTTCGCGCGGCTTCGATTGACGGATCATTGGACGGCCCGAGTCGTCCTGAAACTCGAACGACGACATGTTTTTCCCGAAGACGACATTCCAGATCGAACAGCCGAAGAATGGAACGCGTTGCTAGCTAACAATCTTTCCAACGTGACGACGGGATCAGGTCCGACAGATGTTCAATTACATCGGGTTCGTACGGACAGCGTTCTGTCGCAACTTCATTGGACATTGACCGGATCGCCGTGTCGGAGGGCCTTCATGCAGGCCCATCAATTAAGACACAGAGATTTGGCCGCGCCGCTGATCCTGGGATACGCCGAACATCGAAGCTCAAGAGGCTTGATTGACCAGGCCGTGATGATGATACCTTCCGTAGTTGGATCGAATACACGCCCGGACTCTTATGCGTGACGCACTTGGAAGTGACATTTGATGAGCCAGGAAAATTCCAGTCGAATTCAAATCGTTCGCGGCGACATCACGACCGAGCGAGTCGACGCCATTGTGAACGCGGCAAATTCGAGCCTGCTTGGCGGTGGGGGAGTCGACGGGGCGATCCATCGCGCGGCCGGGCCTGAGCTTCTCGCTGAGTGTCGCACTCTTAACGGATGCCCGCCGGGTCAAGCCCGCATGACGCGTGGTTATCGGCTCGCCGCGAAATTCGTCATTCACACCGTCGGACCCGTTTGGCGGGGAGGAACTGCCGGCGAGAGTGGCGTTCTCGCATCCTGTTATCGTGAATCACTCCAGCTTGCCCAAATCCGTGACTGCGATTCAATCGCCTTCCCTGCGATTTCCTGCGGCGCGTTTGGATATCCGCTCGTCGAGGCGGCTTTCATCTCAATCTCGGAAGTCCGGAAATACATCGAGAAAAACGAACGGCCGGCAACTGTGAAGTGGATATTGCTGGATTCCGCAGCGCTCTTGGCATGGACTTCTGTGTTAAAGCAAGTTCTTAAAGACAACCGCTCATTCTGATTGGCACGAGCGAATTGATCCGCGATTCATCTTATTCGACGCGGATTCCGCCGAATTGTCATCGATCTTGCCGAGACTGCCCGGTTAAGGGAGCATCCTATTATCACCGGCAAGAACGCCGATTCTTGACAGGCAATTTAGACCCCCCAACAATAACTCCGAATGTCGCATGGGCCGCCATGGACCGATGGAACTTGCGTTACGGTCCGCGCGCGGCGATCGAGGCGAACGAATCTTCGCTTTGATCATCGTCCACGCCGCCCATATTCCCGTTCGAATCTTCCTCCGGTGGATCGAGGTCGATGACAATGGGTCGTCGGTAGCGGGAAACGTCGCTGACATTGAAGTGACCGCATGCCGCGGCACTGGTCCTAATGAGGGTGGTTGATTGATGAACTTCAAGCGAACAACGCGGACGTCACAAAGGTTGGGCCATTGTCTCGTCACTGCCGGGACGATCGCGTTCGGTGCTCTTCAGGCATTGGCAGATGATCCGCATTGGGTTGCAGCTGACGGCGGCAAAGTCTCGATCAAACGGTCGACGGACGAACTCGGCGTGATACTGAAGGGTTTCGAGTTCGCTCCCGGTTATGCCGATCGCGTCGAAGCCAGAGGGCTAGGCCGACTCGAAGATTTTCCCGAGGCGCCATTTGCCCGCGTCAAACTCATGCGGATCAATGCCAGCATGGCTTCCCGTCGAGACGTGATCCAACAGGATTCAGCGGTCAAGGAAATTCATCCGGTGTATCGACTCGGTCCGCGGGATGCGATTGCGATTGGTAGCGGCTCTCTTCTCGTCAAAGTTCGGCCGGAGATTCCAGCTCAGGAAATCGCTCAGTTGTGGAGCGAATTCAACGTCGGCAGCGCGGATCCGCTCGAAGGAATGAATGGCGTTTATCGTGCCGTTCCGAAAGTCGAGGACGGTGAAGTTGAATTGTCGGAAGCCATGGCAGGTGACGCCCGCGTTGTTTGGGCGCAGCCGAATTTCCATCGGCCCATGAAACGCTCACAGCTAACTATCAATGATCCGTATTACAACCGCCAATGGCACTTGAACAATACCGGGCAGGCCGGAACCGCCGGCGCCGACATTGACGCACCTGAAGCATGGGCCGTATCCGACGGCCAGGACATCCTCATCGGGATGTTTGATGACGCCGTCGACGTAGATCACGAAGACCTGCGGGATGGGTACATCGGCACAGGCCACGACCCGTCATTGCCATCGAATGACCCGGGTTTCAAAGATCCCCGACCCAAGATCCTCGGCGACTCCCATGGAACCTCGGTCGCGGGACTTGCGTTCGCCCGAGCGAATAGCGTTGGTGGTCGCGGCGTCGCCTTCGCTTCCCGATTTACAGCGTCGCGTGGTCTTGGCGAGATGCTTACGGACGCCGAGATCGCCAGCGTCTTTACCTTTGCCCGTCAACAAAAGGTCGATGTTCACATCAACAGTTGGGGACTCGCCGGTTATCCTCCGAATCCACAAGTCATCGTCGATGCAATCGAACTCGCGTTCGACCAGGGCCGCCAGCTTGGCGATTTGAATGGCGACGGGACGCCCGATCCTCCGCGCGGGATGGTCATCATTTTTGCCGCGGGAAACGATGGCATCGCAATTGAGTCAGGTTTCGATCTTTCCACGATACCGCAGGTGATTTCGGTTGGAGCAACAGGCCCCAATGACGTTGTTCCCTTGTACAGCAATTTCGGCGTTGATTTGGACGTAGTTGCTCCTGGCGGCGGTGACGCTCCTCCTGGTCTATTTACGACGGACGTCACGGACAAAGTCGGAAATCCGGAAAACGGTATGAACGTCGGCGGCACAAATCCGGAGACTGGTCAATCCGAGCCGGATGCCGCTGGAAAGTACATCGACAGCTTCGCGGGTACTTCGGCCGCTTGCCCTGTCGTCGGCGGAGTCGCCGCCCTTGTCCTATCAGTCAACCCGGCGCTCACGGCCACAGATGTTCGCCTGGTCCTGGGGCACACCGCGGACCACGTGAGCCCCAATGACGCGAGCTACAATCCGATCACCAGCCGAAGCAATGTGTATGGTTATGGACGCGTGAACGCGGGTGGGGCGGGCGCCAAGGTTGGCGCTGTCGAAGCGGCTAAAGACACGTTGTCAAATGGCGGGTTGACTTGGCCTGACCGCGTAAGCAGTGTCTCCGTTGTCAACTCCACGTTGAATTGGCACCAGGGCGCAAACACCGATGAGTTTCTGGTGCTTCAATCGGATTCTGCATTTCAGTTCGTCCCCACCGATGGCATATGTTATGACTCGCATCAACTTGGCTGCGGGAGTCAGACGATTCAACCACTTCCAACCGGCGTGACAGTTCTCGCTGTCGGTTGCAGTCTCGTTTGCTCCAGCTCGCAGACGCCAAAATGCGAGGCCAGCGCAGCGCAGTGCGTTTCATTCCTGCAACCCGGCGGCACGAAGTCATTTGCGATTTACGGCCGAAGCCGCATCGGGCGCTACTCTTTCGGTGTGGCAGCCGATTCAAATGGTGAAGTGACCGACCCCGGAACCGATACAGGCGGTGGTTCATCGGGTGGCAGCGGTGGCGGTGGAACAACCGTTACTCCCCCTGCGGTGACGATCACGGCGACTCCGCTTCAAGGCCAATCGCCGCTTTATGTGACGTTTAATGGTAACGCTGTCAGCGCCGGAACGATTGACGAGTCCCGAACCTCATGGGATTTCGATATCAGCGACGGAATTGGCACTGACGCCACGTCGCGAATGGCTTCGCACTCCTATCAGGTGGCGTCGGGTGATACAAAGACATTCTTCGCTCGATTGACCATGTACGATACGGACGGTCGTTCGGGTTATGCGCAGGTGGGAATCAAGGTTACCTCACCCGACCAAAGCGGCGGCGGACAGGTCGGCAACGGCAATTTGCAAATCATCGTCAGCCTCCCAAGTGCTACCGGCTTGAATGTGAGCGAAGGAACCTCGCCGTTCGAGGTGCTCTTAAACATAGACTCAACCGGACTCACCGGCACTCTCCAATCAGTTGTCTGGGATCTTGGCGACGGAAGCCGGGCATCGAGCATTTCGATTCCCCATACGTACACCAACACGGGAGATACCGACCTTCGGATTCCGATTACGGCAACGGTGACAATGGTGTCAGGTTCGACCACGGCGACATTCAATACAACGCGCGTGATCACCGTTCATCCCGGCACCGCGGCACCCAACCCCGGACCGCCAGTCTTGCCCGGCACGACTCCGCCCGGAGCGGGAGGCGCCGCGACACCATGCTCGGGTCTTGGTATGCTCCCATTGTTCGTGATGCTGGCGTCTCTTGTCGGCATGAAAACACGAATGCGTTTTCGGAATTAGAAAAAGGATCAGCCGGTTCGTATTCCATTGACCTTCCGCGAAGCGCCTACTTGGCGGAGGGATCGGAGAGAATTGCGTGCTCCCAAAATCAAGCAAGCGCGTTGGCGATGTCATCAAACTCGCCAACACAATCGCCCGCGAATACGAGCGTGAATATGTGGGTACGGAACACGTCCTGCTCGCGATCGCCAAGGAGGGTCACGGCCTCGGAGCGGAGGTGCTTAGTCGGAAAGGAATCACCATCTCAAGGCTCCGCGAGGAGATCGAAAAGCTCATTAAGAAACAAATGGAGGAGACCTGGGTCTTCGGCCGGCTTCCCGGTACGCCGCATTTCAAGAATGTCATGGCGACGGCCGTTGAACAGTGTCAGGAACTTGGCTCCACCGAAGTATGCACCGAACACCTCTTGCTCGCATTACTCCTTGAAAAAGGCAGCGTCGCGCACAAAGCGTTGAAGGCGTTCGGCCTCACCCCGGATGATATCCGCCGCGAATTGGCGGCGATGAAATCCACTGAATAACGATCCACAACCGCGAGTTATTACTTGGAGCCGCGGTCCACTCGATGCGGATATAGTCCGGCAAGCCGCGCCACCAGAATCGCCACATAAAACACACCCACTAACTGTTCGAGATTGGCAAGTGACCGGGCGTACGTGGTGATTGGCACGATGTCCCCGTATCCAGTCGTGGTCAGCGTCACGATGCTGAAGTACAGCAGGGCGTAAAAATCCACGCGCCCCTCGGATGTACGCGCCATCGCTGGTGTAAATGATCCCGGGTGCGTGCTTTCGACAAGGGCGTAGGCCGTTGTCCACATCAGTGCAAACAACATGTACGCGCAGATCGCACCGCAAATTTTGTCCGCGGTGACCTCCGCCCCGCGAAGCACGTAAAGCAGGATGTTCGTAACAATAAATGTGAAAAAGATGAGCAAACCTACGGCCGCAACTCGAACGGCTAATTTTTCGCCGGTGGCGAGATAGAGACACTGCCCGGTGAGCGTGGGAATGGCCAACAGCACTCCAATCAGAAGATTCCGCCGAGAACGTTGAATCGCAAATATCGCCAGCACCAGGACGCAGAGATTCAGGGCATTTACGAAGACGCGTCCCGCAATATCTGTGCCGACGTACGGATAGGCCACGAGCAGCACGATCATCGCCATAAGGAGATAAAAGAACTTTCCGCGAACGACACGGCCAGCGGCCGCGTCGTCTCCGCGCCTCGAGTTGGGGTTCGTGGCCATGGGAAGGCTTTTTATGTCCACTTGCGGCGGGTGACAAGTGTTCACCCATGCGCGATGGCAGGCTCGCCCCCCTGGCTGTCAAGGAATGCAGGCCTTCACGCCGCCGCATTCCTCGGAGATGACTCCTCTGCCTGTATGATCATCATCCTTCCTTTCAAATGTCCCCCTCGATGCGCGGAGAACCCATCTAGCGTGCCGCGTGCTTTGCCGCTTCGATTCACGGGCCATTGTGTCAAATCGCGCAATCTTGTGCGGAATCTCCACAGCGCTTCTCAACCGGGCCCGGCCGGGCAGCCTTGAAGTCGGATTCACTTCGCCGGAAACGCCACGTCTTCCGAGTGGCACGCATCATGCATTGTTGAAATGCGTGCCGGGAGTGTGGTGAGACGGAGCACCGAGCGGCCAAAAGAAGTCATGATCTGTTGGGACGGATTGTCCGTTCGTTGTTCTCGTCGTGCGTACTCGGCATCCGCTGCGACGGACACTCAGCCATGAAACGCGCATTCGCGGGAATTTGGATCGATCGTGCCTGGGCACGGATCATTCGAATTGAGAACGGAGTCCCCGTTGCTTTTGCGACCGTTCATTCATTTGTGGAACCCCACCAACGCCGTGCTAGCCAGGCCGGGGATCTGTCTTCGCCGGATATTGACAAAAGTTCGGCGTGCCGGGATCGAATTTGCGGTGAGAATGGACTCCATTGCTTTTTCGACCGGGTTTCCGAGGCCATTCCAAACTGCAGCGCCGTGATTGTCATGGGACCATGCGAAACGAAACGTGGACTCGCTTCACGGCTTCAGAAGAATCCCAATTGCCCGAACATTCGTCTCGAAACCACTCCGAAATTGAGCGATCGCGCGATCGTCGAACGAATCCACCGGTGTGATTCGGATTCAGACGCCGGCAAAAACACAAATGGCGTTGCGTTGTCGAATGCCGTGCTCGCACGAGGGTCAGCGTCAAGAACCGAAGCTCCTCGTTGTTCCAAAACGGCATCAATCACCGTGATCGCGGCATCGGCGGGCGGGCTCAGGTCAATAATGCAGATATTGGACAACTTGCCGAAGAATTTCCCTTCGCCATTGGCGCTCGTGTTGCATCGTACGAATCGAGCGTGCGATCCGTTGCCAGACCTGATCAGGTTGCGCAGCCGACTTCCGGTGAAAATCGCCGAGTCCGGTGAAGCGTTGCGTTCTGGCCGAGTGTACATGGCCCCGCCCAACCAGCACCTTTCCATCAACATGGATCGTACGATCACGGTGAGTGAAGGGCGAAAAATCCGCCACTTGCGTTCATCGGTCAATCCCTTGTTTGAATCGGCGTCGGAGGCGTTTGGAGATCGAGTCATTGCGGTGGTCTTGAGTGGCAGCGACTCCGATGCGATGGACGGTGTGAAGTCAGTGAAGAATCGCGGCGGAACGGTCATCCTCCAGGACCTTGGCCCCTGCGATGTTCCTGGCATCCCGGCGTCCGCGCTACGGAACAGCGCCATTGATCATGTGTTGCGTGTTGGAGAAATTGTACCAAAAATCGTGAGCCTTGTGGAGCAGGTGGCGTTCCTACAACCAGTCTAGTGGCTTATCACATTCGAATTTGAAGGTCTCGAACCCTCAAACTTGAGTGTGACAAACCATTGGCCCGGCGCTCGCCGAATTCGCACAATTCACCGATCATCCCAGACGTTCTTCCTTTGTGGAATCATGTTCTCCCACATTCTCAATCTGCGCAGCTCTGCGCAATCTGCGGGAAATGTCCCTTTACTCCGTTTCGCTCTTTACCATTCGCTCTTCGATCGTCCCAATTCACCGTTTTCGGTGGCACTCTTCAAACTTTCGAACATTTCACCCATTCGCACCGCATCGGTGGCAGTGTCACACCATGACATTCGTGAAAAACGTACTTTCCAAACGAACCCATCTGAAAGTCTCGCTTTACTCCGCCTTCGTGGGCTTCGTGGTGAAATCTCTGCGAAAATCGGCGCATCAAGATGCACCGGGCGCTGACGCTTCCGGCTCGGATCGTGGCATGGCGAATGAGTTCGCGTTATGCGTAGCTGTGCAGGCCGCTGATGATGAAGTTCACCACGATCCAGTTGAACAACATCACCTCGTAGCCCACGATGGCGAGGACAGCGGTCCAGAAGGCCTTGTCCTTCACCTTCAGGCGCACGTGGATGAGAATCAGGAAGATCAAGAACGTATTCAGAGCGAAGACTTCCTTGGGATCCCAGCCCCAGGGGCGTCCCCAGGAGTGGTCGGCCCAGATCGCGCCCATGACCGTACCCGTCCAGAGCATGATGAACGCAAGTTCGACGAGCACCATTGTTGCGCCGTCGAAGACCTGGCCCACTGTTGGACCTTCGGGACGGAGGAACGAGCCGCCGCTCTGTTGACCCATCATCATGGATGCCGATCCGCCCATCATTGAGGCCGCTCCGCCGGAAGCAAAGCGCTCCGTCAAACCGCTGACGCGTCGTCGAGCGCGAGCGTCAAAAGCCTCCATCGCGATCAACACAAGCGAAGCCCAAAAACCAGCGCCGACGGCCATCAGCTTTCGACCCGGCAGCGCGAAATCCGGAGAGTCGTGGGCGATGGCGTGCATCAGCAACAGGTAGGCCGTGTAATTGAATACGCCGAGCGAGATCGGCAGCAGAATCAGGCGAGCCTTGGCGATCGAGCGGGAATCCCACAATTGACACCAGCGATGGCGCAGTTGAAGAACAGCAGGCACGCACGCAAGACCGATGACCGCGTAGCTCCAGATGATCATATTGGTGTGAATGTAGAGCCAGATATCGTTGAGGGCGGCCATCTTGTTGTTGATTGCGGAGTCGAGCTGCGCGGGCAAAAAGTATGCGGCCATCAATGCGACCATCGACGTCACCGCCGAGCCGAGGGCGAAGAGATTGCGAAGTGCGCTGCGTCGCGCGGCCCATTCGAGGATCATCGCGCCAAGTCCGCCGAACCATGCGGAAGTCGTCAGGGCTTCAAACATATTCGCATTGGGCCAGCGGCCGGAGATGTACCAGCGGATGCCGATGGCTGTCGTGTGGGCAAGAAAGGCGAGGCCGAACATAATCATGCCGATGGTGCGTGCACGTTCCCATTTGTAGATGACGGACATGAGCAGCGGAATCACAGCGAGAAGATAAATGAGCCAAACCCAGGTCATGCTTTGATAGCGGAAATACCAGCTTTCGGTCGCGAGGCGGCCTGGACTTGGGTAAAGCGTCGTGCCGATGGTCGGCAAGATGTCGGCGAGGGCGGCGATCTGCTGGTTTACGGCCGCGGCGTCCTGGGCCTGCCAGCCTTTTCGAAGGCCGGTCCATGCGTCGACAAGTTTTTTCTGGGATTCCGCCGCCAGACCGGGGATTTCGGCCGGTGCCGCGGCAGTGACATTGGAATGCATGTTATCGCTCGGCGCCCGCGCTGTGCCGGAAAGTTCGTCGAACGTGAACCACGGATGATGCACGTCGCCATCGGGGGGGGCGATCATCCGCAAATTGCTCGACAGCACTCTCGGCTCGCAGACGCTCATCGCGCCGCGAATTGCGTCGACGACCTTGGCGGTGCGGATCAGATCGCGCTCGAGCCGCTGGAGCAGCTCATTCACCGGACGGTACGAAAGCAGCGTGCGCGGGAAAAGTCCCTGCTCCATGAGGCGATCGTGCGTCGCTTTGTCGAGGCCGGGGAACGTCGCGCCGGCGTCGAGAATCTGTTTGCGGACTTCCTTGTTCTTGACGTAAACCAATTCTTCTCCGGCATACGTCTCCGGTCGAAACATCATGTCGAGGTAGGTGAAGCCGTTGGTTTGGCCATGCACGCTGCGAGCGCCGGTGATGTAGCCGGCGATAAACGTCTTGGCATGGGATTCGAAGGATCGCAGGCGGCCGTCAGCCTGCACCGCCGTGCGATACAGGGGATCAAGATCCACCTTTCCGGCGAATTCGGACGGCTTGGATGTGGATGAAGTTGACGATCCATGCGGCATCAAGCTGCAGACCAACACAATGGCTGTTATCACCATGCCGTCAATCAAGCGTATGCGGGAAAGCCATTTCATTTTTCTTTTCCGTCAATGAGATTCAGATCGTACGCCGGTCGCCGCAAGCTTCGCTCCGCTTGCTCGAGGGCGGCGCAATTGTTCATCCGCCTCGGCTGCGTCACGCCGGCCGCTGGGTCCAGAGCCTTTGCGACGAAGCATTGGTTTCACATAGAACGCAAAGATCATTCCCGCGACGGCCATGCAACATCCGGCGAGTTGCACGCCGACGCCGTTTCGATTTCCAATGCCCAAGCCGGTGAAGCACATTCCACTTCCGGTGGTTCGCTCATCGGGCGGATCCCAGCTTGATTGGAAGTAGTGCAGGCCGCCGAAGGCGGTTGGCTGATTCACGGCGATTTCCACGGGCGGCGTCCAATTGCCACCGTCGAAAAATCGCAACTGGCTCAAATAATTGCGGATGGTCAGCGCGCTGCCCGTGTATCCGCCGAGATGTGCATCCAGCGTGAAGTTGTCCAACGCAATCGGGGCGGGCAGTTTCATCCGGTGGCGTGAAAACAAAACTTCGAGATCGCCTTTCGGAGTTGTGAATCGCACTGGTGCATAGCTGAATCGACCGCTGGCGGCATACGCCTGATCAGTGAACGCATACGGCGTGTAGGATACCCACTTGGTTTGCGTAGCGCCGCGACCGGCATCGACTTCGAGTCGGATCATTGAGAATGTTTCGCCGGCTTTCGATTGCTGCTCCGACGGAGGGATGATGCGAGGTTTTTCCTGCGAGATCGCTCGTTCCCACAGCGCGTCCACGCGAATGCTCAAGCCTGATGTCACGTCGACGAATTCGCCGGGATGCGGGTCGCGATCAATTCGCTGGCCTGAAGGACCGTTGAACCGGAAGTGCAGGCCGCCCGGGTATGCAGCGAACAGAATCGGTGCGGACGCGGGATGATACATCAACTTGACGCGTGGATCGGGGGGTGACGCGGCAGCATTGTGCGGGTCATCGCCGCCGCGCAGGTCACGCGTGCGCTCGGGATCGTCCGCAACCCAGCGACGAATCACGCCCTCGGGCGTGCGAATTTCCACCACCGCAATGGAGACCGTGTGATCGATGCCCGGCAAATGCAAATTGTCATTGAGGCCGAGAATGCGATACGCGAAGTCGGTGTCTTTGATGGGGATCATATCGCCGTTGATGGATTGTTCGGTGATCGGTGTGTTGATGTCCACGTTCGCGGCGGGGACGGTAATCTGCATGTTCGCGTTGGAGTCCGTGGGCAGATTTACGATACGAGAAGCGTCGTTGAGCCACACGAATTGAACGACTCCGTCACCGGCGGAATTTTGGGCCGGGTCGAAGGCCGCAAGCTCGTAGGCACGCGGCTCCATTCCCTCTGCGTTCGCGGTCAGCTGCAGCACCGGGTTCCAGCGGTCGCCTCCGTCTCGCCATTGGCGATCCAAGCGGGCGTACCGCAAGTAGCCGGTCACGTGGACAGAGTCACCGGCAAGCGCGTCATGCGATGCATCTTCCGTCGGCACGGATAGATCGATGGCGCGAATGACGAGCGGATCGGATGGGTCATTGAACACCTGGTCGCGCGAGGCAATGCGATTGTTGTATCGCGGCAGGCCCTCGATCGGGCGCTCGACCCATTCGCGGTCACCCGCACGGCGCAAGAACAAGGCCCAGGTATCTTGAATATGGAAGTATTCCTGCGGCTCGTAATCCAGGGCAAGTCGCAGATTTTCATCGAGCAATTTTTTGCCGGTGGATTTGATTGCGCGGCCTTTGCCGGGAATCACATCTTCGGTGTATTGCGGATAGCCATCGAGCAATTGCCGGATGAAGGGTTCGCCGTTCGGCGGCGATACGCGGACGTTTACAGCGAACGCGGTCTTGCCCTTGTCGGCATCGGAAAGGAGCGGCCAGGATGGGTTGGTGTCGGCGATGTCGAACTTCCACAAGTCCGGCCCGGCGATGACCTCCTTGTGAGCACCTTTCACGGCCACCACTCGATTGGATTTGTCAGTTACTCCAGGAAGCTCGATGGTGACGCTGCGTCGAAAGACGGGTGCGTCGCCTTCGACTTTCGTGCCGAAGTAGTAATAACTGCCGATCGCTAGAACGATGATTCCCGCGTGAATCGTCCACACGCCGAGATTCGCGACGCGGAACGGAATTCGTCGGATCGTCGAGAGAATCAAAGATGCGCAAAATAGCACAATCAGTGCGCTAAATGGCCACCAGCAGAACCACTCGAATTCCGTCTTTTCGATGGAGGGGAGCTGCCGGATGGTGGGCATGGCGCTGCCGACCGAGCAATAAATGAAGAGAATCGTCGCGAGGATGATTCCGCACCACAGGCTGCCGAAAGCATCCACAACGGCCAGAAAAGGGCCGCGGGGTTGTTTCAATGCCAAACTGCCATTCCCTGCACTTCCACTTAGGCTTATCATCGAATGCGAACTTTCTGTGGTGCGACCGATCAACCCTTCGATTCGAGGGTTGAAAGCGGCGATGCCAACCACTCCAATCCATCAATCAGTCCGAATATGCCGGGTTGGGATCAATTTTCCATCGGTTTCCAGCATATCAGGAAATCTCCCGAAAGTCTGCCTGTCACTCTGGCAATTTTCGTGCCAGGCGAGCGAAGACAAGTAATCAAATGTAACATCAAATTGGAGGTTGTAAGCTGGTTTATGGCTTTGAATGGCCGCTGGACCATTCTAGCTCCATGCCTTGTCGTTTGTCTGCGCTTGGGTTGCGAACAAGGCGTTGATCACTTTTCTCGCGGGCCTCCGACGGCGAACAGGCCTAAACGCCGGACACCGATGTTGCTGGAAACAAAGAGAAAGTATTTCGCCTCGAAATCGCTGGGAACAAGGCGAGTAATTGAGTCCGGCAGTGATCGGGCCA
>JACQFE010000023.1 GCA_016200265.1 Planctomycetota bacterium | reverse complement strand
TGGACCGCTGCTTCCTGAAGGGATTGACCGGCGACGCCATCAACGCCGTGCTCGCGGCGGCCGGTTCCAACCTCCAAAAGCTCCTCCGGCGGCTTGCCGCTGCGCTGATCCAGTGGCTCGAACTTCTCCTCGCCAGCCACTCAACTTCCGCTCGTCCGGCACTCTGCGGATAAAAGCGACTTTTTCAGGGACGACCAATTGTTTTGGCGGACTCTTGCCGTGCCCGCTCGGCCGCGTTCGATCAGCAGGCGTTGTTCGTGAACAAGCACGGTCAGCGGCTGAGCACGCAAAGCGTTTGCCACCGAGAATTGGATAAGCTCAGCGGCTTTCAATAGGTGGCAAATCATCCGAGCGGGCGCATTGGGCTACGCGGGAAAAATCTCCACCACTCAGGTGATCAATGCCCCAGACCATCGCACCGCCGAAGAAGCCGGCCGCGAAAATGATCAGCGTCGTCGACGCAAGCAGGAAGCGATATGCAAAGCGGGCGCCCCCGCGTTTGTTCATTCTTTCTCCCGAAATCACGAGAACCACCAAAAGGATCGCGGTGGCAGTCCCCAGCCAGCGATGCAAAGCTAAAATCCAATTGGAGTCATTCCAGCGGAAGCCGCCGAGGCACCATCCCAGCGTCGCAGTCACGAGGCCGCTAATCATTGCAAACCATAAGCAATATCGCGCAGCGTGGTCATAGATCACCTTCTTGCGCCGGGCGTAAAGAAATTCCGCCAGCGCGCCGGCGAACAACGCGCCGATGGGGAGGTGCAGCGTTACGGGATGGAGTTTTCCGAACCAGGAAGTTGATCTGGAGATTGGGTCACTGTGATCCCATTGATTTTCTGAGAGTGGTCCTCCGTACTCCCGGTCATTCGCAATTTCATATCGACGTGTAGAGGCCAATCTGTCTCGCTCGGCGGGCTGATAGCGGGCCAGTGCAGCGGCGAATTTTTCCGGGGTCTCCTCGAATTTTTGTTTGCAGGGTTCGCAGCAAAAGAACACGCGACGGCCCCGCCAATCGAGAAAAATGTCGGGATCGACTTCGCGCTCAGGCATCACCGGGCAGTGTGGCAACGCTGATTTTGTCTGAGCGGGCGATGGCCCGTTCCGTTGCTCGATCGTTTCTGTCGGCGCGATGATCATCAATCCTTCGATAAGCAAGCGCAGTATCCACGCTATCATGCGATATCTCCACGACACAAACTGGCGGGGCGACAGAATGGTCGGATTGTGTACGGCGGGTTATGCCGTTGAGCTTCCGGGCTTGGAGTGAATGCTCCCGTGCGGGGGGTTCACCGTTCCTCGCAATGAAGATGTGCGACGATGAGTTTCGCTTGCAAGGACTTTGCGAAATCCGCGCGAACAGAAGGTTGCGGTCTCGCTACGGCCGATATGAAACTGCTCGAATGCCGATCTTAGTCGTATCGGAGCATGAAGGTGGTTGACCGTAACCCACATAATCCCCCTTGGCAAGGGGGGAAGCAGCGCTAGACGAATGTCGCTCGGTGTTAACAATCGCGGCGTGCAATGTCCCAATTCATGCACGAAGAATCGAACACTTCGTATGTTTTGATATGCTCAGTCGCTCAATTGTAAGAATTCGAATCCCGGCCAAAACCGTCGCGAGCCGGCCTGCGTACTTCCTGCATGCACGTTTCTCGCGCAGCGGCGAGAGTGTAAATAGAAGCACTCGATTGGGAAACTGGCAAGACTGCGGGTCATTCTGAGATCGCCGAAGGCGACCGAAGAATCTTGAATTCGAGATGCTTCGTTGCACTCAGCATGGCGGACGACGGTTTCACGATTGCGGGATCTCAATTAACATCTGCGTTGGAGGCTATAAGTAATGTCGACTGCGAAGCTCGTTGGAATCGGATTGATGGGGTTTGCCGCGGCAGTTTTCGCCTTGCATTCAATGACTGCAAAAGGGCAGCCCGCACCCAAAAAATCGGAGGAAACTGTGAAGCCCCAATACTCGAAGTCAGGATATGACATTGCACCCTTGCCGAAAGATCGCGTTGCGGCATGGGCTGCCAAACTCGATCCGGAAGCCTTCAATGTAACTCAGGACGGAGGAACCGAACGGGCGTTTTGCGGCGGGCTGCTCGCCAACAAGGAGAGCGGCGTCTACACCTGCGTCGTATGCGGCTTGCCGCTGTTTTCCAGTGAGCAGAAGTTCGAGTCTGGCACCGGCTGGCCCAGCTTCTTTGATAAATTCGATCCCGATCACGTCAGTGAAGTGATCGACCGCAGCATGGGCATGGTGCGGACGGAGATCAACTGCGCCCGATGCGGCGCGCATCTTGGCCATGTGTTTGAAGATGGTCCACCGCCAACTGGCTTGCGCTATTGCCTGAATTCCGCGGCCCTGAAGTTCGCAGAGAAAGACAAAGCACCACCGCCGGATCGCGCTCCGGGCAAAGAGAATGCGGCTGTTTCGGCAACCGGCAAGGATGCGGGTAAAGAGCAGGCCGTCGCCTATTTCGCCGGTGGATGCTTCTGGGGAATCGAGCATTATTTCCAGGTCGGTCCCGGCGTGATTGACGCCGTCAGCGGCTATATGCAAGGCCACACGGAGAATCCGGATTACAAGCAAGTGTGTTCGGATTCAACGGGACACGCGGAGACCGTAAAGGTGGTTTACGATCCGTCGAAGATCAAGTATCGCGATCTGCTCGTGGCGTTTTTCAAGATGCACGACCCCACGCAAATGAATCGGCAAGGTCCGGACTACGGCTCGCAATATCGATCCGGCATCTGGTATGTGAATGACGAACAAAGAGTCGAGGCAGAGAAATACATAAAAGAGCTTGAATCACAGAAGGCCTTCGATGGCCGCAAGATCGTCACGCAGGTTGAGAAAGCGAAGACGTTTTACCCCGCTGAGGAATATCACCAGGATTACATCGACAAAACCGGCGGCGTCTGCCACGTGGCCAATCCGTGGTAGTCACATCGATCAGGTGTGAAATGACCGATGGCGCGGGTCAGAACTTGTGGTGCAAGTGCCATAAAGTGGCACTCAACCAGCGATAATTATAACATCGAAGAATTTTTCTTGACTTCGCATCGGCCGATTTCTATCCTCGGAAATTCATTGCGGTGTGTTTCGAAGTGTCGTCTTTGTGGAGTTGCCTTCGATGTCCCGTTCTCACCACAGTTGCGTTGCCTAGTTTGCATTTGCACTATTCACTGGGCCACTGCGGCCAATCCTCCCAAAGACAAAATCTTGCACCGGACTCCGATCGAACCGTTGACGATTCGGATGTCGGCTGGCGGCGGCACGTTGGTCTTTGAGCGCACGGCCGACTCTCCTAGCCTTCGCGGGCAATCGCAGAGTTGGATCGCTCTGTGGCAAACAAGCGAGAAAGCGCCGTTCTATGTCTTTGGGCAAGTGCTGCAAAGTGGCACTGATGCTGCCATTGCCATAGCGACATTGGATGGGGCGCAAGATCTGTTCGCGAATGAAGTTGCGAATTCGCCAGAATGGGATGCGCTGCACGAAGACGCCAATTAGCTCAAAGCTCCGATTCAACGGCCGGCGCTGTCAGATGTCCGACAGATGTGGCTTCTAGCCACCAAGTCGACCGTCCTCGAACTCCTAGGGCTCGGCGAAACCGCGGACATTGTCGGCGGTGACCTGAAAGCTTGTATAGAAGAATGGCCCCCTAGGATCGCTGCTGTACGAGACCGCCAGAAGAATCTTGTTGTCCAAATAAGGGGCGATTATAGAAGGGGCAGTTGCAACAACGATCCAACGTTGACTGCGCTGATCGAAGAGAACCCGCGGATCAGAGAGAAAACCCACGCCGAGGACCGAAAAGAAGGACTCAAGGTACTCCGAAGAAACCAGTGAAGGGGGACTGCTTTTTGAAAAGATGCTGACGCCCTGGTTAATGACCTCCATGAAGTGCTCGGGGCCAACCGCTCCCATCGTGTCGGGAACCGGCCAATTACCAGCCTCGCGATGAGCCCCGGCAAAACCCCGTACCAGCGTCGGCGGACTTCCCGTGAGCATTCCTGCGCTTTGCGAAATTAATTCGCCCTCGGGAAGTTCTGAAATCGCGGGCGGCGGGGCGATCCATGGCTCACTGCCCGCCTGCCCCCCTCGAGCCTGTCGCTCTGCATAGCTATCTGTCACCGACGGGCCAATCATATCCGGGGTATACGTCTCACCTGGAACAATGACTTCGTCGGCGCTCACCGCTCTCGCAACCCCGAGCAGTAGCACGGCAGTCAAATATGCCAACATGCATGAAGGTCTCCGCATCATCATTGGCCTCTCCCTGGTCCAAACAGTCTCGCTCGCCCACTCCTCGCTTGCTTCCCGCCACATGTGACCGATAACGTTCGGCGGACCATCCAAGCATAACGGCCGCACATTGGAATATGCGCCGTACTCCCCGTACAATATTGGGGCGCAGATGAGAAGCAATCGGACGCAATTCGGCGTAGCATGCCTGCTGTTGGGGACCACGACGGCCCCGGTGCCTGCGCAGGTCTTTTCCTCCGAGTTTTTTTCCGATCCTGTTTCTGAGGGCTGGGAGCTGGATCAGCAGTACTGCGACCCGATCACCTGGAACAGTCAAGGGTGGTACTATCAACAACTCAACATTATTCCGTATTGCCCAGGTCCCGACGGAGGGGAGGACGTTTACCGTCGTTCGCTCGAACCTTTCAACGGCGCGCCGCGGTTTTTCCTGGAGTTTCGACTCCAAACGAACGGTGACAGGTCCGGGATTCCTTACGGGGCACCCGCCGGGCTGGCGCTGGGCAACAACGCTGGCGTCCTTTATCATATCACTGTCGCGCAGGATCTGATCCAGCTTTTTCGGGCCCCATCGCTTTCCGTGATGCTTGTCGATATCGCGCCGGATATCCCGCGCACGTATCGAATCGAGCTGTACCGTGACCGGTACGCCTTCTACATCGATGCGAGTCTGATCGACGAAGGTGTTCCCGAAGGACCGTTTCCAGCTTATCAGTCGGAGATTGTTTGGCTGGGCAGGTCCTGGGAGTTCCCGTGCGAAAACGCCTGGGACTACATCCGCTACGGCGTGATCCCCGCCGACGGCAGCGGGGACTACGATAGCGACGGAGTCGCCAGTTTGTCCAACTTCTACTTCTTTCACGAGTGCCTCTCCAATCAGCGCCTCGGCATCAACGGCAGCCCAGACAACAACGCAGGCCCCGGCTGCCGCTTTGCCGATTTCGACTTCGACGCCGACATTGACCTGCTCGACTTCGCCGAGTTTCAAAACGCCGTAAACGGGCCTCGCCCGTGATTTCCCCATATGGGTGCGTGCATACTTCCTGATTTCGATGAGATCAGGTACTCAATGCCCAATTTTCCGCCACTCCCAAATAGCATTGCACATCCATAGTCACCACATCATACGTATTCCATTAATTAAGTGCGCCGTGTAGATACGGGGCCTCGCATACGGACTTGATGATTTCGGGGTTGAGGGCGGCTTTTCGCCAGGCGTCGGTCGCGGCGTCCATCAGGGCGGCGTAGTTTTCATAGTCGCGGTT
>JACQFE010000025.1 GCA_016200265.1 Planctomycetota bacterium | reverse complement strand
TGAAACGTGGCCACATCCATCACCGCCGGCATGGGCCGCTTGTTCCGGTTGTCAGGCATTTCGCGTCTCCTTCCTCGAATCGCGTAAAACCTAACAACTACCGTACTTAATAGCCGGAGTCAAACAGAGAATCAGGAAAAACAAAAGCCCGACGTCAACCCTATTGTGTCCACAAGGCAACCGGACAAGCCTACGTCCGGCTCAACGGAAGGCGTCGCTATCTCGGACGGCATGATCTGCCGGAAACCAAGGCCCGCTACGATCGGCTTATTGCCGAGTGGCTCGCCAGCGGGCGGCGACCGCAAGTCGAACTTAGCCACAGTATGTTTCTGACGTACTTTGCAACAGGCGGTGAGCGAAATCAATTTGTTCATTCAGCAAACCCAAATTGCGGGGACATGCAGGGCCGAAGGCGCTGAGCTCATCATGTGCATGGCGAAGACTGCACAAAGTGCTTTCCAGTAGTGGGTTCGCAGATTCTCCTTGTTCGATGTGCTTCTGCGCCAGTCGCAGTTGTGCGCGGCCAAGTGTTGCTTCGCACAGTGCGGTTGCGACGCTGCCTGGGTCGTGAGTTCGGCGAAGATCGGACGCTTGCTCCGCGGCTTCGACGGCCTCCTCGATTTGGTGAAGTTCAATGAGCACAATGGCGAGATGTTCAAGTGCAATGGCCTCAAGGATGTAGGGGACTGAAGAGGTTGCCGCATGTTCAGTAGCTTGATGAAACCAGTTCCTGGCCTCTTCGAATTTCCGCGCAACGACTGCATCCAGTCCCAGGCTGATCGCTGATTCCCAGCAGCCGTCAGGTGAATTGCTTCGTTTCCGGAGTTCATAGGCTTCCTCGTGATTGCGTTTCGCATCTTCGAGGCGCTCCTGGCGACGGTGAATGAACCCCAGTTTTTCGAATGCGGCCGCCTGAAGGAGATCGACGGCATTAAAGAGTTTGTAAGTATTGGGATCAGTCGATCGTGCGCTTTGTTGAATGCATTGCTCGAAACACGATTCCGCGCGATCGGGATCGCTCTCGATCAGGAAAGTGCATCCTTCAAGAAAATACTTCCAAGCTCCGTGCAGCAGGATATCAGCATGTATCTGTTTGATGTGGGACTTCGCGTCTGAGATTCGATTTTCTTCCATCGCCCGAATCGCTTGCGCGATGTGATTGGAATTTGCACCCTCGGTTGCAGTGCCGAGCGGAGGTAGTGCATAGTGTTTGAGACGGTGCATTTGTGCGTTATTCCATGTGCAAAGTAACTTGTCATTCTGAGGTCGCCAAAGGCAATCGAAGAATCTCGAAGTCGAGATGCTTCGCTGCGCTCAGCATGACGAATCCTTGGAATCAGTTGGGCGAATTACTCCCTTTGTTTACAAGTTTTTCCAATTCGGCAGTGAGATCGGCGGCGTCGAGGTAGGAGGCGGCCACTTTGCCATCGACGCCGATAATGAACAGGGCAGGGATGAACTTGACGTGGAACTTCTCGACGGCCTCTGGGACGCCGCCTTCCGCGCCGACGACCTGCCGCCATGCGTATTCGGGATGGGCATCAAGGAACGATTTCGCGGTATCAGTCTCAAAATCGCGACTCACGCCGATCATCACGAAATCATCGTGAGATTTGAAACGACTATGGGCTTTCGCAAGTTCGGGCAGCGAAGCAACACACGGCGCGCACCATGTGGCCCAGAAGTCGATGACGACGATTTTTCCTTTTTGCGCCCGCAGATTCAGCACGCCGCCGCGAAGATCGCGCAGCGTGAGGTCGGGTGCTTCCTCGCCGACTTTGAGGCTTCCGGCAGCGAAGGGGTTCACTCCGGCGGCAACGTCGAGTTTTTTCAAGGAGAATCGCACCGACGTCTCCTCAGGTCGGACGGTCACGGTGGCGTCCTCGTAACCAGGCGCGACGATGTGGAGGGTAAAATCGTCGAGCGGTGCGTCTTCGATCTCAAAATCTCCGGAATTCCCGGCCACTGTGCCGAGCCTGAGACTTCGTTTCCCGCGCCACGTTTCCGACTGGATGATCGCGACAGGGACCGCAGCGCCATCGTCGCCTTTGACCGTGCCCTTGATGGTCCGACCGCGATGAACGGTCAGATCAATCGTCGTGGATTGTCCCGCGCGAACCTCTGCGGTGCCAAGCTGCGGGGCGAATCCGGCGGCGTGGACCGTGACAGTTGCCGGGCCTGGCTTGACGCCGTCAATCTCAAAGCGACCTTCCGTGTTCGTCCACTCGTGCGGGGAATCGTCTCCGATTTCGTCGCCGACGGTGACCCGGGCGCCGTAGACGGGGTCGCCGTTTTTCTCGGAGGCAATACGGCCGGTGATGCGGCCTGCCCGTTCGAGCTTCAGCACGGTTTCCGATTCCAATTTCTCATTGGAAAAGGACACGCTTCGGACGAAATCAATGTCTGAAACATGATGCTCACGGGATAGCCGGACGCGAAGCGACGCGGCGTCGAAGTGCAGGCCTTCAAATTCGACGACGCCTTTGGAATCACTGATGGCCGACCGCATGTCGTTGCGTGGTCCGTCGAGGGCTTCGACGAGCACGCCATCGACGGGCTTACCGATATCATCCTGGATTACGATGCGCACAGTTCGCTGCGGTTTCATGGAAATTCGCTGCGGCTCGGCGTCTTCCACTTTCGCGATGCGCCGCACTTCGCGGCCGAAGCCATCAATATTCACCACCAATTCGGCAGGTCCAGGGGAAAGTCCTTTGACACGAAACTCGCCTGCATCATTGGCATGTTCCGTCCATTCGCGAGCCGGCGTTCGAATTTCAATGGCCGCATGCGGCAGCGGATGTTCGTCGGCGGCACTGATGATGGTTCCTGTCAGTTCCAGTTGGCCTTGAAGCGTCTCGCCGAGAAAGGGAACTTCGTCGCCGCCGAGCTCGACTTCACGGTTGAGTTCAGCAAAGCGGGCTTTATTGAAGACAACGAGAGCCTTCTCCTTGATCGAAGCCGCGTTTGTAATTTTGAAGTCGCCGAATTTGTTGGTCTCAGTCTTGCCAAGGAGCTGGCCGCGACCGCCATCGGGCATGCGTCGATACGCAGCGACCGCGACGCCTTCCAATCCCAGGCCGATGGAGTCGGTGATTTGGCCTTCCACGAAAGTGACTTGCGTTTGCTCGGCAGTGGATTCGTTCGGGCGGGCTGCGTCTTTGGGAGTGGCGGTTGGCAAGCGGAGTGGCGGGATTCGCTGCGCTGTAGCAGATTGAATGACGAAGAGACTGCACGCCGTAAAGGTCGCGTACTTTCGCATCCAATGGAATTCAGATAACGGCATTCAATTCTCCCGAACCTCGCCGTATCAAGTATAATCCGAAGACTCCATGACATCGAATCACACATCGAGTTTCACCGACGAGCAATTGCGGGCGATTCGCACCGTCGGACGCAGCGTGATCGTTTCAGCGGCGGCGGGATCGGGAAAGACGGCCGTCCTGGCGGAGCGTTGTGCCTATCTCATTTGCGACGCGCCGTCTCCCTTTCGCTGCGATGCTGATTCGCTGCTCGTTCTGACGTTTACCGAGGCGGCGGCCACGGAAATGCGTTCGCGGGTGATTGACGCGCTTCGGCGGCGGGTCGGTGAGAATCCGCAGGATGAGCGATTGCACCGACAGATGACGCTGCTGGAGGTCGCGCAGATTTCCACGATTCATTCGTTCTGTTTGTGGCTGATTCGACGATGGTTTCCGCATCTTGATGTCGATGCAACGGCGACGGTGCTCGATGCGGAGGAGGCCGTGACTTTGCGACGAGAGGTCGCAATTGAAGTTTTTCGAAAGCGGTACGAAGCGAATGCGTCGGACGACGATCTGCTCGGGGCGTCCGAGCTGAGTGGCATCGCCCATGCCGATGCGACCGGGAATTCGCATCGCGGGCCGCAATCGAACGCGTTTCGGCGGCTCGTGGATGATTATGGGCTTGGGGAAGATACCGAGCTTGTGCAACTTGTGATCGACATTGGTGAATTCGTTGGTTCGTTATCCGATCCGGAACAATGGATGAATGAGGCATCTCTGACGCGCGACGATCAGATCGTCACCGTCGTTCACTCGGTCATTGGCGATCTTTGCAAAGAGTTACGCCTGCAGCTGGAGCATTGTGCGGGACTCCTGCGCTCATGGTCGAAACTGGGCGGATTTGCGGTCCCATATCGAGAGCGAGTCGGGAAGTACCAAGCGGCCATCGAGTCATGGGCTTCGCAACTGAATGCGGTGCGTGAGGGATCGTCCGAACGAATGCAAGCCTTCGATGCGGTCGTTGGAGAAATCGAAACGTTCGAATTTGAGAGGTTGTCATCACGCAAAGAGAGCCTCTCAAGGGGAGAAACGACCGCGAAAAAGTCAGTCAACGAAGCGTACAAGGACGCGCGTGATCGCCTATTCAAGAGGCGATTGAAGGCAAGGTTTTGCGAGAACAGCGCGGGCCTGGTTGATGGAATACGGCGGGTGGCCCCGTTTGCGGCGACGATCATTGAACTTGTGCGAGAATTCCGGGCCGCGTATTCCACCCGCAAGCGGCGAATGAATGTGCTGGATTTCACCGACCTGGAACGATTTGCGTTTCAATTGCTGTGTGCGAATCCGGTGCAAGATCGCAAGGCGGCGCCTTCGGAAATTGCGCGATCGCTTCACAAACGATTTGCTCACGTGTTGGTCGATGAGTTTCAGGACATCAACCCGATTCAAAAGGAGATCCTGCATCTGGCAAGCCGCGAATCCGTCGATCCGATGTCGGGTAATCTTTTCGTCGTCGGCGACGTGAAGCAGAGTATTTATCGTTTCCGGTTGGCCGAGCCGCGGATTTTTCTCGAACGGTTGCATGACTTCCAACAGAGTGGCGGCGAGGTATTGAATGTCGCCGATACTCGAAGATTGCCGCAAGGCGAAGCTATTCTTCTCACGAAAAACTTCCGAAGCCGTCCGACGATCATCAAGGCCGTCAATGAGGTGTTTCGCCAATTGATGACCGGAGGCGAAGGCGAGCTGTGCTATGACCGCAACGCGGAGCTGCGTGCGGCGCGGGATGCGTCCAAAGACGGATTCACAAACCGCGTTGAAGTCCATGTGCTCGAGCGGAGCATGACCCCGATTTCGGATGAAGAGAATGGCGAGGAAGCGGAAGAGGACACGTCGCTTGGTGGCGAACGCTCCGGCGCTTCCAGTCGAATAGGTTTGTCCGATCCGGCACTCTGGTCGGTGATGGAACGCGAGGGTCGCGTCATCGGAACGCGCATTCGCGACTGGCTCGATCGAGGAATCCGCAAGGATAACGGCGAATTGCTGGCGTATTCCGATATCGCGGTACTGCTCCGATCAGCGAAGGTCAACGCCGAGCGAGTCGCGTCGCGGCTCTCGCGCGTGGGAATTCCGACGTTTGCGCAAGTTGGTGGGTCGCTACTTTCGGCCCTCGAAGTCCGCGAGGTGATCGCAGCCCTGACCGTGCTGGATAATGCGCAGCAGGACATTCCGCTGGCGGCGACGCTTCGCACCGGCGTCTTTGGCGATCGATTCGATGAAAATGATCTTGTGGAACTCCGATTGCTCGATCGCCAGGCGCCATTTCATCAGGCCGTCCGCGACTACGCCGAACGCGGTCCGAGCGGTGAATTGCGGGCGCGCGTTGCGACAACGCTTCGGCGGATCGATCAATTGCGCGAGGATGCAAGACGCAGCACCGTGGCCGACACGATCTCGCGAATCTACGGCGAGCGCGGCTACATGGCGATGGCCTGCGCGATGCGGAATGGCTCGCAGCGTCGCGGAAATCTTCTGAAGTTTCACGATCTGGCCCGCAAGTTCAGCACATTTCGTCGTCAGGGTTTGCACCGTTTCCTGAGCTTTCTTGAATCCGCCAATGACGCCGAGCAACAGATTGATTATGCCGCGCCGCTTGGCGCCGCGGAAAACGTCGTCCGCGTGATGACGATCCATCAGGCCAAAGGGCTGGAGTTTCCCGTCGTCTTTCTGGCGGGGCTTGGGAATCAATTCAATCTTGGAGACCGAAGAGGCCGGGCGATCTTCGAACGGCGCGCGCATCTTGGGCTCAAGGTGGTCGATTCGCAGCGAATGATTGAATATCCATCGGCCGCCCACCGACTGGTCTCAGCGGAAGTGGAACGGGCCACTCGCGATGAGGAACTTCGAGTCTTGTATGTTGCGATGACGCGAGCACGGGAAAAGCTGGTGCTAGTGGGATCGACACATGCGACGGTGGAAATCAAGGATTCGGCGTTTGGAAATGAGCGAGCGAGCCAGACGCTCCAATCTGAACTCGACATCGCGTCCGCGCGAGCGCCGATGGATTGGCTGGCCGCAATTGTCACGAACTCAGTTCGGAGAGGGCGTGATGGCGCCGAAGCCATTGCGTCGGTTTTCGATTTGCATGTTCATCTTGCGACAAACATGCAGGGCTGGGATACGAACGAGAATGGCTCCAATGACGATGGAGTGAGGTTTGCGATTTCACGTCTTGAGCCTTTGCCGGATTCAGAGCCGCGGGCGAAGGGCGACGCAATGGTGGAAGCGACGCTCAGTCGGCTCGACCGCGCGTATCCGTTCGCCGCGTCCAGTTCGCTGCCGGCGACGTTGGCGGCCAGCCAGATCAAGACCGGATTTGATTTCCTGGCTCGCGCCGATGAGCAGACACCGAGATCGGCCTCCGCGAAGTACGATTTTCGTCGGCCTCGACCGAAGTACGCGGATTCGGACGCGGACGATTCGGTGCATCGCGGCATTGTGACGCACACGTTTCTGCAATGGGCGGATTATGAGGCCGCGGCGCGACCGGACGGAGTTTCGTCGGAGATTCAAAGGCTGGTGGCAGGCGGGCGATTTTCGGCTCGGGATGCGGAGTTGCTGCCGCTTGATCCCCTCACCTGGTTCATGACGACGCCGCTTGCGGATGCGATTCGGACGGCCGGTGAGCGGTATCGGCGAGAATTTCCATTTGTTGTAACCGATCCGCTGCAGGTGCTTGATCCAACCGTGGCTGCGCCCGCGGACGATCGAATCTTGGTTCGCGGCATCATCGACGGTATTCTGCCGTGTGACGGTGGAATCGAGCTCGTGGATTTTAAGACGGACAAGGTCACGACGGACGGAGTTGAACGATTGGCCGAACAATATCGCTCACAAATGACCACCTACGCGCGAGTCATGACCAAGCTTTGGCGTCAGCCGGTTCGCGCGTGCCGACTTGTGTTTCTATCCGCGAAGACGATTCATTGTCTCGAGATTGAACCGTCGGACATCAACGTATGAATTCGCCCCTGCGACTTGAAGATCGCATTCACCGCATCGGCCACCAGATTTTTGAGATTGCCCGGGCATCGCAGCCGCGAATCTATGAGCAGGCGTGGTGGCAGGAGCGAGCGACGCGAATGCTCGACGGCGATCCGCTCCTGCGCACACGGGCGTTTCAATTTGTGGATTGTCTACCGTCGCTGCGATCGAATCACGCCATTGCCGGACATTTGAAGGAGTATCTGGCTCAACGGGAAATTGAACTTCCGAGCTTCATCAAGGCCGCATTGGCGTCCGCGCCGAAGAGCGCCGTGCTCGAGAACACGTTGGGGAATGCCGCCCGCATGGGCGCGCGACGAATGGCCGGTCGCTTCATCACCGGATTTGACCTGCCCAGCGTGAACAAGACCCTGGCCCGCCTGCGCCGCGAAGGCATGGCGTTTACGCTGGACGTGTTGGGTGAATTCACCACGAGCTATGCGGCCGCCGATCGCTACGCTCAGGCATACCATGATCTGCTCGATCAAATTCCGGCGGCGATCAATTCGTGGAGCGAAGTTCCGATCTTGGATCGCGATCGATCCGGCCCCATGCCGCGAATGAATCTTTCGATCAAGCTGACCAGCCTCGATCCGTATTTTGACGCCATCGATCCCGCGCGTTCGATTCGCGTCGTCGGGGAACAGTTGCGGCCTCTTTTCCGCCGAGCGCGGGAAGCGGATGCATTCGTCAACATCGACATGGAGTCGTTCAAACATCGCGACGTGACTCTCGAACTGTTCAAGACCGTGCTGATGGAGGATGAGTTCCGCGATTGGACGAACATCGGAATTGTCTTGCAGGCCTATTTGCGGGACGGCGAGCAACAGCTCGATGACATGCTGCAATGGGCCCGCGAGCGCGGGACGCGATTTGCAATTCGATTGGTCAAAGGCGCGTATTGGGATGCGGAAACAGCGGCGGCCGTTCGAGCACACAAGACGCCGCCAGTGTGGACGAACAAATGGGAGTCCGACGCCTGTTACGAGCGAATGGCCGGTACGATGCTGGAGCACGCGGAGTTGATCCGGCCTGCGTTCGCCAGCCACAACGTCCGTTCGCTCGCATTTGTGATGGCGCGTGCGGAAGAGCGGGGCCTGGAGCCGCTCGACTACGAGATTCAGATGTTGTACGGCATGGGCGATCCGCTCAAAACGGCGATCGTCGAGATGGGCCGCTGCCTGCGAGTGTATTGTCCTTATGGCGACCTGATGCCGGGCATGGGCTATCTCATTCGTCGCCTGCTGGAGAACACGTCGAACGAAGGGTTCTTGAAACAGGGTTTCACCGATCCGCGAAGCTATGATCGCCTGCTCGCGGACCCACAGGAATCGCGGCCGCCCAGCTCACCCTTGCCGTCGCGGCGATATCAGAACACGTTTCCGGAGGAGAGCACTGTGAACTTCATCAACGCCTCGAATACGAATTTCGCCCACGCCGCGAATCGCGAAAAAATGTCCGGGGCGATTGCCTACGTTCGTGGAGAATTCGGCCGCCACTATCCGTTCGTCATCAACGGGCAAGCGACGAATGCCGGTCATACATTTGCATCGCACAATCCATCGAATGCTCATGAGATTGTCGGTGAAGTCGCGCAGGCGAGTCCTATGGATGTCGAACGTGCGGTTGCTGCGGCCAGAAAAGCATTTGCAGATTGGCGATGCAAGTCGGCTACAGAGCGGGCGGCGTTGCTGCGAAAAGCGGCCGATCGCATCGAGATGCGGCGGTTCGAATTGGCGGCCACGATGATTCTGGAAGTTGGTAAGCCATGGCGCGAAGCTGACGCCGACGTGACCGAAGCGATCGATCACTGCCGCTATTACGCGGACCAGATTGAATGGATTCAGCGGCATCCGCGCCTGCGAGATATTCCCGGGGAGGACAATGCCCTCTCCTATTCACCCAAGGGTGTGTGTGCGGTCATTTCGCCGTGGGCGTTCCCATTGGCGATTCTCACGGGCATGACGACGGCGGCGATCGCCGCCGGGAATACCGTGGTGATGAAGCCCGCCCGGCAGGCGTCGGTGGTGGCCGCGAAGCTCGTGGATATCCTGCACGCGGTCGGCTTCCCCAATGGCGTCGTCAATTTTCTGCCTGGCGTGGGAAGCGAGATCGGGAAGTTGCTGGTCGAACATCCTGATGTCAATGTCGTGGCATTCACCGGCTCGCGCGATGTCGGCGTGAATGTGATTCGCAGCGGGGCCGTGGTTCGTTCGGAGCAGGCTTTCATCAAGAAAATGATCGTCGAGATGGGCGGCAAGAACGCCATCATCGTGGATGAGGACGCTGATCTCGACGGGGCCATTCAGGGTGTCGTGGAGTCGGCGTTCAGCTTTGCGGGACAGAAGTGCAGCAGTTGCAGTCGGTTGATCGTCCTGTCCGGAATCTATGAATCATTCGCTCAGCGTCTGAAGGCGGCCGTCGAAAGCCTGCCCATCGGCCCGGCGGAATCGCCATCGACGATTGTCGGTCCGGTGATCGATGCCGAAGCTCGCAACCGCATCAATCGATATGTTGAAATGGGCGGAAAGGAGAGTCGGGTTCTTGTCACAGCGTCGAAGTCCATGAAAGACGCCGACGGTAGCAGAGGCTTCTTCGTGCCACCCACGGTGATCATGGATATCGCCGCGAACTCGCAGTTCGCCCAACATGAAATTTTTGGCCCGGTGCTGGCCATGATGCCCGCGAGAGACTTCGATGACGCGCTGACGATCGCCAACAGCTCGCGATATGCGCTGACAGGGGGGGTGTATTCACGCAGTCCGGCCAACATCGCCCGCGCGCGAGAAGAATTCGCGGTTGGAAACCTCTATATCAACCGCAAGATCACCGGCTCACAGGTCGATGCACAGCCGTTTGGCGGTTTCAAGCTCAGCGGAACGGGGGTGAAGGCCGGTTCGCCGGATTATATCCTGCACTTCATGGATGCCCGATGTATCACAGAGAATACGCTCCGCAGCGGGTTGGTTCCGAGCGCGAACCGGGCAGATGTTGGGCAGTCCTGATGCGCAGCATTCTGGCAATTCCAGGGGGATTCGTGGGGTTCTTGCTTCTTAGTGCGTTCGCACTAAACGCCGCGTTTTCGACCGGCTAAAGTTCCTGGCCCCATAAGCCGTTTAGATTACATGAGGTTGCGAACAGGAGTAACCAACCCGATCAAGAATGCAACAAAAAGGACTCTGAAATGACCGGATTCACTGGTTTCTTTACCTCGACACTGGCCAATACTCTGCTGATCGCCGTTATCCTGATTGCCTTGGCGAACTTTTTCTAAGGTCGAAGTCTTTCGTGACTCTCGACAGCCGGAATTTGTCCTTGCCGCGAGCACCGTCTATATCCGGGCCGTGCCCCGTATCGCTCATATCTATTGTAATTGCAGATACTTGCGCGGATAATCGTTTCCTGTATCCGAACCGTCCGACGATGGTATAAGAACAAGTGGGAGAGGTTCGCGCGAATTGGGGCCTATAACTTAGGCGGGTGGCTTTGCCGCCGAATTTGGTAAGCGTCTGACGAATGACAAGTGCGCTCAATATCGGGGATGTGCTTCAACAGCGCAAGCTGATTACGGCCGCACAGCTTAAGCAGGCCAAGACGGCGAGGAAGCCGACTGAGCGTCTTGAGCAATGCCTGGTTCGTCTGGGCTTCATCAACGAACGCGACTATCTAAATATCTACAGCGAGCAGCTCTCCATCCCGTTCGTTGAAATTACCGAGCTGAAGATCGATCCGGAACTGCTCAAGCAGACCCCGTCGAAAGTCGTTCATCGTGACCGCGTGATCCCAATTGATCGCGAAAACGGTACGATCCGCGTCGCCACCAGCAATCCATTCAATCTCTACGCCTTCGATGAGCTCCGCATGCTCATGGGGGCGAAGATCGAGACAGTCCTCGCCACGAGCGATGAAATCTCCCGCGTCATCAAACAGCATTACGGCGTCGGTGGGCACACCGTCGAGGCCATGATCGGCGATGCCGGCGCGGGAATTGAAGTCATCGGCGATGTCGATGCGGACAACGCGGACCTCATCGAGCAGGCTCAGGAAGCCACCGTCGTCAAGCTCGTCAATGAAATTTTGCTCGAGGCCATTCGCGATCGCGCCAGCGACGTGCATATCGAGCCGTTTGAGCACGACCTGAAAATTCGCTATCGCATCGACGGTGTGTTGCACACGACAAATGTGCCGCCGGAGATTCGCCGCTTTCACTCCGCGATCATCAGCCGCATCAAGATCCTCTCCAACCTGAATATCGCAGAGAAGCGATTGCCGCAGGACGGCGGCTTCAAGATCAAGGCCCAGAACCGTGACATCGACCTTCGTGTAAGCATCATCCCCACCGCGTTCGGCGGGGCCGTCGTCATGCGAATTCTCGACAAGCAATCGGTCCTGTTGTCACTGGGGCAACTTGGCTTGATGGATGAGGCGCTGGCCGGTGTGGAAGCTCTCATCCACCAGCCATACGGCATCATTCTTGTCACCGGCCCGACGGGCTCCGGTAAGACGACCACGCTGTATGCGGCCCTCAACACGATCCGTTCGGATGAAATCAAGATTCTCACCGTCGAAGATCCGATCGAATACTACCTCGACGGCATTCAGCAGGTGCAGATCAAGCCGCACATCGGATTGACTTTCGCGTCGGGTTTGCGGTCATTTTTGCGACATGACCCGGACGTGATTCTGGTCGGCGAAATTCGCGATCTGGAAACGGCCGAAGTCGCGATCAATGCATCGCTCACCGGCCACCTTGTGTTCAGCACGCTGCACACCAATGACGCGGTGACCGCAACGACGCGATTACTCGATATGGGCGTGGAGCCGTTCCTCGTCTCCAGCTCCATCAGCGGCGTGCTCGCGCAGCGGCTTGTGCGACAGATCTGCAAGCACTGCCGTGAGGAATTTACGCCCGCCAAAAGCGAGTTGCCCACGGACATGAAAATCGAACCTGGCCAGAAGTTTTTCCGCGGGGCCGGCTGCCGCGACTGCCGTAACAGCGGCTATCGCGGTCGACTGGGCATCTTTGAGATGCTGACCATCGATGATGAGATGCGCAACCTGATCGTGCAACGAAAGAGCGCCACGGACATCCTCGCGGTCGCCCGCAGGAAAGGCCTCAAGGTCATGCGCGAAGACGGCTTTACCAAGGTCATCAAGGGCATGACCACGATCGACGAAATCGTCCGCGTGACGAAGATCAACGTGGAAGCCCTGTCGTAACGGGCAGTTCGAGTCTGAAGAATTCGAGCGTATTCCAGTCGCCGCCACGTCACTGTGAATTTCACCGTCCGCCTCCATATCCACCCCACTGGAAAAATCTTCCGCTTCTGCTAAGCTAACGCACGCCTAACATGGAGGTTTCAACGATGAGCGGCAGCGTCCACGATCGTAAACGCCTCATCTGAATCTGGGCAGACGGAGATCATTCAATAGCAGACAAGAATAGGATTCAACGCAAACTGGGACGCCATGCAAGTGATGGATGCTGCTGAAACCAACGACAGAGCCTACCTCGATCTCATTTGCGGGGCCCTGCGCGTTTGTCTCAATTACAAACCGTCGTGCGGGCATGGTCGCCAAGGCGGTGTGACGATTGAAGAGTTTCAACGGATCTACCGCGAGGATGAATTCTACGCATGGTTCGGGCTTGATTCACCGCTCGTTTACGCGGCGCACAAGGCTGCGGGCGGCATGACGTCGATTTACCGACAAATCGGCACAGGTTGCCAATTGCTGTTCCACCGAATTCTCCAGGATACTCTCGGCCTTTCGCCCACCGACGCCACGTGGTCGTACAATGTGCCAAGCACAAAGGGCAAATTTCGCACACTGTCCCTCGACGGTCGGATCGCGATCGAGAATATCACTTCGTCGCCGCGCCGATCCGCCGTTGAATCTTGGTTGAAGGAAGCGTCTGCGAGCATCGGCCTCAAGGGAAGGAACGCAACCAGCCTTCACGGAGCTGTCTTCGAAGTTCGCCAAGCATACAAGAGCAACGACGCCAAGCGTCAGAATGCCGATGTGTCGAATGCCGCGAGCGCATTCGCCTACCGCTACCTTCCAGTGATGCTGTTGTTTTCCGTACAGATTCCGCTCAATCTCGCAGAGCGTTATGCCCGTGCTCGATGGTTGATGCTGCGCGGTGCGATCTCAGGGACGACCGTTGATTCGACGTACGTCTTCTGCCGCGAGGTCTTGGGTTACGACCTCGCGGGATTTTTCAGGCGCAATTCTGAAGCGATTAAGAAAGAAACTCTTGCAGTATTCGAGGGGTTACTGAGATGAAGGAAGGGCTTTTCGGACAAATCGAAATGGGCCAGCCCGTCTGCAAGTCGCTTCAACGTCGCGATCACCTCACGTTTCGCGGTAACGCCTCACTCGGGCGGCACGGTTGGTTGCGGCTGACACCTGCCTATTCTCTCCATCTCGTTCGCGAGCTGTTGAAGGAGACTCGCTCTGACGAAATGGTACTCGATCCCTTCTCTGGGACGGGCACAACGCCTCTCGCTTGTGCTTCGATGGGCATCCGATCCGATGCAGTTGACATTAACCCATTTCTTGTATGGTTTGGAAACCTCAAGATGATGCCGCTTGGCGACTATGTCGCACGACAGGTCCAAGTCGCATCCACACGAATTGCGGAAGAGATCGACGTATCACACTCCACGATCTGGCAACCCAACTTACATGCGATCGAGAAATGGTGGGACACTCCCACACTGCACGCCTTGGCAGCGCTGTATTGCGCGATAAGCCAACATCCTCATGAGCGAGGCGAGCACGTAATCGACCTCTTACGCGTTGCGTTTTGCCGTGTGATGATCCAAATGGCCAATGTATCATTTGGACACCAGTCAATGTCTTTCAAAAAGAACGGGGTCGTTGCAACGGACAGTTTGTTGCGAGAAGGTTCCGGTGATTGCGTTCGGCGAATTGCGGGTGCCTTCGTCGTCAGCGCAAGGGAAGTTGCCAACAGCATCACTGTCGAGCCACCTATTGCAGAAGCCCGGGTTTTCCTGGGCGACTCTCGTGACTTGTCCTCCGTACTTTGCGGACGCCAATACACGACTGTCATCACTTCGCCGCCATATCCGAACCGCATGTCTTACATCCGCGAGCTTCGCCCGTACATGTATTGGCTCGGTTTTCTTTCCGATGGCCGCCAAGCCGGGGAGTTGGACTGGAAGGCAATAGGTGGTACATGGGGTTGCGCCACAAGTCTTCTTAATACGTGGACTCCTAATGGCTACAGTGAAATCCCGTTCTCAAACTTCGATCAAATCGTAAGGGAAATATCAAAAGGACACGCCTTGTTGGGTCGTTACGTGCACAAATATTTCGAGGATATTAAGTCTCATCTTCTCAATCTCCGAAAGGTCCTCGCGCCCGGTGCCAGATGCCACTATATTGTGGGCAATTCCAAGTTTTACGATACCTTGCTGCCCGTCGAAGAAATATATGCGGAGCTTTTTAAGGATACGGGATTTGTAAACGTTGGAATTGAAACAATCCGTAAGCGATCCTCAAAAAAGGAACTATTCGAGTTTGTCGTCAATGCTCAAATGCCTGGCTGATTCGCAAATGTGGCCTCAGCGTCGGAACATGGTTGTCAAATCTATTTCAATCCCAGCAATGAACGTATCGACGTGCGTACCAGCGGCCAGGTCGTCGAATTCGGATCGATGACTTCGAAATGACCTGATTCGGGGGCGTCGATGAATTCCAGCTTCGGTTCGCCCGCGGCGCGGGCCTTGTCGCGGTAGGCTTCCCCGACCCAGCCCCAGTCTTTGTCTTTCTTCCCTACCAACAGAACTTGCCGGATGCCGAGAGGCAGGTTCATGGAGGGCATGGCCCAGCGATATCGTTCCGGCTGGTCCATCGGCGAGCCGCCCATCAATTTTTCCACGACGCCACCACATACATTTTTCTTTTGCAGAGCATCCAGTTCCGGCGCCGGGGCAAGAGCCAGCACGCCAGTGATGGCGATTGGATTATCGCTGTGGATTTCACTTGAGGCGGGGATTTTGTTTCTCATCGCGAGCCAAAGAGCAAAATGTCCACCAGCGGAATGTCCCATGGCCACCACGCGAGTCAGGTCGAGCGGGTTTTCTTTCGCAAGCGTGCGCAGGTAATCCGCGCCGTTGCCCACGTCGAGAAACGTTCCCGGCCAGCCGCCATTCAGATCTCCGACTTTTCGATACTCGATGTTCCATACGGCGATGCCTTCCTTCGCAAGGGCGTTGGCGAGAGCCCGGCTATGATTGATGTTGTATTGAGCGAGCCAGCAGCCTCCGTGGACGTTGATTGCGACCGGGAAGGGCCCTGGGCCTTCGGGCAGGGTCAGCTCGCCGAATTGAAGCGCCTCCGATCCATAGTTGAATTTCTTTCCAGCCGGCGCTCTGGCGAGTTCATCCAGATTCGTTTCAGCGAAACAATTCTGACCTACCCACAAGCCTGCCAACACTGCGACATATAACTGATGTCTTGTGTTCATTTGTGATTTCTCCGAACCATCGAAGCCCGAATTCCACTTAGGTGCGATCGCGGCCAAATCCTACGCGAATTTGGCGCGGGACAATAGTTGCACGGTCGTCGTTTCGATTCGCATCCGCGGCGCTCCCAAGAAAAAGAGCTGGCGGCTAAATCCAAAACCTGACAGTGATTTGGCAAATGCACCGAAAGGCCCGATTAGCGGGCCTCTTGGACGGAGATACAGCGTCATTTTCCGCCGATCTTGTGATCCCTCTGAACAACTGCCGATAACTCCAGTGCATGAATGCCGCACCCATTCCAGTTGCATTGCGCCTATTGGTCGAGGAGAAGAACCTGGCGGCCGATGCGGCGATCATTGAGGCGTTGCCGAGCATGAACGCGTCGGCTCAGGGGGCCGCGCTGGATGTTCTGGTCAAGCGTGCTCAGCCGGCGGCGCTGGCGGCGGTCGTCGCGGGCTTCTCATCCTTTGATGCGCCACTTCGTCAGAAAATCGCGGAGAGGCTGAAGGCGCTGCACCACGGCGTGCGAATGGCGATCGCGTCGTCGGGGCTGGAGACTCGGCTTGCCGCGATTGAAGCCATTCGCGAGTCGCAGGACGCCGGTTGTGCATATCTTTTGAGCGACGCGATCAAAGGCCGATGTCCGAAGACGCGAGAGATGGCGGCGCTCACATTGCACGAGATGACTGCTCGGCATGTTGATCGCATTTCGGCCGGCGTCAGGAACCCGGCCCCGAATTCGCACGGAACGGCGACCAACGAGGCGAGCACCGCGGACTCTCTCGCCGAAGCGCTTTCGAAGGCCATTCAAAGTTGGGAGTTGCACTTTCAGCCTCTGGCCCTGGAGGCGTCGCTATGGTTAGGAGATCGCACCGAGGCGGCATTGACGAAAAAGCTCTCGGAATCGCATACGAAGATTGTCCATGCCATCAATGACTTGTTCGCGACGAAGATCGATTGGCGGCTTGCGGGTGCCATGCTTCGAGCCCTTGCCCATCCTGCGATACGTTCTTCGGCATCAAAGGCGTTAGCCCGTGCCAACGATCCCGCGCTTCTTGCCGCAATTTGCGAGGATGCCTGGCTGCTGTGTGACGCGGAAATTGTTCACAGCTGTCGCTGGATTCAGGACGCGCGGTCATCGCAGGAATGGTGCACAATTTTGGCAAGACTGCCGGAAGCTCATGCCGCCCGGGCCGTCCGCTTCATTGACGCCGCGGGCGGATCGCCGCAGCGACGTATCGACGTGTTGCGAGCCGTGCTCGATGCCGAACGTCCGGCGGTGCGCCGCGAGGTTTTGTGGCGACTTTGTGAAGAACAATCGGAAGCGGCGGATAGCGTACTTCGATGCGTCGCGGGACGAATGGGTGACGACCTTGCGGAATTGGCTTTAAGGGAGCTGAATCGACGCGCCCTGCGGGCGAATGCTCCATCCGCATCGATGATGGTCCCACCCACAACGATTGGAGCCGAATCGCAGACCGCTGCGGTTCACGCCAAGTCTCATCAGGCCGTTGAGGACGACCATAACGGGTCCCAGGCTCCTCCGGATGAAATTGAATATCTGTTCTTGCAGTATGAAACCTTGTCGCTCGACGAGCGCCGGAGAGGCGGGGCGGCGCTCCGGGGTTCGACGCCGAATTTGATTGATCGATTGCGCGATAAAATTCGAAGCTCACAGAGCATGGACCGAGTGAAAGCCCTGCAGATCGCGTCTTTCGCAGGCGTCGAACGCGAGCTGGACGTGGAAATCTTCGCGGCGGTTCATGATCGAGAGGCCGCTGTGCGCAGTGCGGCCGTGACACTGCTTGCGGCGATTGGCGGCGCGACGGCAAATCGCCTCGTGCGTGCGGCGTTGAATGATCCCGACGGGCGCGTGCAGGCAAACGCGGTCGAGGTAGTCGACAAGCTGGGTACGCCAAACCAAGCCTCCGTGCTTGCGGAAAAACTTGAATCGCCGCACAGTCGCGTTCGTGCCAATGCCGTCAAGGCTTTGCTGCGGACAGACCTTCGCACAGCGGGCGGCGCATTGCTGGGCATGTTAAAGCATCCCGAACAGACGCATCGACTGAGTGCATTGTGGGTGGTCGAGAGGCTCGATCTTCGAAGCGTATTTGGATGCATTGAGGAACTTTCCGTTGCCGATCCCAATCCACGCGTCCGCATGAGGGCTTCACGCGTCATGCGGCGTATCTTGTCGGCGCCCGTAGCGAATTCGATCCAATCTCGGTCCGCGGCGACGAGGCAATCGGAGTCTTCGGTGGAGAAGCGCACGTGATCCTCGCTGCCAACACGCAAGTTGTACCCTTCGAAGCATGGCGCCGAGCGGTTCAGGACCAGTTTCAGTTCGGCGGTACGTTCACCTCCGCGGTCTTGGCGATTTGCGGGCTCGCGGTCCTCATTTTGATCACTACCTGGTTGTCCAATCGGCAGCGAAATCGAATCGACCAAGGCGTTGAGTCGAAGGATCCACTTCGACTTTATGAGAATCTGGTGGCCCGCCTTGAGCTCCTGCCGCCGCAGCGCACGCTGCTTCTTCGAATGGCCAAGGATTTGAATCTTTCGCAGCCCACCGTCGCGTTGCTCAGTGAATCCATTTACGATCGTCGGATCTCCGAATGGCTGGAAAAGCACGGGCCCAGCGAAAAGCAAGCACTAAGGACGGAAGCGGACATCTTGGTGAAGGTGAGAAGCAGGCTCTTTCCCAGCGGATCCATGGGAGTCATTGGATCGCAATCCTCTACTGTCAGCCCGCGCGGCTCGCGTTAATATCACATCCCGGTGGCTATTCGCGCGGTCATTGGGGCAGGTCAATCCCTGGCCGATACTCGACATGATTCAAGCCTCCATCGAGATCGAGAATCCTTCGTTCCATCCAAATCTCGATCGTCTTTGTGAGGCTTGTCTTATGTGCCTTAAGTGAACCGTATTGTGGTTAAAAACCTATTCCGAATGAGTAAGCCTTGCTGTGGCCGGCATAGCTGAACCCAAAACCCGATCCATAATACGCCGCGGGAGCGCCATAATAGCCCCCGTAATAACTTGGGTACGCCGGAGCTGTGTACACAACCGGTGCCGGGGCATAGTAGACCGGCTCGGCATAGTACGTTGCTGGATAGTACGGCGCCGCATAATATGGAGTGTAGCAGGGCGACGCGTAATAACTTCCGTATCCGCGAGCATATCCATACCCATAGGCTGGTCGGTAATACCCGGCTCCGCCTCCGTAGTATCCGCCGCCATAATGGCGCGGATAAGCGGCTTGATATCCACCACCATGAAACCCGCCGCCGTAATTTCCACCGCCGTGATAGCCGCCACCGTGATTTCCGCCATAGGCAACGTGCCCACCACGCCCTCCGCCGCCATAACGACCGCGATCAGCTCTGGCAGTCTCGCCGAAGGTAAATGCCACCAATACAAGGGCCATTATCGTTGCCATAGCTTTGTTCTTTTGGGTCGTCATTTCAGTCTCCTCTCAGCATCCGTTCATTTTTATTCGGCCAATGACCGGAGTACCGATCCGGCCTGATGATTCTCTATTCCACCTGTCAGACACGCCAAACCTCCCGGAGTTAGAGAATCAAAATGTGCCTGAGTGATGTACGATAGCCTCGCGAAAGAAGATCCAAAACCCAACCGGAACTCCTATCGACCAGCCTTGCCAGCTCCATCCAGGCAAGTTTTATCGGACCTCGAGTACGCTCCCGATCTTTCCATAGTGGTCATTTTTTGGAAGAGGACCCATTGCCCGCGCGGTACTTGATAACTCGAACAGGTTCAAGTGTCACGAGGCCTTCCTGCACCATGTCGTCGATGTGAGGCAACAACTCATCGATCTTCGCCTTGCTGTCGACGATTTCGACCAGCGTTGGAAGGTCCTCGGAAAGCCGCAGGACTTTCGATGTGTGGAGTCGACTATTCGCGCCGAAGCCCATCGGGCCGCGGAGCACGGTGGCGCCGGCCATGTGCAGCTCGCGAGCTTTCAAAACGATGGCCTCATACAACGGCTTGCCCTGCCAACGATCGCTTTCGCCGAGAAAGATGCGTAGCAAGTATCCGCGCTCGGGAATTTTCATGTCATGCTCCAAAGACCCGCTCTGAGAAATGATAGCCGGCCCAGACGGCCAACAAGCCGAGGATGTTCGTCGCGAGCACGTTGGTGAACGCCGCACGAACCTGGCCGTCATTGAGAAGCGACAGTGTCTCCCACCCAAAGGAAGAGAATGTCGTGTATCCACCGCAGAGCCCGACGGTCAGCGCGAGTCGATACTCCTCACGGATCATGAGCCTGCCGGCGAGAAGTTGCCCGAGCATCCCCATGACCAGGCAGCCGGATAAATTGACGATCAGCGTGCCAATGGGAAACGTCGCGCCGGTGGCGCGCTGCATCAACCCGGCCACCAAGTACCGGAGCAATCCGCCGACCGCACTACCCAAACCGATCAAAAACAACTTCAATCTTCTACTCCGCTTGCCATCGCTTCATTGGCAAAGGCCTACTCTTGCAATGGCCTTTTATCGCTTGGTTACTTCGCGTAGCATAACGGACGCTTCAAGAGCCGCGAGTTGTGTCGTTACAGGTAATCAGATTGCGAAAAAGGAGGCGGCAAATGCTGCAATTCAATAAGCGCTTCAATTGCATACTCCTATATTGCTTGCTTGTTGCCGCGTCGGGTTGCGGCATGGGGATTCGTGGACTGCTCGGGCTGCCTGACCCTAATGACCCATATCTCAAACACACTTTCAGCACCCCTGCACCACCCTCGGACGCGAAGCTTCGCGATGTCGACGGCGACGGCGATCTCGACCTCGTGGTGGTTACGAATGATAACGATAATGCAAGCACGCTTTTGGTCTATCGCAACGATGGCAACGGCAAATTTACCGGCCCGAAGCAATATGCACTCCCCCCGTCAGGATTGGTGAGCGAGCTTGCGGATTTCAATGGCGATGGCCACATCGACGTCGCAGTTGCCTGCGAATATGGAGACGGAGTGGCCGTATTTCTCAATCAAGGCGACGGCACATTTCATGATTCGACATTGTATGGTGGGCCAAACGGAATCAATACCATCGCCGTCGGGGATATCGACGGAGATGGCGATGTGGATATCGTCGGGACGCGTTACATCGACGACGGCATCGTCATTCTGATCAATCATGGAGACGGTATATTCGCGAGTCCTGTGGAGCTTTCGATCGTGGGCAGCGGCCCGCTCGGAATCCGTTTGAGCGACATCGATCTTGACGGCGATCTTGACATTGCCTACTCAGATCAATTCTCAAATCAAATCGAGATTCGCCTTAATGACGGGGCAGGAAACTTTGGTGATCCTGTCGTGTATGCGGCCGGGGGACTGGGGCCGGATTCACTGGGGCTTGGCGATCTTACCGGCGACGGATTTCCCGATCTCGTTGTCCCAAACAACTATAGTTCGGTGGCGTCAGTTCTTGTGAACCAGGGTGACGGCGCATTCTCCGCACCGACTTCCTACCTGACAGACACTTTCCCTGAGGCCGTGGCAATTCTAGACCTCAACGGTGATGAGAGCGCCGATTTGATCGTTGTGGGAAATGGCGATGGCTGGATCCAACTCAACTTGAATTTCGGCGACGGCACATTCAGCTTGCCAGTTCAATGGCTCGATGTTGGGGCGGGCGCGTTTGCGATCGACACCGGTGATTTGAACGGCGATGGGGCCATCGACTTAGTCATTAATAATTTCAGCACGAACACGATCAACATCTTCATCCGCCGTCCTGAAATCCCAATTGCGTTCCAGTAGTTACCGAGCCTATGACGATATCGCCATCGGGAAACTCGCGCGTCATACTGCACGTTCTGGATGATTCCGCCGGATGGGAGCAGCGTCTGGCCATTGGTCAATTGCTTGACCGCTTGCCGTGTGGAATCGCTCAACATGTAGCCGCATTGACTGGGTTCCAGCGAGACGCGCTCCCCCGTCAAATTCCAAATTTGAATTGGCTGAGCTTCCCCCCTTCGCTTCCGATCGCCGCCGCGCCGACGCTGTCGAAATTGTTCGACCGCCACAACGTTGACATCGTCCACGCATGGGGAACTTCGGCGGCAATTGCCGCGTGTGCGGCCTCGTCTCCGCCGGTGATTCTTCAATTGTTCGACCCCGTCGCCGCGGTGCGCGACGCAAGAAAGCTGCGAACGTTGGCCCGGCGTGAGAAATTTGCAATTTCGTGCGGCTCCGCGATCGTGCGGCGGCGATTGGCCGAAAGCGGCGTGCCGATCGATCGCACGGTCGTCATTCGCCCCGGAATTGATTTTGCGGCGTTGAGTCGTTCACGGCGAGGCGATCTACGTACACGACTTGGTATCGCCGTAGACGATTTCGTCGTGCTTGTGCCGGAGCCTGTGATGCGCGATGACGGCGCATTCGACGTGTTCTGGGCGACGGCGTTGCTCAACGACTTGCATGGCAAGTTCAAGATCATCGTCCCCGGCGCATCGAATGAGCAGCGACGCATCGCGGAATTTGCGGCCACGGTCCCATCGATCCCTTGCTTGATCCGTCCGGGCGCCGACGTGCGTTTCGAGGAGTTAGTCGGTATCGCCGATGTTCTCGGGGTCGCGCCGCGCGGCGATATTTCAACGACGAGCATTTCATTCGCGATGGCGGCCGGCGTGCCGGTGATCGGTTCAGCGACCTACTCCGTCGCCGAGTTGATCGCGAACAAGGTGAACGGGCTTTTGTTCAAACGACCCTCAGGCAAAGGCGTTTCGGCGGCCATCGCCCGGTTGTTATCCGATCGCGAAAGTCAAAAACGATGCAAAGGGGCGGCCCACGGTCAGGCGTTTCAGGTTTTCGGCCTGCGTCGATACATTGACCAGACGATGCGACTCTATGAGAACGCATCGAATGGCGTCGCGCCTGGCGAGGACATTACAGATTCAGCAATGGCGGGTTAGGAATTCGTGCCCTATTCAGCTTGTCCAATGGATCACTGCGCATTACCATTTCGGTTTTCAATTGGCAGGCTGAGTGAAACGACATTGTGCGCGTGTGCCGGCCTGACGATATATTTTCATTGGAGATAGATTCATGATTCGAAATTCGTTCCGTGTGGCATCCCTGTCGTTCTTGACGTTCGCAATCAGTTATTCCGGGCGAATCGTTCTGGCGCAGGATCCGGTCAAGCTCGCACCCAATAATTACAATGTCGCGCTTGATAACGACAATGTGCGAGTTCTCACGATCACGGTGAAGCCTGGCGAGAAGATCGGAGCCCATTCACATCCCGATCATGTCGTTTATGCAATCAATGGTGGAAAGGTTAAATTCACCGATGCAGAGGGAAAGACGAAGGACGTGGAACTCAAGTCCGGCGAGGCCAAATTCGCCAAGGCCGAAACCCACCAAGCCGAAAACATCGGAACCACGGAATTAAAACTCGTCGAATTCGAATTGAAGAAGCCGGCCACCCCGGGTGCGAAGTTGAAAATTGAGGGAGATGACCAGATGAAGGCCGCTCCAGATAACACCAAGGTGGTCCTCGACAACGATCGCGTGCGACTCCTTGAAACGAAGCTCAAGGCCGGCGGCAAGCTGGCCAAGCATGCTCACCCCGCTTATGTCGTGTACGCCGTGACGGACGCAAAATACAAGACGACGGTCGGCGATAAGACTGAAGAGAAATCTCTCGCCGCCGGAATGGCGATGGCGTTCCCGCCGACCGCGCACGCCGTGGAAAACGTGGCAGGATCCGACGTCACCAGCCTGATCCTGGAATTCAAGGAATAACGTGACAACCGGTCGGGACGAGGCCATGCGTCAGCGCGTCCTGATCATCGGGCTCGACGGGGTCACATGGACTGTGCTGACTCCGCTCATGCAGGCCGGCAAGATGCCCCGGCTCCGCGAGATTGTGGAGCGCGGGGCATCAGGCATTTTACGATCCACGATTCCGCCGATCACGCCCGCGGCATGGACGAGTTTTCTCACCGGTAAGCATCCCGGCGAGCACGGCATTCTCGATTTCGAGCGCTACGATCCGTTGACGAACAAGTTGTCCTTCAACAGCACACGATGCCTCGACCACGTGCGAAACTTGTGGCAAATTTTTGGGCGTCAAGGTCTTCGCGTGGGCAGCGTGAATGTGCCCATGACTTACCCCCCGCCACAGGTGAACGGCTTTCTGGTAAGTGGATTCGAAACGCCGAACGCAGAATGCGAATTCGCATATCCTCGCGAGCTTCGCGCTGAAATTCTCTCCCGCTGGCCCGACCCGACGCTTCGTGCCAAGTGGAAACACACACGTCTCTTCGGCGGGCGAACCTACGTGCAGAATCTTGATTACATCTCGCGAAGCTTCGATCAAGGCGCGGAGATGACGACGTGGCTGGCGGATCGATTCGGCTGGGACGCGCTCATGGTCGTCTTCAAGCTCACCGACAACTTGCAGCATAAGACCTGGAAATATCTTGATCCGCGCTGGACGAATCGAAATCCAACGCGACGCATGCTCGCTGAGAAGTGCTTCACCAATGCCGATGTGGCCGTCGGAAAATTGCTCGATTACGCGGCCAAGCATGACGCCAAAGTAATGATCGTCTCCGATCACGGGCACGGCAGTCTCGAAGGCAAGGTGCAACCGAATTTGCTGCTCGAACGATGGGGCTATCTCGCCCTGCGAAGCGGCGGCGTGCAACAGTCCACACGGCTTCAATACATCTGGGATCGCATCCGCGGAAAAAAGAAGCGATTTCTGCGAAAAGGAGACATTGCTCGTGATCTGGCCGTCGATTTCTCAGGTACTCGGGCGTGCATCATGCACGCGGGCATGGCCGGATTTTTGTATCTCAACTTGCTCGGTCGGCAGCCCTGCGGGATTGTCGAGCAACGCGAATACGAATCACTTCGCGATGAATTGCGGATGCGTTTTCTCGGCCCGGAGTGTCGAGTGCTCGACCCGGCGGGAACATCAATCGCCCTTTTCAGCGCGGTCCACAAGCCCGAAGAATTGTATAACGTCTCGCGAAAGGATCAGCCGTGGATGCCCGACCTCATCTTGATCCCGCATGAGACATTGGCAGTGGTGAGGCGCATCAAAGGCAACAAGATCATCCAATGGCTGCCGTATTCGCGAACTGAAGGCACGCACCGTCCCGAGGGAGTCATCGCCGTGTCGGGCGCGGGCATTCGACATGTTCGCGATCTTCACGCACACATCGTCGATTGCGCGCCAACGATTCTTGCCATGCTCGGACTTCCCATACCCGACGACATGAATGGTCGAGTGCTTGATGAAATATTTGAACAGAGGCCTCAAGTCATCATGGAACGGCGCGGCGATTCTCGATCGGTAGCAATCCCAGGCGCGCCGCAGGAGGAAATTTACTCCGAGCGGGATATGCAGCAGATCACGGAGCGACTTTCGAACCTGGGCTATCTGGAATAGTCGTAGCGCTTACGGGACTGGCCGCAGTAAGCATAGTGTTCGCGGGTCGCGGCTGGTTCATGCGCTTCCAATACGCATCCGCAAGCTTGTCCCAAAAGCCAATTTCCTGGGCGATCAGGCTGTCCACGGGTTTGCCGTCCACGAAAACCGAAGGAGTCCCGCGAATCTCACAAATTCTCGCCTGATCGGCGTCGCCATTCACACGGCTCTGAAAATTTGCGGACGACATCGCGTTTGAGAAAGAGGCTGTATCGACGCCAATTGACGCAGCCACCATCTCCGGTCGAAGCACGCCCTGTTTCAGATCATTCTGATGTTTGTAAATGTAATCGTGAGCCCGCCAGAATCCGGGATTCCCTTTCAATGATCGCGCGGCTTCGGCCAGGCGCACAGCCTCACATGCGTGCAAGTGCATTGTCGAGCCGACGCGAGTGTTACATGATTGATCGAGCGGATAGTGCTTGAAGATTTCCCGAATGTGACCGCCAAACAATCGCGGAACCTGCTCATCGAAAAAGCCTGCGAATTTCCCGCACATCGGGCATTCAAAATCACTAAAGACGACGACGTCGATCGGCGGCGATGAGTTGCCATCAGCTGCAAGCACTCGGATCGGATCATCCAACCGAATCTCGATCGGGTATTTTTTCCCGGCTTCCCAATCCCGGAATCGTTGCTCGGCGTCTTTCAGGTAAGGTTGCAGCCTGCCTTCGCAGCCTTGCAGGCCCTGCATGTACGCGGTGGCGACTCTCTGCGCGTTCTTGGACGCGAGCATGTTGAAATGTGATAGACTAATGATGACGATACCAAGCAATGTCAACAGAAGCAGTCGCCAGCTCGGATGGGTATGAAAAACGTCCGCACTGTAGGACCAATAATCCACAGCCGGTGCGGGCGTTCGCGCGTCTGCATTGGAGCACGTGGTCACCGGCCCAGCATACAAGGGTCCGGCGTGAACTTCGCTCGGTCGCCGAGGCCACATCAAAAGCATGCAAATCGCGATCAGCAGATTGAGGCAATGCGTCACCAGGCACCACGGGCACCATTCCGTTAGCACCTTGAACATGATGAAGATGAAATAACCCGAGACGCTAAGCCCCAAAGCCACAAACAGGATCGCGAGATAGTGCAACCACCGCCTCGAATATGACGGCCGGCTTACGCCGATCAGCCAGATAAATAAAGTCGAGTAATACACAAGACCCAGAAAGGCTACGGGAAGATGGGCTTGATTCGGCGTTTCATTTTCACGCCGCGGCGGAAACACGCTAAAGGGGCTGTGCAGCACTGCGGCACAATTGGCCGAACCGGCCCCCGGCTTTTCGCTGCAACCTGATTCAAACCAGCTTGCGACCGGCGAATCTGTCACGTGCTTGAGCGTGAGCTGGTACGAAACGATCATGGCGGCGAGTGCGAATATCCCCGCCAACCAGTTGGCAACGACGCCGATTTTCATGCAGGGAATACTACTCACTCAACTTCGCTTGTCGAACGTGGTATTCACGCGGCTTGGCGAATAACGCGACTCTTCGATACAATGCATGAACTCGGAAATCTCGTGAAACCACGCTGAACGAAAGGTATTTCAATGACCGTAACAACAAAGCAACCAAAACGACAAATGACCGGACACGATCACATCGAGCTCGTCGAGCACTACGCGGCCCACAACTACCATCCATTGCCCGTCGTCGTCGCGGAGGCCGAAGGCGTCTGGGTTACCGATGTCGAAGGCAAGAAGTACATGGACATGCTTGCTGCGTATTCCGCCGTGAACTTCGGCCACTCGCATCCGGATTTGGTACAGGCCGCGAAGGATCAGCTCGACAAAGTCACGCTCACGTCACGTGCGTTTCACAACGATCAACTCGGGCCGATGGTGCAGGCGCTCGCCGACTTGTGCGGCATGGAAGCCGTGCTGCCCATGAACACGGGCGCGGAAGGCGTCGAGACGGCCATCAAGACCGCCCGCAAATGGGGCTACAAGAAAAAGGGTATCGCGGCAGATAAGGTCAAGATCATTTGCTGCAGCGATAACTTTCATGGCCGGACGACGACCATCGTCGGCTTCAGCACCGATCCGCAGGCTCAGGATGGCTTTGGGCCGTTCACGCCGGGTTTCGAGATCGTCGAATACGGCAACATCGAAGCATTGAAAAAGGCCATTGATGCCAACACGGCGGCATTTTTGGTCGAGCCGATTCAAGGTGAGGCCGGCGTGAAAATTCCGCCGGACGGATATTTGAAGGCCGTCCGTCAGGTTTGCACGGAGCGGAAAATTCTGTTCATCGCCGACGAGATTCAGTCGGGCCTGGGTCGCACGGGCAAAACGTTCGCTTGTGAACACGAAGGCGTGAAGCCGGACATCATCATTCTCGGCAAGGCCCTCGGCGGCGGAATCATGCCTGTGTCAGCGATTGTCACCAGCCGCGAAATCATGAGCGTGTTCCATCCCGGCGATCATGGCAGCACCTTCGGCGGTAATCCGCTGGCGTGCGCGATCGCCCGCAAAGTCATCGACATCCTCCGCACCAACGAATATCAGGAAAACGCCCGAAAAATGGGCGAATATCTCATGGGCAAGCTTCGGGCCATCAAGTCCGACAAGATCGCCACGATCCGCGGCCGAGGCCTGTGGTTCGGCATCGACTTGAAACCCACTGCCGGCAAAGCCCGCGCCCACTGCGAAAAACTCATGCACGAAGGCCTGCTCTGCAAGGACACCCACGAGCAAACCATCCGCCTCGCCCCGCCGCTTTGCATCACCAAAGACGAAGTCGACTGGGCGGTGGAGCGATTGAATAAGGTGTTGGGATGAATGCGCGACGTGGACTTAACGAAAGCGAGAATTGAGGAAACGACAAATGCCTGCCAAGCGATCCGCATTCCAAATATCCGAGAAACACAGGGCACTTGTCCGTTGGTCAGCCCGGACAGTCACTGCCGTGGGGATAATCCTTAGTTTCATCTCTCTTCCCGTTGTTGCAGCAGGAACCATAACCATCATCTCGTGTCTTATTCTCGCTCTTCTTGAGCGAATCGGCTATTACAAGTCAATTCTCCATATTGCCCCAATACCATCCGACTACGTGATCCAAAACAAGTTCGGCAACCTTTGGGACGTAGATGACTTTACCAACATTAAGAAAATCCTGATTCTCTATGTCGCTCCGGCGGTTAACTCTTTGCAGGTTACGGCTTTGGTGTCGAGTGCTGCGACGATAAGGCGGTCGAAGAGACAGGCTTCGATCCATCGGCGATTGGCCCGATAGGTGAACTCCGCCAGGTA